>CAZBJJ010000008.1:6619-62427 GCA_964492245.1 uncultured Spirochaetales bacterium | reverse complement strand
AGTTTCAATCCACGCGCCCACGCGGGGCGCGACCGCCGGAGCAAAGACCGGACGGCAGGCAATCGCGGTTTCAATCCACGCGCCCACGCGGGGCGCGACTCTTAACTAATTATATATTTATTGGATAAGGAATTAAAGTGGTATTTTGCGAACATATCAAATAAGTGTGGTTATATTTATTTAGCAATATTAATTCCTTTTATATTATGAATTTATAATACGTCAGTTTTTGTGAACTACCAGTTCGCTATAGAATTAAAACGTCTTTTTCATAATTTATGCTCCTTTTTGCGCCAACGTGTTCAATTTTTCTTTCCCAGTTTTTGCCTAAATAATAATAGCGCAAACTATCGGTTTCCTTATTAATAATCCCTTCCAGCTGAGCCTTTAAAGCAACCCATTGCTTTGGATCAAGTAAGCATTCGAAAACAGAATATTGCACCCTCTGACCAAAATTCTCACAAGTTTTGGCAACGTGGCGCAAGCGTTTTGCCCCATTGTTATCGGAAGCAACATCATAACTTACTAAGATTAACATATCCACTACCTCCACAAAAAGGAAGGATAATCTTCTAAATCCCCCCTAACAAAACGGGCGAACAAAAGTGTTTGAGCGTGAAAAATTAAACCTAAATGCATCTCCTCTTCCAAAAATCCATGAGTAATAGAATCTTGCTTTCTTTTTTGATACGTAGCAAGCAAAACTTTCCTAGCATCATCATTCATAAGTACAGCTCCAGATTCTGATGTTACAAATTGAGGTCCAGAAACTTGTTTTAAATTAACGAGACTAAGAACAAGACGATCAGCAATAAAACTTCTAAATTCTTCCATTATGTCCAAAGCCAAACCACCACGACCAGGACGATCGCGATGTAAGAAACCAACAGCCGGATCTAAACCAACAATTTCACAAGCTGACCTAACATCATGGTATAAAAGAGTATAAGACATAGAAAGAAGTGCATTAATTCTATCTCTAGGAGGTCGCCTATTTCGATCGTTAAAAAAGAAATCTGCTTTTTGATTAGTAATCAAATCATTAAAATGGAAAAAATATTTCTTTGCAATATCCCCCTCAATTCCTCTAATTTTGTCTAAATCTGTTTCTTCTAAAATATATTCCGAAGTTCTTTTAAAGTAGGAAACAGTCTTTTGAATTGCATCGGTTTCAATTTTTTCTGAATGATCTCGAATAGCACGACTTAATACACGTCGGGAATTGTTAATTTTGGCAGCAACAATATTTCGCGCTATACAGGAACTAATACGCTTGTCATCCGACATTTTATATTGGGCCTTGCGTAAAAGTACATTGCCTGAAATTCGCCCCTGAATTCTAGCCATAAATCGGCCATAATAGCTAAGATAGGTAATTGTCACTTCGTTATCTGTACATAATTCCAATGCCTTTGGTGTAACTAAGACATTTCCGAAACAGACCACGGCACTAATCGTAATAATTGGAACCTTTAGTTTATCTTCTTTATTTACCCTAATAACCAGAGCTTGCCCTTCTCGGTTTACATAAGACTCTTGAGTCATAATATAAAGGGTATTAAGCATCCGTTTCATCAAGGTCCTCCATTGAAATTATTTTTTTTATGTAGTTTTGTACATTTAATCTTTTTTTAGACAATTTATCTGGAAGGCAATATTCTAGTAAAGAACAACTCTTACATGCTTTCTTTTTTTCGGGAAGTGGCGTTACTTTAGACTCCAACAGCAAACGTGTTTTATTAATTATTTCAATCGTTAAATCTCTCAACTCTTCTGTAAACTCAACTTGATGACGTCTGCGCGTTTTTCCATAAAAAATAGTTCCAAAATCGATTTTTATCTTTCTCATTTCTTCGAGACATAGAGCCTGGGCACACAACTGTACCTCGTCTTCTTTTCCCACTTTTGGCCTTCCTCTTTTATATTCTACTAATAATATTTTTCCATCACTATGAAATTCGATTGCATCGGATTTTCCAGTAATGCCATATTTTAAGGATCTAATTGGTATGCCAAATTCTGTTGTTTTTAAAGGCCTGTTTTCAAATGTTTCAGAGTGAGCTCTGTTATGTAAAAGCTCACCCTGAATAGTAAAGACGTTATCGGCCCAAAGATTTTCTAAATGTATCAATGCACATTGTCTTTGGCAAAAGACATAATGCTGTAAAGAAGAAATCATTAGTAAATCTTCGTCGGTGTATGTCAAGTGCCCCTCTTATAGTTTTTCTTCGATGGTTATATTAGAAGGCACATTGTTTTTATTGATTACAACATCGTAATCGCTCCAAGACCGCGGAAGTTCTATCTTACGAGATATTTCTACTTTATCGAATAATTCACCGCTTCGAGCATTCCCTAACACTGACTCGTGTTTAAAAACGATTAATTTTCTAGGATTCATTTCTCCACGAGCAGCGGCCCGGTCGTGTTCAAAAGCATTGATCAAGGCCTCCCAAAATAGAGCTAGATCGTCCTCTGAAAATCCTGTTTTAGCGGCATCATTTGCAGAAATAAAACCATGCATTCTATAAAGTCCATATGGTACCGTTGATTTTCGCCCAAAGGTTGAGGCGCTTTCTCGTTTTTCTTGGGCTATTGCCTCTTTCTGTGTAGTTACGGCACAACGTGTTATAGAATGTTCCGCTTGATAAATTCTATCTAGCGAGCGAGAAAAAGTTAGTTGTATTGGACCTCGAACTGTGCCAGCACCTTTATCCCCAGTACTCATAACTGCTCCAAATGTTCGAATATCAAAATAATGGCCACAGAGGTCTTTTTGTCTAGCCTTAATGTCATCTCCAGAAGCACCATCAATTATATCGTTAAGAATATTTCCCTGTTGGATAAAAATTTTATAAGGGCTTTTGCTACCATGTTTCAAATGAACATAATTGCGTATCTTTCTTTTAATGCATACATCGGTTACCAAGCCCTCTTGGTTTTCGACATCCACCCTCGGCAGATTTGCCTGATCGGGATCTCCGTTGGGGTTACCATCTTTGACATCGAATAAGAATACGAAGTCGTACCTGTTTCTAATTGCTTCACTCATACCATTAATCTCCTTTCCTGTTTATTCAACAAGAGCTTGTTTAAGCTCTTTGTTCTCTGCTGTTTTTCTGTAAGACTCTTGCTTTTGGTGATAATATCCAATGGCAAATTTCCCCTGCTCCTCTAAGGTAAATAAAATGGGAAAAGAGTCGATCTTTGACACTAGACTTTGTAATTCCTTATCCAATGTAACTGCTAAACCTGGTTTTTCTCCCTTTAATTTAGACAAATGATTTTGAGACATTTTCATTAATCTTCCAAAGGCAGCTGCCGGTGTCATTGATGCAGAAGAAAAAAAACGCTCCCGAATTCCCGCATTGATATTATCTCCCAATGCAGCCCGCTGGATGCTTTCCAGAGTGCAAAATATTCTACCGCTGATATACGCAGTAGAACTATTGCTGTTATCCAGACTCTCTTTCATTTCTAAGCCTCCTTCCTTTATGTGTTGATTTAAAACTAGACGAATTAATGCTAATCGTGTGGGAGTAAAACCTTTTTCCTCAAATCGTAGTCTTTTTAAAGCTGCGGATAAAACCCAAAGAGGTAGTTTTTCTCGGGAAATGGCTGATTTCCACAGATACACAGCAACCCGGGACAAAGTAACATCATTCGTCTCTTTGCTATTCTGTGCAGCCTTGGCTAAATCGTACAAGCGGGCGTAGTGGGGCAGTAATTTTTGCTGATTATAATCGAATTGCATAATCACTATTTTAGTAAACCAAAGGGCAATTGACTTTTTTAATTCTATTAATGATTGTTCCATCCAATCTCTAATAAATATTCTAGCAGCTGCGCCAGATAATATAAATGAATAAAAATGATTAGTTTCAACTCCTATGCCATGGTATTTTCCAGATGTTACTGAATTTATAAGCTCATCGATTTCCCCAATATTTGGCTCCTCCAACAGGTCTAAGTCGGGGAAATTATTTCCCTCCCGAAGCCAATACACCATTGCTGTATCTTTTCCAAAGTTTTTCCGGTTTGAATATTTTAAGTATTCCTTGCCTTTGTCATTTTTTTGTATTTGTCCATTTGCTAATAGCCAGTTTATTCCTTCTACATATGTTTTTGCACAGTTGCTACAGACAGACGAGTTTAAATTTCCTTTTAATCCATAGGATAAAAAAGCTGGCTCATTATAGGAAACAAGTGCGCAACCCATTGGATTTCCATCTGGTACACGCTTTATCATACCATGTGGTTCATCTGCTATTGGATACTCATTTTTTCCACAGACAGAGCATATATGTGTAGTATCCTTAAGTGAGGCTTTCTGATTTTTTTCAAAGTTATCGATAATAGCATCGTATACTTCGTCTTCCTCGTGTATCCTTTTCGAAAGCCCTTCTACTCTAAAGGCAATATTTCCAGACCTCTGTTTCTCTGGTATTTGCTCTTCAAAACTTGCTTTTGCGACCTCAAGGCCTTGATCTTTATTTTCATAATAAAATTTATTGACAGGTTGCAATGCAATAAGATCTTTGTAGTCACTGAGCTTTTCTAAAAATAAATCGTGTTTAAACTTTACGCTGGCTATAATTTTTTCTGAAGGCTCATTTGGCATATAACAGAGGATTTCTTCTGCTTTATCTAGCAATAATCGAGCTTTTCCTTTTTTGGCGGTTAGAGCTTCTGCGGGCCGGGATATTTTTTCAATAAGGTCAAATTTAATAAAGTTACCTGATCTGTCTATTACTAAATCGATGGAAATTAACTCTTCTTTTAAAGCGTTGTGAATACGTTTGCCTTTATTTGCTTCCTGTTTCCGGTTTCTTTTACCTAAATCACTCAATTCTTTAAGCATTTATTCCTCCTCTTGTTTAGCAAAATCATAAAGAGCAGTTGCAAATGGGTATTCATTATTAGGCAGTATGTGGCTTGATTCCATCATTTTTTGATTTTCGCTAACATCACAATTTAAAACCCCGTTAACTATAGCAACATCGTAAAAAAACAATGGCTGTGGTTTTCCATTGTCATCATAAAATATGTCAAAAAGCATACTGCCAATAGGAACGGTGAGATTTTGTAATGGCTCATCGTTTTTATGAATCGGCGAAAATTCAGCCGAAAACTCTCGCGTGCCTAAGTAAGGCCTACGAAATGACTGCCCTTTCGCAACTCTTCTTTTAAACATTTCTGCATATTTTTTAGGTGGATTAGCAGTATTCGGTTCTTTTTGGCACACTGATGCATCGATGATATAGGCCACATTCTTTAGCACAATACTATTTCGTTGAGTCCGACTTTCTTCAATGATTATTTCTTGGTTTCCCTGCATTTTTTTTATTTCATTGCGTTTAACAGAAAAATACTGTATTGGATTTAAAATTTTTATACGTCTTACAAACCATTGAAATTCAGGTTTCCACAATATAGAGTCTAAAATCCCTCGTGCTGCAGAAGGAGTCATACAGGGATAACTCATCCTTTCAACTTTTAAATCGGGTCGCGTGAAACAGGCGAAATCCCCGACCACCTTTACGCTTACAACCTCTTGGTCAATGTACATTCGATACCTCCTAAGTAATTAAATCGTTCACTGTAAATTGTTCGCCCTTAATGCCAGTGTCTTTATTATATTTTCCAACCCAGACCAATATTTCGTTTTGCATTTGCACATAACACTTATTATCTATTAAAAAATTAGGATATACATTTACAGAAAATTGTTGGATTTTTTGATACAATTCTTTTGTAATTGGCAATTGCATACATGCACGGCTTTCGATTTCTTTCCCAATTTGAGCACTGTCTTTATTGTAATTGAGTATAAACAGGGGTTTTGTTGCCTGATCTATAAGTTTATAAGAATTCGCAACGTCTTCAAATTTAAATAAAGCCCTATTTTGAGAAATTGAGTATTTATCTCCATCAATATACAGTTCTAGAACAGCCTCATAATATTTTTCGTAGGCAGTATAATCGTGAAGGACTGAAATGTTTTCCTTGATTTTTTCAAAACAAAAAGATGCAAGATTTTTATATTGAGTATCTGGATAACTTTCTTCAGAAAGCCTGAATATATAAACCTTTCCCTTGTCTTTCATTTTTCCCTCCCTATTACACCGGCCTGCCGCTTGAATAAGCGATTCCATAGGTGCTATCTCGCGGTAAACACAAGGGAAGTCAAAATCAACACCTGCCTCAATTAATTGAGTCGATACAAGTGTAATTATAACATTATTTTTTAATTTTTGCCTAATTTTTTTTATTTTTTCTTTTCTATCGGCAGGGCATAAATCGGTTGATAAAAACATATAATGGGTACTGTTATCATTTGAGATTAATTTGTTAAATATTCTTAACGCTGTTTTTTTTGTGTTTACAACTATTAATTTACTGCCGGCCTGTTTAGATACTATATCTATAAAATTTTCTGTATCTAGCTCCTTGCCTTCTTTTAACAGAAAATAATTTACCCGTTCAGTTTGTTTGAATAACTCCTTTGGGTTATCAACAAGAGATACTAAGTTTTTTATACCTTTGAAGCCTTCACGTTCACGAAATGCAGGTTCTGTAGCAGTGCAGAATAAGAAACTACATCGTAAAAGGCTTGTCATATCTTCGAGAATTTCAAGTGTTGGTAGAACAAGTTCCTTTTTTAAGGTCTGAATTTCATCAAAAATTATAACAGATTCTGCAATTCTATGAAGTTTTCGACATTTTTTTGTTTTATTACTAAAAATTGATTCAAAAAATTGCACGGAGGTTGTTACGATAATTGGGTAGTCCCAATTTTCGAAGGCCAGTCTTTTAGATATAATAGATATATTGGCATCATTTTTTTCTATATCAGAATCTTCTAGCTCGAACGAGGAGTGGTGTTCTAAGACAAGATTTTCTCCAAAGATTTTTTTTAATTCAGTCGCTGTTTGATCAATTATACTAATAAAAGGCAAAACAATAATAAGTCTTTTTAGATTGTGTTTTTTCGCATGTTCAAGAGCCCATGCCACCGATGTCAAGGTTTTTCCCAGTCCGGTAGGAAGGTTCATAGAAAAAAAACCCTGAGGATGGCTGGCTCTGGAAAGGGCATAATTTCGTGTGTGGTTTCGCAATATATTAATTTCACCTGTCTTACTAAGGCCATCTAAATGATTATTTAATTTTGTTATTAGGTGAATGGGCTCTAATTTTTCACAAATTCTTCGCATGTTTTTTTGAATATCAGCATGTTTTTCTGTATCCAACCAGTCTGAATCTGTTAAACAGCTAAAAAGGTAGCGTATTATTAGCTCTCGTTCAGATTTACTTTTATTTTTAATAAACTGATTATTTTCTATTACTTCAATTTTTCCAATTTCATTATTAAATTTAGATTTTAGTTTTTCTAGTTCTACAATCTCTTTTTCTGTTAAATTAAAATCTGCCTTTAAGCTTTCTATATTGGGCAAACCTTTATGGTGCCCATTAATAACAAAAGCTATTTCAGGAAATTTTTTCCCCAAGTAATAAGTTCCCCAACGAGCATGGGGAACAGAACCTCTTATTCCCCCATTAATTAAATAATTCTGAAAAGCAGTTTGATATTTCCCAAAATCGTGAAGTAATCCAGTAAGGTAGAAGATTTCTTTTAGTTCTTGAATAAAACAAAAGTTTTTCATAAGTTCTGCTGTGCCTATTAAATGATCCTTTAATAGATGCGGAACTCCTTGTTCATTTTTGGTATGTGCTAAATATTCCATGCCCAAATTGTAACGCTGTTATTTTCTGGGGGCAAGGAGAAAAGGGAAAGGGGGAGAATTCGACCGTAAGGGAGAATGTGGGCCAGGGATTGAAGTGGAAATCCTTTTTGCCGGAGGCAAAAAGATTGGAGCGGAAAGCCCGTTCATGAACTTCGTTCATGCATGAACGAAGTTCATGAGGCCCCCCAAATAAAAAAAGAAGGAGGAGCAGTTGCCCGCCCCCCCCTTATCGTGTAGGCTAATTTTTTATTCTGGGATTATTATCCACTGTTTTTCGTAAATCATGGGGATGCCGTTTACCAATTTTATGTGCTCAGTATTGGCGTCGTAAATTTTTCGCCAGGAGCTTGCATTGCCGTAAAATGTTCTGGCAAGACCTGCGAGGGTATCGCCCCATTTTACTAAGTAAACGCCCGCCATGTTTTCGACACTGCCTCGAGTGATGGGGTCGACAAGGCCAGCGGCAGGAAGGCGGAGCAGTTTGCCCGCTTCGAGTTTGCCATTGGTCGATTGTAAGTAATCGGCGTTGGCATCCCAGAGATCGGCAATTACATCGTCGCTGCGGGATGCGTAATAATTGAAGACCACACTCCACAGCTCCTCGTCTTTTTGAACCTGGTACTCGAGGTCCTCCCCTGCTTCGGGCTTGGGGGGAACTCTGCTTAAAAGCCCCCTGGTGGTAAGGAGTTTTGTCGCCCGGCGGCTGGCCGGCTTTTCCTCGGCGGGCTCGGCTGCAGGTTCGGCTACCGCTACTTCGTCGCTTGCTGTTGCGGCTGCAGGTTCTTCGTCGCTTGCGGCTTCGTCGGCGCTTGCGGTTGCGGTGGCAGCTTTTTCTTGGGCAGCCTTGAGCTCATCGGACATGAGTGCCGGGTCGAGAATAAAGTAGGCCTTCATTACGTTCATGTCGTCCCAGCCATAAGAGTAATAGCTGATGTCGAGCATGCATTTAACTTTAGACTTGCTCCAAGCCTCGTAGCCCAACATTTCGTCGAGCGGGAAGACAAGCTTACCATCGCGGTACAGGGTGTTCATTACCAGGGCCGGCGTATTGTTCGGCGTTGTCTCGTTTGCCGCCCAAGTAGAACCATTGCCCTCGGGAATAAGGTGGAGCTGAATGTTTGTGCTGGCAGGTCTGGCAGCAAGCTCGAGAACCAAGGTCTTCGCCGCCATAAAGACATCAAGACTAATACCCTTAGACACATTGCCCTGGTCGTCCACATAGCCCTCGCTGGCCCAACCCTTTTGGCGGGCAGGTGCTCCCTGAATTGAAGTAGGCGGAAGGGGAAGGGCGTAGATGTTTGGATCCTGTGCAAGTGTTGGAGCCTTGCCATCGCGCACATAAACGAGAGTTAAAATATCCACATCCGGGCCATCGGGATAGGCCACATTGCCAGCATCGTTGGGGAAGGCCACATTGGCACCAGAGGAAACAGAGACCCCCACCCCATTGTTTACAAAATATAATTCTAAGACCCATCTTCCCTTGGGCAGATATATTTCTCTGTCCGCCTCGACCATGGCTGCCTCGCTCCAACCGGCAGCTGGCAATCTGGCATCGGCCGGAATATTAAAGGCACACAGGCTGTCGTTGGCCATATTGCGCAAAAGTATTTTTTGCTCAGTCCCGCTTTCGTTGGCCACACCCAGGGCCGCTCGGTACCAGCCCGCCTTTTCGATATTTAATTCGTAGCGGATCCATTCGCCAATATGTGTTTTGGTTATATGCGATTCGCTGGGTCCGCGCCCGCCAAGTTTGTTCGCCGGACCATCTGCCGGACTGCTGCGCTTACCACCGAGATTGTCCTTGGCAAATTCCTGCTTAACAACATAGGCATGTTGCACATCGCCGGCCATCCAGCCCAGGAGCTCCACCTTGTTGACGCCCTCGCCCTTAATACGGTGTTGGGCAGACCAGGGAATATCGACTGCGCTTACCGATGCCCTAAAGGCATTTAATTTTTCCTGTAAGCTAGCCTGTGCCCTGTCGGTCTCTACCTGGGTTGCCATTTTATTTACCAGGACTAAGGCATACTCGTCGACCGCTTTATTAAGCACCGCCTTTGAGCCCTCGGGGTACTGCCCCGTCCACAGCCCCTCGCTTGCCTCTTCCAGAGTCTGCTGCACTTCTGCAATAAGGCTGCTCAATTTTGTTTTGTCGGTGTTCAAGCTGATGGCGTAATAGGCCTGATACAGGTCGACATATGCGCCATGGATATCGCCCGATGTTTCAAGGGCTGTTTTTGCCCTTTCGAATGCGGTTAAGAATTCGTCCCAACCACTTACAATATTGATGCTCTGGGGAATTGCCTGTGCATCGGCAAGCAAGGTTTCTAAATCCTCTGCACTTGCCTTTTTGCGCAGGGTGATGCTGTCGGTCGCCTCGTCGGTATCGCTGCGGTAGGAGGTAAAGGTGAGGGTATCGCCATCAATTGTCATAATTGAATATTCGGGAACCCCCAGCATGCCGTGGGTATAGGCCACCCAATCCTGATACTCGGGAGCATACATTTTTTCGCAGGCCGATGCAGACAGGGCCATGTACAGAATGCCCTTTGGCAGGACATAGCTGCCGGGATTTTTTTCTTTTATATTGATGCCAAGGGGATCCATCTTAGCTGGCATCTGTTCGCGCTGCTCCTTATTGCCCTGCATAAACAGCGAGCGGGCATAGACGTGGTCGTGGCCGTTTATGGCAATGTCCACGCCGAACTCGTCGAGGAAGGGCGACCAGGTGGGCTGCATTTTTTGGGCATCCTGATACGCGGTGCCTGCGTGGTCACCGGTCCCGTAAATATCGTGATGCAAGAGGGCCACAATCCATTTTGCATTTGGGTTCGAGGCCACTGCTTTTTTCATAAAGGGACGGTGAATTTCTACATTTTTAACATTGGAGTTGAGCACGATGTATAAGGTGCTGCCGTAATTAAAATAATAATCGCCACCGGCGCGCATAAAGGGCTTGTCGCCTTCGCCAACTTTTAAGTCGGTGTGGTTGGGCCAGTTAAAATGTATGGGCATAAGTCCAATTTGCTCGTGGGGAGGGCCGAGGAAGTCGAAGGTGTCGTGGTTCCCAATTGCCGTGGCAAAGGGCAGGCTTCGCAGTACCCTTGGTGCGGTTACCCAGCCGTATTGCTCCATACTATTGCTCTTGTCGCCCAGGTCGCCGGCGTTGAGTATAAAGCTGGCATGGCCGGCCTTTGCCACCGCTTTTTCTAAGGTGCTTCGCCAGGCCTCTGCCTCGCGGGCATTACCCATCTGAGGATCTGCCGTGGCTATTACATTGTAGCGACCATGCGGGTTACCGGTGGTAAAATTATACACCGGGCTCCACTGGTTCCCATCGCCCACGCGATAGGCGTACTCGGTTTCGCTTAAAAGGCCGGTTACGGTAACGCGGTTTGTATCGAAGTCGCGGGTACCCTTTGCGACACTTCCGTTAAAGGCTGTCGCATGTGCCGGCATATCGGCATTGCCCAGTTCTTCGGCCTTGGCCAATTGCACAATGGCCGACTTTGCGCTGTCTTTTTCGGTAAACCATGCGAAGTTCATCATTGTCTCGTCGGAACCTGGCGTAAGCGAAATGCGCGAAATAAATTCGGAATAATCTATATTTAATTTTACGCTATCAAATATATCCAGCTCTTTTGCCAGATCCACCCCATTGACCCCGTTGCGCCGGGAGCCCCCGCGCTGGTTGGTGGCAATGTCGGTATAGGCATCACCCTGGCCAATTTCTCCCTTGTCCACGCACAAGAGCACATAGACCTCTGTGAGCACCTTGCCACTGCGGGTATCGGCGAGCATTTCCTTTGGCAGGGGAATGCTGACAAAGTCGGTTCCACTTGGCAACATTTTAGAGACCGCCACTTTATTGGCAACAAGGTTTTCGGTGGTGGTAAAGGCAATGTCCGCCGGCCCGCTCACATCGGTCCAGGCCAAAATGCGGCGCTGTGAATTGTGCGCCACCCGATAGCTAATTTCTAAGCTCGCCCCCTTGCCTTCTAGGAGAATGCTTTTATCTATAGCAATATCGCCAAGCTTTAAGATGTGTCCATCGGCATCGGCAAAGCTCACCCCGGCACCGGCTGGAAATACCTTCCAGGGCTGGGCGGTCGGTTCGCCGCCTACCTGGCTGTTTGGCTGCGCCCAAAGCCCCATGGGGACTAGGCCGATGGCCAAAGCAAGAGTTAAAAATAACAATCTTTTCATTTTACTCCTCCTTTTGAGTTACTCGTAAACGATTGCGAAAGTATTCTAACCCAGTTTACCGAAAATTTCACCTGGAAATGAAAAAACCAGTTTATCGAAAATTTCACCTGGAAAAATTTGGGCTCGTTGGTGAAATTTTCCGGGAACTAGGATAAACTGCATCAATATACGTTAAGGAGGATGATATGAAATCGCATAGAAAGGAACTCTGGTTCGATATTCCCAGCCGGCGAGATTATATAAATATCACCCGCGAAGTCGAGCGCGAGATTCTGGCCAGCGGTATTAAAGAGGGACTGTGCCTGGTAAATGCAATGCACATTACCGCAAGTGTATATATAAATGATGCCGAATCTGGCCTGTTAAAAGACTATGATGCCTGGCTCGAACGTCTTGCACCCCACGCGCCGACAAGCCAGTATTTGCACAACCGCACCGGCGAGGACAATGGCGATGCCCATTTAAAACGCCAGGTTATGGGGCGCGAGGTGGTGGTTGCCATTACCAATGGGCAGATGGACTTTGGGCCCTGGGAACAAATTTATTATGCCGAATTTGATGGCCGGCGGCGCAAGCGCGTACTGGTAAAAATTATTGGAGAATAATGAGCAAGAGGTGAAATCTTCGATAAACCATATCGGTTTTGTAACCTACCTGACCTTTTTTGTTTAGTTTTATATACTTTAAATACTCTGATGCACTAAAATAGTCGTTGGCGTGTAGATTTGGAGGAAATTGTGCAATTTTTATGTCGCCAGTGGGGAAACCCCTGGCTTGTCCTGCCAATACTTTTACTTCTTGGCGGCACAGTATACTCGCAAGAACAAATTGATGTGGAAAAAGCGGTTCACATGGCTTTGACGCAGAATCTCGGTTTGCGCCAGGGGGCAATTGCCCTGGGCACCGCTAAACGGGTGGCCGATAGCGCCTGGAATAGCCTGTACCCCGGGCTTTCGCTTTCTGGCTCTGCAACGCGGCAAAACCAGAGCGACAGCCCCTGGGCGGTAAGCGCGGGGGCCAACCTTTCGTGGAGCTTTAGTTTTGCCATTCCCGAGAGCATTAAGGCCTCTCGGCTGGCCTACGAAAGCGGGGCTTTGAGCTTTCGCGAGGCCGAGCGCAAAATTGAGCTTTCGGTGCGCAAATTCTGGCTGCAGTTGGTGGCCAACGAAGCCCAAATTAAGGCCCTGGAGCTGAGCGCACGCAATGCCCAGGCAAGTTTTGACCAGACCAAGGTTAAACAGGCCTCTGGGCTGGCCAGCGAATTGCTTCTATTAAATGCGCAAGTTGCTGCCGAATCGGCCCGCCTAAAGTTTGAGGCAATGCAGCGGGGCCAAGAGCAATTGCTTTTGCAATTACAGGTTCTTTTGGGCCTTTCGGTCGCTAGCGATGCCAATTTTGTCTTTGAGCCGCTTAAAACCGCCGACCTGCCCAAGGATATGGCTGTCTATTTTGATGGGGCTGGCGAGGGGGCCGAGACGCAAAAAATTATTAAGGCAATTGAATCGGCTAAACTGGCCAAAAAAATCCAGTTTAACCAGGCCTTTTTGCCAAATTTCCGGCTTTCCTGGAATTATAGCGAAAACACTTCGAGCCGAGACTGGGAAAACTGGCAGCAGGCTGGGACCTTTTCTGCCACCGTGGGCATGAACCTAGACCCACTTTTACCGGCCTCGGCGGTACGCACGAATATGGCGGGCCAGGATGATAAACTAAAAGACCTCGAGCTCCAACTTGTTGGGGCGCAAGAAAACTTTTTATTGGAGAAAAAACAACTCCTAGACAGTATTCAGGCCAGCCAAAACAATTTAGCCGCTTGGCAGGCCACCTTAAAGCTGGCCGAACGCAGCTACGATTTAAACCTAGAGGCCTGGAGGCGGGGCACAATAGAATATGAGCGGCTTAAAACAGCCGAAGCCAGCCTTTTAGAAGCGCAGGTGAGCGCTATTCAACAGGAACAAAATCTTTTAACGTCTATTTTAGATTTAGAATACGCCTGTGGCCTGCCCCTGGGCGCTATTGGAGGGGAAAAATGAAAAAACGCAATATCGTTATTATCACTGTTATTGTTCTGGGCTTGGGGGCACTTTTGCTCGCACCAAAGCTAAAGGCTACATTTGGCGGATCTGCGACCGCAGGAACAGCACCTGCGGCAACTGCTGGCCCAGGCCAAAATAGAACGCGGCGAGCCACCACCTTTACGGTGCGCTCACAGATAGTAAAAAAAGAGGACCTACAGTCCTATTTAGATTTAAATGGCGAAATTGACTATGTGGCAAAGTTAGATGTCTTTGCCGATATTTCAGGGCGCGTGCGCAGTATCGAGGCCGAATTGGGCTCCTGGGTGCAGCAAGGCCAACTGCTCGCAAGAATTGACCCATCCCGCCCCGGCGAACGCTACGAGCTATCGCCGGTATATGCGCCAGTGGCAGGCAGACTGGTAATCCTCAATATTACCGAGGGTGCAAGCGTGAACACCCAGAGCCCGCTTATGCGCATTGCCCGCAGCGACGAATTGGAAGTATTGGCAAGGGTAAACGAGCGCGACATTGGGGCCCTTAAAACAGGGCTTTTGGCAAAAATTTACCTAGAAGCCTGGCCAGGTCTTGCCTTTCCGGCAAAGGTCCAGCGCATCGACCCCATGGTGGATCCGGTAAGTCGCACCAAGAGTATAAGCCTTGTATTTGATGCCCCCGACCCCCGAATTAATGCCGGCATGTTCCCGCGCATTCGCTTAAACACCGACTTGCACCGAAACTCAATTACCATTCCCAGCCAGGCAATTGGTTCGCGCTACGACGAGCGCTTTGTCTGGCTTATCCGCGACGACGACAGCGTAGAACGCCGTCTGATTGTCCTAGGCATACAGGTCGATGGACGCAGCCAGATTCTCGAAGGCCTAGCCGAAGGCGAGCGCGTGGTTACCGAGGGCAGCCAGGTTTTAAGCGAGGGAGCCAAGGTACTGGATGTCGCGGTAGACAGGGGCGAAGAAAAAAAAAGTGAAAACCAGGACATAAGAGGACAAAATGCAAACTAATATGTACCGCGTAGAAATTATTGCAAACCAATCGGTGCAAGAGGATATTGCCGAGGCAATCGATGCCTGCGAACTTGAAATGAATTATAGTTTTTTTCCGGCGGTCCAGGGTAAGGGGGGCCAGCAAAAACGCCTTGGCGACGACACCTGGCCCGAACTCAATTGTCTCTATATTTTATATGTACAGGCCGAGGCCCTAGATGCACTGCGTCGCATTGTCGCCGATATAAAAACGCGTTTTCCCCGTGACGGCATTAAGCTCTTTGCCGTACCCGCCATTGAATAAAAGGAGCACTGCATGAGTTTAGCCCGTTCCGTTGTATCCCGGCCTGTTTTGGCCCTTATCATATTTGCCCTTGTCGCCGTTGTTGGCCTGTATACCGTTTCGGATCTGGCCATCGACCTCTTTCCCACTGTAGAGCGCCCCTTTCTTTCGGTACGCGCCACCTATTCGGGAGCCGGACCGGAGTCGGTAGAAAAAGAGGTAACCGAGGTTCTGGAATCGGCCCTGGTAAATGTGAGTGGCCTTAAAAGGCTGTCCTCTACCTCCAGCGAGGGCAACAGTAGCCTTTCTCTGGAATTTGAATATGGTGTGAATTTAGACGAGGCGATAAACGATATTCGCGACAAGCTCGACCGCATTCAGCGTGCCCTGCCCGACACCGTGGCAAAGCCCACCATTTTTAAATTCGATGCCAACCAAATGCCAATTATGCAAATTGCCCTGCGCGGCAACCGACCGCCCGAGGACCTGCGATTATTGGGTGAAAACATTGTAAAAGGCCGGCTCGAGCAAATTGATGGCGTTGCCGAGGCCAGTGTCTCGGGGGGGCGTAGCCGAATAGTGAAGGTTGAACTTTCGCAAAACCGCCTGGACGCCTATAAACTGACCATCTCTGCAGTGGCCCAAAGCCTAGCCAGCCAAAACCTGGAACTGGGCGCCGGCTCCATCGAAGAGGAGGGGCGCAGCTACAATGTGCGCACCATGGGCGGCTTTACAAACATAGAGGATATTGCAAACGCCCAGGTTGCCAGCCGCGGGGGCTATTCCGTGCGCTTAAAAGATTTAGGCAGTGTCGAACTGGGCCTGTCGGAGCAGACCTCAGCTGTCTATATAAATGGCGAGCCAGGGGTCTATATACAGGTGCAAAAACAAAGTGGCACAAACTCCGTCCAGGTGGCCGACCAAATTTATACGCGCCTGGATGATATCCACCAATCCCTGCCCGCCGATGTCAACCTGCTTATTATTTCCGATAGCACCGAACAGATACGGGCCACAATTAACACCCTGGTGGAATCGGCCTTTCAGGGCTTTTTACTGGCAATTATCATTTTATTTTTATTCCTGCGCAGCATGCGCAGCACCCTAATCATTGGCATCTCAATTCCCTTTTCCATTTTGGTAACCATGTTGGCAATGCATCTGGCGGGCATCACCTTAAATATGATGACCCTAACCGGCCTTATCTTGGGCGTGGGAATGATTGTAGACGCCTCGATTGTCATTATCGAAAATATTTATAAATACCGCGAACGGGGGGTTAAGCCCCGCATGTCGGCAATTTTGGGTACCGACGAGATGTTTAAGTCGGTAGTTGCCGGCAATTTGACCACTATTTGCGTCTTCTTGCCCATTATTTTCTTTAAAAACCGCCTGGGAATGACGGGCCAAATGGCACAGGACATGATTTTTACGATTGTCATTGCTCTTTTTTCCAGCCTCTTAATTGCGCTTTTTTTAGTGCCCGTCCTGGCCGGCAAATGGATTCCCCTGCAGACGCGCATCGAGCGCCCGCTTAAAAACCGCTTTTTAATTTGGGTCGATGCCCTGCTCGAAGCCAGTTTAAATTTTATTTCGCGCGGCTACCGCTACCTTTTATCCGCTGCTTTGCGCCACCGCCTAACCACCGTGCTCATTGTAATTGGCAGCCTCGTCCTTTCGGCGGCGGCGGTGCCCCGTATGCGGGTGTATTTAATGCCCGAAATGGCCGACAGCCAGGTGAGCTTAAATATTTCCCTACCCATTGGCACCACCTTGGAAAAAACCGAGAGCGTAGTGCGCAATATCGAGGCTGCGGCCCTGGAAGAAGTGCAGGGCTGGACAAGTATTATTGCCAACGCCGGTTCGGGGCGGGGGCCGGGGGGCTCTTATCGCGGCAGTATTCGCATTCAGCTACCAGAGGCAAGCAAACAAATTGATACCGTCGAGGTAATTCAGGCAAAGCTGAGTAGACACTTCGATACATTTCCCGAGGCCCGCTTTAATTTTTCGATGGGCATGCGCCGCCAAATGCAGGGGGGGGCGGATATCAATATAGCCCTGCGCTCCAACGACATCGAAGGTTCTTACCAGCTGGCAAACGAAATAATGGAGGTGATGGAAAAACAGGTTTCGGGCCTGGAACGGCCATCCCTCGATTTAACGGAGGGCCTGCCCCAGGTGGAGGTACATATTGATAGGGACCGCGCCTATGCCCTTGGTGTAAATATTGCGGCTGCCGCCCGCGAATTAAATGCCGCTTTAAACGGCACCACCGCCACCATTTGGCGCAGTGGCGGGCGCGATTACAGTGTTACCCTTATTTTGGCCGAAGAAGACCGCACAAAGCTTATAGACTTAGAGCGCATTTTTGTCCCCTCCAATACGGGGCTAGTGGCTCTGGCCAACTTTGCGCGCATCGAGGATGGCCTGGGCCCGGTAAGTATTCGCCGCGAGAATCAAAATAGAATTATGCGCATTACCTCGAATATTTTAAGCGACGAAAAGGCCAATGTAATGGAAAAAAGAATTCAGGATGCCATTGCCCAAAATATTATTCTGCCCGATTCGGTGAGCATAAGCTACGAGGGCTCGTGGAAAGAGGTTTCGGATACGGGCAAGACCTTTGGGCTTATTTTAACCATGGCTATTTTACTTGTCTTTGGGGTGATGGCCGGGCAATACGAGTCGTTTAAGGACCCCTTTATAAATCTTTTTACTATTCCGCTTATGGCAATTGGCGTTATTCTTATCCATCTAATTGTCGGCGAACCAATTACCATGTTTACCGCGGTGGGCCTGGTTATGTTGGCGGGAATTGTTGTAAATAACGGTATTATATTGGTGGATTATACGAATTTGCTGGTGCGCCGGGGCAGTGCCATTACCGAGGCCTGCTTAGAAGCCGGTATTTCGCGCCTGCGCCCCATTCTTATGACGACGCTCACCACCATTTTGGGCATGCTACCCATGGCCTTTTTTGGGGGCAGCAATGCCATGATGATACAGCCAATTGGCCTTACGGTGGTGGGAGGCCTTACCTCTTCCACGCTTATAACACTCTTTTTTATACCGGTTCTCTATTCACTTATAAACGAGGGAGCTCGCCACTCAAGCTGATGCGCATCGAGGGCCACTTCCCAAAAGCCGGCTGGGTGCTTTGGCAATTGGCAGCCCTCTTGCCAAAGGCTCCCCTGCCCAGCGGCAAGTCGCAGGTATCTACCGGGGGGATAGGTCGGGGGCAGTTGCCAGGCCCATACTAGGCCTGCCTCGGTCTTTTTTGGCTCAAGGGCCCTGAACTGCCTTGCCGCATACCAGTACGCGCCAATGTTGAGCACCGTATCCAGCCACATTTTTTCTCCCTTGCGGGCATGGGCCAGCGAGCCAAGAATGGATTCAAGGCTTACCCCAGCATACCAATCTTCGCCGGGCAAAATTGAATGATACATAAAAATAGTCCAGGCCCTCTCCTGCAGGGCCGCATCGAGTTCGTCGATAAAATCGCCCTCGCTGTGGTCGGCTCGGACCCCAAAAATGGGGAGCATAAGGGGGTCTATGTCCTGTTCTGGCCCAATGCGGCCCCCAATTACCGAGCGGGCCAGCAGAAAACGGCTGTTTTCGCGGGTGGAGCCATCAGTATTTATATAAAAACTCTCTTTCCAGCCCGTTTCACCAAAGGGATAGGCAAAGGAGGGGGTAAGGCTCTGGCCCAGCAGCCCGGTTAAATAAATTTCGCAGTCCTCAATTTCCTTGGCCATCGAAAGGGGGCCCTGCATTTCGGCCAGCCTTTTGTGCGACTTGGTATGGTTGCCCAGTTCATGGCCACAGGAAAGTGCCTCCTTCCAGGTTTGGTCGTAATAGGGGGCCAGATTATTTCCCGTCCACAGATACCAGGTCATGGGGATACCCGTCGCTTTTAAGGCCGCCCAGTGTTGGGTGTGGGAGGGCTGCCCATCGTCGAAGCTATACGAGGCAGCAGCTTCGAAACCGGCCCAGTCCAAAACCTTTAGGGGGGAGCCCCCTTGGTCAGCCTTCCCGTTTTTCGAAATCTTAGCCAACAGGCCTGGCGGAACCGGCAAGCCGGAGACAGCGCTTTTCTCGAAGCTGGGGAAAGGAATTGACATTGCTATACCACCTTTAGCATCCAAGCCTTTGTATCGGGCAGAGTGCCATATTGTATGCCTTTTAGTGTATCACGTAAGCTGGCAGAAAGCTCGCCCACCCTGCCATTATTAAAGACGGCGGTCTTACCCTTGTGCGTTATCGACTCGATGGGCGTAAGACCGGCGGCGGTGCCCGAAACAAAGCACTCTGCCCCCTCTTCCATTGCCTCGTCGATAGATATTTTGCGCTCGCTCACCCGTACACGCATGTCCTGGGCCAATTCTATAAGGCTTAGGCGGGTAATGCCCGGCAAAATAGTGTCGCCCAAGGCGGGAGTAACCAGCTCGCCAGATTTTAAATACACAAAAATATTGCAGGAGGAGCCCTCCTCTAAATATTTTTGCTCAATGGCATCGAGAAAAATACATTCCATGTAGCCAGCACTGGTAGCCTCGTGCTTGGCCAGGGTCGAAATAACATAATTCGAGGCCGCCTTTATCCAGCCAGTGCCCCGGGGCGTCGCCCGTACTCTGTCGGTGGTAATAGCCGCAGAATTGCCGCCGGAAAAATAGGAAGACACGGGCGAGGCGACAATAATTACCCAGGGGTTTTTAGAAGGCGAGACACCTATAGCCCCCTCGCTATAGGAAAAGGGGCGGATATATACCGAGGCGGCATTCATAAATGAATCTTTCTCCCAAGCCGCATCGTAATGTACTCGGAAACCCTTGGCGGCATTGTCGGCAACCACCTTAACACAGGCAGCTACAAAGAGCTCTTCGGGAAAGGCGGGCATTAAAAGGCCCGCCATTGAGCGATAAAAACGGGCAGCATTCTGGTCGGGGCGAAAAATTGCCAGGCCCCCATCCTTTTGGGGAAGGGCCTTAATGCCCTCGAAGCAGCCCAGGCCATACTGCGAGGTATAACTTACTAAAGGCATATCGGCGTAGCAGTTGCGCCTTTCCAAAAGCGCCTCCCGCTCGGCTGCGGAAAGCTGGGCCTCCTCTGCCGGACTTTTATGCTCTTTTTCCAGCCACTGCTCGCTCCAACGAGCATCCTCGTATTTCGAGCGGTATACAACCGGAAAGGTGTTTAACGAGAAAGACATATATGCCTCCAGAATACTCCGCAACCAGTCATACTATATTGATGGTCTTGGAAAAATGGGGATCGACGACCTGCATGCAGGTTCACCGTCGGTTTAAGAATAACATTCTGTCTCATTTTCATCAATAAGAATATTTTTTTTTAAAATAATAGCTATAAACTGCCAAGTTTACCCATACCTATAGGTATGAAGAACCTATTATTTATATCTGCCCTTCTTTTTATACTGATAGCCCCAAGCCAGCCCCAGCCTGCCCAAAAAAAAGAGAGCACATTCGAAGCCAATTGGTCGGCGCGCAGTGAATTAAACGAAAAAGGGCGTTTAGAAAGCCAAATTAAGGCCTCTGGCAGGGAAAATCGGAGCGGCTTAGAGCTGGAAGTCTTGGTAAAAGACCGCGAGTTACTTCCTTTTAAAGAGGGCTCTTCTTGGGAGCATTACGACCTCTTTGGGGCCTGTTTCTCGCACACCGGCACCGGCTCTCTTGTCCTGGCCGGCCCTCTTTTATACCAGGGCATACGCAAACAGTTGACCTCCCCTTTTTCCCGCTCCCTGGCCCCCCTTACGGCCCTGGCCCCTCCCCGCTTTTCCATAGATAGCGAAGCCGCCCCAAGTAGAATCCCCAGTGTAGCTATCTGCATCGCCAGCCCCCTAACTGCCTCGAGCAAGAGCAGTGGGCATACCCGCATAGCCAGCCTGAGCGCCACCGATGCCAATGGTTTTAACAGCTCCCTCCTGTATACCCAGAGCTCTTGGCATCAAGCCAGCGCCATAGAAGTCTTTGCCGCCCTTAGCCAGCTTTCCCCAAAGGCCCCAAACAGCTGGTTTTCCGATTCGCCTGTCCTGCCCGAAAGCCAAAACATGCTCTATGGCCTGTCGTATCAGTATATTTCGGCCTTTGTAAGCTCCTCCTTCCATGTAGGTTTTTCCGAAAATCAATTTTACGAAAACGGCCTTTACACAAGGCTTCAGACAAGGCTGATAAAAAACAAATGGAAGCTGGGCCTGGCAGCAGATAGCTGTACGGATAATTACCTCGATTTCAAGGGCAAGTTGCACGAACTGCAGTACCGATTCCAAGCCGCCCTAAGCCCCCCGCCTACAAGGATAGACAGCCTGCTTTTTCGTACAAGCCTACATGCCCAAAGGGGCAGTCTTTTCGATCTTCACTTTCAGGGGGGCTGGGAGCATATTCCCCAGGGCCCCTTTGCCCTTAAGGGAATAAACCTGGAATATCGCCAAAAACTCCAAGGCAGGGTAGTACAGAGCCTGCGCGCCGGCTTGGATATTCGCTTTATATTGGATAAAATAAATTTAAATATGGGCCTGGACTGCTATGGCATAGCCACCGGCCTAGAGGGCTGGCAGCTCAATGCAAAGTGCTCGGGCACTATTCAGGGCCTTAAAGGCGATGCCGCAGTTCGCCTAGAGCGGACAGCGGGCCACTTTGACAACAGCAGCCTTGGCCTTGGACTTGGTTTTGGCCCATCACATAGAAACTTTCGCCTGCGCTGTAGCTATCTACCCCTAAAGGACAGGTTTGAATACAGCATAAAGGGCAGAATAGAGGGGTCTTTGCCAAAAGCTAAAAGAAAGGCGGAAAAATAGGGCATCAAATGCGAACAGCACTTGAAACTTACAAGATTTTCTAATACATTTCATCAATTGGGAGTACTTTCATCCCAGAGGAACAAACAAATTTCAGTCAAGAGGTAAGGGAAAAGATGGGCATCGACACATCAAAGATGCGTAATATTGGAATTAGCGCACATATCGACTCTGGAAAAACCACACTTTCGGAGCGCATTCTGTTTTACTGCAACAAAATTCATCAGATTCACGAAGTTCGAGGCAAAGACGGCGTTGGTGCCACCATGGACCACATGGAGCTCGAGCGCGAACGTGGCATTACTATTCAATCGGCGGCCACAAGGGTTCAATGGAAGGACATTCAAATTAACTTAATTGATACACCCGGCCACGTCGATTTTACCGTAGAGGTTGAGCGCTCTTTGCGCGTTCTCGATGGCGCAATTTTAGTTCTCTGCGCCGTTGGTGGGGTTCAATCGCAATCCATTACGGTGGACCGGCAATTAAAACGCTACCATGTCCCCCGCATTGCTTTTATCAATAAATGCGACCGCACCGGCGCCAACCCCTTTAAGGTGCGCATGCAATTGCGCGAAAAACTGGGCCTCAATGCCGTTTTAATCGAAATTCCCATTGGCCTAGAGGACAAGCTTGAAGGCGTTGTCGATCTTATTACCATGAAGGCCATTTATTTTGATGGTGATGCCGGCACCGAGCTGCGCTACACCGAAATTCCTGCCCATTTAAAGGCGGATGCGGCAAAATATCGCGAAGAGCTTATCGATGCCGCCACCATGTTCGACGACGAGCTGGCCGAAATTTATCTTAGCGGCGAGGACATTCCAGAGGAGCTTTTACATACCGCAATCCGCAAGGGCACCCTGTCCGAGCAATTGGTCCCGGTAATGATGGGCTCGGCCCACAAAAACAAGGGCATCCAGCCCCTTTTGGACGCCGTCGAGCGCTATCTTCCCGAGCCCAGCGAAATTGAAAACTTCGCCCTGGACCTGGATAAAAACGAAGAGAAGGTCATCCTTAAACCCGACAGCGACCTGCCAACGGTGGCCTTGGGCTTTAAGCTCGAAGACGGGCAATATGGCCAGGTTACCTATGTGCGCGTGTACCAGGGCATTCTAAAAAAGGGCGAGGACCTCTTTAATACCCGGGCACGCAAAAAATTTAAAGTGGGCCGCCTTGTCCGCATGAACTCAAAGGAAATGGAAGATATTACCGAGGGTGTTGCTGGCGATATTGTGGCCCTCTTTGGCGTAGACTGCGCCTCGGGAGACACCTTCTGCTCGCCCAGCATAAATTATGCCATGACAAGCATGTACGTGCCCGAGCCCGTTATATCTCTTTCGCTCAATCCTAAAGATAAAAAGGCCGCCGACCAAATGTCTAAGGCCCTTAACCGCTTTACCCGCGAGGACCCCACCTTCCAGACCTATGTGGACCCCGAATCCAACGAGACAATTATCCGCGGAATGGGCGAGCTACACCTGGAAGTCTATGTCGAACGCATGAAGCGGGAATATAAATGCGATGTCGAGACCGGCAAGCCCCAGGTGGCCTACCGCGAAGCCATTACCCAGCGGGCCGAATTCAACTATACGCATAAAAAACAGACCGGTGGCTCTGGCCAATATGGCCGTGTTGCCGGTTACATGGAGCCCAGCGAAGAGCTGGACTACGAATTTGTAGATGCCATTAAGGGCGGCACCATTCCTTCGGAATTTGTGCCCAGCTGCGACAAGGGCTTTAAACAGGCCAAGCAAAAGGGCAGCCTTATCAATTTCCCCATTGTCAATATTCGCTGTGTCATTAACGATGGCCAGAGCCATCCTGTGGACTCCTCCGATATTGCCTTCCAGCAAGCTGCAATTGGCGCTTTCCGCGAGGCCTATGCAAAGGCCAAGCCCTGTATTCTGGAACCCCTTATGAAGGTGAGCGTCGAGGGCCCCACCGAGTTTCAAGGGAATATTTTTGCCTCTATTAACCAACGCCGTGGTATAATTGGCTCGTCGACCGAAGATGGGGCCTATTCTACTGTAGAGGCGGTGGTCCCGCTGAGCGAGATGTTTGGCTACTCTACCGTACTGCGGTCTTTGACCCAGGGAAAGGCAGAGTTCACTATGGAATTCTTAAAATATGGCAGGGTCCCCAGTAGCATTTCGGACCAGCTTATTAAGGATTTCGAAGAAAAACGGCGCAAAGACCAGGGAAAATAAGGAGGCAGATATGGTAAAGCAAGATTTTATACAGCGCAGTCCTATGCGCATTTTAGAAAAATCTATTAACGGTGGCTTAAAGGGCGGCGAAATAGGTGTTATCTCCTCTAAAAAGGGTGTGGGCAAAACCGCTGTCCTGGTACAAATTGCATTGGACAAGCTCTTGCAGGGGAACAGGGTGGTACATGTCTCTTTTTATCAGCATGCAGACTATGTTATGCAGTGGTACGAGGATATTTTCCACGAGCTTTCGCGCAAAAAAAATCTGGAAAACGCCAGTGATGTAAAGAGCGACCTTATTATGAACCGGGTTATAATGAATTTTAACCAGGATTCCCTGACGACGGACCAAATTCTTAAAAGCTTAAACGCCCTCATTGTGGACGGGGGTTTTAAGGCCCAGGCGCTCATTATTGATGGCTACGACTTTGCCAAAAGCAATTGCCAGACAATCGAGGCCTTTAAGAGTTTTGCAAAAAAATTAAATCTTGAGATCTGGTTTTCCTGTACCGTTAACGACAACGATTCGCTTTCCGATAAAAAAACACTGCCAGCTGTTTTAAAGGAGCTGCAGAACGAAATCGATGTCATTGTCAGCCTCGATCCCAAGGCCGAATTCATCCATTTTAATGTGACCAAGGACCGAAGCGAGCTTTCGCCAGAGGGCTTTGACGATTTAAAACTGGACCCCAAAACCCTCTTGGTTGCCGAAAGATAATTTTTCTGCTCCCTTCTTTTACACCTGTGCCCCAAAATTCGGGCACAGGTTTTTTTTGAGTTTTTTTCATTTTTTATGCTATAATGTTCTAAATTGTTAAACGGAGAAAGCCGTGCTCAAAATATATCATCATACCAATTTAGAAATTCTGGCCCATCAATTTTACAAAGATATTGCCCAGCGCCCGCAGGAAATGCAGGCCCTGGAAAGCGAATACCTTATAACCCAGACGGCGGGCATGGACCGTTGGCTTCGCCTTGGCCTAGCCCGCTACCAGGGGGTGGTAAGTCTGCTCACCACTATACGCCCGACACCATTTTTAATGAAGCTGGGCTTTTTGCTTTCCGGCGAGCGGGAGACGCGCAGTATTTTCGAAAAAGATATCTTGGCCTGGGCCTTGGTTAAAATTATTCAGGATGAATTAAAGGCACCAGGCGCGCCCGAGGGACTCAAGGGTGCACCAACTGGCGCGCCTCCAGGCGCGCTCCCAAGCGCGCCCACTGGCGGGCTGGAAATTCTAAGCCGCCATGTGCAAAAAACTCTTTCTGGGCAAGCCTCTAAGGGCGAAGCCGAGCTGCGCCTGCTCGATCTTGCCGGCTCTCTGGCAGAAATATACGACGACTATATGCTCTACCGCCCGCATTGGCTGGACCAATGGGCCCTGGGCAGATCGATTCAAGAGCTGGAAGCTACTGTGCTGGATGCCGATAGCCGACAGACAGAGCTTTGGCAGGGTGAACTCTGGCGCAGGGTTTTAGATTTGGCCCCCCATCAAGAGAAAAGCCGCAATGCTTTTTTTAATCGCATAGAACAGAGCATGGCCGACGCGCTTGCCAGGGCTAAGGCCGGGGGCGAACTGCCCATCCGCCTGCCCCGCAGAATTTTCCTATTTGGCATGTCGGTTCTGCCACCGCGCTACATCGAGCTCTTTTCTAAACTCTCGCAGCTTATTCCGGTGCACCTATATCTGCAACACCCTTCCTGGTTTTTTGTAGACGACCTGCGCACTGAACTTCAGCACATTCGCCTTAAATTGGAAAACTCAAGCCTTTTGCGCCAGGTCGACACCCGATCTAGTTTTAGCGAAGAAAACATTTTGCTTAGTCAGTGGGGGGGGCTTTCTAACCAGTTTATAAATCAACTTCTTAGCCAGGACGCCGAGCTCCTGCCCCTATACGAATTCGACAATTTAAATGCCAACGAAAATGAGCAGGAATCCTCGCTTTTTTGCATTCAAGAGAGTATCCGCCTCTGCCAGGCCCTGCCCCCTGGGCCCTTAGATTCCAGCTTGGTGATAGCTGCCAGCCCAAGCCCAACGCGCGAGGTGGAGGGCTTACACGACTGGCTCCTTAGCTGTTTTGCCGAGAACCAGGAGCTTGCCCCCGACGATGTGCTCATTGTCTGTCCTAAACCCGCCGACTATGGGCCCCTTGTGGAAATGGTCTTTGCCCAGGCCCCCCACGGGGGAATGCCTCTTCCTGTTTCAATTAGCGATTCGCCCCAGAGCAGGCGCCTGCCTATTGTGGACTTCCTCCTTGCCCTGGTGCGCCTATTACAGGGCCGAATGGATGGCGAAAGTTTTTTAAGCCTGTTTTTTCTCTATATGGAGCTAAAGAAAGTCGACTTAGATATCTGGCAGACCGAGGGCCTGAGCCAGTGGTGCATAAAGGCCGGTATTCGCTGGGGCCTACACGGCGAATTTAAAAGCTCGCTGGGCCTACCGGCCGAGGAAAACGGCAGCTGGAAGTGGGGCCTTGCCCGCCTTTGGGCCGGCTGGTCCTCGGGTGAGGGGCTGGCCCATCTGCCGGGGGCTTCGGCTACAGGGTCTGCGACCCCGATGGATGCAATACCTGTAGCCCCCCCGGGTGCATTGCCAGCAGGACCGCCCCTTGTTGCGCAAATCGGCGCCACCGGTATGGCCGATGGCGAACTCCTGGGCGAACTGACCAATTTTTACCGCAATATCGAAGAACTATGGCAGTTTAGCCGCAGCGAACACCGCCTTGCCACCTGGATAAGTCGCTTACAGCAGAGCTTGGACGAAATCATGCCCGAATACAGCGAGTTTTCCGAAATCGGCCAGCAGACCAGTGGGGCCTTTAACAATCTTATAGAGCGGGCGAGCATTGCCGGCCTCCAGGAGCAAGACCTATCTGCCCCAAGCTTTTTTACCCTCCTTATACGGGAACTTGAGGGCATAGAAGGCAGCGGCCGCTTTCTTTCCGGCCGCATTACTATGGCTGCCATTATGCCCATGCGTTCCCTTCCCTTTAAAATTATTGCCGTGCTGGGCCTAAACCAGGCCGCCTTTCCCCGCTTCCAGCAGGCGAGAACCTTTCACTTAATGGAACAAGAAGGTCTGCGCCAGAGTGGGGACCCAAACAAACTCGATGGGGACCGCTACCTTTTTTTAGAAACCATCCTCGCGGCAAAGGAAAAACTTTGGCTAAGCTGGGTCGAATCGGAAAAGGCCCTGCCCTCCATCTTGCTCGACCCTTTTTTGGCCATGGCAAAGGAGGGAATCTACCGCATCCCACTCCATCCTTTTTCGCTACACGAAGAGCACAGACAGGTATTGCCCACCTGGGACAAGGTCTGGACAGGCCACAAAGAGCGACCCTTTTTAGAAGAGCCCATGCTTGTATGGCGGGCCCCCTTGGCCGAAGACGGGCAACCGAGCTTTCGCCATATTGTAGAGGCCCTCAGCGATCCGCTTGTCTTTTTCCTGCAACAGGGCCTTGGCCTGGACTACCCTTACGAAAAGGCCCTGCTCGAAGCTACCGAGCCCTTCGAACTGGACAACCTACAAAAATGGCAGATACGCAATCTCTTTATAGAAAACTGGCAGGCTGGTGAGCTTTCAAATTCCCAGAAGGATGAGCTAAAAAATTCGCAGCTGTATTATCAACTAGTCCAATCCTCACAATTGCCCTACGGCCCCTGGGGCACCAAGGCCCTCAAAGAACACCAGGGCGAAATGTACCAGCGCATGGACAAGGCCCTGAGCGAGCACCCCGATATTCTTGGCTGGGAGCGGTACAAATTCCAAGGGCTGGAAGTACATCGCGCAGTTTTTAATACCGAGGCGCCCAGCTGCCAGGTCTTTAGTATGGCGGGCAAAATTCTCAGCGACAAGCGAAAAAACAAAGAGCAGTTCAGGGCAAAGGCAATTTTTCCCCACTGGCTTCTGCACCTTCAGGCAAATACAAAGGCAGCAATGCCCAGCGATATCTATGCCCTAGATAAAACCATTCATTTTGATACCTTAACAAAGCTCGAAGCGGTGGCACATCTTGCCTTTCTACAGAAGCTGGCAAAGAGGGCCAGAACAAAAATCCTCCTCTTTTTTCCCGAACTCGGTAGCTATCTTTTTAACAAAGCCGAATCCGATAATGCATGGAAGAAGATGCTGGACCCGCAATTTCCGGATAAATGGATTTTTTGGCGGCAAAAATGGTGGGCAGAGGCAGAAAATCTCGATGCCTGGGTGGAGCACCAAAGGAGTATGCTGAAGACCTTAAAATTAACTACCCATATTGATAAAAATGAAATTGAAGAGCTCGCACGGGATATCTGGAAGCCCATTTTTTCTGCGGCCAATATAGAAATGGGGGATGCAAAAGAATGATTTTAAACATGCTCGATCCGCTTTCCATCAATTTAAAAGGCAGCCATCTTATCGAAGCCAGCGCGGGAACTGGCAAGACCTGGACCATTGCCGCCTTGGTTTTGCGCTTAATAATGGAAGAAGAGCAAACAAGGATGCCCGAAATTTTAATTGTCACCTTTACCGATGCCGCCGCCGCCGAAATATTGGAGCGCGTGCAAAAATTCCTGCTTTTGGCCAAAAATCGCCTTCAAGCCCTTATAGAGGACAATCAAGCTGATGAAGAGAGCGCTGAAATTGCGCCCTTTGTCGACCAGGCCATAATAAAAGAAGGGCAGAAGCATGAAGCTGAAGAGTTAAAAACAGTGCAATACCTCATTTATTTGCGCCTACAGCGGGCCTATTTGGAATTGAACCAGGCCCTTATTACCACCATCCATGGCCTTTGCCAGAGCCTGTTAAAATCCTATGCCCTAGAAACCGGCAGTAGCTTTGACCGCGAGGTGCTCACCGAAATCGCCGACTTGAATAGAGAAATTCTGTACGATTTTAACCGCATCGAATTTTCCAGCCTAAGTGAAGAAGACTTAGACGGTTTTATCAATTCATTTCTCGAAAACAAGCCAAAAAAATTAAAGGCCGAAAAAATTCAAAGCATGTTCCAGCCCAGCCATTTTCAAAAAGCCATTCCCACGCTTTTAAATGCCCCCCTTTTAAGTAGCCCAAAGCCTGCACCCGACATCGACCATGGGTCGCAGCAGAATAATGAAAACCCCTGGGAGGCCGCCTGGAATTATCTCCAGCGTGAACTGCCCCGGCGCACTGCCAGCACGGGCAATATAAGCTTTCGCGATATGATTATAGAACTCGACCAAGCCCTGCAGAGCCGCGGCGAGGCCCTGGCCAAAAAAATACGGAGCAGATATCGGGCCCTCCTTGTAGATGAATTCCAAGACACCGATCCCCAACAATATCGCATTTTTAACAGCCTTTTTGGCCAGCCTTCCAGCCAGGACAGCAAGCTTTTCATAATGATCGGTGATCCCAAACAGGCCATATATAAATTTCGAGGGGGCGATTTAGACACCTATTTTAAGGCGCGCTCCCAGGTGCCTGCAGAGAATATCTGGACAATGGCTATAAATTATCGCTCCAGTGCAAGGGTATTGAAGGTGGTAAACCATATATTCGCCCAAGAGGAGCGACCGGTCTTTAAACACGGCGAAACTAGCTTTACTCCGCCCCCACTAGAACCCGCCCCATCGCGCAGGGCCCATACCGACACAGAGAATTCAGAACAGGCCTCTTCTTGGCCGGCCCTTACGCTCTGGGTCAATTACGAAAAAACTACCCCATCCCTATACGACATCGGGCATGCAATGGCGGATAAAATTTTTAACTTGCAGGGCAGCGGACAGGCCTTTTCCCATATTGCCATCTTAGTTAGCTCGCATAACAATGGGCAAGTCTATCAAAAATGCCTTGCCGATAGAGGAATTCCCAGCAGCCTGGGCAAGGGGGAAAACCTCTGGCAAAGCGAACAGGTGCAAGACCTCCTCCTTGTTTTACAGGCAGCCCTACATCCCCAAAAAGAGGCCTATCGCCGCAGCCTTTTAACCTCCCCCCTAGTAGGTTGGGATGCAAAACGATTGCAGGAAACCGAAGATTCTGGAATCGACAGCCTGCTGGAAAACTTTTTATTACAGGCCAAGGCAAAGGGCATCGCCACGGCCTTTTTGCATCTTTTAAAAAGTGAACCCTTCCAATATTTACAAGCTCAAGAAAACAGCCCCGAAGGCGATCTTTTTTTTCAGCGGCGCATTACCAATGTGCGCCATATTTTAGAGCTTTTAACTGGGCAAGAGGCAGCCTGGGGGCGTGAACCCAAACGTCTATTGGATTGGCTTATACAGCAAAAAAACAGCGGATCAATAATAGAGCAGCGCCTTGAATCCGATGCCCAAGCGGTGCAAATTGTAACAATGCACAAAAGCAAGGGGCTGCAGTGGCCCATTGTCATGCTCCCCGACCTTATTAAAGGCCTTGATAGCCGCAACCTAGACACCTACGAAACGCGTCTAGCCGATGGCAGTTGTAGCCTCAATTTTGATATAGAGCATATTGATGAGCGCAAAGAGGCAAACAAAAAAGAACTGAGCGAAGAGAAAATTAGACTGGGTTACGTGGCCCTAACCCGGGCCGAATACCAGATATTTGCAGTGGTAAATGCCGAAAAAAACTCCCATATTACCAGTCCGCCCGACCAGGTTCTTTTGGCCCCCCTTTTACAAGACAGCGATCTGCCAGAGGAGCTTTTGGCAATTGAAGACTTAAATACAGCGGTAAGCCAGGCCAGGGCGGCTATGCGATCTGCTGGCCGGGGAGAGGGGGTCCAAAAAGCAGGGGCCAAGAGGCCCGAGGTCCTCGATTGGGCAACCCAAGGGCGCACAATACAGCCACGCTGGAGCCTTTCCAGCTACTCGGGCCTTACGCGCAACATCCACTCTGTACGGGCCCCTGCTCTAGCCCAAAGCAATGTCCCCGCCACCGGCTTTTTTGCCTTTCCCCGCGGGGCCGCGCCGGGAACTGCCCTGCACACTGTCTTTGAGCGCATCGACTTTAAAGAGAGCCTGGAGCAGGCGGGCATCGCTTTGGCCGATTGCCCAACTGCCTACCAAAACCGCCTGCGCGGCATATTGGAGATGGCGGGCCTGGGCAAGGGCGAATATCTGGAACTCATTCATCAGCTTATTGGCAGGGTTATAACAAGTCCCCTGCCCCCTATTGCCGATATTCCCTGTCTGGGCGAAATATCGGGCCAACAGCGAATTGCCGAAATGGAATTTTATCTTCATCCCCGCCAGGACATCCTTGGCGGAAACTCATCCCGCCCCACAGTGCCCGCACAAGAGATCGCCTTAGCCGTTCAAACCAGTGGCGTGCGCGCCGAAGTCGCCGCCGAAAGTCGGATTGACGGGTATCTGAATGGTCTTATTGACCTTGTTTTTACTTGGAACAATTCCTGGTACATCTTAGACTGGAAGAGTAACCATCTGGGCAATAGCTATAGCGACTACAACACTGCCGCATTGGAGAGGGCCATGGACGAGCACAATTATCATCTTCAATACCATCTGTACACGCTGGCCGTCCACCGCCATCTTAAAACCCGGCTCAAAGACTACAGCTATGCCCAAGATTTTGGGGGCGTCTTTTATCTCTTTTTGCGCGGCATAGACGGCAAGGGCAATGGCATCTACTACAAGCGCCCCGAAAAAAGCGTTATCGACAAACTGGAGAGCTACCTATGAATCTGCACGAACAAGAAATAGATGCACCACATCTGCAAAGTGGACTGCTCTGGTATCTGTCCAACTTCTGGCAGGCCAGCGACATCACCATGGACTGCGTAAAACAACTCGTCCAGGCCCTTGCCCTTGGGCATAGCTTTTTAGAGATAAAAAACGCCGACCGTTTGCAAGCTCTTCGACTTTGCCCGTCGGTCTGCCTAGCAGAAGAAACTGATTCTCCCAACGCCGAGCATTTTAAAAACAGGGGTCCCCTGGTACTTAGCGCAGACAAGCTCTATCTTGCTATCAATTACCAGGACGAAAGCGATATCGCCAATCTTGTGCAGGGGCGACTTTTAAAAGTGCCCCTCGTGTCGGCCTTGCAAGAGCAGTTGCAAGCCTATTTACAGGCTTGGTTTCCCGATGGTGGTAAACAAAACGAGGTGGCCCTTGCCGCCCTTTCCTATAAATTCATTCTGCTCTCTGGTGGGCCCGGCACAGGCAAGACGACCGCCCTCGCCCGCCTGCTCAGCCTGCAACGAGCATGGCAAATGTTACAGCGCCCCGAAGAAGGCCTTCGCATTGCCCTTGCAGCCCCTTCGGGCAAGGCCGCCCAAAGGATGAAAGAGTCCTTGGACACAGCCCTTAGTACTTTTAAAACCCAGCAAGATGGGGCCTTCCCCACCGAGCTTCAGGGCATCGACCACTTTATTGCCCCCCTTCTCCAGCTAAACCCTTCCACCCTCCATCGCCTCCTTGGCATTAGCAGCATTCATCCAAAAAGCCCCTTTAACCAAAAGAATCCGCTGGACGTTGACCTTGTTGTTATCGACGAAAGCTCCATGGTCGACCTTTCCCTGTTCGCCCAACTCCTTCGCGCTCTTTCTGCGAATACCCGCCTTATACTGTTGGGCGATCACGACCAACTTGCCTCGGTAGAAGCTGGCAGTGTCTTTGGCGACCTTTGCCAGGCCATTCCCCAGCACCCCCGCATACACCTTACCAAGAGCCATCGCTTTAGTAGCGATTCGGGCATTGGCCGTTTGGCCCAGGCTATTCGCATGGGCGAGACCCAAAAAGTTATTGCCAGCCTTAATAGTCCGCCCGACTGCCAGCAGCTTGCCCCCGAATCTCTCCAGGCCCTTCTGGAAAGCATTCTCCCCTTCGCTCGGGCCCTTCAAAATGTTGCCTCCCCGACAGAGGGCCTTAAGCTTTTGGAACAGCAAATTGTCCTCTGCGCCAACAACCGCGGCCCCTGGGGGCAGGAGACCGTTAACAATCTCATTCATCAAAGCCTTACCGGTCCCCTTTTAAGGGGCCCCTTGAAAGGGGACAGCTTAAAGGTCCAGCCCATTCTTATTACCCACAACTCGCCGGACCAAGATCTTTTTAATGGCGATGTGGGCCTTATCATGCTCGGGCCCCATGGAAAACGCGAAGCTTTTTTCTACGATTCCTCGCGCAATGTTCGCAGTCTCAACCCCAAAACCCTGCCCGAACACCAGAGCGCCTTTGCCTTTACCATTCACAAAAGTCAGGGGTCTGAATACGACTCTGTCTACATCCTTATCGAAGAGAGCCAACGCAACCTTTCGCGCCAACTTTTGTACACAGCGGTTACCCGCGCCAAAAAACAGGTTTTTATTGTCGCCAGCGACCAGACCATAGTACAGGCTGTCCAGACCCCCAGCCTGCGGGCCTCCGATTTAAAAAACCGCATAGGCTAATAAAATATCAAAATTATGTTTATTATAATTATCTGTATAAAATAACATACAGATTTTCTGAGAAATTTTGAAATAAAACAGATATTAGCAATTGGAATTGATTATAACATAACAACTTACAATGTTTTAATCGCAAAATGAAAACTAGGCACGGTTTTTGCTATAACATAGGTATGAAAGATGTTGTAGAAATTTCAAAGTATTTAAAATCCTATTCAACCAGAACATCGGCCGGCAATTTACAGGGCGAGTTATTGCGCAAAGCACTCCACCTATTAATTGCCCTTGTACCGAGCCTTGCAGCATACAACCGCAATTTAACTGCCTTCCTGCTGAGCAGCGGGATAATGATATACACCCTCTGCGAAACGCTCCGCCTAGAAGGCTGGAATATCCCCATCATCTCCTATATAACAGAAAAGGCCTCGCGAAAGCGGGACCAGGGAAAATTCGTCCTTGGCCCCGTAACCCTGGGAATTGGTGCCCTCCTGGCCCTCGTCTTCTATCCCGCTCCCTCGGCCGCCCTGGCAATATACGCTCTAGCCTTTGGCGATGGCATTGCCAGCTTGGTGGGCAAACGCTTTGGAAAAATACGGCCGCACTGGCTAATGGGTAAAAGTGTAGAAGGCTCTTTTGCCTGCTTCAGTATAATTTGGCTAATAGCCCTTCTGTCCGGTTTTTCATTTTTCATTGCGGTCATTATTGCCAGCTTTGTCACCTTTGTCGAAGCTTTACCGCTAAAAGATATGGACAATATTGTCATACCGGTGAGCACGGGCATAGTGGTAGAAATTATCCGATTTTCCTCATTGGTATAATCACATTGATATAGGAGCACCCACATAAACCGCCCCCGTGATCGGTAGCGCCGGACGAGAAAAGTAAAATGTATTGATTCTCTACAGATTACCCCTTACAATTTTCCCAATGACCAGCTACGAAAAAGATCTGCTTTCCCCCTTGGGAATTTATTTTGAGATAATTGACAATTCAGGCAATATTATTCCCAGCCGCCATCAATTTTGGAACTGGGCAGGGATAGACATGCCCGAAGAACCTGTAGATATGTACGAAGTATTTTACGAACTCGTGGGCCGCGAACAGGAGATAAACGAACTTCTACTTGCCAATACCAGTGATACTGACGCAAAAGCGGTACAGGTTATGGGCATAAAACGGGGCAATCGGTATGTAAATCTTTCGGTCCTGCCCGGGACCATTGTCCTGCAGGATGTGAGCGACGAAATGCGCGACAAACTGGCTGTGGTTCAGGCAAAAAACAATGCGGCAATTTTGGAAGAGCAACTAAAAGAGCGCAATACCCAATTGGAAAAGGCCAATCTAAAGCTTGACGATTTTCTAAGGACAATTCGTAGCCACAACCACGACCTGGACATTAAAGTAAAACAGCGCACCTCCGAGCTCTACAAATCGCGACTCTCCGTTATTTCGATGCTGGCACGCGTAGCCGAATTCCGCGACACCGACACCGGCATGCACACCTTTAGAATTGGGCAGAGCTCGGTAATGATAGGCCGCCTGTTGAACATGGATGACCGCCCCAGCGAACACCTCTTTTATGCCAGCCTCCTGCACGATATTGGCAAGATTGGCATTCCCGACTCAATATTATTAAAACCCGGCCGCCTTAGCCCCGAAGAAAACACCATAATGAAAACCCACACCACCATAGGGGCTGAAATTTTAGATAAACAGGGCCATCCCATTTTCGAAACAGCCCGCCAAGTGGCCCTGTCCCACCATGAGCGCTGGGACGGCAAGGGCTACCCGCAGGGCCTTGCTGGCAAAGAGATACCTATAGTTGGGCGCATCTGTGCTGTTGTCGACGTCTTCGATGCCCTCATTTCAAAGCGCCCCTACAAAGAGGCCTGGCCGGTAGAACGGGCACTAGAGGAAATAAAAGCGCTCAGTGGCAGCCACTTCGATCCAGAAGTAGTTGAAGCCTTTTTCCAAGTGGCCCCCGACATTGTTCAATTGCATCATTCAAATGAACTGGAAGACCGGCTGCCCCCAGAATTGGAGGGCATGTGAGCCAATATTTTGTTGGCAAAAAAGATCGAGCGCGCTGGCAGCGGGTGGTCTCCTTGGTCAATTCCCTTATAGTCCTCTTCGACAGCCCAGCGCTCAATTTTGAGCACCAAGTGGGCCCCGAGTATGGCCAGCTTTTGGCCGATGGCCCCTTTACCCTATACCGAGTCGACAGGCTCATATCGCTTTTGGAAAGTGCCCGCGAAGCCTTTGCCCTAGGGCAAAAGCAGGATAGACAAGCTCTAGTAAACGCCGAAATCGACGAGCTCATTCTTTTTTTAGAAGGCCTAAAGCCCGCCAAGGCCGATATTTCGCTTAAAACACAGTTTAATCCTAAAAACTTGGGTCTCTCGTTTATAAAGAAAAATTTTGGCCTGCCTCTCTTTGGCTCTTTTCGTCCCCCTGAACCTCCAAAGGAGTCCGGTACCCTTTTGTGTTACCGAATGCTCGATACAAAGGGACGGGCCGAGCTGCAAGCCAGCCACAATTCTGCGGGTATCAAGGTTGAATACACCGAGCTAGGCCTTAGTATGCAAGATAAAACAAAATGGATGCAGCTAAGTATTTTTCCCATAGAGGAGGCTGGCGAACTGGCTAACCGCCCCTCCAGCAAAAATCTAATTCGTCTGGAGCGCCATGTGCTCAAATTTTCGCGACGCAACACCACCAAGGTAAAAAAAGCTAAGGAATCCCTTTGGGAGCCAGCAGAACTCAATTATGTGTATTTTTTCTTCGACGAGGGGACTGCCCAACCCAGACTGCGCCGTTTTTTAGAAGAAAATATGCGCGGCCTCATTGGGGCCCCACCCCGCGAAGCCGAGAAAATAGCTAACACCTTTATTCAAGGACTACTTTAAAGGTTACGCTGCGGTTGCGCAATTTGTCCTCTTCTGTTCGCTCCTCGCGCACTACCGGCTCTGCGGTACCCACACCAACAGGCTGCACGTAGTCGGCCACATCCTGGTTAATGGTCAAAAAGAAGTTGTATGCTTTTTCGGCCCTAATCGAACTGACCCGCAGAGCCTCATCGCTCTGCTCCCTGCCAGCTGCATGGCCTACAATGTCTACCTTAAAGGAAAGGCCATAGTCCACGGCCTTAGCAGTGAGCTCGGCAACAAGCTCGCCTGCCCTTTCAAAATAGGGCTCCTGACCTACCTCAAGCTCATCGCTGTTGGGCTGGAAAAGCAGCACAATCGATGCCAGCTGACGGGCAATTTCTGCCAATTCTTCGGGAATTTCGCTATCGCCAAAGATGGGCGAGACATAGGGACGTATTTCCACATTCCATTTTGCCACATCGTAGTTCTGTTCGCCGGCCAACATAGCAAGAGTTCGCGCACGCGGATCGTGCAAAAGCTTAAGCCGATTTTTCCCCCAGGTATTTTTGGCCGAAACTACCACAAATCCCGGCTCTCGATCCAGCCGCTCTATAAATGCCCGGCGCTCAATTGAATTGGCAATGCCAAAACCAAGCAGGACTGCCAGTCCTAGAGCCAAAACACTCAACAGCACGATGGCATGAACGGGTTTTTTCCCCGCTGGTCGGTTGTCCTGACTTATCAGACAGCGGGCTAAAAGCGCCTCTGCCCCCTGGAAGTTTTTAGTATCGCCCTTAAACGACCTCAATGCCTTGCCATAGCGCAGATGCACCTGCTCCAAGGTCTCCACTGCGGCCTTGCGTACAAGGGCATCGGCAGAACCCCGAATAAAAAGCGCAATCGAGGCCCGTGGCCCATCTTCTATAATAATGGAATATTCGCCGGCCTTAATGGAATTGAGCTCCTCGCTCTTGTCCAGGGCCATGGAATCTTTAACGTAATCGCGTATAACCGTGAGCATCGAAGCCACCATATCGGCATCGGGGGCGTCGACTCCCGGGCTGCTGGCCTCTTGAATGAGCAATGCCGTTTTTTTATGTATTAAAAATACATGCTCGACGCGAAAGCGCAAGGTTTCGCGCAGCACAATGTCCATATAGGGGACGCCGGTTTTAATTGCCTCAATTCGCCAGAGAATGCGCTTAAAAGAAAATGTTTTCTCTAGGCCCTGGTTCATAGTCTCCACTATCTCTGACATGAATTTTCCCAGGGCCTTGCGAATTGCAGCCCCAATAATTGGAAACAGGGCGGTGGACAGGGCTTCGGGATTCTCCTCTACCGAACTGGTAATTGAACGCTCAGTAATACTCACCATCGATTTAGAAAGAAGCTGAGAATCGGCCTCGCCTATCAGAACAGCTTCGGGCAGTGTCTTGCCCACCGCCTCTGCAGTTACCTTAGCGCCCTGCATACGTTTTAAAAGCGCCTGAAGATTATACTGCTCTTGGGGATCCAAACGCCCAATGCGCTCTTCTAAATCGACAAGTTCGCTATCTTTAGTCATTGTCGCTTTCTACCATCCTTGTAGCAATATCTACAAAGGCCTCGTCCACCAATACGCCAGTCTTTGCGCTGGTCTTGTAGCAATGCCCCTGAAAATAATCGCAATCCCTAAAATGAGAATCTTCTATTTTCCACTCATCAATTAAATCCACCTTGTTTAAAAGCAAACTCGATCGAGCCTCGGGAAACATATCGCACATACTCTTTCCTATATCCATTGCAGATGCAAAACTGTCGCGGCGGGTGCCATCGGCCACCACAAAATAGCCAGAAAGCCCGCGCAAATAGCTATCGGCAAAGCCGGTAAAATCGTCCTGTCCCTCCATATCCCAAATAATCAGCGAAATTTCCTGGCCCGATGCAATTTTTACCAGCTTCTTATCCACCTTCACCCCCACGGTTACCAGGTAGTCCTGAGAAAAAATATTTTGCACATATTTTTTAATTAAACTTGTCTTTCCCACTCCCAGAGTGCCCAATAGGCAAAGTTTTTTCTTTATCATAGCTACCCCTTATTAACGGCAAAAGAAAGTTAGTATATCATAGTGTACGGGAGAAGATATGTCCTTAAATCATCGGGAAATCGACCTAATTGTAGAAGAACTCAATATAGAAGGCTGTTTTATCCAAAAAATTATTCAGAGCTCTTGGGACGTTCTCTGCCTTTGCCTATACGGCAAGGGGGGGGCCACCGAGCTGCTTATATGCCTTACCGCCTCGGCTGTGCGCCTGCACCGCACAAAACGGGCCATTCCCAAAAGCGAAAAGCCCCTGCGCTTTTGCGAATTTTTGCGTTCCCGAATAAAGGGCGGAATGATACAGGAGGTGCAGCAGCTCGGTAGCGACAGAATTGTGCGCTTTACCATCTCTCGTGGCGATTTCCGCTATTACCTCTATGCACGGCTCTGGTCGAATGCGGCAAATATCATCTTAACCGATACCGAAGGGCTCATTCTCGATGCCCTGCGACGCAGCCCCCGAAGGGGCGAAATATCCGGCGGCAGCTATCGCCCCGAAGAAAGCATTGGCCTTCCGGCCAAGTCTAAACGAGAATTTGCCATTCGAGAGCTACCGGGCGAAGGCAGTTTTAATGAGCGTATAGACAATTATTACGCCAAGCTTGCCCAGGAAGTGGGTATCGATGCCCTGCGCGAAGAGGTACAAAAAACCTGGGCTGCCCGACGGGTGCGCCTTTTAGCGGCCATTGACAATTTAAAACACAAACACAATGCCTTTCAGCAGTGCGAAACAATAAAGACCGAGGCAGACCTCATATTAAGTGGCTTGGATAATGCAGAAATTCTGGGCAATTGGGTAGAAATGGACGACTATCGTTCGGGCGGGCGTATTCGTCTTCAAATTGATGGCACTAAGACCCTTGTCGAAAACGCCAATTTGCGCTACGAACGCTACCGCAAGGAAAAAAGGGCAATACTCGACCTAGAAGCCGACATCGCGAACAGCGAGGCAGAGCTGCAGGAGCTAAACAGCCAGGAAGCCGAACTACTGAGCATCGACAACCCCCTCGTCCTTCAAAAGGCCCTTAAGCAGGGAAGGCAAACTAATAGCTCTATGCGACCAGAGCGAGCCTCGCGGGCCAAAAGAGCGCGCCCCGGCCTTAGCTTTGAATCGGGGGCCTGGAGCATCTATCTTGGGCGCAACAATAGAGAAAATGACGAGCTTTTGCGCCGCCATGTGCGGGGCAACGACCTCTGGCTCCATGTGCGCGAATACTCGGGCTCCTATGTCTTTATTAAATCCAAGGCGGGCAAGACTGTTCCTCTAGAAGTCCTGCTCGACGCCGGTAACCTTGCCCTCTTTTATTCCAAGGCCCGCAACAATGGGCAGGCCGATCTTTTTTATACCCAGGTAAAATATCTCCGTCGCGCCAAAACCGGCACTTTGGGCCTGGTTATTCCCACACAGGAGAAAAATTTACACATTAAACTCGATGAATCCCGCATAAATCGTCTAAAAAATACCTAGTACCCCGAAGCTTGCACCTGGCATTTTGTAAATTACCCTGTCAAAGTCAGATAAATTTTTAAAAACGGTATTTAATTCGCTTACCTTTTAAATATATTATTTTACCGAGCATACGCACCATTGTCGTTTTAAATTTGATACTTTCAATTTCTGGATCTCTTAGCGCATTCGAGCCACCCTACGTCATTACCGGTGGACGATTTGGCACCGCCACCTATTTTTTAACTATGCATAAAATTGCCCATGAGTATCAAAAAGTCGGTCTGGCATCGGCCATGGCCATAGTCCTTTTTATGCTTATAATCCTTATCACTTTAATCCAAAAAAAAGTGGGCAGCCGTTTAAATGAAAAAGATTTAAACATTCGCCGAAAAGAGAATCGAATAACCTTTAAGATGTCTCATGTGTTCACGACTAAGACTACAAAATTTGGAGCGCGACAACAGTGAATATTAAACCCTATAAAATATCCCAGGCCCTCTTTAATATTTTAAAATACCTCTCTCTCCTTATTGGGGCATTTCTTGCCCTTGTTCCCATTGTTGTCTGTTTTACCACAGCTTTTAAAACGGCCCAAGAGTACCGTAACACCAATGTCATGGTACTTCCCCAGAGCTGGTTACATATAGCCAATTTTTTGGATGCGTTTTCTCGGGCCAATATGAGCAAGGCATTTTTAAATACTCTTATCATTTTAGTCGCTGTCCTCATTGGCTCTATCTTGCTGGGAACCATGATTGCCTATGTACTTTCCCGTTTTAAATTCAAGGGGAACGCCCTCATTCGCAATTTGTTCTTATTTGCCTCTTTAATTCCTGGCATAGCCATGCAGGTAACCGTATACAGTATCATGTATCGACTTCACCTTATCGACAAACTGTATGGATATATTTTTTTAATGATGGGAACAGATATTATTTCTATCTATATTTTTATTCAATTTTTTGAAAACATTCCTATCTCCCTTGATGAGTCGGCCCTTATCGATGGGGCCTCTTATTTTACCATTTTCTTTAAAATACTTTTTCCACTTTTACAGCCGGCAATAATAACGGTAATAATTCTTAAAGGCGTTGGCACCTATAACGAATATTATATGGCAAATCTCTACCTACAGTCTAAAGATCGCTTGGTAACAGTTGCCACCTCTTTATTTAAATTTTCGGGGCCCTTAGGCAGTCAGTATAATCTTATATGTGCTGGTCTTATAATAACTCTTATTCCCGCCCTGATAATATTCGTTTTGTCGCAAAAACACATTTATGCGGGGCTTACCCTAGGTGCCGTTAAAAGCTAATATAAAAGGACTACGATGAAACCGACTATTTCCGAAATTGCCCGGCTTGCCGGGGTGGCAAAAAGCACCGTCTCCAAGGCCTTAAATGGGCATCCAGGGGTGAGCGACGCCAAGCGCAGCGAAATTTTGGCCCTCGTCGAGGAATTACGCTACGAGCCAAATGCCTCGGCCCAAGCACTTGCATCGCGCAGGACAGGAACCATTGGGCTTTTAATTCCCCTGGAATATGGGGGCTCGCTGTCGGGTACCTTTTGGGCCGAAATAATAACTTCTATTGCAGCCTATGCAAAGCTCCACAAATATAGCCTGAACATACTTATTCCGAACGAAGAAAACGATGTACGGAGCACCGTAGAAAGCGTTATACGGCGGCGCAATGTCGATGGGCTTATAATTGGAGCAGAGCGCATGGATGCCTCTCTGGCAAAACTGCTTAAAAGCGAAGAAATACCCTTTGTGCTCATTGGTAGAAACCCAAAAATTGAACATTATTCGGTAGATAGCGACAATGTGGGTGGCAGCAGGGCGGTCGTGGAAAAGCTTATTTCATCTGGATACAGAAAAATAGCCTGTCTCGGTGGTCCCAAGACCTACCACTATAGCCTTGAACGCATCGAGGGCTATAGGCAGGCATTAAAAAACAATGGCATTACATGGCAGGCTATATCAAATTCGGTCTACTCCCACGCCGAGGTACGCCTGGCCTTAGAAAGACTCATCCACAAACACCCCAATGTAGATGCTATTTTCGTAACCTCGGGGGGCGATTTTTTATTGGACAGTGTCGATGTACTGGGCTCGATGGGCTATAATTTACAGACATTTGGCTTTGCCTCCTTCGACAGCTATAGGTTTTTTCATTATTTGGGTATCGAAGTCTGGAGTGTGCGCCAAGCCCTGGAACAATTGGGCCAAAAATCGGCCGCTATTTTACTGGATCAAATTGCAGGAAAAGAAATTCCAAATATATCTCATTTTCTGGATGTGGAATTAGTACATCATTCCCCGAAACTGCACATAAAGGCTCCAAAGGGCGCCCGCTAGAATTGGCATAAAAAAAAGACTGGCAAAGAACAGACGATTATACCAGGCAAAGCCTAGAACAAGGCCCGCTAAGAAAAAAGACAGGCCAAAAAGGGTGTAAAACAGTTTGCCTATCCAGCCTTTTTTTGTCCTTCCCATGGCAAAACAGTAGTCCAGGCAAAAAACAAGGCCAATTGTCAGGGCCGGAATTAAAACAAAATCCAAGGGCCAGCCGCTGTCTGCCCCCGAAAAGCTTCGATAGATACCCGGCAAGACTAAAAAAACAAGACAGAACTTTGTTAAATCTATGGCAATACTTTTGGGCGAAAAATGTCGTATCGACAGCCAAAGCAGGCAGGGAAGCAAGACCGGAAATAGGCCGCGATCTAGCACAATGTGCAATAGGGCTATTACTCCGGGGCGGGATCTATCGAAAATGTCGCCAAAAAGCAAAAGCAACAGGCAATACAGCAAGCTGGGAATTAAGGCAAAAAGAAAGCCGGCGTTATCTTGCCCTTGGGAGGGAAAGGAGCGTTTTAAAAGCAAAAAAGCCGGAACAGCTAAAAGACTAAAGGCAAACATTGGCAAACAATAGCACTTTCTTACATCTGTTTCAAGAATCTAAACATCGTTAACTTTATTTTAAATTCACTGGACAGAGACTGGAGCCTTTTGGTATAATAAAAGCTAAGTTTCATTGGGACTATTTCGATGGAATAATTGAGGAGGTCAGTTGGCGGAAAAAGATTTGCGGATCAATGAACAGATTCGCGTTAGAGAGGTTCGGCTTATAGACGAATCGGGTGGTCAAAAGGGCATTGTTCCTACTATAGAGGCCCTGAATATGGCCAGAGAGGTTGGTTTAGACTTAGTAGAAATTGCACCGCAAGCGGTTCCGCCGGTTTGCAAAATTCTCGATTATGGCAAGTTCAAATTTGAGAATGAAAAAAAAATTCGGGACTCGAAGCGAAAACAAAAATTGCTAAAGCTAAAAGAAATTCGCATGCAGCCTAAAATCGACGATCACGATCTCGATTTTAAATCCAAGCATATACGCGATTTTTTAGCCGATGGAAACAAGGTAAAAGTTACCGTGCGTTTTCGAGGCCGCGAGCTAGCCCATACCGAATTAGGTCTGGTGGTATTAAACGATGTTATCAAACGCCTAGGCGACGATTTTGTCATGGACAAACAGCCCATGATGGAGGGCCGCTTTATGTCGATGATACTCAGCCCCCGGGCAAAGAAATAGCTCATTAACCACCTCTTTACGAGGTAATATTCGGTATATGGCTATATAAAGGGATCCCGAAAAACTTCAGTTTTTCCGGATGCCCATCATCACTGCTACCGTATTCCAATAGGGAATTCGTATATTAATTTACAGTGTCAAAGGCGGTATCGATTCCCGTCCTGGCACGACATCAAGAGGATTATCATGCCCAAGATGAAGACAAAGAAGAGCGCAGCAAAGCGTTTTTCATTTACAGGAACTGGCAAGGTCAAGTATAAAAAACAAAACCTCCGCCACATTCTCACTAAGAAATCGAGCAAGCGCAAACGCTCTCTGCGAAAAACTGGTATTTTGGCAGATGTAGACAGTGTGGTTGTCCGAAAGAAAATGTTGCCTTACGGTTAAGGAGTATTAAAGATGTCAAGAGCTACAAGTGGGTCTATTAGAAAGAACCGCCGCAAGAAAATTTTAAAACTTGCCAAAGGCTATTGGGGTCGTCGGCACTCCAACTTTAAGGTTGCCAAAGATGCTGTTACTAAGGGTCTGTTTTATGCCTATCAGGATAGAAAGGACCGCAAAGGGAATTTCCGTAAATTGTGGATTGCCCGTATTAACGCAGCCTGCCGCGAAGAGGGCCTAAGCTATTCCAGATTTATCAATGGTCTGCTTAAAGCAAATATCAATGTAGACAGAAAGTCTTTGGCTTGGATGGCAAGCGAAGATAGGACTGCATTTAACAGTCTAGTTGCGCAGGCAAAAACAGCACTCGGAGCATAATCATGACAAACCTTGAGCACATCAAACTTTTAGAAGAAAAAATCAGCCAAACTCTCGAATACATTCAGGCCATTGTTCAGGAAAACAAGGCTCTTAAAATGAAAGTTCAAGAGTACCGGGCTAAAAACGATGAGCTTGAGGTTCTTGTCAAGACCTTCCGTGAAGATCAAAACAAAATCGAGGACAGCATTCTCGCTGCCCTCGATAGACTCAATAAATTTGAATCTGCCATTCAAAAGGGCATAGACAGTATTTCCCAGGTACCAGAACCAAGGGTCGAACCAGTAACACTGGCAAAACCCGAGGAACAGGCCCTTGAACAGCCTCCAGCTCAGAGCGAAACGGAAGTTATTCAGAATTTAGACGAAGAGGCAGCGGCTGAGCCAATGCCGGAAGAGAATACGCTCGAGGAAAATTCTGTCAACACCGACAAGGACACAGCTGCAGAGGATCAAGATCCAGAGCTGGATATTTTTTAATATTAGGGGTGGGCATGCAAAAAACTAGCTATCGCATAGATATGCTTGGGACATCCTTTTTAATTGCTGCAGACACCGACCAATCCCAATTGGATAAAATTGTACAGACCTATAAAGACACCGTCGATTCGGTGCGCAGCTCTACCGGCCAAAGCGATCCCTTAAAACTAGCTATTATTGCGGGAATTGTCCTCTGCGATACCTCTTTAAAATATCAAAACGATTTTGAAGAAAAGGGCGAAAACCCCCAACATGCGCACTCGCACGAAATTGCCGAGATAACCGATATGCTTATCTCTAAGTTGGATGCCGCCCTCCCCCCGACACCGCAGCCCTCTACCTGGCCTGAGCCCCCTGACAGCCATGAGGAAGAAAGCGAGAATGAAAATTTGGATTGATGCCGATTCCTGCCCCAAGGCTGTGCGCGATATTGTACAAAAGGCAGCAGAACGCTTAGACATTTTTGCCCATTTTGTGGCCAATAAACCCATTGCCGGACTAGATGGCAATAACATCTATGTCCACCGCTGCCCCCAGGGCCAAGATGTGGCCGATAACTTTATTGTAGACTATGCTGCCGCCGGCGATATCGCCATTACTCGCGATGTCCCCCTGGCCAGCCGCCTAGTAGAAAAAAGCATCCACGTCCTCGACGACCGAGGGCAAAATTATACCTCCGACAATATACAGGAGAAGCTTTCGCTGCGCAATTTTTCTTTGGGCCTTGCCCTAAACGGCCTGGGTGGTCCAAGAACGGCGACAATGGGCCCCCGAGATCTAAAGGCCTTTGCCGATAGCTTTGACCGCCTCTTGGCAAAACTTTTAAAAACCTAAGATTATTCTGGATATTTTTCTTGAATCTGGCGAATTGCCGGGAGAATTTCGAAAAAAACATCGACTAAGGCGGGATCGAACTTAGTATTGGACATTTTTCGCATTTCTTCAAAAACACTGGCCTCGTCCCAGGCTTCCTTATACACCCGCTTCGAACTGAGGGCATCGAAGACATCGGCAATGGCAACAATTCGACCAGCCAGTGGAATTTCTTCGCCCAGCTTTCCCTTAGCACTGCCATCTTCGTTTTCTACCAGCACCTTGCCACTGGCCGGGTCCACCCAGCCTGGGTATCCGGTGCCGTCCCAGTTTTCGTGGTGTGTAAGCGCTACCTCGCGACAAATTCTATCTAAATCGTTTTGCGGATCCACAAAGAGCTGGCTGCCATAGAGGGAGTGTTGCTGCATTATTTTGTATTCTTCGGGCGTAAAGCGCCCAGGTTTTTTTAAAATCACATCCGAAATAGCCACCTTGCCCACATCGTGAAGCATGGCCGCAATTCTTAGATTGTCTCGGAATTTTTCTATTTCTTCTTTTGATAGGCCCTGCTTAAAGGCCCAGCGCTCATATATTTCGGTAGAAAAGGCGGCAACCCGGTTTACATGGGCCCCTGTCTCCTTTGGGTCGCGCAGCTCGGACATCTTTGTCATTCTAAGCAGCATGGAGCGAGTCATTACCGCCCGTTGCAGGGCCACCGTCGCATTTCCAGCAAAGTGCCCGGCCAATAGCTCCTGCTCGCTGGTAAAGGCTTGGACCTTTCCGGCCGAATTCTGTGCATTGATAAGCTGGATAACGCCCAGCACAATTCCCTCGGAGGTCTTTAGGGGAATGGTGAGCATCGAAGTCGTCTTATAGCCGGAAACAAGGTCGAAGGAAGTGTTAAAAGAATAGGGGGCATCCTGCGGAATTTTATAGACATCGGGAATATTTACCACCTTGGCATTGAGCGCCACATAGCCGGCTAGGGATTTCTCGCTAATGGGGACGGCAAATATAGAATATACCAGTTTTTCCCCTGGTTCTAATTCGGCAGCAAGGGTATTGTTCTGAGAATATCTAATATGAAGCGCTTCCTCTTCTTTTATATAGATTGAGCCAGCATCTGCCTGTAAAAAGCTGCGGGCCACGGTTAATATCTCCTCTAGCAGTATATCTAAATCCTGTATTTCATTCAGGCGAGAATCAATTTGAATAATATCGTTAAAATCTATCTTCTTTTTTCTTGCCACAATTGCGCTCCATACATACTTAAAGCCCACTGGGGGCAATATAGCTATATTATATAGGAATTGCCGTAAATATCCAGCATGAAATACTTTTTACAGCCGGAATAGCAAATCCTCGTAGGTGGGGAAGGGCCAGAAGTCCTTGGCAATGATTTTTTCCAGGCAATCGGCCTTGGAGCGTAGCCGGTGCATAGCCGGCAACACCGCCTCCCTGTAGGCCCGGGCCTGCTCCAAAAAATCCTCGTTTTCCTGGGCCACATGTAATACTCGTTCCAGCTCTTCGGTCTCCTTGGTCAAATCGCTTAAAAGCCTGGCCGTTTTTTTGGCCAACTCTTCCTGGCAAGAACTTTCTGCAGATATCGAGCGCAAGCTGAGTGCCTCTTGGGCCAGGCGGGAGGCAAAGGCAGATGCCGAGGGAAAAATTGAGCGTTTAGCCATATCTACCATTACCCCGGCCTCTATGTTAATTTGTCTTGAGTATTTTTGCAAATAAATACAAAATCGGCTTTCAAGTTCCTCCCTGTTTAAAACATGGTGGCGCTCGAAAAGCTCGACCGTTTCGCTGTCCAGCAAGATGCCCAAGGCATCTACGGTAGAGGTAATATTGGGCAGGCCCCGCTCCAATGCCTCCTGCACCCACTGTTCGGAATAGCCGTTCCCATTAAAGACAATGCGGCGGTGTTTGCTATAGGATTTTTTAATTATCTCCTGTAGGCAGAGATTGATATCGTCAGTTTTTTCCAATATTTCGGCAAACTCGCTAAACACCTGGGCAACAGCCGTGTTTAAATAAGTGTTTGCGGTGGCAATTGATTGAAAAGAGCCCAACATGCGGAACTCAAATTTGTTTCCGGTAAAGGCCAGTGGACTGGTTCTATTTCTATCCGAAAGATCTACCGGCAGGCTGGGCAGGCTGGTAACCCCCAGCTTAATTTTAGAAGCTCCTTTTTTGTGGTGTGCCTTGCCATTGGCAATATCTTCCAGAATTTCGGTTAAAATATCCCCAAAAAACACCGAGATAATTGGTGGCGGTGCCTCGTTTGCACCTAGGCGGTGGTCGTTGCCCGCAGTGGCCACGCTCGAACGCAGCAGGGGTGCAAAGCGGTCTACCGCCTCCACAACAGCAATGGCAAAGAGCAAGAAACGGGCATTCGATTCCGGATTCTCTCCAGGTTCAAAGACATTTATGCCCTCGTCGGTAATAATTGACCAGTTATTATGCTTTCCCGAACCATTTACCCCGGCAAAGGGTTTTTCGTGCAGGAGGGCCTCCATATCGTGGCGGCGGGCAACTTTTTTAATAGTCTCCATGACCATTTGGTTTGCATCCACCGTCGTATTGGCCGTACTAAATACCGGAACAATTTCGAACTGATTTGGCGCCACCTCGTTGTGCTGCGTCTTTGCCGCAACCCCCAACTTCCAGAGTTCCCAATTGAGCTCGCGCATAAAGGTGGAAACCCTTTCATTTAGGGCACCAAAATAGTGGTCCTCCATTTCCTGGCCCTTTGCCGGCATGGAGCCAAAGACAGTGCGCCCGGTAAGCATTAAGTCTGGCCTTTTATTGTAATAGGCCCTGTCGACTAAAAAATATTCCTGTTCTGCCCCAACCATAATTGAGCAACGGCGCACATTTGTAGAGCCCAATGCGTGTAAAAGCCTGGTGGCCTGTTTAGAAAGGGCATCCATCGAACGCAAAAGGGGCACTTTTTTATCCAAGGCGTGACCATGGTAGCTAAAGAAGGCCGTTGGAATACAAAGGGTTGTACCGGTAGGATCTTTTTTTAAAAAAGCGGGGCTTGTTACATCCCAGGCTGTATAACCCCGGGCCTCGAAGGTGGCCCGCAGCCCTCCGCTTGGAAAGCTGGAAGCATCGGGCTCGCCCTTTATAAGGGCCTTTCCCGAAAACTCCATTAAAATTCTGCCATCCTCGGTGGGGGTAATAAATGAGTCGTGCTTTTCTGCAGTCAGGCCCGTTAAAGGGTGGAACCAATGTGTATAGTGGGTTGCCCCATGTTCTATGGCCCAATCGCGCATTGCAGTGGCCACCACATCGGCCACCGCAAAACTCAGCTCTTTTTCGCCATTCTGCACCGCCACAATTTCTTTAAAGGCATTTTTTGGCAGGCGTTCCCTCATTACTGCATTGGAAAAACAGTTCGAGCCATAGACTTCTACGAGCTCTGCAGAGGTATAATTATTCACAAAATACTCCTGTACAATTAAATCGGCCTAAAAGCCTAACTTATGTAGTGCTTCCCGATTTCCTGCAATATCTGGGCTGGCTGTTCCACTGGCATACAGCTCATCAAGCCTATCTTTATAGTGATCGCGCACCTTATGTCGCACCAATTTCATCGTCGAGTTTACCAAACCATGCTCCTCGCCAAAGGGTTCCGAAATAATGGCAAAGGAGGCCGGACGCCACTGGGCAGGTATGGTGGCATACTCGCTCTTGTTCTGAAAGGCCAAGAGGTCCTCTTCGATAATAGTAATAACCTCGCCCACATTTTTCCCGGCGGTATCGGCTTTAAGGGCCTCAGTATTTAAAGTGATAAGCAGGCTGGTAAATTTGCACTGTTCGTTATAGGCCATTATTTGATCCACATACCTCGAAGAATTTATAATAGCCTCTTCTATAGTTTCGGGGCTATATTTTTCGCCATCGGCGGCAATAAGCAGGGCCTTTTCGCGACCGGTTACCACTAGGAAATCGTCTTCATCAATATAACCTAGGTCTCCCGACCAGAGCCAGCCATCTCTAAGGGTCTCTGCACTGGCCTCGGGGTTTTTAAAATATCCCTTCATAACCGAATTGCCCTTGGTTACAATTTCGCCAATCTCGCCCCGCTTACATTCGGTGTTAGCATCCTTCATAATACGCACGTGTAAATTGGGGATGATATTTCCGGAGGTGCCAAACTTGTGGCGCATCGGCGAATTGGTACAGATAATAGGAGTGTTTTCGGTAAGCCCATAGCCCTGAAACACCGGCACACCAATGGCATTAAAAAATTCCTGTTGACGAATTTCTAAAAGCGCCCCGCCGCCCACACAGAATTTAATATCCCTGCCAAAAAAAGCCCTCAATTTGGGAAAAACCAAGAGCTCGGCCAAGAGCCAGGGGAAGAAGGCGCGTATTCGAATGCCAAGCGCAGGCTTATTAAAACCGTTTCCCGCCCGCGCAATACCCGCAGCTAAGCCCCGGCGAAAAATGCCCTCGACAAAGGCCCCTTTACTCTGAATTCCCTGAATCATTTTTTTCATAAAATTTCCCGAGAGCGCCGGTACCGTTAAAAGGAAATCGGGGTTTGTCTCCTGTAAATTTATCGGCAAATTTCGCAAAGAGGCCATGGGACCGCCACGGGCATCCACAAAATACATACAGAGCCCACGATACAAAAAAATATACAGGCCAACGGTGTGGGCAAAGGAATGGTCTAAGGGCAGCATGATAAGGCTCTTCCAGCCCTCTTGCACATGTACTACCTCGGCGGAGTTTTGGGTGTTGTCCCAGTAGTTTAAATGGGTAAGCATAATGCCCTTGGGGTTTCCCGTAGTGCCCGAAGTGTAGGAAATAGTTACCACATCGTCTTCGGCAATGCCGGCCTCCCGCTCTGCCAAATGCAGTCGGATATTGCGTCCCTCGTACTCTAAGTTATCCAAAAGGGCAAGGCGGCCCTCCTCAATTAAGGCTCCCCAAAACAGGCAGTTTTTACCCGCTTCAAGGCCGGCCTCTTTGACCATATCCAGCAAGCTCGGAGTTGTGGGCGATATACAGATAACCTCCATAGGCCGGCTAAGCCGAGGAATAAGGGCGGCAAACTTTTTAAAATTGTTTTCAGATATCAAAATTGCCCTTACCTCGGCGTGCTCGAGGCGAAATAGAATTTCTTCCTCGGAGAGCTTTGTCGAAAGGGGCACAGAGATACAGCCAGCCTTTAAAAGTCCAAATTCGCCAAGCACCCAGGCGCTGCGCCCCTCGGATAAAATGGCAATGGTCTGGCCTTTTTGGTAACCCCGCATAACAAGGGTGGCGGCAAACTGCGAACTAATTTCGTCTGCCTCTTTAAAGCTAGTTCGCACATATTCCCTATCTATCTTTTCTCCCAAATAGGGGGCATCGTTAAAATGGGCAGCCCCGTCGTGTAAAAGTCGTATTACTGTTCTCACCTTATCCTCCATTTAATGACAAAGCTATATATTATGCGCTTTTGACAATTTTGTATAGTTTTAGGTTTTTATACCTAGGCATTGAGTATACTAGATTTAAACAAGAGCCCGCCCCTCCATAAACTGGTGCAGTTGCGACCCCGTGTTTTAGACTGATACAACGCATTGTCGGCCCATTGAATGATGGTATCTGCGTTTTCGTCCTGCGAAGCAGCACTTACCGCAATACCCAAGCTTATAGTTATGCGCAAAATCTCCTCGTTCCAATGTACATCCATGCTCTCAATTGCCAATCGCAGCCGCTCGGCAATGCTCCAGGCCTGAAGCCGGCCCGTCTCTGGTAAGAGCACCATAAATTCTTCCCCCCCAAAGCGGGAAAGAATATCGCCCTCGCGCATACTGCCGCGCAGGACTTCGGCCATATTTTCCAGCACCCGGTCGCCAGCTAAATGCCCATAGGTATCGTTAAAACTTTTAAATTTATCGACATCAATTACAATAACCGAAAAAGGCCTTTTGCGCCGCTGGGCCCGATGTACTTCCTCGTTAATACGCACCATAAAAAAGCCATGATTAAAAAGACCGGTTTTTGGATCCCGCACCGAATGTTCATAGTGTAGGTGATTTTGCAAGGCGATAGAGACAAAGGACATAAGCCGGTCCAGAAAACTCAGCTCCCGGGGGGCATATTGGGAATCCAAGACCTTTGGGCCAATTAAAATAAGTCCGTAAAGACCCGAGGGGCCTAAAACGGGGACAACGATTTCCGGGCCCACATCCCGTATGCCCTCGGTCTGCTCGGGGTTGGCAAACTGATACTCAAAAAGGTCAAAGCCAATGGGCTGGGGATATTTTTTAAAGAATTCTTCAAATGGGGCCAAAGATTCCAAATTGATGGGAATATCGCAGGCATTAAAGTTGCGATAGCCCTTTACCACCAGGCTCTCCCGCCCCGGATGGGCGCGCCACATAAAGACTAAAAAAGAGGGCAGAAATTTCTCGCTAATACAGCGCACTGCGGTCTCTAAAAGCTGGTCTGTACTTGTCTGGCGAAAAATATCGGTGGCCGAAGCCAAGAGCCCTTCCCAGTCGCGCCCCTCTTTTTTCAATTCATCAAAATGGCGAAAAACTCCAAGGTCTTGTAACAGCGTATAATGTCTGAGTACTTCCGGGTTCTGCAGGAAGTCGCTCGTATCGCTCACATTTATGTCCTTGAATACTTACTTGCAATATCGGTACGCCAGGACGCTCGCTTGTCCTTGTTTTCCCAGGAAATAATTGTTTTAATTTGAAAATCATTGTCGTTGAGCGTATTGGGGAAGGCCACAATGGCAAAGCGACCACCGCCAATATAGACAACTTTTTCACCTTCCTGCGGGTTCTCCCGTTCTTGCAAATGCTCAAGGGCACAGTCGAAATGCCACCAGCTCTGAGCTGCATCGTCGCCAATTGCCTGGGTGTAATCTTCTATTTTTTCGCCACAGCGCTCGCATACCAGCTCGGGCAGTTCAATTTCTATTTTTTCGGGTGCCTCCCATTTTTTCCGGGGAAGATGGCTACGCCGCCTATGCGAAGATAGAGACTTAAAGGGAAATCGACCCTTACCTGGATCCCCCAATCGGTCTGCAATTGAAGTCGTACGTGTGCCCTGATTCCGGTTAGTCGTCTGCGCATCCCTGTTCAGCTTCTGTTTTTGTCTGTTTTCCTGCTCAACTCTGGCGGCAATATCCGGTTTTTTATCGCCACCGGACCTCTTAGCATCTCGGTTGCTTTTTTTCCCCCGCCGGTTGCCCCGCTTATTGCTGTACGATCTGTCTTGATTGCTCATCAATATCTCCAGAGAGTGATATATCTAAAAGCTCATTACTTAAAACCTGGGCTATTCGCTGTATAGCCGTAGCCAGATAATCTTTGTCCTTAAGTAGGTGCCTAAGCTCTTCAATTCTGCGAGACTCCACAGGCGTCTCTGTTTTATACATCATACACTCTCCGTAAAGGCGTGGGCAAGATGATGAATACCAGAAGCACCAGCGAGCACCACGTCGAATCTATAACTCATATTACTATATTTTCGATGCAGATAGAGAAAATACTTAGCCGTTTCAATAATTCTTTTTTGTTTTGTCCGGCTAATTATCTGTTCCAACTCCACAACATCCCAAGAGGTCCAGGTTTTTACCTCGACAAAGACAAGGACCTCTTTATCAATACATATTAAATCTATCTCGCCGCGTTTTGAGCGAAAGTTTTTTTCTAAGACTGTCCAGTTTTGTTCAAGGAGCCAGAGCGCTGCCGCTTCCTCGCCCTTTCGCCCCCGCTCGCTGGTGGACACTGTCTTTGGCAATGCTTTAAGCCTCTTTGCTTTTTGCATATTCCCGCGGGTCAATTGCACGGGCAATGAAAATACTTTTTTCGATGAGCAGGTCGAGCATTTCTCCGTCGTCGTTATTCCAAGATTTTCCAAACTCATCGATAAGCACCCGCAGCTGGGGGCGCAAGGGGGCATTGCCCTGTACATTGATAACCCGAGCAAGGGCCCCGGTGTTTAAGAGTACAATAGAGCCAATTGGATATATGCCCATTGTCCGAATAAAAGATTTTAATACTTCTGGGTCAAAGCGCCGCGAGTTGTCCGACAAAAGATTTTTCATGGCCTGATACCCCAGCATCGAGTTCCTATAGGGTTTTTCCGAGACCATTGCCTCGAAGGCGTCGGCCACACTGATAATCCTGGCCCCCAATTCTATATCGTTGCCACTTAAACGCCGCGGATATCCTTCGCCATCCCAGCGTTCGTGGTGCTGCAGGGCAATAAGGCCTATTTCTTCGGGAAAAAGGAGGTCGCGACAGATAAAACGATAGGTATATAGGGGGTGCGACTTCATCCGTTGCGCCTCCCCGTCGTTTAACTCGCCCTTGCTGTCCAATATTTCCTTTGGCAGGCGCAGCATACCCACATCGTGCAAGAGGGCGGCAGTGACAATTTGCAGGGTTTTATGATTGGGCACGCGCATATCCTGCGCCATAAGAAAGGCCAGAATTGCCGTGTTTACTGAGCTTTTAGCCAGTTCGCTGCCATATACCTCGCCGCCCAAGACAAAGCCTACAAAGGAGTTGCTGCTTTCGCGTACCGCTTGAACTAATCGCCCCCCAATTGTCTCTATGTCGCGTGCGGCCACCGTAGAGCCCATACCAAAGCTTTCGAAAATCAGGTTCAAGCGATCGATAAGGTCCATATATACGCGGTATGGGCCCTTGTTTTCCTGCACTGCGGGCAGCGATAGGACCTTGGGCAATATTTTTTTTGCACTTTTTACTGGCTTCGGTTTTTTTTCGTCAACTTTAGGGCTATTTTCTATGGGCTCTACCACGGGGGTTGCAGCCTCCTCGGCTGTAGGAGCCCGATCGGATATCGCTGTTCCTGCACTATGTACGCTCTGTATGCCCCAAGATTTTAAACGGGCAATGTCCTTTTGTTTAATGGGCAGGCCCGCCGGCACCAAAAGATTGCTGCCATCGGTGTAGACTGCCTCGGTAAAACGCTGGCCCTCTTTTAAGGACTCTACTAATATTTCTGCCATTCTATCCTCTTACCTGCCCCTTTTTGGGCATAGACTTTCCCAATACATTACGCATCGTTTTTAGACTGATTACAGGAATGCACAAAGGCCAATACACTTGCCATTGCCTTCCAGCACTCTGGCGGCACAAAGGCCCCGACATCCACCGCGCTTAGAACCTGCCAAAGGGCGGGATCTTTAACCACGGGCACCTGGGCCTCTTGGGCCAGTTTTATCAATTGCTGCGCATCGCGATCCAGGGCCTGCACTAAAATTTTGGGTGCCCAATCCCCGGTATCCCAGGATATTGCGGTGGCCCCCCTACCTAGGCGACCTCGTTTACCAGCTATCACACCAACTCGTCCACTTTTGCCAGAAGGTCTAGGCCCCATTCTGGAAGATATTTCCCCGCCCCATCCTCTGTTTCCATGGCCGTAAAAACCAATTCCAAATGTAAACTTGCGGCCATAGACCTAGCGGCGGCCAAAACCTCTGCCCGCTGCAAAAGGGCCTGGTCGTCCACGGCAAGATGGAGCTGCCCACCTTTTTTTAAACCATCCGGAAAGCGAAAGCTCCAGAGCCGACAACTTCCATCCTCTTTGTTCTGGCGCATATCGCCCGCCATCGACTTTAAAGGACTCGCGGCTCTATCGTCGAGGAGCAGCCTAAAGATAGCCCTTGTCTCTCCCTGAATATCGGCAGTGCTCAGGGGGATAATAAGCCAGTTTTCTCCGGTTTTAAACTTCTTCTGGTTAAACTCCCTTAGACACCTGTTCTGTTCCCCTTTAGTATACTGCGAAATTGGGTTTTTAGCATCTGATTTTTCTAAAAAACCAGCTATTAGTTCATCTAAAATCGATATAGATTCCTGTTTTTGCCCTAATTTTGGGTTTTCAGCGAGCAGGCCCTTTGCTTTAAGGGCAAGTTCCACATGTGGGCGCAAATGGCTCGGTGCAAGGGCCTGCTTTTTGCCATTTCGAGAGGCAGCCGGAAAGGTTCTCGCTAAAAAAGGGCGCAAAAACTTCAGTATGTCCTTATTTTTGCCCTTAATTTCGGGGAAGAGCCCAAAAGTTCGCAGGCTTACAAGGATGTCTTTTATCTGTTTTGAATTCGGCAGACCAAGACTTTTAAGTATTTTGGCTATCTCTCGCTCATCCGGTGCCACCAACT
>CAZBJJ010000008.1:0-6519 GCA_964492245.1 uncultured Spirochaetales bacterium | reverse complement strand
CCAACTTGCTTGGTGAAGCCAACTTGCTTGGTGAAGACTGCGAGGCATCAGTTTTATCCTTAGACAGAGAAACCCGGGACAGAGAATCCCTATCCCGGTGTGGCGTGTCATTATTATTTTGCAAGGGCCCTATTAAGGGCATAGACTAGCTATCGGTTTTTGCGCTAGCTGGAGCCTGTTTTCTAACAATGAGCTCTTTAATCTTCGCAGCCTTACCAATTTTATCGCGAATATAATACAGCTTAGCGCGTCGAACCCGACCCGGGCGCACCAATTCAACCCTGGCAATGCGCGGGGAGTGCAGGGGGAAAATACGTTCTACGCCCACACCATAGGAGTTTTTGCGTACAGTAAATGTCTTTCCAACACCCGAGTTCTTAAAGGCAATGACGAGTCCCTCGTAAATCTGAATACGCTCTGTCTTTCCCTCTACAATTTTAAAATGCACCTTAACGGTATCGCCAATCTTGAAGCTATCGAGCTCAGTCTTCATCTGAGTAGCTTCTATCGCCTTGATTTCCTGCATCTCTTTCTCCCTTATCCCCGGCTATCGGGGTATACAAATCCGTAAGTATTGTAATTTCCTCTTTACTAAGCAAACCCGATTCCAAGGCCTTTTTTAGGAGGTCCGGGCGATTAGTTAAGGTCTTTTGAATCCTCTTTTCCAGGCGCCATTTTCGAATGTTTTCGTGATGTCCGGAAAGCAAAACCTCGGGAACCCGTAGATTAGCATATATCTCCGGGCGTGTATACTGGGGATACTCCAACCAAGGTCCCGAAAAACTCTCCTCTTCCAAAGATTCCCCACTAATTATCCCATCAATTAGGCGGTATACCGCATCTATTACGACAAGGGCAGCAACTTCCCCCGAGGAAAGCACGTAATCTCCAATCGAAATTTCTTCGTCCACATAGCGCTCAACAATGCGCTCATCTATACCCTCGTAGCGGCCGGCAATTAAAACCAGCTCCTCTAGGCCGGCAAGTTCCTCTGCCTTTGCCTGGGTTAAAAGCTTTCCCGAAGGCGAAAGATAGACCACCCGCCTCTTAGTGGTATCCCGCATGGAATTCGGAGCCGCTGCCCCTACATCCTTGGGAAAAACACCCTGGGCCTGCAAACAGGCTCCCAGTGGCTCCGGCAACATAAGCATACCCGCTCCCCCACCATAGGGGGCATCGTCGCATTTATGGTGCTTATCAATTGCCCAGTCCCTTATATTGATAGCCTTATACCGCAAAAAACCTTTTTCGACGGCCTTTGCCATAATAGAATTAGCAAAAAAAGCCTCTACAATAGAGGGAAATAGGCTGAGTACCGTAAAGGTCATGCTAAAATCCAATCTACCAGCAGTTCAATACTGCCCGCTTTAATATCTATCTTTCCCAAAAATTCATTTCTAAAGGGAATGAGCTGGATCTTCCCATCTTCTAGGTTTTTCACCTCTAATAGCTCGCCGGGTCCAGTCTCTACCACATCGAGGACGCGGGCCATTGGTCTGCCCTTAAAAACAAGCTCCAAGCCCTTTAAATCTTCGATGTAATATTCATTTTTATCGAGTTTGGCTGCCTGGTCTCGGTCCACAACAAGCTGCATGCCCTTTAACTGGGTAGCTGCTTCGGGGCTGTCTATCCCCTTCAGTTTAACGAGAAATTGATTGCCCTTATAGACCTGTTCTTCCACTTCGAAGACCTGTTCAAGACCATCTTTCGCAAGTATTAGGCTCTGTAAAGGCTCTAAATGCTCATAGCTTCCGGAATAACTAATCAACCGCAAAAAGCCCCTTACTCCAAAGGGCGAGCCAATGTGTGCGGCAAAAAATTGTTTACGAAGCATGTAATGCCCTGTAGGTCTTAGTCTAGAATTTCCAGAACAGCTCGCCGGCCAGAGCGCACCGAGGCAGAGGCGAGCACTGTGCGCATTGCCTTTGCAATACGGCCCTGCTTGCCAATTACCTTGCCCACATCCTCCGGGGCCACACGCAATTCTAAAATAGCTGTCTGTTCGCCTTCCACCTCGTTTACACGCACCTGGGAAGGATCGTCTACAATGGCCTTGGCAATATATTCAATTAGATCCCGCTCTAAAGAATCGGTACTCATATCAGTGCCCTCCCTTAAAGACTAAAACCTTTAGAATTGAGCACCTTTCTTACTGTATCGCTACAGGTGGCCCCATTCGACAGCCAGTGTTTTACCTTCTCTTCGTCGAAGCGAACCTGCTCGCCCTCGGCTGCTATGGGATGGTACACCCCTAAATCGTCGATGGTCCTGCCATCGCGGGGACTTCGAGAGTCCATAACCACAATGCGATAAAAAGGTCGCTTTTTTGCGCCAAATTTTTTGAGCCTAATACGTGCGCCCACTGTTTCCTCCTAGATTTCCTCCCAAAGGGAGCCCGACTTTTCGAATTGGCCACCACAGAGCTCGGGTTCACTCCAAGACGACCTTAACAGAGGACAAAAATCCTTTGTAATGATATTTTATACTCTAATAGGGCTTTTTAGTCAACGTCAAAACCGGGGCGATTTGACATTTGGGCCTTAACATTGGATACTAAAAAAATGAGTAGCCCACCCTTTTCTTCAATTATTAAACCAGAGAACATCGCCATAGACGAATTGCAGCCCAGCAAAGAGGCAGCCATTGCCAGGGCGGTGGAGCTTATCTGCATTGGTAGCTCGCAGGAGGGTGAACAGGAAATTGATCGGCAACAGCTTTTACACGACACCTTAGAGCGGGAACGTCTGGCCCCAACGGGAATTGGCGAGGCGGTGGCGGTACCCCATGCCCTATGCAAATATATACACAGACCCAAAATGAGCTTTCTGCGGCTTTGCCAGGGCATAGACTTCGAGGCGGTAGACAATATACCCGTCCGCATGATTTTTTTAATTGTCGGGCCAAAGAACGATTACGCCGGCCATTTAAAGCTTTTGTCCCGGCTTGCCCGCCTTTTAAACGAAAAATCTTTCCGAGAACGCATTAACACAGCCCCCCGAGCTCAAGACGTCTACGATATTCTTATATCTCTCGATTAAAGCCTTCGATACACTCCACATTACTTTCCTTTTAGTGTACTATGGAAAAATTAAAACTCTTTGGCAATGGCCTTCCAGCTTGCCACAGTACAAATGGGGGAAAAGCAATGGTTATTTTAACACTCAATTTTGGATCTTCGTCGGCCAAATATCAGGTCTACGACTGGGCGAACCGAGATGTTTTGGCAATTGGCATTGTCGAGCGGGTTACCCTTGGGGGCTCGTTTATCGTGCATCGGCCAAAGGGCAAGGACGAAATTGAAAAAAATCACGACTGCCCAGACCATCGCGAGGCAGTAAAGCTTATAATTGATACCTTAACCGATCCACAAATTGGGGTTATTCACGATATGGGCATGATAAAAGCAGTCGGCCACCGGGTTTTGCACGGCGGGAATCGCTTTACCAAATCGGTAATTGTAAACGACGAGGTTATTAAGGCCTTTAAAGAGGTAGAGGATCTGGGCCCACTGCACAATCCCGCAAATATAATGGGCATAGAGGCGGCCCGAAAGGTACTGCCCCAAGTGCCCCATTGCGCAATTATGGACACAGCCTGGCACCAGAGTATGCCCGAGTTCACTTACCGCTATGCCGTTCCCACCGACTGGTACAAAGACCTGGCTGTGCGCCGCTATGGATTTCATGGAACGAGCTTTTTGTACACAGCCAAGCGCGCGGCGGCCCTTTTGGGCAAGGATCCTTTTAAGACCAACCTTATTATTGCCCACATTGGCAATGGTTCTTCGATAAACGCAGTTAAAAACGGCAGCTCCTACGACACCTCTATGGGCATTACCCCGCTAGAGGGCCTGGTGATGGGTACCCGCTCTGGCGACATCGACCCAGCCCTGCCCCTTTATGTAATGCGCAAAACGGGGATGACTGTCCAGGATATTGATACCGCCCTAAACAAAAAATCGGGGCTCTGTGGGTTAACGGGCGGCCTTACCGACCGCCGAGATATTCAGGCAGCTGTAGAAAAGGGCAATAAGGAGGCCGAATTGGCCCAGGATATAGAGGCATACCGGGTAAAAAAATACATTGGCGCCTATATGGCCGCCCTGGGCCGGGTAGACGCCCTCGTGTTTACTGCGGGCGTGGGCGAAATGGCCCCCTATATGCGAGATAAATTTTTACAGGGCCTAGAGGGCTTGGGCATTGTGTACGATCCCGAAAAAAATAAAATCGCCAAGACAAGAAATGCCGAGACCCTTATTTCCAAGCCAGAATCGAAGATTCCCGTATACATCATCCCTACGGACGAAGAATTGGTCATGACCGAGGATGCTTGGGCACTGATGAACGGCAGCTACGATGTCCACACCGATTTTAGCTACTCCTTCCAGAAACCGGAGTATGTAAACAAATCTCGAGAGGAAGCATTATTAATCGATATCGAAAAAAACCCCGCCCTGGCCGAAATTGTGGTCAGGCCGCCTACAGTCTGATATATGGAAGAAGAAATTGATATTCTGGCCATTGGGAACCCCCTTGTGGACATGGTGGCCTTTTACGACGAGGAATACGCGGCTTTTTTGGGGCTTCATCCCAATTCGAATATCGATGTGAGCCGCTCGAGGCTGAACGAAATTCTTTTAGCCCTCCCCGAGGCCAGCCCGAGCTCGGGGGGCGGGGCGGCAAATGTGGCAAAGCTCACCTCGATGCTGGGCTATAAAACAGCCTTTATTGGCTGTATTGGCACTGCTCCCCACGGCCAGCTCGACCGCTTTGCCGGCCATTTTATGCGCGATATGCAGGAGGCCGGCGTAAGCCTGCATTTGAGCAGAAGCTTAAAGCCCACGGGGGTCTGCGCGGTAATTCACATGAATGGCCGGACCACAGCCATTGCGGCCGACCCCTCTGCAGCCCTGGATCTACAGGCAAAGGACATCGACGAGGGACTTATCAGGCGGGCCAAACTCCTTATGCTCGACGGTTTTTTGCTAGCTCCAACCACGACCAGCGGTACGGACACAGGCCTTATTCGCCAGGACCTGCTTACCCGCATTCTAAGTCTAGCCAATTACTATGGCACTACCGTGGCCTTAGATGTCTCGCTTACACGGATAGCCGGCGGAGCAGCTGCCTTTATTGCCGATATGGCAAAAAAATATCCACTCATCCTTTTTATGAATGAATCGGAGGCTACCGCATTTAACTGCTCACTGGCCAATAGCTGCGAGGACGCACCAGATCGCCTAGAAGAGGATGAGCGCTACGAACTTTTGCGTTCGCTCTGTCAAAATGGCCCCTTCCCCATTGCGGTGGTAAAGCAGGCCGAAAAGGGGGTCCTTGTCTATGCCAGCGGTTCCAAATTTAAGGTGCCCAACCTTGCTAAAATACCCTTCGACCGCACTGGCTGTGGCGACGGTTTTTCGGCAGGCTTTATATCTGCCTGGCTAAATAACCAACCAATCCGCTCCTGTGCCATTATGGGCAATTATATCGCCCGAGAAATGCTGAGCGTCCCTGGGTCGAAGGTAGACAGAGAGCGCTTGCAGAAAATTGGCAAGAAGAAGTTGGGCCTTGGTGGCCCCAATTAATTGATGCCATCAATTAATTGATGCCACAACCTAAGTTGTGCCACAACCTAGGTTGTGCAGTGGCGGGCAATAATACTGTTGGCAAGACTTTCGCGGGCATCTGTTCCGTAAAGGGCCTGTGCAATGGCCAGTGAAAACTCTTCGGCACAGCCGGGGCCACGAGAAGTGATAAGGTTTTCATCTACAACAACCCGGCCCGCCTGCCATTTGCCATCGCTCACCTCTTCTTCAAAGCCCGGGTAGCTCGTCCAAGACCTTTGCGAAAGCACCGAAAGCGAGGCCAACACCAAGGCCGGAGCTGCACAGATTGCGGCAACAATGCGCTTTTCCTCCATCATTTTAAGTATTAACTGCGATACCCTCTTATCTGCTGCCAGTTCATTTGAGCCCCCCAGGCCCCCAGGCAGGACAATGCAGTCGGGCAGGGACTTCGCATCGCCATAGCAGTCTTGGAGAAGGCAGTCTGTCTGTATCTGCACCCTGTGAGCACCACTGACAGGTCCTGCTTCTAGGCCGACAATGCTCAGCTGCGCCCCAACTCGGCGCAGATAATCTATCGGCGTAATTGCCTCCACCTCTTCAAACCCTTTGGCCAACAAAACCCATACCTCTTTGGACATAATTACCTCCCTTATTGCACCTCCTGCAAGACTTCCTTACAATACAAGTGCATCGTTAGTATTACCGCCTCGATTATACTAGATTTTAGATTTTTTTGCAGACTTGAGGAGACATTGCCGGTGTTCCATCAGACAGCTTTTAAGCAGGTTTTCGAAAAATCACCCATCCCCATGGCCCTCTTAAACGCCAAGGGGGAAATAGGGAAAAAAAACAATGCCTTTGCTCAGCTCTGTATGGAACTGGGATGCCAGCGTTCGAACAATTTTTTTTCCTGGCTCACCGAACACGGCGAACCAGACATTGCAAAGGAAGTT
>CAZBJJ010000007.1:36014-64051 GCA_964492245.1 uncultured Spirochaetales bacterium | reverse complement strand
ATCATAATGTCCTAATTTATGTCAAGAAGTTTTTAAAAACTTTTTAACTTTTTTTTCATTATAAAAAACTAGGTTGCCCCAGTCCTCTAACACAGATTCGGCGATAAAAAAACGCCATCTTTTCGACAGCGCTTTTAAAGCAATTTTTTAGCACCAAGTGATAAACTCAATATAGTAAATCTCTCCAATATGTTCAAGGGCTATATTTAATATTTTTGAGTTTTTTTTTAATTTTTCTTGCCCTCTTCCAACTCTTTTTGGCGCGTATCAATGGAATTCTTTATTTGAATGAGCTCATCTATCAGTTCGCGAACGCCAGGGGTATTTCTACTCACCGTTTTGCTGCCCTTTTCCTCTAAAAGGGTGTACAGCTCGTTACCCAAATTTGCAAGTTTTTTTTGGGCCTGCACTTCCAGCTGATGAATTTCGAATTTTAAAACTCCCTTTTCGCCCAAATCTTGGGCCTTGTTTCCCGCTTTCTCTACCAGCTCCCGGGTAAATACCGCACCCTGGTTTAACATCTCCTTCATTTTTTCGCCGAATGTCATGTCTGCCTCCTATTTTCTACGAATGCCCAGTATGGTCAAATCATCATACTGTTCATCCTCTTTTATACCAGTATAGTACATATATTCATCAAATTCAGGATGATTGCGATGATGTGCACAATAGCTCCGATACTGATTAAACCACTGAAAAAGACAGGCATCAACCTTTTTATCCACAATTACCCTGTCCTCGTCGCCTGCATTGGGATCTTGGTACATTCTGAATATTTTTTCCACGGCAACCAGTGCCATTATGGCATCTTCCACCTCGCCACTGGCCTTAGAAAAATCAAAATGCAAGGTCTCCGAGGGGTCTGGGGCATGATACCTTTCCAGCCGATATTCACCCCGATTTAACACCGCATTTAAAATATCTCTTACGCGCTCGTAGCCCAGCTCTTCATCCGCCTGTCCCACACTGTGGTTCCCATGTGGCGTATCCACCGGCGCCCCGCCCTCTTGGCAGAGGTGTTCGTTTAAATTGGCATCGCGAAAGCGTCGCTTCGCCTCTTCGATACCGTCGGTAAACAGCAGCAGAATATCGCCATGGTCCAACTGCATTGTCTGCACCTGGTACCCGCCCTTCATTTCGATAAGCATATTCGGAAACACACCGGCAGTGGGGGTCTCGGGCAAGAGGAGTTTTTTCATCTCTTTTTCGGAGGCATCGAACCAGTGCACAATATTGTCTCCTGCGTTGCAAAACCTAACCAAGCCGGTCTGGGCATTGAAGAGACAGAGCGTAAAGGCGGCAAAGCGACCCTTAAAACCCCGACTTTCGATAAAGTCGTTAATCTGATACACCACAGTCTCTATTTGCAGGCCTTTTTTGTCCGGCTTCCAGTTTTTAAAAAAGTTTAAAAAGAGGGTGGCAACTTCTATCATTATAAGGGCTGCCGGTACCCCCTTGCCCGCGACATCACATTTTATAATGGCATAATAATTGTCATCCAAGGCTAGATAGTCGAAATAGTCGCCAGAAACCCCCTTTGCCCCCTCGTAATAGCCAAAAAAGCGGGCATATTTTGTATCGTTTAAACCAGAGGTCAATTTGCGCCCATGCGCGTCGGTATCCAGAGGAATAAACATTTTTTGCACCTCCTTACCGATGGTAAGATCCTGCGACGCAATAGCGGCACGCACAAGGCCCTGGGTCATATCGTTAATGGTGTGCCCAAGCAGGGCAATCTCGTCCCTTGTTTTTATAATGATATCCTTGCCATCTAAATCGGCCTTATTTTCGGTATCGCGAATAATGGCCACATGTTGTGCCAGTTTTTTGATAGGACTCAGGATGACACTGGAAAGAATCTGGGCACCGAGCATTCCCATAAGGAGGGCCACAAGGGCAATTGCCAGGCTTATATTTACCAGGCGGTACACTGCCTTAGCCAGCTCTTGGGCAATGCTCTCGGTACTCAATTCCAAGCGCACAAGGCCACGGAAATAAATATCGCCGGTGCCCTGTCGGTATAGCACGGGTTTATATAGAATATAGCTATTGTTCTGTGGGTCCAGCTTGTCCAAGGGGAATTGGGGATAGGAGTTCGCCCTTGCCGCAAGCGAGGATAAGTTTTCGTTTAAGCGGGCCTCCAAGGTTCTGGTGGTGTCGTTTATATCCTGCAGTTTTTGAAGGCTTGCGGCATCGCTACGCAGGGCCAGGCTGAGCCCCTCTCGGTTTAAATCGGCAATTGCCAGCGAAATTTCGCCTACAGCCTGGTGAGCCCTCTCGTTGATATCTTGGGCATAGGCATCTAACAGGGCAGTTAAGGGGTCTTCCAGGCGAGACTGTCCAGAAACAAGGCTGGCGGTATCAATTTTATCTTCGATATCTGGGTCGTTAGTGGCCCAGACATGGTCTGCATAGACCGTCGAACCGGTGCCGAAACCGGTAATTGTGGTATAGCGCACCTCGGGTACAGCCGAGGTCTGGGCGGGCAAAAAGCCAAGCTCCAAGAGGTTTTCGCTGGGCAAATAGGCACGGGCCCCCGAGGCAAGGCTTTCTAAAAGCACCAAGGCGCGGTCGTGCAGGCCGGTTAAAAGAGTGGCCTCCTGGGTGCGTATCATCAAATAGGAAAGCGGTATCGAGACCATTGCAACAACAAGGGCAGCTAGCAAGGTGGTAAAACCTGCCAGCTTAAGCCGCAATCCTGGCCCCCGCCGCTTAAGCCTTTGCATTTTTTCTTTTTTATCTTCCGGCATACTCTCTCCTGTAATAATAGCCATCGCTTCGGCACGCACTTTTTTTTCTTCCTGCAAAACCGAAGTTATGCCTCTTACCGAAATATACATTCCCAGAGCAAGGAAACAGATAAAAGCTATCAATATTAGGAAGATTATTTCAACTTTTTTCCCCTTAGTTTGATAGCTCTCCCAACTGCTCTGCCAGCTCCTAAAATAATCGCCAAATTTAATTGTACCTATTTCGTCCACATCGACGATGGGGCTGGTCCAATAGGCCCCACGCACTGGATGATATAGCCCAATGCGATATCTGCCTTCTTCTATATCTTCGGCCTTTATCCCTGCCAACTCCCTATCGCCAACTATCGAAAATTCGCCCTGTTCTAATAAATATTCGTGGTCATAGGGCTCTTTTCCATCCCGATCCAGATAGACCTTGGTTATATTGCCATCTTCGGCGTAGCCCCGTCCGAAAACACGCAGATTGTATACGCCCTGCTCATCGACGCTGCCCAAGGCTGTCGAGACCCAGGTGTAGGGCTTAAATTTATTCAGCCTAAAATAATATTCGGCATAATTCCCGGTGTTTCCCACTTCGTCGATGGCGGTAACAACAAAGCGCCAAAGCCCATTGTCTCTATTGGTAAAGCTGGCCTCCCGCGATGTGCCAAGGGGGCGGGCCTGGGGAAGGGCCCGCTGCCAAGCCTGCCTTGCCACTGCCTGAAAATCCGAAAAAGCCTCATTAAGTTCCAAGGATTCTGCCTGGCGAGGGCCTGCCAGAAACTGTAGTTCCCAACTATAATTAAGATCATCCTCGTCTTCGGGGGCCTGCCAGTTTAAAGAAAAAGTATTCGAAAGGGCATAGCCGTTTTCGTCCAGTTCCAGGGCTTCGATGATCGGTGGGTCGGGGGCGGTAGTATCGCGCACAAAGCGAACCCTGCTGGGCTTTGACCAATTTCCCGCCCAGTCTTTTGCCTGCAGGGTAAAAAACCAGTCGCCGTCCTCTTTGGCCAAAAGATCGATGGAGGTTTTTTCGCTCAATATGCTCACTTTTTTTTCTGGCAGCTCATCTGGGTCCCTGCTCCAAGCCCAGGCATAGCCGGCAATTCCCGAGGGATCGTCCACCCTATTCCAAGCAATACGCACTGCATCCCGTCGCGCTTTTTTACCAGCTACAAAATTCTGTGGCCGAAGGACCGGAGCGGGCACACTGCGATCGGGCTGTAGGATATAAAGGCGGTCCACCCCCTGGAGCGGGGCCTGCCAAAAGACAATTAAATCCCCCGAGGCAGGAAGAACATGGCGGGCAAAACTGGCATCGGCCCGATTGCCAGAAAGCTCGACATCCTGCCAGCCAAAGTCCTCCCGCTGTGCCATATAAACTCTGTTTTGCGCACTGCGATTGTCGAACCACAGAATTGTGGGCTCATTCCCCAGAAGAAATATTTGCGGATTGTTTGCATGGACAGATTTTGGACTTACCCGCTCTGTTCCAAGAATACGGGGAGGAGCACTGCCACTGTCGCGCAAAAGCCCTGCATATATCTGCGGGCTCGAATTCCCCATTCTGCGCTCCCAGACGAGCCACATATCCTTGCCCAAGCTTGCCAAGGCCGCCCTTTGATTGTCCCAAAGCTCGCTGCCAGCCTGCGCCCCTGCCTCCGGTTCATCGAAGTTTGTCAAAAGATAGGGGGCCGACCAGCTTTCGCCCCCATTCTCCGAGTGCTGGCCCCAGAGCTGAAAGGTGGGGCGCAGACCTCCGGACATAGATTGATACACCACATAGTCGCGGCTACCACTGCTTACATGAGTAGGTAAAAGATTTAAACGCCGACTGCCAGAGGGTATTAAAGGACGCTGCTCGCTCCAAGCCTGACCATTTTCGGAAGTCATATAGAACACCGACAGGGCCTGATCGCTACCCGCGGTTAAAAAAAGTATAAAGCTTCCCTGAGCGCTTTTTACAATTCGAGGCGCCAGGGCCGAACCACTGCCTGACCGAATTTTTATCTGCTTAAAGCTCTGGCCAGCATCGTTGGAAGTATACAGCTCGGTGTTTCCCGGTCCTGCGGCGACAGCAATAAGAATTGTCCCGCGCTCTTCATCTGCGGTTAAGGAATAAATAGAGGGCTCAGACCCCTCGAAGGTCCATGGCCCAAGTATACGCCGACGTATTTCCCAGGAACCCTCTGCGTTTAAACGCCCGAGAGAAAGAAATATCGATAGCCCCCCCTCCCTTTGCACCGATTCCTGCCAAACCACCAGCGATAAATCCCTGGTACTCACCGTCTGTGGAAAGCGAGCCTGTCCCTCGACAAAGACATCCGGCATCTCCCAGTATAAAAGAGGCAGAGAATAGGTCTTTGCCAGTGCAAATAAACAGAGAATACCTATACTGATGCCTTTAACTGCCCGTTGTATCACTGCAACCTACTTTGAATACGTTTTTGCAGCTCCAAAATTTGAGGAGAATTTCGATTCGCTGGATTTTGCAGCAAGCGCTCTACAATGGCATTTGCCACAATAACATTCCCCTTTTGAAGTTCGCTCACTGCTGTGCGATACTCCTGTTGTGCTTCATAGCTTAAAACTATGGCCGCCGTTCCGCCTACATCGGTTTGAATTCGTACTTTAAGGCCAATTGCCGCCTCGTTTTGCGGATTCAGCCTGATAGCCTCGTTTAACTGTTCCAAGGCTATGGGAAACTGAGCGCGCACATTGCCATCTACAATGCGTCGGGCCTCGCGGGTCAATTCGGTACTTCTGGCCAATGCCCTAGTATCCGGTGGTGGCAGGCGTAAGCCAAGGGCAATTTCTATGCGCTCCAAGCTTGCCTTTAAGCCCGTATACCGGGGGTTTATTTCGTACAAGTCCTGTAATTCGGTATAGGCCTCTTGAGGGGCAGTTTTCTCCTTGGCCAGGGCCCCATTTACTCGAAGTCTGAAGTTTTCGTTAAAAACCGCTGGGTCGCGCAATTGCTCAATGCGCAGCTGAAGTAAACTGGCCTCCTGATTGAGCGGAAATACAATCTGCACCTCTCGAATAAGCTGCTCTGCCTGTTCAAAGCGGCCTAAAGCGTCGACCCGCCTGCGCATATCTAGGAAGTTCTTGCCCTGGGTAAATAACTGTTGGGCAAAGGAGAGCAGCTGACTCATCTCTGGATACAGGGGTGCACTTGGCAGAATGCTCCTGCCACTTCGCACCGAAAGAGCCCCCCGCACAAGGCCCAGCCAATACAGCACTTCCTGTTCGTCCTCTATGTTTGTAGTCTTCCACCGCAGGTCGGCCTGCACCAGTAATTCCTCGGCCCGCTCAAAAAAGCCAGAAAAATATTGATTGCGTGCACTGTCAATTAAGCGGCGGACCTCTTGAATGACCAAGATGTTTTCTGCCTGGGTTATCTCGTTAGAAAGCCCCAACAAAAGCCTGTCGCGCTCTTCCCGCATACTCGACGATTCCTGCAAAGACAGCGCAAATGAATAGCGCTCTTCCGAGCGGCGCAGCCGATCTCGGGCAGTATCGAAGTTATTTCTGGTCAGGGCCGAGCGGGCCTCGGTGTAAAAACGATCTGCTTCGCGCTTTGCATTCTCCGACTGGGCAATACTGTCCTGTGCGCGAATTCTAAGGCCCACCGCCGTCTGATGTACCGCTGTAAGCCGATTTAAGCGAGCAGAAACATCAGTTTCGATAGTCTGCAGACGATTATCCTGGCGAATAAACTGCTCCTCTTGCCCTAGCTCATCGAGCATGTTCTGCCCCTTGTCCACCACCGAATTGATGTTATCTACGAGCTCATTTAGCAAGACAAAGGCCCGATCGGGATAGCGAAAACCCTTGGTCTCACTACTGCCATCAATTAAATTGCGCGCCTGGGCAAGAGCCACATTGAATGGCTGGCTTAAAACCTCCTGTTCGTCGGCCCTGTTTTTATATATAAGCCAGGCAATATCCTGCTCGTGGACAAGGTTTTCCCGACGCAACCCCTCGTATTTATTTTGCAGTGCCGCATACCAAGCGGGCACCTCCTCGGCTATAAGATTATGTCGGAAATATCCTGTCCTTTTTTCTCTGGCCAGCCCCACCTTGGCGCTGGCTACATCTAATACTGCCCGCTGCCCTGCAATATCCCCCTTAAGCTGCAACCAACTTTCCCGCTCTAATTCCCAAGCCACCGAAGAATTTAAATATTCAACATTTTTATACCGCTGCAGCTTTTCTTCGATTCCCTGTCTATAGGGCCAATAGCCCTGAACAATTGCCAAATATTCTACCTCTAAGTTTTCCACATTGGCCAAGGCCTGATATCTTAAAAAAAGAGGGCCCTTTCCTACAATTATGCTCCGCCCCAGCGCAGTAAGGGCGGGAAGGCTTTCTATGCCCCCCAAACTGGCCCAAAGCCCTATATTTTGCATTGCAAGTTGCGAAACACGCGAGACATTTAACATCTGGCCTGGCAAAACCGGCATATCATCTGTAGATTTTACCACAGCCTTAGTATACAGATCGTCGGCCAGAGAATTCAGGGCCTTTTCGCTTCGATTGAGCAGAATGATAAAAAAGCTATCCATTGCCCCAAGAATTCCTTCGATTTGCATTTCCGTCTTCCGCCCCAAGGCCAAGCGAAAGGCGAAGGGCAGAAACGAGCTGTCGGTTAAACTGGGATCTGCCCCCTGCAAAAGCATAAACTGGCTCTCCAAGGCCCGACCAGCCTGCGCACAGCGGTTGCGCAACTGCACAAAGGACAAGACAAGCTGTTCAAAATATTCATAGGCGCTCTGCAATGCCGGTAGCTGTTGGCCAAGATTATCCAAGCGAAAATCGACATCCTGCGCAAAACTTGTCGCATTTTCCAAGCTTTCTAGGGCAGCTAAAAGCGGATCAATGACAAGTGGAAAATCTTGAACGCCTTTATTTAGGGCAGCCATATTCTCGTCTACTCTAGAGAAGACTGCCTGCTCATAGCCCGCCTCGTAAAACTCGCTGCGGTACAGAAAAAAGCCTTCGGTATATTTTTTAACCGCCTCTGCCCACTTGTTTGCATCAATTAAATTTCGCCCTTCGGCCATTATTTTTTCAAACACAGCCCGATTATAGGTAAAAAGTGCGGTCTCCTTGGTTTTAACTAAAAATTCGCGCGCAGAGCGGTTTGGCGCCGACTCAAGTTCTTCGAGCTTTCGAATCATTGCCAGTTTTCGCTCGTCGTTCGTGGGATCGGAGATAAGAAGGTCTAAGAGTTCGGCTGCAAGCTGATTGTATTCATCGCGCAGGCGCACAATGCGTTGAAGCCGTTTTTGGACATCATTAAATAAATTCGGTTCCCGACGAACGGCTGCGGTAAGTTCCAGTATGGCCTCGTTATATCTTCTTTGTGTAATGAGCTCGTCCGCCTTCGACAGGGAGGCCTCTTTTCGCCCTCGGCCTTCGGCAATCTGGGGGATGATACATAAAAAAACAAATGCAAGGAGCAAGCCAAATCGCCCTCTTCGTCGAATCCTAGCCAAAACCATCCCTTTCATTATCGGTTTCTAGCCTTTCACCCTATATAGTGGATAGAAAAATGCCGAAATAGTATATTATAGATGATGGCAAGACCTTGGAAATTAGGTATTCTTACGCTTATTTTTCTCAACACACTCTCCCTTTCGCTGTGGGCAGTCGACTGGGCTGCAGACAATTACCAAGATTACACGACCTTTATAGAGAACCTCTACGCTATCGACCCCAACGCCGGCCAAAGCACCCTGCCAATCTTAAATATTCCCTCCGGTGGGCGTGGCGAGGCAATGGGCAACGCCTATTCCAGTATGGGCGAAGACGGCCTTTCTCTGGAATGGAATCCTGCGCTCTCTACCAGCATAGCCGAAACAGGGCTTTCAGTATATCACAATAACTGGATTGCCGACTCTAAGGTAGAGACAATTACCTATACAACCCGCGAGGACTTCTGGGGCACCGGTATTGGAGGCAAATGGCTATACACCGAGTTCACCCAGTATAACGACGTTGGTGCCCGGCTGGCCTCTTCCTATTATATGGAGGGCATGGCTTGGTTAAATGGCTCAATGCGGCTCTTTCCCGGTTATTATTTTTGGGGCCTTGCCCTGGGGGCCAATCTAAAGGGGGCCTTTCGAATTAGCCCCAATTGGGCCGATGCCACCGGACAGATAATTGCGAATTCGGGGGCCAGCCAATCGGGCATTATGGGCATGGCCGACATTGGCCTGGGAACAAAGCTCAATGTATTAAAGTTTTACCGGGCACAGGACTACAACACCGCCTTCTCGCTGGTACTTAAAAACTTGGGGCCCGCCCTCTACGGCGATCCCCTGCCCACCAATATCACCGCCGGCCTGGCCTGGAGGCCCATTCGCCCCCTATTAATTGCCTTCGATTTTATCCAGCCCATCAATATATTCGATATACAGACAAGCGAAAAACCACAGTTTTCGCTGGGCCTCAGTGGCCAATTGAGCTCCTTTTTAGCTATAAGAACCGGTGTCTTTATTCGACCGGCACAATTTCGCATTTCCATGGGAGCCACGATTTCGTTTCAAAAAGCAGACCTCGACCTTAGCTATAGCCTTGATCAACTTACACAATTTCGCTCTTTTAACCGCCTAAGTCTTGCCGTAAACTTTAAACTCGGCGACAAGGGGCGCGGAAACAGGGCTATGGAGGTAAGAAATTATTATCTGAATGGCCTTAACGAGTATGCAGCGGGCAATTTTGAGCTGGCCTATGGGCTGTGGGAAGAGGCCCTGCTCCTCGATAAAAGCTTCGATCCCGCCCGAGAGGGAATAAAAGCAATTGATAATTCAAAGGCACTGGAAAAACGAATAGAGGATATTCAGTCGCTAAACTAAATTTATTTTTAATGGGATGGCAATATGTATATCGGTGCCCCTGCCCGGTTCGGAAGAAATATCAATATTCCCTTGGTGGGCATCCACAATATTTTTAACCGTAAACATACCCAAGCCTGTGCCCCCGCCATCTGCCTGCGAAAAAAAGGGCTCAAAAACTCGAGCTAGGGTATTTTTGTCCATCCCTGCCCCAGAATCTGAAACAGTAAATAAGATATGCTCGTCTTTTTTTCTAGCCAGGACAGAGAGCCTGCCCTTAGGTGCTAGCGCCTTGCGGCCATTTTCCACAAGATTAATTAAAACGCGGACAAAGCGCTCCTCATCGAGCACAAGGGAAAGGTCTTCGTCATAGTCGAAGGAAAAATCAATGCCCTCTTTTACCAAGGCATCCTGGCAACTAGAGCGCAATTGATCAAAAACTCGTTCCAAGGTAGTTAAACTTAAATTAAGCCGCACATCTCCCCGTGAAAAATCCAAAACTTCCGCAGCCAAACGCTCCATGCGTTTAATTTCTCGGCGCATTTTAAAAATATCTTTTTCTATTTCTACTGGATCTTCTTTGTGCAGCAAAATGAAATTGCTTAAGACATTGATTACCGAAAGCGGATTGCGTATGTCGTGGAAGATGACCGATGAAAGTTTACCTATTATGGATAGCCTTTCATTGCGCAGGCCCTCCTCCTGAACAGCCTTAAGTTCGGCATAGGCCTCTTCGAGCTTTGCATAGGATTCTTCGAGCTTAGTATTTCTATCCATCAGGGCTTTTACATAGGTATCGTTGAGTTCCCGCACAATTTTCGAGACAGAGACAATAATAGATTGCGAAAGCCTGCTATTGTTGTGTAAAAGATTGAGAAAATTTTTTCTATCAATAACCAAACAGTCGACCCTATTCGAAGCCACCACCGTTGCACTGCGGGGCATATCGTCAATTAGGGCCATTTCGCCAAAGACCTGTCCAGGGCCATGCTGGCCAACTAGCTGCTCCTCTTTCGTGCGAAACCCCCGGTATACATCGACGTTCCCATTTAGAATGACATAGAACTTGTCGGGAAAGGTATTTTCAAAAAAAACAACCTCTTTTGGCTTAAAGCTCTCCTGATAGCTAAAGGCAATTATCGATGCAATATCTTCATCTTTTAAAGAACTAAATATTGATGCCGTGCGTAAATTTTTTATTAAAGCCCTATCTATCTTAGTTCCAGATAAATTCATTGTACATCAATCTCCAAAAAAAAACCCCTTGCCCAAGAATACAGGGCAAAGGGCTATATAACAAGAGAATTAAAAAAATTACCAGAAATCGACCATATCGTCGGCATCCCGGTTGTCCTCGGCAAAGAGGTCAGTTACTGCGCGTAAATCATCCAGATAGATGTAATAATTGCCATAGGTTTCCATCATATCGCATTCAATTTTAAAACCCGTAACCTTAATTCCCATATAATTATTATAGTGATAATTCCGCTGGACTATACCGCTCTTTCCATCTGGCGACTGCGGGGGTATGGCAACAGTAAGTTTTTTCCATCCCTGGAAATTCAATTTTCCCATAAACAGCTCGTACTCGCGGCCAAAGAAGTCCTGTACTAGAATTTTCAGATCGTGGTTATAATTTCTTCCCACGACCCAGACAGAAATTGTCTTGGTTATGCCTTCAATTGGGATGGGCCTGAGGGGATAAATTTTAAAGTGGTTCATACCCCGCCGTAAATAATCCACCCGAGTACCCAGAACATAGCGGTCCTGAATATCCATGTCCTCTTCGTCGGGCAGGGCCTCCTTGCCCATGGGCCCACCCTCGAAAAGGCGGGTGGTGGTATAGCCCTCGTCGTTGGACATACTGGAAAGCCAAAATCCGGAGGATTCAAATTTATCGATTGAAACTTCTTTAAGTTTTTGCTGTGCCGAATCCACCCCTATCAGCTCGGGATCTGGGCTGCCAATCTCCTGTGCAAAGACCGGAATGGCTACAAACAGTATGATGAGCACACCTACAATACGTTTCATGTTCTGCTCCTTTATTTACCAGTGGCCCAGAGTTCTTGAATCCGCTCGGGATCGGAGAGCTCATCGCCATCGAAGAGATATTCAAAATTATCGGTAAGAATTTTAATCTGATCAAAATAAATCTGGAAATCGTTTACCCTTTCCTGTGGACGCGTCCAAAGGCGGAACTTTACTAAACGAAGTCCCTGGCGGTGTGGCACGGTGCGGGCCTCTTGGGGAATATTGGTGGGAATATTTACCCGCAAGTTCTTCCAGCCAATGTGATAGGTCGATCCAAAGGGAATCATGTGAATAACCCCTCTGTAGTCCCTTACATAGAGCTCAAGGTAAAAATCGAAATTTGCCCCCCAAACCCACATATCGAGCATACGGGGTCTACCTTTTAAAGGAATTTCTGCCGGAAGGTCTTCTTCGGAGGCTCCTTCATTTTTTGGGTAAATATCGATCCAGTTATAGCCCTGCCGATCGAATCTGCCATATACTCCCAAGGCCTTTAAATCTTTATTGTCCCTGTTTTTGCCATGAAGGGCATTTGGCCACGTTTCTATAAGGCTGACCTTAGGAAAGCTCTCGTCATCAGTTTTAGTTGCGAATTTGCTTGCAACAACATGCCACGTGTACCCAGAATCTCCGTCGAAGGATTCGACAATATCTGATTGCAGATCGAGGGTTTTATCCTGTGCATGCACAGAAATGAGCGCAGTACATGCTAATAGGGCCCAGCAAGCAATTTTGAAACCGCCTTGTTTCATCCAATACTCCTTTTACCGAATAAAGACTATTCGAAGTCGAATACGAGTATATTTCCTCCTGTACCCTTTGTCAAATGATTCGGCACAAAAGTTTACCCCGTTTACCATTATCACCGGTTTTTTCCTCGCAGTTTCATCATTTTTCCGGTATATACTGCCTCGGTCACTCCCGGTTTTAATAAAACAGCCGCCCGTAAGCCTCTAAAAATAGAATTATCTAAAACTGCTACATAGCTAGCTGGCATATATTTGCCTGCGAGGGCACTTGTTGTTATTATTTTAGCCTGTTTCCAGGATTCTGGCAAATTAAAAATGCCAAAAAAATCTCGATATACCCAATGGGGAACAGGTGCATTTTTTGTCGGTGTAGCTGAATAAAAATTATACCCTATATTCCCCCCAGTCTCCTCTAAAAGAGCTTCTGCCACCCTGGCATAATCGTCATATTTTTTTGCATCCACCACAATGGCAAGTTTGCCCACCTCTTTCCTGTTTTTTTTTAAAATAAAATGTAATGCCTGGGAAAATGTCTGCAATTCATCGAAATATGCCGTGGGAAATGCCTCGTGTTTTTCTCGACCCCCTAGAATGAGCAGGTCTATATCGGCATCTCGATTATGTAGCACCTCTGCCAGGGGGGCCAACCAATGGGCAACAATAAGGCGGGCGGGCTTTTTCTTCCTAGCTTCTATTAAAGACATAAACATTTCGGAGTCGACAGTATCTTCCAATTCTAAGTATTCAATGCGACGTAGACAGCGCAAAGTATCCAATTTTAATTGAAGGCGAAGCCTTTGCCGCCCATACATATCCGGATATTTTTTGTCAATTATAAGAAGAAAGGGGGCTTTTAGGTTTATCGCTAAAAACAGCCCCCCCAAAACAAACAGGCAGAGCAAGATACCAGCAATAATAAAACTTTTTTTCCTTTTTCCGATCATTGCCCTTTATGCTAAAAGTCTTAAAGAGAAGCGTCAAGTATTAAAGTTCTGCTTGCATATTGACCAAGGGAGCTGGGGAGCATAGAATTGACTATCTTTACGAGAAATTACAAGGAGAGGCTCATGATTAGCTATAGAGAACTGGGACTGGTCAATACCCTGGATATGTTTAAAAAAGCGATTGCCGGGGGCTTTGCAATTCCCGCCTATAATTTTAACAATATGGAGCAGATGCAGGCAATTATTCAAGCCTGTGTAGAGACAAAATCGCCGGTTATTTTACAGGTCTCTGCGGGGGCCCGCAAATATGCAAATCAAAATATTTTGCGCAACATGGCCCGTGGAGCCGTCGAATATGCACGCGAATTGGGACATGACATTCCCATCGTCCTGCACTTAGACCATGGAGACAGCTTCGAGCTCTGCAAGGACTGCATTGAAAGCGGTTTTTCTTCGGTAATGATCGACGGCTCCCATCATTCTTACGAGGACAATGTGGCCCTTACCAAAAAGGTCTGCGATTTTGCCCATGCCCAAAAGGACTATGTAACCGTAGAAGGTGAATTAGGTATTTTAGCCGGTGTAGAAGACGATGTCTCCTCCGAGCACAGCCATTACACCGAACCCGACGAGGTAGAGGACTTTGTCAAAAAAACAGGGGTCGATTCGCTGGCGATTTCCATTGGCACCAGCCATGGAGCCACAAAATTTAAGCCAGAACAGTGTACCAGAAATGCCGATGGCATTTTAATTCCACCGGAACTGCGCTTCGATATTTTAGAAGAGATCGAAAGACGAATTCCCGGCTTTCCCATTGTTTTGCATGGCTCTTCCTCGGTTCCCATCCAGTATGTGCGCATGATAGAAGAATTCGGTGGCTCGATAAAAGATGGCGTGGGCATTCCCGAAGAGCAATTGCGCCGGGCCTCTAAGAGCGCAGTATGCAAAATAAACATCGATTCCGATGGGCGTCTGGCCATGACCGCAATGATCCGCAAGGTCTTTGCCGAAAGCCCCGGCGAGTTTGATCCCCGAAAATATTTAGGGCCTGCGCGAGACGAGCTTAAAAAACTCTATATGCACAAGAACATCCATGTCCTGGGTTCAGCCAACCAGGCGTAATTGAGCTTAAAAAACCGGGCGAAAAGCTCGGTTTTTTTTTAACAACAAAAAGGAGTTTTCCATGATGCTCAACGATTTCGAAGCTAGACTGGCAATGCTTAAGGCCAACCACCGCTCTTTAATACATTTGCCCAACCGCCCCATTTACCCGGGCAACGGCATTTTTTTACGCTACGAAAACCCCATTCTTACCGCAGAACACACCCCCCTTTCCTGGCGCTACGACTTAGACCCCAAGAGAAACCGCTTTCTTATGGAGCGCATGGGAATAAATGCCACCTTTAATGCAGGCGCTATTAAAATGGGCAAGACCTATTGCCTAGTGGTGCGGGTAGAGGGAAATGACCGCAAGAGCTTTTTCGCAGTGGCCGAAAGTCCAAACGGCATCGACTCCTTCGAGTTCAAAAAAAAGCCAATCTTACTCGAACAGGGCCCTGATCCCGACGTAAACGTCTACGATATGCGTCTAACACAGCACGAAGACGGCTGGATTTACGGGCTGTTCTGTAGCGAAAGAAAGGACCCCAATGCCCCTATAGGGGACAGCTCCCTTGCCACTGCTAGCGCTGGCATTGTGCGAACAAAGGACTTAGAGCATTGGGAGCGCCTGCCCGACTTAAAATCGACCTCGCCCCAGCAGCGCAACGTGGTGTTGCACCCAGAGTTTGTGCGGGGTAAATATTTTTTCTACACACGCCCGCAGGATGGCTTTATCGAAACCGGCTCGGGGGGCGGTATTTGCTGGGGCCTGTCCGACACGATGGAACAGGCAGAGGTAAAAAAAGAACATATTTTAGATGAAAAACTTTACCACACTATTAAAGAGGTAAAAAATGGCGCCGGTGCTGTGCCCATAAAGACAGATCGCGGATGGTTGCACATTGCCCACGGGGTACGCAATACCGCAGCCGGGCTTCGCTATGTAATTTATGCATTTATGACCGATTTACAAGAGCCAGAGAAGCTCATTGCCTGTCCAGCTGGCTATCTTATTGCCCCAGAGGGGGCAGAGCGCCTTGGCGATGTCTCCAACGTGGTCTTTATAAACGGGGCCATCCAAGAAGATAATGGGCGCCTTTTGCTATACTATGCCTCCTCCGATACCAGAATGCATGTGGCGGAGACTACGCTCGAGCGTATGGTGGATTATTGCTTTAACACAGCGCCCGATCCATTGAACTCTCAGGACTCGGTACGGCAGCGGCTGGCCCTAATAAAGGCCAATGACGGCCTTTGAATTGACTTCTACCAGTCTTCTCCTTATAGTAGTGCCCAATGAGTATTCCAACAAGTAAAGTAATAAATCATTATTATCGGCAATATTCGGAAATAGATGTGACCTTTACCAAGGAGGTTATAAGGGCAACCGCCCTTGTTCCAGAACAGGTTTATTTAAAATGTGCCGGTCAAACCTGGCCCTGCGTTATTTATTCATCCTCCTTTGTAAAGGCAAGGGTTATTGTCAATGCGAAGTCTGGAATTCTTGAAAGTTTGCAAAATGCAAAAAACCTGGTGCAGCTGCGTTTTGGCTTTTTAGAAGTGAACAAACAGGAACCTTTTATGTTTTTTGTCTCGGGGAAATCGACTGGCTATAATCAACATGGCAATTCCCCCGACTTTGTCATTATCTCGATTTCCTATTCACAAAGGCCCCCGGACGACCTCGTTGCCATTTTAGGAAGATTCCTAGATGCCAATGTCAATTCTGCTCGCAGAAAAGAGGAGCGCATTCTTTTAGAGCCCAATGCTATTAGGGAGCTTTCGCTAATAACCACCAATACCATTGCCTATATTCAGGGCCTGCCACGCAAATGTATTCTGCGAGACATTTCTTTTTCGGGTGCTAAAATTATAATAATGGGCATTACCAAGTTTTTAATAGACAGAGAGATATTTATAAAAATGGAGTTTGATGACCCCGCCGAAGTTTACCTTATAAAGGGGCGCAGCATGCGGGGCGAAGAGGTGGAACGGCGAAAAGACCTTGTTGCCTTGGGCGTTAGCTTCGAGCCAACGACACTGCCAATGACGTATAAAATGCGCTTGAACGACTACCTCAATAAATTTAAAATTGAAAACCGTATTAAAGACGATGAAGAGGGAGAGGAAGACGAAAATGGATAAGGGCAGCATAAGCTTTTTAAAAATTCCCCAAGAGTTCAGTCAAAATCTTATCGAAGGCAGCGATACTTTTTTAATTGATAGCGATATCCCCCTGCCTGTAGAACTCCCCCCTGGCGCAAGCAGTTTAAATACCGAAGACCTGAGCTGGGAAATGATTCTCTCTGGGATGATACAGGCACTGCAGACTGGCCAGGGAGCAGAAGCCCCATTGAGCGATTACGAATCGACCTATTACCGAAATCTTATTTTAATTGTGCGGCCCAATATTCAGGCCGAATTGACCAATGCCGCCCTTGCCAAGGCAAAAAATGGCGATTATCCCATTGCGCTGGACATTCTTTTGGCCCTCGATGCAGTTTTTCCCACATTGGCCCAAACCATCTACAACCGGGCCCTTATTTACGAGGAATGGGCCGCCAAACAGGCCGACTCCTTGCCCCCAGTAGAGGCGGAGGCTCTGGAAAAAGACTGCTCTTTTTATTGGGAACAGGCCCTCTCCCTCCAGCCGCCCCTGCCCTTGGCACATTTTTATGCGGGCTTCCACTATATACGGCATCAGATGTTTGGCCCGGCAAAGGAACAGCTGAATGTATTTTTGGGCTTACAGGACAAGGGCAAGCTGAGCGAAAAAGCCCGCCAAATAATAAAGGAAATTGACCAGCGCGACCTAGAGGACGATGAGTTTAAGGCGGCATACCAGGCGATTTCCCAGGGCAGGGAAGAAGAGGGCATTGTAAAAATTGAATCTTTTTTGGAAAAAAACCCAGATGTCTGGAATGCCTGGTTTCTTTTGGCCTGGGCTTACCGACGCCTGGGCAAATACCAAAAGGCCTTCGAGACCTTTACGCAAAGCATAGAACTGGGTGGAGACAATAGCGAATCCAGAAACGAGCGGGCAATCTGTGCCATGGAGCTGGGAAATTTTAAGCAGGCAAAAAAAGACCTAGAAGCGGCCCTTAATATGGACGGCGAAAACACGAAGATAATATCGAATTTGGGAATACTTGCCTTAAAAGAGGGCAAAAAAGAAGAAGCACTGGCTTTTTTTAAAGTAGTGCTCGAATTCGACCCAAACGACTCTATAGCCCTTGCCTATTTAGAGGAAAATGCCTGAATTATCAGGCGGTCGCCCTCTGAAATGCCCTTTTTTCTAAACCAACCCTGGGGCACCTCTAGGGCATATTTTGCAGGGCGTCGGGAACTTACGGTATCCAAAGAGAGTTTTTGCATATCCTGAATATCGATAATTCGGCCGAGGGCATCGGCATAGGCAATGGACAGGGGAATATAGGTGTTTTTCATCCAAAAATGCAGATATTCTTCCTGGTCGAAGATAAAAAGCATTCCCCGCCCCTCTTTTAAGCTTTTTCGGTACATCAGCCCCCGACTTTGTTCCTGGGCACTGCGGGCCAATTCGACGCGCAAAGACAGGGTCTGCCCATTGGCCAAGCCAATGCCAATATCCGCCCATTCAAGGCCATACTGCCCCTCGCGCGAGGAACAGGCCAATAAAAAAATACAGAAAAACAACAGAGGGCCAAAGGCGAGGTTTTTATTAAAATTCATGTAAAAATTCTTTTCTTAGTTCGGCGGCATCTGCCTCTCTGGTCTGGGAGGCCTCTAGGAGCTCTTTAAAAATTATCATATCCACATATTTAACCGTTAAGGGACGCTCTAGGGAAATGCGGGTCTGCTCATCCTCCCAGACCGAGGCCCTTGGATCTAGGCGTTCAGGCTGGCCGTAGCGCTCATTGAGGCGGGTAAACAGGGAGTAGTGGTCGATGAGCTGTGGCGAAAGGCCCAAGGAGATGACAAAGAGTTCGTCCTGCACAAACTGAAAATAGGCGCGCCGCACAAAGGACCTGCCCACCACCTCTACTAAACTCTGGTTTCGCTCTGGCAGGATAGAGACATCCCGTTCGCCATCGAAGAGAAAGAGCTCGTCCTGCGAAAGCGCCTGTACTAATTCGTCGTAGCTCATGCCCAGGTAAATGCCCCGAAAACTGCGTGCCAAATTCGCAATCTCCGATTGCGCGCCAATCTCCGATTGCGCGCCAATCTCTGATTGCGCGCCAATCTCTGATTGCGAATCAATCTCTGATTGTACATTTTGAGCATAGAGATGGGGCATTAAGATGAAGATAAAAAGAAAAGAGCTGAGGAATTTCCTACATCCGAAATGCTGCTTCACGGCGGGCCTTCTCTATTTTCTGCATTTTTCTATAGTATTCTGTCTGCTTTACTATTTCGTTGGTATCTACTAGGGCAATTTTTCCCTCGAGAAGTCGGATTTTTTGATTCTCCATAAGTTTTCGCAGGACCAAGTTGCCCTCGACTGCCGGAAGCCCCACCATATTTACCAATTCCTTAGGGCCAAAATCGAAGGTATAGGGATTGTTGCCAATGGGCACACGGTTTTTTTCCAGCTGCATGAGCATGGCATCGTACATCCGCCCGAGGGGATCGGTAATAAGGGTGTTTGCCAACTGCTTATAGATGAACCAGATCCTTTCGGCCAAGAGCTGGGTGAGGCGGCTGATAATTTGAGGTTGGCTGGAAACCATTCTGGCAAAGTTGGCCTTGCTCACTGCCAGAAGAATACAGTCGTCATAGGCAATTGCACTAGCAGACCGTGGTTTGGATTCGAGCAGGGCCATTTCGCCAAAGATATCGCCCTGTTTTAAAACAGCTAAAAGCACCTCGTTATTGTCGACAATTTTAGTTATTTTAACCGCACCCCGCTGTATTATATACAATTCCTGTCCGGGTTCTCCCTCGGAAAAAATCATATTGTCCTTTGTATAGCTGCGGTTAAATTCATCTGCGGGACGATTTATAATAAGATTTTTAGTATAGGCCTTAATTTTCTGCATACGCTCCTTTGCCAGGGCTACATTGGGCCCATTTGGGCAATACAGCAGATAGCGGTCGAAGGCGTAAAAGGCCTGATTATACTGATTTTGGCGGACATAATATTCGCCGACCTTAAACAAATGCGATGGATCGTTTTCTGCAGTACTTTTGAGCGTAAGCCGGGTGAGGGCCTCGTCTAAATAGCGCATTCGTCGGGAAAACTGCAAAATTATTTTCATTGCAACTGGTGTATTGCTCTGAATTAACTGTACATATTGCTCTTTTTGAACAGATATGAGCGTTACATCGGTAAGAGCTTGGGCAGTCTCGATATGGGAGTGGCTGGACATAGTGGACACAACGGCAAAAAAATCGCCAGGCCCTAAAACATTGCCCCCCTCCTCTTCGACAACTTCTACTTCCTTAAAAAGGCGAACCTTACCTTCGCGAATAATAAAAAATCGGTCGGCATTCTGTTTGCCTTCGACCACAATGTATGAGTCTTTTTTAAAATTGACAAAACTTAATTGAAGCTGCATCCCACTCCCAGGCTAATAAAAAGATACCGACGTCTTTAAGGGGAAGGGCGAGAAGCCAAGACATCCCCTTTATAGAAGTATAGAAAGCGCATCTAGGCTTTGTCAACGCTCAAAGCGCTTTCTATCCTCCCTTTGTACGGCTCCCTATTAATTGTCGGCAATTTTTTAGAAAAAGTCATCTCCTGCAAAGAAATCCTCGTCGTTTGTGTCCGAAAACAGAGACGAAGAGCTGTCGAAGGCCGCGAAGGGGTCTTCTCCGCCATTCCTTTGAGCATAGAGATACAGGGCCTGGCGATAATTCGAGGCCAAAAGCTCTAAACTGCGTATATCCCGATCAAATTCTTGGTAAAAGTTTTTAACCGTCTTGCCCGAGGCCAATTTTCGATTGGCATAGGGCACCTGAGTGTATTCGCGGATCTGTTTTAAACGATAATAGGCGGGCTCAAAGAAAAAAAGCACCTGTCGCACCGCCATAAGTTTAGGTATAAGGCTGCTTTTTTGCTTCATTACCTGTATATCGCGCTCGTAGGGGACAAGTCCCTTGGCCTCTTCGGCGCGCCAGCTAGCCAGGGCCGGAAGATCGCGCAGGGCCTGAGAGGCTTTTAAAAAAGCGGCCCGGTGTCGCTCGTAGGTCTTTGCATATTGCTCGAGGGCCACAAGGGGCGCACCCTTAAAGGCTTCCAGTTCCTGCCTTCCCCAGGTTTCGTGGTAGCTCTCCAAGGTCGAAAGGGCAACCGGAATGGATTTTAGGCGCTGGCCTTCGCGCTGCTCCACCACCTGGCCGGGGATGGCGTCGAGGCTGTCGATACCGCCCCCAAGCTCTGCCTGGCATTCCACCCTGCCCTCGCTACAGCTAACTAGAATTGCCATGTTTATCGAAAACGTTACCACAAATTCGGTTCCCCGCACCCCCATAACCGTGGAGCCAGAGCGCACCGAAAACCTGGGATTGCCCGAAAGTTTTTTTACCTTTACTGCCACACTGCCCACTAAAGCATTGGCTTCGGTGGCAGGGCTGCCCTCCACAACAAGTGAAGATATTGCGCAGACGGTATTGGGCCGCACGGTAATAGTGCCCGACATGCCGCTGGAGTTATCCATTTTAACAACGACATAGCCATCCTTTTCGGTTTTTATTAAATCCTGATTAAACAAGCCTAGGCCCAGGTCGAGTTCGGACTCGGCCCCAGCACGCACAAGGAGGGCCTTTCCCTCCATATATTCAACTGTTCCCACCCTGGTCTGGGCCTGGGCGGCAAAAACATCGACATCAATTATACATAAAAAAACACAAGACGCTAAAAAAGCCATGTACTTCTTCAAAATATTCCTCCTCTATCCTGCTAGCCTGCCAGAAAAAACTGCCTTAGAGCAAATGAAAAGCCAATTTCTTATAATATAGCCGTATTCAGTATGTTTTTCAGGTCCATTCTCCTAAAAAGAGTATTTCGCACTCAAGTTTTAAGCCCCTGGCGGCTAGGACCCGCTGCGCAACCAGCTGTGCTAGCTCTCGTATATCCTGTGCGCGGGCATTGCCGTTGTTTATAATGATATTTCCATGCCAGGGGGCCACCTGTGCCCCCCCTAATTCTAGACCTCTTAGTCCCAATTCATCAATTATTTTTCCCGTGGGCTTGCCAAAGGCGTAGTTGTTTTTAAAAACAGAGCCGGCACAGGGTTTTTTGTAGTGGCCCTTTTCCTCTCGGTCCTGCCGGTTCGCTTGGGCCTTTTTTTGAAGAATTGCAACATCTTCATTTTTTAATTGAAAACTGGCCGCAAGGATTAGGTTCTTACTCTGCTGAAAGGGGCTTTTTTTATAGCCAAACTCCTTCTCGATATATGGCAGATCAATTATTTTCAAATGTTCGTCGACAATCTGTGTTTGAATGAGTACGTCCGAAATTGATGAACCATAGCAACGGGCATTCATCCAGAGGGCACCGCCTATACTTCCCGGCATACCGGCTAAAAACTCTAAGCCGCTATAGCCTTTTAATATGCTGTCCTGTACCAGAGTATCGATGTCCAAGCCAGCTCCAACACAGACCCTCGGTCCGTTAGGGGCATCAGTATAGGAGAGGAAATCCAAGCCGGAAGTATCGAAGACAATTCCCCGTATTCCCCGGTCGGCCACCACGACATTTGCACCCCTTCCCATAAAAAGGAGGGGCAGGCCAGATTGCCGGGCAAGGTCTAAAAAATGGGGGATATAATCGAGTAAGCCTTCGCCCCGGGGCGAAAGCCAAATATCGGCGGGGCCACCCACCCTAAAACTGCTGTGTTCGGCCATTGGTTCGTTTAAACGGAGATTTAAATTGATGCCAGTCGGAAGGCTTGTATTGATTTTTTCGCAAAAATCCTCTACGGTCCACATACAATACATACTATCCCTTTGCCTTAAATGCGTATAGCAGGAATGAGGAGCAAACATGCCAATTACCCTATTTAATTCCATGGGCCGCAAACTGGTCGACTTTGTGCCATTAAAAGACAAAGAGGTTGGCTTTTACGGCTGTGGGCCGACCGTCTACAATTATGCCCATATTGGCAATCTACGCGCCTACATGACCCACGATATCCTCGTGCGCACCCTGCGCAGAAATGGCTACAAGGTGCGCTATGTAATGAATATAACCGATGTCGGCCACCTTACCGGCGATGACGACAGCGGCGAGGATAAAATGCTTACATCTGCGGCCGAGCGGGGCAAGACGGTAATGGAAATAGCCAGATATTACACCGATGCCTTTTTTCGCGACATCGACAAGCTGAATATAACGCGAGCGGACATTGTCTGTGCGGCAACTGAACATATAGGGGATATGATTGCCCTTATAAAAAGACTCGAAGACCGGGGCCTGACCTATAGCGCCGGTGGCAATTTATATTTCGATGTGCACGCCTTCCCAGACTATGGCAAATTGGCGGGCCAGAGCCTGGAAGATTTAAAGGCCGGCGCGCGCATTGCGGTGGATCCCAACAAGCGCAACCCCGAAGATTTCGCCCTTTGGTTTACCAATAGCAAATTCGAAAATCAGGCCCTTACCTGGGACAGCCCCTGGGGGCGAGGTTACCCGGGCTGGCATATCGAATGCTCGGCCATGAGCATGAAGTATCTGGGAGAGAGCTTCGACATACATGCCGGGGGAATAGACCACATTCCGGTCCATCATACCAACGAAATTGCCCAAAGCGAGGGCGCTACGGGCAAGCAGTGGGTCTCGTACTGGGTGCACAATGAATTTTTGGTCATGGACAAGGGCAAGATGTCTAAGTCCTCTGGAGATTTTATAACCCTGCAGCGCTTAATTGACGAAGGCTGGCAGGCCCTTGACTACCGCTACTTTCTTTTAGGGGGCCACTACCGCAGCCAGCTGCAGTTTTCCTTCGAGGCCTTGGATACCGCAAAGCATTCCCGCAAGAGTCTATTGGATAGAATTCGCCAGGTGCGCGGGCAGGCACAAAACGAATTAGCTACTTTTAATGCAGCCCAGCTCAGCCCGGAAGGCAGGGCCCATATCGAAGCCTTCGACAGGGCTTTAAAGCAGGATCTTTCCACCCCGCGGGCACTTGCCGAACTCTGGCAGGCCCTTAGAAACCCAAAGCTCTCCCCACAGGAGGCGGTTTATATAGCATTTAATATGGACGAGGTCCTGGGTCTGCGGCTGGAAGAAAATAGCAGGGCGCAGGAACTTTCTGCACAGGAGCGCCAGAGAATTCAACTTCTGGTGGATGAGCGCAACCAGGCCAAAAAAACGCGGGACTTTGCCAGAGCAGATGCTATTCGCAACGAGCTGGCCAGCGAGAACATAATACTAAAAGATGGCCCCGATGGGACGAGCTGGGAAATTAGACAGGGCTAAAATGAGTGTTTTTGTGCCCCAGCTTGTAACCAGAAATACCTTGGCTTGTTTTTTAAAAGGAAGGGAAGATGCAGAAAACTGAGTTCGACCAGCTCTATTCTACGGTCTTTCCCATTCTTTTTCGGGTGGCTTTTAGAATTTGTGGCACCGAGGAGGCAGCGGAGGACCTCTGCCAGGAGGCATTTTTTAAAATTCACGAAAAAAACATGCTCTTTCCCAGCCAGGACGATGCCAAATATTGGCTTATACGGGTTGTTAAAAATGCGTCCCTGAATTTTGCAAAGAGAAAGGAGCGAGAGCGCAAGGCGTATCAGCGCGCTTTTCACGAGGGGCGGCGAGAGCAACAGAGTGCCGAAAGAGATTATTTAGATGGCGAAACTAAAAAAGAGATGCAGGAAATTTTAGCCGTTTTACCAGAAAAACTGAGAACGGTGGTAATATTAAAGGAATATGCTGGCCTGAATTATCGCGAAATAGGCAAAACCTTGGGCATAACCGAAGGCAATGTCAAGGTTCGGATGTTCAGAGCGCGCAAAAAATTAGCAGAACTCATGGGGCCATTGTATTGGAATGCTGGCCCCGAAGAAAAGGACGAAACCTATGTGCCCTGATTCTGAACTATTGTCTGTTTTTCTCGACGGTGAACTCCCCTCTCCCTGGGACAAACGAATGGAAAAGCACCTTAGCATTTGTTCTGAATGCACCGAGCAGCTGAATATACTCAAAGGCATAAAAAACCAGATGCTCCAAGAGGCCAAGAGTATTGATCCCAGCGGGGCCATGGCACGTATTAGCCAGAGACTGGAAAATCTTCCGCAGCGCGCTAGCGAAGGGGCCAACTGGCCCAGTCGTCTTAAGACGCGTCTTAAGACGCATCTGCCCAATATTGCCCCTCTTTTTCGACCAATACATGTTCCCCTGCCCCTAGTGGCCCTTACAGCTGTTTTAATTTTTGTAATGGGCCTATCCCTTTTTCAAAACACCCAGGGAAGTCTATCTAGCAATCAAACAATAGCGACTGAGCAATCAAATATGCCGGCAATGGACATCCCCAGCGTATTAAAATATTTAGAGGGGCGGGACGCCGGCCAGCGCATTATGGTTATTCAGCTGCCCGAGACCAGCACCTTTTCGCCATTGGGCGAGCCCGCATTTATAAAAGCGGCCGACTACAGTTCGAGGAAGAAAAAATAATGCGTTCATTTTTTGCTCTGGGCCTTCTACTACTCTCGGCGGCGAATCTTGCAAGCCAGGAAGAGCAGAAAAGCGAAGCAGCTACATCGGAGAACAACTATATAGTCCTGGTAACCACCCGTATTTTAGAGGGGGGGCAGCTTCCCGTCTGGGAGACCAGCGCTAGACAGAGGGCCAATTTTGGACATACCGCCTCTTTTAAAATGGTGGGCTCGAATATTGTCATCCTCTCGCATTTTACGCCCCTTCAAATTATCGAAACACAGTCCTATGCCCTTTTGGCCCAGGGCGAAATTTGGCTTGCCGACAACAAGGGCAATGTGCGCTATTTTAGCAGCATTCGCACCATACCTATGAATATAGGCGAGCCCGTTCTATTTTTTCCCCTTGGCCAAAAAATAAGTTCTGCAGATCAGGGCATCGAAATTAAAATTGAAATCTTAGAAGAAAAAAACGAGGACGCTGAAGAGGAATTACAAGAAGAGATAAAGGAAGAACATTGATTTTTTTAAAAGCAATTCATAGCCTCCCCCTTCGCAAAAGAACCTTTCTACCCCTTATTTTTGTTGTTTTAAGCCTTATAACCACTGCCTGTCCCTCCGACGGCCCGAACATTTTATATATCTATCCGACAGTTGGCGACATGGGCGAGCTTATAACTATTACTGGTACCGGCTTTGGCCAAAAAAGGGGCTTTAATACGGTGAGCATTGCCGGTAACGAGCCCACCTCTTCTTCTTACGAATATTGGAGCGACACAAGCATAAGGGTGCGGACACCCCTCTTTGGCGATTCTGGCCTTGTCTTTGTAAATGTGGGAAAGAAAAAAAGCAACTCCGCTCTTTTTACCAAAAGGGATAGCATTCCCATCCTGGTAAACCGCAAAGAGGGCGAGGAGCTCCCCACCATTGCTAAATTCTCGCCGGCCAAACCCAGCCCGGGCAGTTTGCTCATAATTACCGGGAAGAATCTTGGCGAGACAAGGGGCAGTGGTGCCGTCAGTTTTACCTGGGCCGCCGAGGAGGGTCGGCACAATGCAAGTGTCCAACAGAAGCGAACCTCAATCGAGGCCCTTGCCGAAGAATATGCTTATGAACTGTGGAGCGACCGAGAAATACGGGTTCGGGTACCCGAAAGCGCAAAAAGTGGGCCAGTAATTATTCGCAACAGAAATGGCGCCCAGAGCAAATCCAGCTGGCTGGAAATAGACAATAGATTGGGTAGCCGCAATTATAAGGACAAGCGCAGCTATTCCTTTTCGTACTCTGTCAATTTTCAGATACACCGGGCAAGTAAGCCAAACCGGCTCTCTCTTTGGATGCCCTCGCCAATAGTCTCGAACAGCCAAAACGCCAACCAAATTTTAAACCGCAGCCTCGAACCAATTGCCGAGACAAACCAAGGCTATTCCCTGTACCAGTTCGACAATTTAAGCACGGGCAACAACCAGACCATCCTTGTGCAACGGGCTATCGATGTGTGGGCAGTGGAAACCAAGGTAAACACCGATCTCTTGCGCAAGACAAAATCCTCTCCCTTACTCACCACCTGGACCCTGGCAAACGATTTTATTCCCGCCGACAATCCAGAGCTTATAGCCCTGGCAAACGAAATTGCCGGCAAGGCTAAAAACGATTGGCTGCGGGCGAAGGCCATTTACGATTGGATTTTAAGCGATCTATTTATCTCTTCGAGCAACGAAAATACCAGTGTGCTCGAAGACGTACAGCGGCGACAAAGCGACCCCTGCAATGCCGCCCTTATTTTTTGCACCCTTGCCCGAGCCCTGGATATTCCCGCCGTTCCCATTGCCGGCTTTCTCATTGCCCGAAACCGCGACTCCCGCCCCCACTGGTGGGCCGAGTTTTGGCTCGACGATTTTGGCTGGGTGCCCGTAGACCCCAGCATGGGCAGTGGCACTATTCCACCCCACTTTGTCAATAAAGACCAGATAAGGGAGTATTATTTTGGCAATATGGACAGCCAGCGCATTGCCTTTTCGCGGGGCGTTGGACAGCTACCCGTTCTGGATAGAAAGGCTAAAACGGCCTCCCGGCAAAAGGCCTATGCCCTACAAAATATTTGGGAAGAGGCCCTGGGCAATTTAGAAGCCTATTCCACCCTCTGGAGTGAACTGAGCGTTAGTGGTATATACTAACTCAATTGAACAAGACAAGGGGACATATAATGGTAACAGTAATATCTTTGGGAGGCTCAATAGTGGCCCCCGAAAAACCAGATACCGATTTTATTAAGCGCTTTAAAAACTTAATTTTTAGTTTTTTAAAAAAAGACGAAAAGCGCAAATTCATCTTTGTTGTCGGCGGGGGCGGCCCGGCTAGGGTCTGGCAACAGGCCTATCGCGAGGTCCAGGACCCCTTTATCGACGAAGAGGCCGATTGGATTGGCATTATGGCCACTCGCTTGAATGCCCGATTAATTAAAGCGGCCATGGCTCCCTTTTGTACTGATGAGCTTGTTACCGACCCAACACAACTGGATATATTTACCGGCCGTATTTTGGTGGCATCGGGGTGGAAGCCTGGTTTTTCCACCGACTACGATGCAGTTCTTTTAGCCGAGCGCTTTCAAGCGGGGCTGCTAATCAATTTATCAAATATTGAAAAAGTCTATACCGCAGATCCTAAACTAGACCCCGATGCACAGCCCATAGACAGCATTTCCTGGCCGGAATTCAGGGCCATGGTGGGCGACAGCTGGACACCGGGCAAGAACCTGCCCTTTGACCCCATTGCCAGTCGGCACGCTGCCCGCCTGAACTTAAAGGTAATCTGTGCAGCCGGGCGAAATTTAGAAAACCTGGAAAAAATTCTTTTGGGCCAAGCCTACGAGGGCACCGAAATCGGCTGACCGACCAGTTTATACATGCGCAACAAAATGGACTGAATTTTCTCGCCGTAAAGGGGGTCGGCGGCCCAGGTTCCCGCAAGACCTTTAAAGGTGGGGGCAAGGCCGCGACGCACCCATTTAAAACGCGGATCCACCAGTTCGCCCACGAGGTCCTCGGTGCTGGCATAGGCCTT
>CAZBJJ010000007.1:0-36004 GCA_964492245.1 uncultured Spirochaetales bacterium | reverse complement strand
AAGCCCAGTTCAACTTCGTTGAAGGTTTTTACGCGTTGGGCCACCGAAAGCACCTTGGCGTGGCTCCTGCTCATCTTCTCCTCTATCACCGCCGCCAATTGAGCCCAGACCGCAGAAATTGTTCATCTCCTTTGTTACCAAATTGCCAAAGCGCAAATAGCCCGTCTCCAGGCACATTTGCGCAAAGGCTATATCCGAGTTTACCCCCTCGTACCGGGCCTCCCGAATATAATTGATAGCAAGCTCCTGGGCATAGTCGTTTTCGATATCCCCATTGGTAACCAGCAAAAAAGAGGCAAGGTCGTTTTGGCTCAATAGGCCCTCGCCCATAATTCGTTCATTGAGCAGCCTTGGCTTTTCCTCGGGTACTGCCATCAATTTCCCCTTAGAATGGGGAGCTAGGGCACAGGAGGCGACAAATAGGCTAATGCTCCCTAGAAATATCGGGAACACATGTTGTTTAAGGCTAAGTTTTATAGTAGTCATATCTGAATAATCGACATAAAAGATAAAAACTTTCCGCAATTGCATTATTTTTGGCACATAATCAAATTTCCAGCTCATTTTACCCTGTACTAATAAGTATGCAAAGCAAAAATATTCACTATGCCAAGGTTGGCAAAAGAGCCAGAAGGGCAAGCGAGGAAATGCTCGCCGACAGCACAAGCTTTAAACAGGGCCTGCACGCCATCTTAGACCGGCCCGCTGCAGAGCGCCCTAGGGAACAGCTTATATCCCAGGGGCCTGAGCGCCTTTCGGATCGAGAACTATTGGAGGCAATCCTGGGTTCGGGCACCAAAAGATATCCAGTTACCGTTCTGGCAAATATGGTATTGGATGTAATTGATAAAAGCAGAAAAAAACCGGACGCCCTGGAATTGAGCAAGCTCCCCGGCCTTGGCAAGGCAAAGGCTGCCCTTATTATTGCCATGCTGGAATTTGGGCGCAGACACTGGGGAGAGCGAAAAAGACGCATACAGATGCCCGAGGACGCTTGGGCAGCCTGCCGCCATCTGGGCGACCGTCAACAGGAACATTTTATTGTAATAAGCCTGAATGGCGCACACGAAATTATTGCCCTGCGCATTATAAGTGTGGGTCTGGTTAATCGCACCGTCGTCCATCCGCGGGAAGTCTTTGCCGAATCCATTGTGGATAGGGCCAGCGCAATAATAATTGCCCACAACCACCCCTCGGGCTCCCTTAGCCCCTCGAAGGAGGATATCGATATTACCGAACGCCTGAAAGAGGCTGGCAACCTTATTGGCATAGAAATTCTAGATCACTTAATTTTCGATTCCTCGGGTTTTTACAGTTTTTTAAAGGAGGGCCGGCTTACGTAAAAACCCTTTAATGCCTTATTATATTGGGGTGAATAGCAAAAAAATTTTTATTGCCTGTATCTTACCCACTTTTCTTTTGGCATCTGTCCTTGGCCTGGAAGGAGAATTCGTCTTTGACAGCCGGGACAGTATAGAAAAAAATCCGGGACAGGGCATGTTGATACAAACTGAACCCGCTGGGGCAAGGCTTTTTATTGATGGCCAATTTGTTGGCCAAAGCCCCCTTAGCGTAGAGACCCTGGTCTCTGGGCCTCGTTTTATACTGATACAAAAGGAGGGCTATCGCAGCCGCTCTGGCATAGTGGATGTTTCGGATAGCTATCACCTAAAGCTAAGGCTGGAACTGCAGCGCAAAGAGGGCAGCCTGCTTATTTCTCTGCCGGTAAACGAAGCCCCCCCAACTATAACCTTAAATGGCCAGCCAATAAGTGGGGGTCTGCACAGGCTGCCGGCCGGCTATTACCAGCTGCTCATTCGGGGCTGGGGCATTGAGCAGATCCAGCAATCGTTTTTTCTGGAAGATGCCGCGACAATTGAGCTGCCTATTCTGCTTTTGCCAAGGCCGGGCAGGCTACTAGGCCTTAAAGGTCCTGGGAAAAGTTATAACCCCCAGCTTCCCGGCCAAGAAAAAGGCCTGCCCCTGTCCATAAAAACGGATGGCCCCTGTACCGTGCGCCTGCTTGCCAAAGACCAACAGGGGCTGGCCCTGGCAGAAGAGCTGCTTATTTCTGCAAGCGGGGAATGGACCGAAGTTTTTTTACCCCTTGACGGGGAAAAACTTCTGGGCCACAAAGGCCTTATTGTTCAAGCTAGCAACCTGGAAGCAGAAGACCAAGTGTTTCTCCAGGAAATTGCAATTACCACATCCAGCCGCAGACCGCCCCTTGCCGGCATGGCCCTGTTGCCGGGCAGTCTTATTAACGCAAAGGCAGTGCGCCCCCCTGCCAGCTCTGGCTCTTTGGCAATGTCATTAAGCCCCATCAGTCTTACACCACAGGGGGCAGAGCAAAACATTGCATTCCTGTCGAAGCTGGAATACGCCCCAGCGGAGCTCTGGAGCTTGGGCATTAAAACTGGCGTTTTACTTGAGCCCCAGCAAAGACCAGTTTTTTTAGGGCTCAGTCTTGCTGGTAGCCCCCTTGTTTTTAAAGATTTTAGCTGGGGGCTGGGTATATCGGCTGGGCATTTATTTTTTTCCGGCCAAGATATTGAGCAATTCGATGGCGAGAGTGGGCTTGCCCTGGCCCTCCCCCTTTCCTACAGCCCCATCAGCCTGCCCATAGAAATTAATTGTAGCCCCCTTCTCCTGGCCCCCCTCATTTTTAATGGCAATACCTTTTTAGAAATGCAGCTGGGTCTATCGCTATCTTTTTTTCTACAGTCGTTAAGTTTAAACAGTAGCTATGCCGCTGTTTGGGCAAAGGAAAAGGCATTGGAGCACCGCGCTGCCCTTGAATTGTCATACAGGATGCCAAGGGGGCATCAGGAAATTGGCCTTTCTGCCCAATATCGTGGAGATGGGAAAAATTATCGCATAAAATATGCAGTAATATATGCTTTTTTATTTTAATGTGTTAAAATATATATAAAAGGAGAACTATATGAAAAAAATTTTAGCACTGCTTTTACTGCTCTATGTTAGCTCCCTTGCCCTATATGCTCAAGAGGGAAAACCCGAAATTAGACCACCCCGCTACGAAATTGGGGTAAATATTTTTGGTATTCCTCTGGGGTTTTTCCAGGCCCAAATGGAGTTTGCCCTGGCCGATGGGCTCATTGGGCTGGGCCCCAGAGTCTCAGTTATATATACCGATATATATGGCCTTTTCCCAGAGCCAATTTTCGAGTTTACCGTTCAGGGGGAATGTCGGCTCTATTTCCAAAAAAGCACAGAAAAAACCTATGTCTATACCTCTGTTGGCTACGATTATTTACACCTTTACAGCTTGCCCGCATTACACTCAATTCCGCTTTACACCGGCATTGGGTATAAACAGGTCCTTGGCAATTTCTCCATCGATGCAGGCATAGGGCTCGGAAGAGTCTTTACCATTGGCAAAGTAAGCACAGAAGACGAATTCTTAGAATTTTTATTAGGGCTTCTAAATAATTTATATGCATTTGGGGGCAATTACCACTTAGCAGTTGGCTACCGCTTTTAAAGATTTCCCTCTTACCACAAGAGATAGTCCTTGAAAAAACTAGTCTATTGCCCTATTATCGGGCCAATAGATTAGTTTTAAGGAGACCAAGAATGGAAATATCCCCTCTTCAAAAAGCCCGCTATGGGTACCAGCCAAAACTTCCCGAAATTTTGACCAAGGATGTCAGTGAAATTGGCATCGACTTTGGCGCACCCACAGAATCGGTGGCCGACCAGGCCGAGGTTAAGGCGCTTTTTAAGCAGAGCTATGGCTCGCCCATTGCCAGTTTTAGCCTAAAGCCCAACGAAAAAAACTCCCGCCCGCTTTCGGTAGGGGTAATCCTCTCGGGGGGGCAGGCTCCGGGGGGGCATAACGTTATCTCTGGCCTTTATGATGGCTTAAAAAAAGGCAATAAAAACTCGCGCCTTCTTGGCTTTGTCAGCGGGCCAAGTGGCCTTGTCGATAACCAGAGCATCGAAATTACCGACAAGATGATGGACGCCTACCGCAACACCGGTGGCTTCGATATGATAGGCTCCGGCAGAACCAAGATTGAAAGCCCCGAACAATTCGAGGCCTCCCTGCAAACGGCAAAAACCTTGGGTCTAGACGCCATTGTTATTATTGGTGGCGACGACTCGAACACCAATGCAGCCCTCTTGGCCGAATATTTTATTGAGCAGGGCTCGGCCATTCAGGTAATCGGCTGCCCTAAGACTATCGATGGCGATTTAAAAAATGACTACATCGAGACGAGCTTTGGCTTCGACACTGCGACCAAGACTTACGCAGAACTTATTGGCAATATCTGCCGCGATGCCAATTCGGCCCGCAAATACTGGCACTTTATTAAACTTATGGGCCGTTCGGCCAGCCATATTGCCCTGGAATGCGCACTGCAGACCCAGCCCAATATCTGCTTAATTTCGGAAGAGGTAGAAAAGCATCAGCTTTCGCTATCCAATATCGTGGAGCAAATCTGCGATTCGGTGGCGGCACGGGCGGCGAACAAAGAAAACTTTGGCATTGTACTCATTCCGGAAGGCCTTGTCGAATTTGTTCCCGAAATGAAAAAATTAATTGCCGAGCTAAACGATGTAATGGCCCATCATGCCAGCGAATTTGGCAAGCTTAACACTTTTAAAAGCCAGGCCCAATGGCTTAAAGAAAAACTTTCCAAGGCCTCTTCCGATGTCTTTACCAGCCTTCCCGAAGAAATAGCAAAACAGCTTTTAATGGACCGCGATCCCCATGGAAATGTCCAGGTTTCGCGTATCGAGACCGAAAAACTGCTTATGGGCATGGTCGAGAAAAAACTGGCAAATATGAAAAAATCTGGCTCCTACAGTGGCAAATTCAGTGCGCTGGGACATTTTTTTGGCTATGAGGGGCGCTGTGCCTTTCCCAGCAACTTCGATGCCGATTATTGCTATGCCCTTGGCTTTAGCGCATTCATCCTCATTGCCGGCGGGCTCACTGGCTATATATCAAGTGTGCGCAACCTCTGTGCCCCCGCATCGCAGTGGCAGGCAGGTGGCATTCCCCTTACTATGATGATGAATATGGAACAGCGACACGGTTCAAAAAAGCCTGTTATTCGCAAGGCCCTTGTCGAACTAGATGGCAAGCCATTTAAGGCCTTTGCCCGCAATAGAGCAGAGTGGGCGGTAAAAACGAGCTATGTGTATCCTGGGGCAATTCAGTACTACGGGCCAAACGAGGTGGCAGACCAGCCGACACGCACCCTCTTTTACGAGAAGCAGGCCTAGCTGACATAGCTAATGCGATAATTGCCGTATTCGTAAAAACCTACCCGCTTATATGCAGATTGTGCGGGTAGGTTTTGTTGTTTTACAAATAAATTTATCCCCCGCGCATCATCATTTAAAATTACACAGAGTGCACTGACTAAGCGCGTTGCAATGCCCTGTCCCCGATACTCTGGCAGTACATAGACCCCACCAATTTGATCGCGCTCAAAGGAGCGGGCATTTGTGTTTGCCTTTCCAACTATCTGGCCCTCGTATTCAGCTACGAGGGCAATTCTTCTGGCAAGGGTGCGCTCGAGGGCCAGACGGCTTGCCCCAGGCTTAAAACTTATATGGGGGGGCAAGACCTCCTCAATTTCGTAGGCAGCCTGTAGCGGAAATATTTTTTCGGCATCCTCAAGGCTGGCAGTTCGAATTATAAGTTCCGCCGGCCCGGCTACGAGCGAGGTAACATAGGGATTGGAGTCTAGGCGCATAAGGGTATAATCTACACGTTCAAAATTAATGCTTCCACGGCGCTCTAAAAATGTTTCACAGATGCGCACATCGTCAATTTGCCCCTGAATTGAGCGAACTCTCCTATCTTCAATTAAAAGTGCCAGGCCATCCTTATTCAACGACTCCGGCGAATTGCCAAACACGGGGTAAAGTATGCCGGTGGGGCTTAAAATAATAGCCGAGACCACAAGACCATTTTTAGTGGCCGCAAACCAAATGCGATCTGGGCCATCGTCCCAGGAAATAAAACGCTCACAGGCAGAGACCGCCATTGCCTCGTTTTTTAGCAAAAACCTGCGCAAGAGATGCTTAGTAGATTGTTCAAATGTGTGCCAATTGGTCCCCATACCTATTGTTATCGGCATTTTTTATTTGGAACCGCTATAAACCTGCCCGCGCATCTGGTCGATATATTTTGCGGCACAGTGGGCGGCCACAGCCCCCTCGCCGGCGGCCACTACCACCTGCCTAAAAGGAGTGGCCCGGACATCGCCAGCGGCAAACATGCCGGCAAGCGAGCTGGCCATGCTCTGGTCGGTAACAATAGAGCCCGATTCATCCATCTTTAATTCGGGAACGAGCTGGGTCTGAGGGGTCGAGCCGACAAAAACAAAGACTGCATCGAATTCTTCTTCGTACTGTTCCAGGCTGTCTGTCCTTTCTAAGACTACCGACTTTACCTGGGACTCGCCCTTAATTTCCAGAACGCGCTGGTTAAAGCGCACATCAATATTTTTATCTTCTAAAACCCGCTGGGCTATGGCCGGCTGGGCCCTAAAGCGATCGCGGCGGTGCACCATGACAATTGAATCGCTCAATTTGGATAAAAAGCGGGCCTCGTCGCAGGCGGCATCGCCCCCTCCGACAACGAGCATTTTTTTTCCTTTAAAAAAGGGGCCGTCGCAGGTGGCACAGTAAGAAACGCCCCGGCCAAAAAACTCCTCTTCGCCCGGAACCTCTAAATGCCGGTGCTTTGCCCCTGTGGCAATAACTACCGCCATGGCACTTACCAAACCCTTCGATGTCTGGAGATAAAAAACATTGTCCTCTTTTTTTATGGAGGTAACGGAGTCTTGACGTATCTCTGCACCGAATTTAATCGCCTGGGCCTCCATGTCTTGCGAAAACTCATAGCCGGATCGGGGATTTACATAGCCGGGATAATTTTCTAGGGAATCTATTAAAAGAGCCTGCCCACCGCTGGCCATTTCTTCGAAAACAAGCACCGAAAGGTTTGCACGGGCCCCATATTGGGCTGCGGAAAGGCCCGCAGCCCCTGCACCAATAATTGCTAAATCGCAGTCTGTTTTAAGCATCTGTTCCTCCTAATAATATCTTACCGATAATATCCGGAAAAACAGCCTTGCTTTCAAGCCCTGGACAGGGCTTTGGCCATCTTAGTAGCCCATTTCCTCGGCAGCCCTGTCCAATGCGCCAATTACCCTGTCGCACCACTGGTCGAAGTCTGCATCGTCTATCTGCAATTCCGGATGCGCCAGAACATGCGCCACCGTCTCCTCGATGCCCTGCTCAAAACGAGTGCTCGCACACCAACCGGGCACAAGCTGTTTTAATTTGCTGTTATCAAAGACGACCGAGTTGGCCTTGTCGCCAATTAAGCTGCCGGTAAAATCGTAGGAAGAGACACGGGCCAAAAAGCTGCTGGAGACATGCACAGCCTTTAATGGAACGCCCAAGGCCCTTGCAATGGCCTGGTAAATCTGATTCCACGACAGGCTTTCGTCGCTGGTAATCTGAACCGCGCTGCCAATTGCCTTTGCATTGCCCATAAGGCCTATAAAGGCTGTAGCGAAATCGCGATTGTGCGTCATTGTCCACAGGCTTGTGCCATCACCATGAATAATGACCGGCTTCCCCTCGAGCATGCGCTTGGCCACCTGCCAACTGCCCCGCTCCCCATGCACGCCCAGGGGAATGGATCTTTCGTCGTAGGTGTGGCTGGGCCGAATAATTGTTGCGGGAAAGCCATCTTGGGCATAGGCATCTATAAGCAATTTTTCGCAGCTAATTTTATTGCGCGAATATTCCCAGTAGGGGTTTGCAAGCGTCGTGCCCTCGTTAATGCGGTACTCGGCTACCGGCTTCTGGTAGGCCGAAGCAGAACTGATAAATATATACTGATTACATCTCCCGGTAAAAAGACGGATATCGCGCTCCACCTGCGCTGGTACAAAGGCGATAAAGTCCGCAACGACATCAAAATGTAAATCCTTTATTAAATTCTGCACTAATTTTTCGTCGCCCACATCGGCAATGAGCTGTTTGGCCCCCGGCACTGCCGAATTGCGATTGCCACGATTTAAAAGCCAAAGTTCGTGGCCGGCGGCAACAAGGGCCTTAGAAATTGCGGTGCTTATTGTGCCGGTGCCCCCGATAAATAAAATCTTCATAGTTACTTCCTTTTCTTAAGGGCCAGGCGATAAATTGCCAAGACATCGGCCATCCCCAGTTTTACAAAGGAGCCCAGCGTGGTTTTTCCCTGCGCCGTCGCCTTTGCTGCCATTTCTTCTAGGCGGTCTGGCCCAATTTCCAATTCTTCCAGGCTAATGGGCATACCAATTGATGAGAAAAAACAGCGCAGGGCCTCAATGCCGGCCAGGGCCGTCTGTTCGGGATGGAAAAAATTGGCCTCGATGCCCCAGACCTGGTTTGCCCAGCGGGCAAAGCGCGGTACATCATGCTTGTACACGTACTCCATCCAGGCGGGAAAAATAACCGCCAAACCAGAGCCGTGGCTGACATCGTAAATGCCGGAAAGTTCGTGTTCTATGCCATGCGAGGCCCAGTCGCCAATGCGTCCCACATCGAAGGAATTGTTATGGGCCTTTTGGCCAGTAAGCATGAACTCGGCCCAGGCATTGTAGTCGTCGCTTTGGGCCAAAACCCGGGGGCTAGCCTCCACAATTGTGCGCATACAGGCCTCTAAAAGCCTATCGGTCAAGTCCACATTTTTGACATTGGTAAAATAGCGTTCCATAAGATGGGCCAAAATATCCGCGGCCCCCGAGCCCACCTGCCAGGCTGGCAGGGTAAAACAGAATTCTGGGTTTAAAATAGAAAAGACCGGGTATATAAGATCGTGGGAAAGGCCACGTTTTAAATTGCCGTCTTCGTTGGTTATTACGCTCGAATTGCTGGACTCGCTGCCGGCAGCGGGAATGGTCAATATGCTGGCAACTGGAATGGCGGCTTTCGGGCTTGAGACGTATTCATAAAAATCCCAGACAGGACAGGTGGCGGGGACCCCCACGGCTATTGCCTTTGAACTATCAATAACACTCCCTCCGCCCAGCGCTAAAATTAAATCCACCTTTTCTTTGCGCGCAAGCTCAATCCCCTTTTCCACTAGGGACAGACGCGGATTTGGCTGCACGCCCCCCAGCTCAATAACCGAGAGCCCTGCCGCTTCTAAATTTTTTCGCACCTCGTCTAAAAGGCCTGTTTTTCGCACCCGCTCGCTGCCATAGTGCAAGAGAACTTTTTTGCCATGGCGAGCAGCCTGTTTACCAACTTCCCCTTCCATCCCCCTGCCAAAGAGGATGCGGGTAGGATTTGCATAATTAAAATTTTCCAAGGAAACCTCCAATCTCTTAGTTTAATATTTTAATCGAGAATTGACAAAAAAGCAAACGTTTTCATTTCGATAATTATCGTTTAATTGATATGCTGTATAGACAAAAAAAAGGAAAGCCCGCTATATTGGATATATGCATGAAGAAATATCCTATGTAATTGTAACTCCCTATACCATAGCTAAAAGCAGAACTGGTGGAGTACTTTCCCGCCTTCTTTCCCGGGTAGACCTCGAATTTGTGGGGGCCCAAATATTCGCCCCAGATAGAGAATTTGTGGCAAATTATGCCGAGTTACTGCGAGCCCAGATCGATCCCGCAAATCCCAAGGCAGCAGAGCTTCTAGCAAGCTATGTCGAAAAAAACCTTGGGCCCTCCCAGGGACGCAGACACCGCAGCCTATTGCTACTTTTTCGGGGCGAAGACGCCTGCAGAAAACTTTCGGATATCTGCGGGGCCATGTATCCGGAAAACAGGGGCGAGGAATCCATTACGGGCGAGACAATTCGCGACACCTATGCCGATTTAATCTATGACCCCGTCGACCCTTCGAAGGTCATTTATTTTGAGCCGGCAATTTTTACACCGCGCACCCAGGACTTATCGGACAGCCATTTAAAAATTATTGGCGAATTTATCGCACGGGAAGCCAATATAATCGAAAACATTGTCTACCCCCGCAATAGCGATATCCAGCGGACGCTGGTTATATTAAAACCCGACAACTGGAAGGCCGCCTCCTCGAGGCCTGGGGCTGTAATCGATATGTTTTCTCGCACCGGCCTGCGCATTGTCGGCACAAAGGTGCATCGCTTTTCTGTAGCCCAAGCGTTAGAGTTTTATGGCCCCGTAAAAGACATTCTCATCCAAAAACTCTCTCCCATCTTTGGCGGAAAGGCCCGCAACATGCTCGAAGAGGGGCTAAACCTGCAGTTAAACAAAGAAGCAGCACACTGCCTTGAGCAGACAATTGGCCGAGAATACGCCATAGAGCAGTTCAACCAAATAATAGAGTTTATGTCAGGAACTCGGCCCGATGCCTGCCCGCAAGAGCTATTGCACGAGGGCGGTGGCGTAAAATGCATGATCCTCATCTACGAAGGCACCCAGGCCATCGAAAAAATCCGAGAAGTTCTTGGCCCCACCGACCCCTTAAAGGCCCCCACCGGCACTATTCGTCGCGAATTTGGCAGCAATGTAATGGTCAATACCGCCCATGCCTCCGATTCGGTGGAAAATGCCAAACGGGAAATGGACATTGTCCAAATTGATAAAAACCCCTGTGCACAGATTATTGCCCACTATTTGGGACAGATACACTAGGCAGTTTGGGAGGATGGGCCAGTAAATTCGACCGTATGGGTAAAAACGTATATTTATTTCTATTGTTTTCGTGAAATACTGATATTTACTGTATACTATTATTGATATGCAGACTGATAAAATACCGGACTCTGTGCCAAAGACTTTTGACCCCATTGCCGACAAAGAGGCATTTGTCAAAATAATTGGCCAGTCCACCATTTTTAAAAACCTGAACCCCGAAGAACTTATGTTCGTAAGTACCCACTGCAGGCACTTACAGCTGCCAGAGAAGCAGACTCTCTTTAAACCAGGAGAGCCCGCACAGGCCCTGTACATTGTAATTGATGGTGCCATAGAAATATTTGATAAAGAAGACCAAATAATTGCCCATCTTTGCCAAGGCGACTGCTTTGGCGAACTGGAACTTTTTTCACGCTCGCCGTACACGAGCAAGGCCGTCGTTCAAGCGAATACCAGCCTTATTGGCTTTCCGCTCCCCGGCGAAAACCTAAAGAGCTTGGCAGAACAGCGACCGGTGCTCGCAGCAAGACTGCTAAAGGCCTTTCTTATAATGCTCGCAGCCAGAACGCGCAAAGCCCACAGCGTATTAAAAGAAAACTCGCCATGGGTGCGGGAATTGCGCAGGCAGGTCTATAGCGACAAATTGACCGGTCTTACAAACCGAACATTTTTACTTGAACACCTGCCAGAGTACATGGACAAAAATTTGGCCCTTATTATGCTAAAACCAGATAATTTTAAAGATATAAACGACAATTATGGCCACGATATTGGCGATAAGGTGCTGGTGTATATGGGCCGTGAACTTTCGCAACACCTTGGTAGCTCCGGTAGCGTCTCGCGCTGGGAGGGCAATGCACTGGCCATCTATATAAGCTATGCCACGAAAGAAATGGCAGAAGACCTGGCACTTCGCATAAAAACCTTCTTAGAAGAACTCTCTCTCGAACATATTTTAAAAGGCAACTCTTTTCGCCTAAAAATTAGTTTGGGCATTGGCCTGAGCCAGGTCCATGGAAAAAATGCCGAAGAACTTTTAAACAGAATTGCCGCCCTTCCGCTGGAAGGAAGGCGCCGAGGTGGATCTACAATGCTTTGGCCCGAGGATTGCCGTGAAACACGAACCTAAAACCGTTAAATCCAGCCAGCTGCTTAAGATCGATATTTTTTCCCGCCTGTCCTCGCCCGTTCGCAAGCTTATTGCATCTAAAATGAGCCTTTTTAGCTACGAGGTGGGCGAAGACCTTTTTTTAGAGGGCGAAGATGGCAATGCGCTTTTTGCCATATTAGAGGGTACCGTTTCCATTACTATTCAGTCTAAGGATGGGCAGCCCATCGAGTTGGCCCAAATGGGAAGCGGTGCATTTTTTGGAGAGATGGCCCTCTTAGAGAAAACCCGCCGTTCGGCAACGGTGAGCGCCAAGACAAGGGTGCGCTGTATAGTTCTCGAGGCCGAGGACTTCGAGCTGCTCATAAAAGAAAGCCCCCTTGCCGCAGGCGCCATTATGGAGCGCATGATACGCATGACATCCTCGCGCCTAGTGTCGACCGGCTCTTTTTTAACCCACATGGTGGCCTGGGGCGAGGAAGCTAGAAAGCGGGTAATAACCGACGAGGCCAGTGGGCTTTTTAACCGCCGCTATCTCGATGACAGCCTGGAATCCAATATTGCCGAAGCCCAGGCCCAGAATTTGCAGTTGGCCTGCACCATGGTCGATCTGGACCATTTTGGCCATTTGAACAGGGAATACGGAACATCATTTTGCGATAAGCTCATTGTCCGCGTGAGCGATATTTTTAAAGAGAGCTTTTCACCGGAAGATATACTGATAAGATATGGTGGGGACGAATTTTGTTTTATTATAAAGGCTCCCAGCGAACTCGCCGTCGAACGCTGCCAAAAGGCCATAAAGGCGGTTAACAGGCTAAGCTTTCCCGAATTTCCCGAGCTTAGCATCTCCTGCAGCATGGGCATGGCCTTTTTAGACATACAGGAGATGAATGCCGAAGAGCTCGTGCAATCGGCCGACAAGGCCCTGTACCGCGCAAAGCTCCAGGGGCGCAACCGCCTATCCCTATATATAAAAGAATTCGGCCACAAAAAAGATATATTTAGTATTGCCGAAAAAAATAAAATTGGCAGGCGCTTTGCTCAAATATTGGCCGAGCGCGACGACTTCCTTATAATTGGCCACCAGGATCCCGACGAAGACTGTATTTCGGCAATGGTGGCCTTTGCCCTGCTGGCCTCGAAATTCAATAAAAGGTCCTATATTTCGGTTGCCTCTAACCTAAGCGATAGCTTCGACTACCTATTGCAAATTTGTAAATACAACAATATTCAGGTTTTGCGGGGCGATCCCCCGCCCCTGTGTTCCACCCTCCTGTTGGTAGACACGCCTAAACCTTCGATGATAGACCGCCCCGAGCTGTATGAATTACATCGGGCCGATCCACAGGTGCTAAAAATTGAAATTGACCATCACCTAGAGGCCGATGCCACATATTTTACCGCGCGGGAAAACGCCCTGGTATACCAGGCCTCGAGCTCCTGCGAAGTTATCGCCTGGCTGGCCCTAAAAATACAGAGAAACAAGGCCTTTATAGAAGAACATCATATTGATGAGCTGCTCTCGCGAAATGTGGTACTTGCCATATTAACTGGCATCTTAGGCGATACCCAAATGGGGCGCTATATTAAAACGCGTCGCGAACGCCAGTTCTACGAGCGCTTTACCACCCTCTTCGAGCATATGCTCAGCGAAAAGACCCACAAGGGCACTCAAAACCTGGCCACCAAAGAGCAGATTTTTACCACCTTAGAAAAACTTTCCAGCGAAGAGGCCGCCTGTTGGCAGGAATTGAAACAATTTATCGTAAAAAAGAAAAATATTTTCTATGTAATTCTGGAAGCCGACAAATCCAGGGATATAATTCAGCGCTATGGACACGAGGTCTGTATTTCGGTAGCCAAAAACATGGCGAATTATCTGGCCGAAGAGAACGGCAAACTCGGTCTTGTCTCCTACTACGAGTGCCCAAACCTTATAGAACCCAGCAGTGTGGATATTCTAAAGGGCGAGCTGGAACCTAAACCCTCTATTACCCTTGTACAGTTTAGAATGCGCCGCAGCCAATCCTATAAAAGCTTGGATTTGCGCGACTTCCTATTGCGTGCAGGCATTGAAGATGGCGGGGGCCACCCGGGGGCCATTGGGTTTAGGCTCCCCCAGGATGCCATTGCCGATATTCACCTCTTTGAAAAAGAGATAATTAAGGTAATTGATAGCCTAATCGACGAATTGTCCGCCAAGCCTCAATAGTTTTATTTTTCAAAATCGACAGGGTCTTTAATAAAGCGTTCCGCCATATAGGCCGAAAGCTGGAAGGGCCATTGGCTTTCCGAGCTCGTACAGAGATATCGCTCGTCCTCGCCCTTTGGCCCAATGTTTATTTCTATCCGCTTTTCAAGGCCATCTAAATACACCCGCGAAAGAATATCGGCCCTGTCGAGTTGCACATTGGCCGCGGGAAAGCCAATGGCCCGCAAGGATGCAAGGCCATTGAGCCAATTATTTACCGCCTCTTGGTTTAAATCTGCCTCTGTATCCACCCGCTTCCAACGAAGGGGGGAGCCTTCCAACTGTATCTCCCAATTGTATTGGCCCTGCACACTCACCTGGTTAAAATCGTTTGCCCGGGCCTCGTAGATTTGGCGACTGCGCATATCCTCGGTATTTTTTTCAAATTCGCGGCGCAAGTTTCCGGCCACCAGAAAGACCTCTTTTTTATCATCTAAGGCGACATAGGTCTGCTGCGAGGCACTTGCCGCCTTGCCAATAGACAGGCGACGCAGCTCATTGTCCCCAGCATAGGCGGTAGCCAAAATGCGACTTTCCGGCCCAAGCTCGTAGCGGCCCCTATTGGCCCCGCGGGAAACCGTTCCCAAGACCTTTAAATGGGTAAAGGCTGCCAGCACCGTGTTCATAAGCTCTGCCTCGACCGGGTAGCCCTCGGGCATAATGCTCCAATGCCCCTCTGCAGAGCGCTCAAGGCGCAGCTCGCTGGCCCCACCCCATTCGCCCTCGTTTTTAGCTATCAGAATAGAATCGATGTCTCCCTTTACCCCCACCGTGCGAATGCCCTCGCCCCGACGCAGCCCAAACTGAAGCCCAAGGACTAGCAATAAAAATGCAGTAGAAGCTAAGAGTATAATTTTACGAATGTTCATCTTTTATTTCTCCTCATTCTTTATTAAAGCATAGCGGCGCTCAATGGCCCTACGGCGATTTTTACGCATACGCCAGGCAATTAAGGCCGAAAGCAGGACCAAAAGCGGTAACACATACATGTTTAAGGCCTTTACGAAGTTTTTTGTGCTGTTCTCGTGGTCGCGCAAAAGATTTAAATCCAGGCTTTTTACCCGCATTTGATTGAGCTCGGCATTTCCGTTTAAATAATCCAGGACATTGCGCATTAAGACCGCAATTGGCTGGGCGCCATGTTCGTCCAAGAGCGAGGAACTTCCCGGTTCGGAGGTCCCCATAACGACAATTGCCCCATCCTGTACCGAAGCATTCAAATGCCGATCGGCCTCTATGGCCCTGTCCACCACCCTGCCGGGTAAATCGTCCACATCGCCTTGGTCGGGCAAAATTTGGGCATCGAAGGCACTGGAAAAGCGCCCTTCCAACAGGGCAATTACCGCATGCTCACCCAAAAGCTCGGGCTCCTTGGGCCTGTCCATGCCCAGAGGACTGAGATTTATTTTCGAACTGTCCCCTTCTACCCAAGAATTGGGCGTAGTTTTGGCCAATACCGTCGCCCGAACAGTGGCTGGAATATCTTCGCGAATAGTAATTTCACTGGGTTTAAGCAGTAAAATATGATCCAGATTTTTGGTAATGGGATGATTTTTGGCCAGTCTTTCGCGGGTAATTATGGGCACATAGTACAGGGGAAACTCGCCCAGCCCCCTTTGTTGCACCGAATAGCATTTTTCATCGAAGACATAATTTGTCTCGATGTTCAGCCCATATTTATTTAAGAGGATATTTAAGCGATGATCGATGGGCTCGTAGCTGGGCATACTCCCCATCCAGGACATCTGCTGATCCTGCCTTTCTTCGAGGGAGTCTGCTAAAATTAAAAGTCTGCCCCCCCTCAATAAAAACTGGTCCATCCTATACAGCTCCAAGTCGGAGTAGTATGAACGGGGCCCATTGACTACCAGACAGGAGATGTCGGCAGGTATGTCCCGCTCATACAGGGCAATTTCTTCGAAATCGTAATAATCTGAAGCCAGCATTGCCAGCCGCCCAGCACCGCGTTCATCGTCCTGTATATCTCGCTCGCCATTGGAGGTAAGATAGCCAATTTTTAAGGAACGCGAAACCAGGGCCTGCAGGGTATCGGAAATATCTTTTTCTAAATAATCCAAACTAGTAAGCGCATAGCCACCAAAAATTCCCCGGTTCATTTCTACCGGAACAAGTTTAAACTTGTCGCCGTGCTCTAAAACAAGGCCAAAGACGCCCGCTCCCGCCTTGCCACTGCCATCGTCCACCCAGCTTACCTTTTGCAATCCATAGCGCAGGCTTGCGGCATCCACATCGGCTGTGCCCCTTATTGGCATCAGGTTAAATTCAATTTTCTCGTCAAACCGCGGTTGCAAGGCATTTACCGCCGCACGACTGGCGGATTCAATCTTATCTAAGCCAGCTATTTGAAAGTTTTTAAGCTCGGGGGTCAGATAGAGGTTTACCGCGACCTTCCCCGTAAGGCCGGCTAGGGCATCGGTGGTGTTTATCATCTTGCCAATGGTGGTACTCAATTTATATTCGAGGGCATTTGCACTGGTAATCTGATCGATTGTCTCAATTGCATCGCTGTACACAATGGCAAGGCCCATCCAGGCCATTTTAAAGCCGACCTCGTTATTTTTAACCTCCTGAATTTGCAGGGCTCTTAGGCCGTACTCCTGTGCCAGCTCCTCGCTTTCGGCCTTCTCCATATTGTGAAAGACCCAGGAAAAATTTGCCCGCGACGCACTGCGATACTCGGTTAAAAGATCTTTTAAATATCTCTGCACCCCATTATAGGGAGCCGGCAAATTGGAGGAAAAAAAGACATCTACCTTTATGGGATCCTCGACGGTCTTTAAAATGCGCGTACTGGCGGGCGACAGCGAAAACACCCTGTTCGAGGTAAGATCGAGGCGAAAAAAAGCAGAGTTGCCCACCACATTTGCCAAAATAAGGACCAGAATAAAAAGAGCTAGATCGCTGGAAGGCCCCTTACACCAAAGCCAAAGTTTTTTTAGATTTTTCATTATGCTGTCCTCCGAGTAGAAAGATTGCGCACCGCAAGGCTAAAAAACAGGGCGGTCATGCTGATAAAATATAAAATATCGCGGGAATCAATTATGCCACGGGCAATTGAATCGAAGTGATAGCCCGCCGAGATAAACTGAAGCATCGGCACTATTGTAGCGGGCAAGAGCACCAGAAGCTGATGTATTGTTACGAGGACAATGCCAATGGCAAAGGCAATAAAAAAGGCAATAATTTGATTTTTTGTCAGCGAGGAGGCAAAGACCCCAATTGCCGAAAAAGCGGCTGCCAAGAACACAGCCCCCAGATAGCCACCAATTACCGGGCCCCAATCCAAAGAGCCCATTGCCGCGGCCGAAAAAGCATAGACCAGGGTGGGAATGAGCATAACAATGGAAAAACAGAGCGCGGCAAGGAACTTGCCCATAACAGCGCTGAACGAAGAGACAGGGAGGGTAAATAAAATTTCTATGGTCCCTGTCTTTTTTTCCTCGGCAAAGAGGCGCATAGTGAGGGCGGGAATAAAAAAAGCCCATAAAAGGGGCAGCATAGAAAAAAACTGCCGCAATTCGGCCCGATTCACGAGAAAAAAGGACGAAAACAATAAAAATCCGGAAAAAATAAGAAAGAGCCCCCCAACTATATAGGCCACGGGGCTCGAAAAAAATGCGTTCAATTCGCGCCGTGCAATTATTATGGCCATAGGCAATCTAGCTGCCCGCCCGGCCAGCTCTGGTTTAGCTATATCAGTTTGGCTCATACTGCCTCCCCTACATTGGTTAGATTTCTAAAGACATCTTCCAGCGAATTCTGTCGAAGCGTCATTTCCATAAGAGTCCAGGGACTTTTTTTGATAATATCGTATACCTCTTGGCGAATATCCCTGCCCTCGGGCACTGATATTTCTACGCAGGCCAGGCCTTTTTCGCCTGGCAGGCTGGAAAGGCTGCCCTCGGGGGCCAAGGCAGACAGCGCCTGCTTTAACTCGGCCTCGTTTGCACCCTGCACCTGAATGCGCAGCTGGCTATGGTGGCCAAAGCGATGGCGCAGTTCACCCGTGGGGGCGTCTGCCACAATGTGCCCATCAGAAATTATAATAACGCGATCGCAGAGCATTTCCACTTCGCTTAAAATATGTGTCGATATTATAACCGTCTTGGTCTTTCCAATTTCTTTAATTAAAGCGCGAACTTCGATTATTTGATTCGGATCGAGGCCGCTGGTGGGCTCGTCGAGTATCAATATTTCTGGATCGTGTATAAGCGCATGGGCCAAGCCCACCCTTTGGCGGTAGCCGCGCGAAAGCTCGCCTATGTTTTTATGCATTACCTCTAAAAGCCCGCAGACCCCGGCTAGGCGCACCAGGGCATCTTCGTCCTGTAAGCCATGTATCTGTGCAAGGTAGTGCAGATAATCGGCGACAATCATATCGCCATACAGCGGTGCATTTTCGGGCAAATAGCCAATTTTTTTCTTTGCAGTTAAAGGATCCTCGCCAATATCCTGTCCATCAATTTTAATACTTCCGGTAGTGGGCTGTAAAAAACCCGTAACCATGCGCATTGTCGTTGTCTTTCCTGCCCCATTTGGCCCCAGAAGCCCGACAATTTCGCCCCGACTAATTGTAAAAGTAATACCGTCGACCGCCTTCGTCGAACCGTACACCTTTCCCAAATTCTCTACATCTATCATGTAACCTCCAAATGTGTTGGATTGTCCTTATAATTTTTAAACAATATTGATAGAACAAGTTACACAAATTCACTAGATTCTTTCAAGCTCATTGGCAAAAAGGTCCTTCGCGGCCTAGGGCTTTAGAAAAATGCTGTTTTTATCTATACTGCTATCGTGAATACCCATAGCAAAGATGAATATAAATCGGCCTTTGTGGCCCTTATCGGCAGGCCTTCGGCAGGGAAGTCGACCCTGCTCAACGCCCTGTGCCAGCAGAAAGTGGCCATCGTAAGCCCAGTCCCCCAAACCACGCGAAACACTATCCGCGGTATCGTAAACCGCGAAGAGGGCCAACTTGTGTTTATCGACACTCCAGGGCGCCACCGCAGCGATAAAAAACTGAATAAAAAGCTAATAGAGGTGGGCAATCGCGCAAAGGCCGAAAGCGAGCTTTTAGTCTATGTTTTAGACAGCACGCGCGAGGCAGGCGAGGAAGAGGCGGAGATAGTAGATTTTTTGAGGGAAGAGCAGGAGCGTTTGGTGGTACTTATCAATAAAATTGATGCCAAAAACGCCCGGCCCCAAAGGACAAGGCTTTTTATAGAAGAATCTTTTACAGAACTGCCCGAACAGCGAATTATTCCCATTTCTGCTTTAAAAAAAGAGCATTTAGAAGAGGTGCTGCAGGCCCTTTTTGCCCTGGCCCCCCAGGGCCAGCCCATGTACGACCAGCAAGTGTACACCGATCAGGCCCTGCCCTTCCGCATTGCCGAAATTATTCGCGAAAAAGCAATGTTGCGCTTAAAGGACGAGCTTCCCCACTCGATCTATGTCGAAGTCGAGGATACCGAACTGCGGGACAACGAGAGCAGAATATGGATTCGGGCCTTTTTAATGGTGGAACGGGATTCGCAAAAAGGCATTGTTGTAGGCAAGGGGGGGACGGGCATAAAGGCCATTCGCCAAGCGGCACAGAAAGACCTGAATAGAATTTTAGATTGGAAGGTCGAGCTGGACCTGCGGGTAAAGACCTCTAAGGATTGGCGGCAAAGCGACAAGACCCTTAAACGGCTTATAGAATAATCTGGCCGAATGGCCAGCTGAATCTGGCCGAATGGCCAGATTACCGCTATTCTTTTTCGTTTATCTGCACATCAACGAGCAAATTTACCTCGTAGCTCATACCCAATCGGGTGGTAAGATTGCGGCGCAGAGTGTAATTGCCAATGGTAAAGATTATTTCATGCTCCCCTGCCGTGGACACCAGCCCCTCGGGCCCGCTCTCCACTTCCACCCCATCAAAAAACACCTGGACGTTCTCTGGTGCCTCGATAAAAATTAAGGGGGCCGAGCTGCGCAATAGAATTTCCAGATTCTGAATTTTTCCCGGTACAATATTAACTAAGCGGTGTTCAGTGCGAAAATCCTCCGAATACAGGCTAATTTGGTGCTCGCCCGTTTTTAGCACAATAAGGCCATCGCTCAATTGAGCCGGCTCGTCGTTGACCATCACCGAAAAGGCCCGCTCCTCTAGACCTTGTGGATAGCGCACCTTGAGCGCCACCGCCCCCTCGTCGGCCCAGACAATCTTGCCCTTAATATTAAACCGCCAGTCCTCTATGCCATCTTCAAAGCCCTTGGCAATAGGCATAATGCGCAAAAGATAATCGCCACTCCCCTGCCAATCGAAGGGCAGATTGACATAGGGTGTCCCTCGAAACCCGTGGGCAGCGCGAAGAGGCAGCTGATACACATTCTTTAAGCGCCCTGGCAGGGTCTGTATAAACAGGCGTGGAGCCTGTATATCCACAGTGCCCAACCCATATTCTCTATTGGCAATTAAATAAAAGGCCAGGGCCAAGCTGCCCTTGTTGCGCAAATAGGCCTGTGGACAGCTCAGTTCCAGCTCTATTCCCCGAACAAAGCGCAGATCCGCGGGGGCCTTAATAAGCACCGCATCGTTAAAGCCGGCCTGCGCGCTGAGTTCTGAGCTGATTTGGAAATCCATAGTGGCAGCGAGTTGGGTTCTGAATTGCTCGCCATAGACAGAGGAAAAAAGGAGAAGGTTTAAAATGATGAGCGAAAATTTGCGCATATCAAAATCCTTTTGGCAGTAATGACCCTGGATTTACACTGTCTCCGTTACGGCTCAGCTCAAAATGCAAATGTGGACCTGTTGACATCCCGGTACTTCCGACTCTGCCAATTATGCTACCCGATGAATGCCACTTATGCAAGCTGGTTTCAATTTTTGAAAGATGTCCATACAAGCTAGTCCAGCCCTCGCCATGGCGCATGACAATATAATTTCCATATACTGAGTTCTGGCCAATATCCACCACCTCCCCCTCCCTTGCCGCATAGACCTCGGTTCCCACAGGGGCCGCAAGGTCTACGCCCCCATGAAAGCTCCGTTCGCCGGTAAAGGGATCGCTGCGATAGCCCCAAGAACTGGTTAGGCGGGCCACTGGCAAGGGCAGGCGAAAGGCGGTATTTAAAAAAAAGGCCCGTTCTGTGGGATTAAAGTCGGTATTTGGGAAAAACATAAGTTTTTCTTTCCCCAAAGAAAGCGGTATCCCCTTTTTCTCTTTAGCCCGACTCAGCAAAAGATAGCCCAAGTCTCCCCAAGGCCGCTGGTATATCCAAAGTCCGGGCACCGATGGCAAAAGGAGCTTCTCGCCAATTTCTAAAACACGGTTATGCGGGATGCGATTTAACGAGGCCAGGGCATCGTAGGGCAGCGTGCAGCGAGCGGCTAGGGATAAAAGATCCATTGTTCCGTCCCCCTCCCATTGATAAAAAACCAGAAAATCCAGAATATCCTCATTCTTCCCGTTTTTGGCCAAAAGCATACGGGCCTGTTCCACATCTTTTTCAAATTGATAAAAAACGGGATCGTAAGAATTGAGTTTTTTTATTATTGGCTCAACAGCATTGGCCGACCATGCCATAAAAAAGCTCCAAATAATAATTAGCATGATGCCTTGCCGGCTCACCCAGGTAATCATACTTCTATAGTATAGTATTTTTTATTTTACGTGTACTTGAGCTTGCGGGCTTTAGACTTACTGGGATATAATCGACAGAGCGTTTAGGAGGGGAACATGAGCGCACAGCTAATAGTTAAAAATATGCCCTTTATCAAAGTGCTACCAAGCTGGGCGCAGGAACTCTCGTACAAATACTGCTCTCAGACTGCCAACCTCTATATTATCCATGGAAACATACGCGACTTCTTGCCCCACAAAATGAATGAGGGCGAATTCATCTTTGTCCGGATACAGGAATATATATCCGAGGTCCTCTTTGGCAATCGAGATATCATAGTCTTTTTCGACCGCTCAAGCGGCGTCTCGTTTTGCACCGTCGAAATGGCCGAGGACTACCGCAGAGTTATGGAAAAAAACTTCCCCGATATAGACAGCGAAAGCTTTGTATCGGCCGATGCCACCGAAAGCTTTAAGTGGCTGGAGAAATATTTTCTGCTCAATATTCAGCAAAAACAGCGCATCATATTGATAATGGACTATGCCGAGACAATTGTGCCCGCCAGCGATATTGCCCGTTTGAGCGAAGAAGACCGGTACACTCTTGTTACGCTAAACCGCTGGTCGCACGACCCCATATTTACCAATGGGGATGTATCCATCATGCTTTTGACCGAAAACCTTGTCGATCTCTCGCCACGAATTATTGGCTCGCCATCGACGGTAAAAATCTCCATTCCCATACCCGATCAGGATATTCGCACCAGCTTTTTAGAATTTTTAGATAGTAAAGAAAGCCTCCTGTTGGAGCGTGGCCTAAACGCAGAGAGGGTCGCAGCAGTTACCAGTGGGCTCAATTTAATGAACTTAAACCGCCTGGTCTCGGAGAGTTTCCAGGAGGATAAGCCCCTGTCGCTGGAATATATCCGCGAAAAAAAGAAGGAAATAATTGAAAACGAGGCCGCCGGCCTGTTGGAATTTATGGAGACAAACCACGACCTCTCCTATGTCTCGGGGCACGACTTTGTAAAAAAACGCTTTAAAAGCGCCTCGAAGGCCATAAAATTGGGCAGATTGGATGTCCTGCCAATGGGCTACCTTATTGCTGGCCCCGTTGGAACGGGAAAAAGCTTTTTAGTCAGTGCCTTTGCCGGCGATATAGGCATACCCATGGTAAAATTTCGCAACTTCCGCTCCAAGTGGCAGGGGGTAACCGAATCCAATTTGGAAAAAGTATTGAATATATTGAAGGCAATGTCGCCAGTGGCGGTAATGATAGACGAAGCCGATGCATTTTTAGGCGACCGCGACCAAGATGGCGATTCGGGCACCTCGAACCGAGTATTTGCCCAAATTGCCAGCTTTATGGGCAATACCGAATACCGGGGAAAAATAATCTGGTTTCTCATTACCTGTCGCCCCGACCTTATCCCCATCGACTTAAAACGACAGGGGCGCGCCGAAGAACATTTAGCTCTTTTTTACCCAGAGACCGACCGAGAAAAAGAAGAGCTCTTCGATGTCCTTGTGCGGAAATTAAAACTCCAAATTAGGAAGTTTCCGGTAAACGATATTCTAAAACGTTTTCGACACGAATTTTCTGGAGCCGACCTCGAAGCAGTCCTTATCCGCTCTAAATTTAGGGCTGCAATGGACGACCGAAATTTTGTAACAAAAGAGGATTTAGAAGATGCCTTGGCCGATTTCGTCCCCCCAGCCTATCCGCACGAAATTGAATTGCAAAACCTTGTAGCAGTTCTGGAATGTACCTCGCGGGAAATGGTGCCAAAGAAGTTTCAGAACTTGGACAGAACTCGTTTAATAAAAGATATTAAGGAATTAAAGAGCCTGATTGGCGAAAAAAGCTAAAAACCTATCATTTTTGCATGATTTTTCAATAATAAGAGGTTTTCCCTACTTGTTTTATTCTGAAAACCGGGACATTATTATTGGTAACCCGAAATGTTCGGGAAACAGGAGGAATACTATGAAAAAAGCACTGCCTGTGGCCTTGCTTCTCGTGGTCTCAATGGCACTCGTTATGGTAACGGGATGCAATAAAGGGGCTGGGAAATCGAGCACTTCCAAAGTGATTAACGTCTGGACATTCACCGATGAAGTACCCAAAATGTTTGATCGCTATAAAGAGCTCAATCCCAACTTCGACTACGAACTCAAAACAACCATTATTGCCACAACCGATGGTGCATACCAGCCAGCCTTAGACCAGGCTCTTGCAGCTGGTGGCGCAAATGCTCCGGATATCTATTGTGCAGAAGCTGCCTTCGTACTTAAGTACACCCAAGGCGACGCTGCTCACTATGCCGGAACATACAAAGACCTAGGTCTTGATGTCGACAAGCTCTTAAAAGAGGCCGACATCGCACAGTACACCGTAGACATTGGTAGCAACAAACGAGGCCTTGTAGCTCTTGGCTATCAGGCAACCGGTGGCGCATTTATCTATCGCCGCTCAATTGCCAAAGATGTCTGGGGAACCGACGATCCAGCTGTTATTAAAGACAAAGTTGGCCCAGGTTGGGACAAATTTATGGCAGCAGCAGCCGACCTTAAAGCTAAGGGCTATGGCATTGTTTCCGGCGACGGCGATGTCTGGCACGCAGTTGAAGGCGCTTCCAAAGACGGTTGGGTTGTAAATGGTAAACTTACCATCGACAAAGACCGCGAAGCCTTCCTCGATCTTTCCAAAGAACTTAAAGACAAGGGCTACCACAACGACACCGCCGACTGGACCGACGCATGGTTTGCCGACATGAAAGATGCCAGCAGCATGAAGGTTCTTGGTTTCTTTGGCCCCGCATGGCTTATTAACTATGTCATGGCCGGAAACTCCGGTGGCGACAAGCCCGGCGAAGGCACCTATGGCGACTGGGCAATCTGTGAACCACCCGTGGGCTTCTTCTGGGGCGGCACATGGCTTGTCACCAACAAAGACACCAAGGCAAAAGCTGGTGTAGCCGAGCTTATCAAATGGGTAACCCTCGACAGCTCCAACACCGGTCTGCAGTACCACTGGGCCAATGGCACCTTATTTGGCGCTGGCGGCACAAAAGACACTGTTGCCTCGGGTACCGTTATGGCTAAGTCCAATGGTACACTCCCCTTCCTCGGCGGACAGAACATGTTCGACGTCTTTATTCCCGCTGGCAAATTTGCCACCGGTACCAACAAGACCCAGTACGACGAGACCATCAACAACTACTGGCGAGATCAGGTCCGCAACTATACTGCCGGAACCAAGAGCCGTGCAGACGCAATTAAAGACTTTAAACAGACTGTCCAGGACAACCTAGACATTATTGTTGAGTAAGCTCTTTATTAAACCTTTTAAAAAGGGCGAACAATGTTCGCCCTTTTTTTCTTTACTTTTTATTTTGCCAATTTTACTGCCCGTTTGCGGAGGAACTACCCATGAGACATAAAAATATAAGTTATGCGAAGTATGGCTATATTTTTTCAATTCCCTTTGTTATTGCTTTTTTAATATTTACTTTTTATCCGGTTATTTATACGGTTGCGATAGGCTTTACCGACTTAAAAGGCCTTGGCGTTAAGAATTTTCGCTTTTTAGCAAATCCCTTTCAAAACTATCAGTTAATTTTAAAAAATGTCTTATTTAAAAAATCTCTATTTAATACTGCATTTATTTGGATAATGAACTTTATACCACAGATGCTCTTAGCCCTGCTTTTAGCTGCCTGGTTTTCTAATTACCGCACTAAATTGACTGGACAGGGTGCATTTAAGGTTATGATGTATATGCCCAATATTATAACTGCTGCAACCATGGCCATTTTATTTAATGTTCTCTTTGGCTACCCCAAAGGACCAGTAAACGACCTGCTCATGGGGCTGGGTCTCAACAGTAAACCCTACAATTTTTTAGTGCACAAACTGCCATCGCAATTGATTATCGCCTTTATTCAATTTTGGATGTGGTACGGCTACACAATGATTGTGCTTATAGCCGGCATTATGGGTATAGATCCCACCCTTTTCGAGGCGGCAGAAATTGATGGTGCTAACCCCTATCAAATATTTTTCCGTATTACCCTGCCCAGTCTTAGAACAATATTGCTCTATACCCTGGTAACCAGCCTTATTGGCGGTCTGCAGATGTTCGATATTCCCAAACTCTTTAACCAAGGAAATCCAGACAATTCGACCTTAACAACAAGTGTCTTTATTTATAACCAAGCTTTTAGTGGCAGCTATATGTACAATAGGGCATCGGCGGCCAGTATGCTTTTATTCTTAATTATTGCTGTTTTATCGGCCATTGTCTTTTATCTTTTAAGGGACAAAGAGGCAATTAAGCAGGAAAAATATAAAAAAGCGCTTATTCGCGAAGCTAAAATGCAACAAAAACGCAATGCTAACAATCGAGCAGAAGAAGGTGTAGTATGAAAAATAATAAGTCCTTAAGTGCAATGTTCCGAACCTTTAAATACATCGTCTGTATTTTTCTTTCGGTCTTAAGTCTTTTTCCGTTTATCATTATGTTTGTAAATGCCACCCGTGGGACCTACGAAATTCAGCAGACTTCGATAAGTCTTATTCCCTCCACCCACCTCTTTAAAAACTTAAAAATTTTATTGGGGAAAAACTTTAACCCCTTTGTAGGTTTTTACAACTCATTTATTATATCGGGGGGGGCAACAATCTGTGCCGTCTATTTTTCCTCTCTTACCGCCTATGCCTTAACCGTCTACGATTGGCGTTTGCGCCAGCCCTTTTTTACCTTTATTATGGCTGTTTTAATGATTCCCTCCCAGGTCTTCGTTATCGGTTTTTATCAATTTATTTATCAGATTGGTTGGACCAATAGTATTTGGCCTCTTATATTGCCGGCAATTGCCTCGCCAGCGGTAGTCTTTTTTATGCGCCAATACCTCCTAGGTGCCCTGCAAATTGATATTGTCAATTCGGCTCGAATTGATGGCTCTGGCGAATTTTTTACCTTTAATAGAATTGTACTTCCCATAATGACACCGGCAATTGCAACCCAGGCAATATTTATATTTGTTGGAACTTGGAACAACTTCTTTATGCCTTTGGTACTGCTTACCGACTCTAAAAGATACACCATGCCAATTATCGCCAGCCTCTTGCGGGGCGATATTTACCGCACCGAATACGGTTCGGTGTATTTGGCCCTTTCCCTCACCGTCCTGCCTCTCTTTGCTATCTATTTCGCACTTTCTAAATATATTATTGCCGGTGTTGCCTTGGGCTCAATGAAGGAATAATGTAATTTTTTACATCTGCCCAGATACCAGGGCCTGCCTCTGGTATCTGGGTCTTTTTTTATCTTTTTAATAATGTTATACTCGTCTAACGACGTTTTAAACGCCAGTAATCTCATTAAAGGCAGGCTGGTATGAAAATAGCAATCACTACCGAAGAAAAATCGCTAGAGAGCATGCTCGACACCCGTTTTGGGCGGGCAGGGCAATTTATTCTCTACGAGACCGACGACGACAGCTGGGAGGTTTTGGACAATACCCAAAACCTTCAGGCCGCACAGGGGGCGGGAATTCAGGCGGCGCAAAACATTGTCCAAGCCGGTGCCCAGGCCCTTATTACCGGGCACACCGGCCCAAAGGCATGGCATGTCCTACTAAAAGCAGGAATTCCTATCTATTACAGCCCACGCAAACCGGTAAAAGAGCTTATTGCTGCCTTTAAAAACGGAACCTTGGAAAAAGCCACTGGAGCAGATGTTGACAGCCACTGGGTTTAATATCAATACTCTCCCCCGACCCTTTATCCTGGCAATCGCCAGTGGCAAGGGGGGCACCGGCAAGACAACACTTTCCTTGGCCCTGGCCTTAAATGAATCGACCAATCGGCCGGTAAGCCTTTTAGACTGCGACAGCGAAGAGCCCAATGGGGCAATTTTTTTAAAAAACATGTTAAAAGATATTACTCCCCGAGAAGAGGAAGTATCTATCCCTGTGCCCATTGTGGATGAAAAACGTTGTACCGCCTGTGGCGCCTGTGTAAGGGCCTGCGAATTCAATGCAATTGTCCTGCTTAAAACCAGTATTTCGGTCTTTAATGAACTCTGCCATGGCTGTGGAGCCTGCACCTTAGCCTGCCCTGAACAGGCTATTGGCGAAGAGCCCTTAAAAATAGGTCTGCTCAAAGACTGGCAAATGCCAAATTTGCGCTTTATCGAAGGCGAAATGGACGTGGGGGTTGCCATGTCTCCCCCTATAATTAAGGCAGTTATAAAGCGCGGAAAGAACGATGCCTTTGGCAATCTTCTTATTTTAGACAGCCCGCCGGGCACCTCCTGCCCCATGGTAAGCACAGTGCGCAATGCCCATTTTGTCGTTCTGGTTACCGAGCCAACGCCCTTTGGCCTGCACGACCTGGGCCTTGCCGTTAGCCTTGTTCGCCAACTTGGCCTGCCCTTTGGCGTGGTAATAAACCGCAGCGACAGCGGGGACGGGCGCGTTAAGGCCTACTGCCAGAACGAAGGCATCCCCCTGCTCGTAGAAATACCCCAAGACCGAAACATTGCTGTGGCAATATCTAAGGGGCAGAGCCTCTTGGATGCCGGAAAAAACTATGTGAAAAAAATGCAGGAGCTTTTGGATGCCGTCTACAGGGAATATGCTAAATCGGGGAATGAAAAATGAAAGAAATTGTTATAATTAGTGGAAAGGGGGGCACCGGCAAGACCAGTGTCTGTGCTGCCCTAGCCAGCCTTGCCAGCGCGCAGGGGCGCCTGGTTTCGGCCGACTGCGACGTAGATGCCGCCGATTTACACCTTATATACCGGCCAGAAATTGAAAAAAGCTATAACTTTATAAGCGGGAAAGAGGCCACAATTGATGAATCCCGATGCACCGGCTGTGGGCTCTGTGCCGAGCTCTGTCGCTTCGATGCAATTTTTAAGCGCAAGACCTCTGACAGCTATTACATTGAGCAATGCGAAGGCTGTGGGCTCTGTGTAAGCCAATGCCCCGAAAAAGCCATAGACTTTTTGCCACGGCACTGTGGCCACTACTTTGAATCCAGCTCCCGCTTTGGACCCCTTATACATGCCCAGCTCTTGGCCGGCGCCGAAAATTCCGGCAAACTGGTTACTCAGGTGCGTCGCCTGGCCCAAGAAAAGGCAAAAAAGGTAGGGGCCGACTGGATATTGGTCGACGGTTCGCCCGGAATTGGCTGTCCCGTTATTGCTTCGATAAGCCAGGTAGATGCCGCCCTAGCGGTGAGCGAGGCCAGTTTATCGGGCAAGCGGGATCTTGGACGAATTATAGCTTTGGCCAAACACTTTAAGGTAAAGCTCTTTGTTGTTATAAACAAAAGTGATATAAATACAGAGGTTGCCAAGAAAATTGAGAACATGTGCCAAGAACAGGGTATTCCGGTGCTTGGACAGATAGCCTGGGACCCTTTAATTACCCAGGCACAGATAAAAGGACAGAGCGCAATAGAATTTTATGCCCAGAGGAGCCCTGTCGCCCCATCGAAAAAGGGTGCAGTCCTCTTCCCAGATATCTTACAGAGCATTTGGAAAAAACTTTTGGAGGAAATATGAATACAATAAAAATTGCCATTCCCCTGGCCAATGGCCGTCTTACTGCCCACTTTGGCCACTGTACGAGCTTTGCTCTTGCCGATGCTGACCCCGGAACCGGTAAGATTGTAAATAAAACAGAACTTACCCCACCGCCCCACGAACCGGGTGTCCTTCCCCGCTGGCTCGCCGAACTTGGCGTACAGATTATTATTGCCGGTGGCATGGGCCAGCGCGCGCAAGACCTTTTTTTACAGCGTAACATTAAGGTAGTAACGGGGGCCCCCTCTTTGGACTGCGAGGCCCTTATAAAACAATATTTTGATGGCAATTTGGAATTGGGCGATAACGCCTGTAGCCACTAGTTTTAGCATCTTGGGAGGCCGAATATGAGTTTTATGGAAAAATTGCCCAAAGAGGGCATAGGGAAGTTAATAGGTATAGCCAGTGGCAAGGGCGGGGTGGGAAAGTCGACCACTACCGTGCTCTTAGCCTCCGCCCTTGCTGTCCAAGGAAAGAAGGTGGGCATTTTAGATGCCGATTTTACCGGTCCCAGCATTCCACGGCTTTTGGGCATGGAGGATCAGCGGGGCGAGGCCGATGGCGATAACATGTTACCGGCAAAAAATGCCGATGGCATTTTATTTTTGTCTATCAATATGTTCCTGGACAAAGAGGATGAGCCGGTAATTTGGCGCGGACCACTTTTAGGCGGTGCGCTGACTCAATTTTTTAAAGATGCGCTCTGGGGAGAGCTGGATTTTCTTTTAATCGATTTCCCCCCCGGCACGGGCGACGTTTTATTGACAGCCTTCCAGCAGCTGCCCATAGATGGCCTGCTTATTGTGGCCACACCCCAAGATTTTGTGTCAATGATAGTGCGCAAGTCTATCAGTATGGCGGTAAAAACGAACACGCCCGTCTTAGGCTATGTGGAAAACATGGGCTCAATGCTCTGCCCCCACTGTGGCAAGGAGTATCCACTTTTTAGTCAGGAGGGCCAGCCCGACAGACCGCAGAGCCTGCCTCTTTTGGCTCGCTTTCCCTGGCGCAAGGAATTTGCCCAGCATGGGGGCCTTGTATGGCAAAAGCTACCAGAAGACCTTAAAAAATCCTGCCTGCATTTAGCAGGCGAACTTATACAGGCTTTAAACTTGCAGAAGCCGGCAAAAGATGGGCCGAAACCAGAGCTATAAGGCAGTTATTCTCTCGGTGCAAAACCGGGGAGAGCTGCGCCGCGAGGTCTCGTTTTTAACCGATACCCAGGGTCTAATGCGGGCCACCCTCTGGGGGGGAGCAAAAAGTAAATTGCGGGCTTGGCTATCGCCCTGGCATCTGGGTACCCTCTATATTTATCACGACCCCGTGCGCAATTCCTACAAGGTCAGCGACTTCGATATTGTAAATCAATTTTTGCCCCTGCGCGAAAACCTGGACAGAACCTGGGCGGCAAACGCCATTAGCGAGGTGGTCATGGCCAGCTCGCCGGCGGCTTCGAGCAGTCTGGCCAGTCAGTCGGACTATATGGAGGCCCTGGCCTTAGTTATAGACAGCCTCGAAGGCCTTGAACAGGCAAATAGCCTGGCCTGTCGCCCGCTCTTTTTGCGCTGGCTCTGGCTCTGGCTCGACCTCACCGGCCACCGGGTAGTTCTGGATTCCTGCAGCTCTTGCGCTTGTGATGGCAGTGTGAATGAGGTACTATGGTACCGGCACGACAATGGCAGCCTGCTTTGCAATACTTGCCGCCAAATTGAATTGGCCAAGCGAAACCAGATTTTTCAAAACGATACAGCCCTCTCGCTGCCATTTAGAACCTGGCTGTGCACCAGTCTTTCCCGGCCGGCCTATGAGCAGACCCGCCTAGGTCTGGACCGGGGGCTTTTGAGCGAGGCAGGCCAAATAATTGTGGGCACTGCGGTGCATGAACTTGGCAGAGAGCTGCGGGTCTGGAATACTTGGCCTCAATAAAAAACAAGGAGAGACAATGAGAGTGGTGGATATTATCATTAAAAAACGAGATGGACATGCTCTTAGCGCGGTAGAGCTTGCCTATTTAATTGATGGCTATGTCCAAGGCAGCATACCCGAGTATCAGGTGGCGGCCTGGGCCATGGCTGTTTTTTTTAAGGGCATGAGCGCCGAAGAGACCGCCCACCTAAGCCAGTATATGCTCGATTCGGGCAGGACCATCAGTTTGGAAAATTACGGCCTAGCCTATGTGGACAAGCACTCCACGGGGGGCGTGGGCGATAAAACCAGCCTTGTCATTGCCCCCATTCTGGCCAGCCTTGGGGTAAAAGTGCCCATGATGTCCGGTCGAGCCCTGGGCCACACAGGTGGCACCCTGGACAAGCTGGAATCCATTCCCGGCTACCGTACAAATTTAAGCATTCAAGAATTTAAACAGGCCCTTGCCGCCGATGGCATGGCAATGATTGGGCAGTCTTCTGAAATTGTGCCCGCCGATCGCCTGCTCTACGCCCTGCGCGATGTAACGGGCACCGTGGAATCCATCCCCCTTATTACGGCCTCTATTTTATCTAAAAAAGTTGCCGAAGGGGCCGATGCCCTAGTCTTCGATGTAAAGCACGGTAGCGGTGCCTTTATGAAAAACCTGGACGACGCCATGGCCCTGGCAGAGTCGCTGGTAAACACGGGCCGTTCAATGGGCAAGCGCATAAGCGCCGTTATAAGCAATATGGACGAGCCCCTTGGCAATAAGGTGGGCAATTTTTTAGAGGTAGAGGAAGCCCTAGACTGTTTAGAAGGCAGGGGCCCAAAAGACCTGAACGAGCTAAACCGCGAATTAGCTGCCCACATGCTTATGCTATCGGGAAAAACCAAGGCAATGGCCGAGGCCTATGATCTTGTGCAGAGCGCTATAGAAAATGGTACGGCCATGGAGAGCTTCCTTAGAAACGTAAGTCGCCAAGGGGGCTCGGTAAAAGAGCTACTTAAAAAACGCAATCTCTGGCGCAGCGAATACTCTGGCTGTATATATGCGCCGGAAGATGGCATTGTCCAAGGCATAGATGCCCTAACATGCGGCCAAGCCGGCGTGTATTTGGGCGTGGGGCGGAACACCAGTGCAGACAGGGTGAGCCCTCTGGCCGGTATCGAATTTATGGTAAAAACAGGCAGCCCGATTAAAAAAGGCCAAGCCCTTTTAAAATTTTGGGGCCAGAGCGAACAGTCCTTACGGATACCCGAGATCCTTTTGACAAGGGCCATTACAATAGGGCCAGAAATTATCAAAACCCGCCCCATTGTAACAAGGACTATAGACAGCGTATGAAATGGAACAAAAAAGATATAGACCCTGCAATTGTGCGCGATTTAGCTAAGCGTTTTTCCTGCGATCTGATAACCGCCAGCATTTTTGCCCGTCGCTCGCTTACCAAGGCCCAGGACCTTCTTTTTTATATAGAGGAAGATCCCCGCTTTCTGCGAAACCCCTTTCTTTTACCGGACATGGAAGACGCCGTCGACCGCGTCTTAGCGGCAATTGAGGAAGGCGAGCGCGTTTTAGTTTTTGGCGACCGCGATGTGGATGGCATTACCAGTACGGTCATCCTTGTCCAGGCTTTACAGGACGCTGGCCTGGATGTGCGCTGGCAACTGCCCCTTGGCGAAGAAAATTATGGCCTTTCAATTGAAGCTGTCGACAATTTTGCCAAGGACTATGGCAGCCTTATTATAACCGTCGATGCTGGAATTTCTAATTTTAAAGAAATTGAATATGCCCAAAGCCTGGGCATCGACACATTGGTGCTGGACCATCACAATGTTCCCGAGGGCGAGAGCGCAGCGGTAGCCATTGTAAACCCCAAACGCATGGAAAAGGACTACCCCTTTCGCGATATTGCTGCCTGTGCAATTGCCTGGAAGTTTGCCAACGCCCTGCGCTTTGCCCGCAAAAGCGACCTCTATAATCAGGACATCTGCCTGTTAAACTGCATGCCCACCAACGAGGCCTGGATAATCGAGGCGGTGCACCTGCGCAACCTTGTGCCCATAAAGCTTTTGCAAGAGCATATTGTACCGGGCATGGTCCAGATTGAGCAGACCCGCTTAAAAGATTTTTTAGCCGGCCAGCAAATATTGGTATGGGATGCGGATATTCAGGCCAAGGCCCTGGCAAAAATATTTGGACCGGCAATAGAATTCAATTTGATGGGGATGGAAGGCGAAATTTCTAAGGAGATTCCAGCGCTTACCGGAAAGAGCCTGCTTAAAATAAAGACCATCTCGAAAATTGCCCGCTACGAAGACAGGCAGCTGAGCGAGCTGGACGTATTCATCAATTTATTTACCACCTTTGTGCACAGACGCGAAAATATGTACAGCGCCCAGGACATACAGGATATACAGTTGGTGGGCCTTGGCACACTGGCCGATCTTATGCCTCTGCGCGATGAAAACCGCATTCTGGTGCGGGCGGGCTTAAAGGCAATAAGCAAGGGGCCCCGCCCGGGGCTCAGCGAATTATTGCTAAAACTTGGCCTTGCTGGGCGAAAAATATCCACCCAGGAGGTCTCGTGGCATATAGCCCCGGCCATTAACGCAAGTGGGCGAATGGGCCAGGCCGATGTGGCCGTGCGCCTATTGCTTTCGCCCGATAGCCTAGAGCGCGAAGAGCTGGCGGGCCAGATAATTGGTTTTAACGAGGAGCGCAAGCAAATTGGCAGCGAAGCTTGGCTTATTGCCGAAAGCCGGGCCCGCGAAAATTTACCGGCATTCCACGAAAAACTTTTAATTGCCCATGGCCAGGATATTCACCGCGGGGTAACTGGAATAATTGCCAACCGTCTGAGCAAGCAGTTTAAATTGCCCTCGATTGTTATTTCCCTGGGGCAGGAGACCAGTAGCGCCTCTTTGCGCTCTGTCGCCGATTACGACCTGCGCGGTATTTTAGACCAGTGCAAGGACCTTCTCGAAGATTCTGGCGGGCACAGCTTTGCCGCTGGTTTTTCATTTAAAACCGAAAACCTCGATGCCCTGCTTAAACGCCTGGCCGATATAGCCATCAGTATAGAGTTTGATTCCTCCTGCCAGGAAGAGTGCATCAACATCGATGCCGAGCTGCCACCAAAGCATTTAAAGCCAGAAATAATGGCCATAATGGAAAAATTTGAGCCCTACGGCCAGGACAATGCGCCGCTCACCTTCCTTTCGCGCGAGCTCAAGGTAGAGGATATTCAATTGATGGGCAAAAGCGAGGTGCGCCATGTTAAGCTAAGCTTGAACACGGGCGCGAACAGGTGGCCAGCGATATGGTGGCAGGCCAGCGACAAGGTAAAGCGCGTTTTCGATGTGAAAGACAAGGTCGATATTGTATATAAACTTTCTATGAACTTTTTTAACGGAAGCGAAACACCTCAATTGATAATTCAGGATTTACAGCGCTCATGAAAAGACAGTGTGTTTTAATTTTCTCACTTTTTATTAGCATCCTGCTTCCCGCCTGTGCTCAAAACAGGCTGCCCGAGGCAAGGCTGAAGGCTAAAAAGGCCATATACCCTCCCCTTCGCACAGCCATTATCGAGGCCGAGCCCTATCCGGGCAGCCCACTGACGGTGGCAATAATTGGCCTAGACGACTGCGAGGAGGAGCCTTTGCGCGCAGAATTGCTCTTTGGGCACAAGCTCTATGCCTCTGCACGTTTTTTCCCATCGGGCCTGTTCCTAGAAAACCATCACATTTATTTGGCCATTTTGGGCATTCCCAGTACCAGCCCTATAGGAGCTGCAGAAGTCCAGATAGCCGGTGGGCGCTGGCCGGGGCTGCTACGGGACAAAAAGGGCAACGAATTACCCATTGTCGCGGACGAACTTAGAATTCTGCCATTGGACATTGTAGGGCGCGAATATACCAGCATGACGATTAAAATGAATGCGGCAAATACCGCCCTAATTTACAAACAGGACCCCCAAAAGGAGAGGGAATCGAAGGAGCTTTGGCAGCTACTTTTAACGGCCAATCCTCTTGCGGTCCATGCCAGCGAGGCCTTTGCCTACCCTTTTTCCTGGACCCGCCGTTCTGCGAGCTTTGGCGACCGTCGCACCTATAGCTATTCCAATGGCAAAACTGGTCTTGGCACCCACGATGGCACTGATTTTCCTGCACCAAAGGGCACGGCCATCTTTGCACCGGGCCCGGGCAGGGTGCTGCTGGCAAAGCCCAGAATTGTCAGCGGGAATTCGGTCATTATCGAGCATCTGCCGGGCCTGTATTCTCTGTATTATCATTTAGATGCAATTGATGTAAGGGAGGGCCTACAATTGATGGGGGGCGAAGTCTTGGGCAAAATTGGCAGCACCGGTTTCTCGACGGGTCCCCATTTGCACTGGGAGCTGCGGGCGGGAGGCATTGCCATAGACCCTGAATATTATATTGAGCGGCCCCTAATTGACAAAAAACTGATAATAACTACAATGAATGCAAAATACGGCCGCATAGCGGAGGGGGGGTGATTTATTTATGGCTCATATTATTGTCGATGACAACGAAATGCTCGAAAAAGCAATTAAACGCTTTAAACGCATGGTCGAAAAAGAAGGTATTATACGCGAGTACAAAAAGCGGGAATACTTCGAAAAGCCCTCCACTATTTTAAATAGAAAAAACAAGGCGATTCAGCGCAAACTGATGAAAAAAACCAACAAGGGCAGCAGCAAGTTTGGCAGAAGCGAGTAATTCTGCCCCTTCTCAATGTCTTTAAAAAACCCCGGCTCCTGGCCGGGCTTTTTTTTCGCTTACAGGGTGGCAGGTTTGAAGTTAAGA
>CAZBJJ010000006.1:56358-64902 GCA_964492245.1 uncultured Spirochaetales bacterium | reverse complement strand
CCAATTATGTGCCTAAATATGTCCGAGCGAGTTTGGAGGATTAGCCCCGGGGGGCCAGGTGCAGGCTTTGGGGTACTACCATGTTTTTCCAGATCAGTTCACCAATTTCACTTGCAAAATGACCCTTATCGCCATAAAATAGAAGGGCCCCTAGGAGGTAGCCTTGGCACAATATGCAAATGATAAAATATCTTTGGAAAAAAATATACGCATAGTTTTCGACCGCTGTATCCCTATAGCCAGCCCAGAGGCGAAACTTATAAACCCCGCACTTCTAAAAAAGGCCTATTTTAAAAAGGCAAAAAAAACACATCCCGACCTTGCCGCCAGCATTGGTATAGATACAAAGACACTGCATGCGAATTTCCAAGCTCTCCGCGATGCCTACGATTATCTTCTGGAATCCTGGAATTCGGGTAAGTTTTTAACCCTGCTTTCCAATTTCGAAAAAGATAGCAGACGAAAGCAGAGCACAAAGATGCCTCCCTCTTTTACGACCCAAAGCAAGAAGATCTATACTTGGATGCCCCAAAGGGAGCTTCGCATTGGTGAATACCTGGTGCACTCGGGTAAAATCGATTTTCTAACACTTCTTGCCGCCCTGCGCTGGCAGGTAGGCCAAAGACCTCGCATTGGGGCCATAGCCCAGTCTATGGGCATTTTAACTAGGGCCAATATTATCAGTATTCTTAACAATAGAAAGCAGGGCGAGCTTTTTGCAGAAGCTGCCCTACGACTGGGCCTCATCGAGCGAAAAGAATTTCTGGTGCTCAACGGAAGGCAGCGCCTATTGAACATGCCTCTTGGAAAATATTTCGTAGACAATGGCCACCTTTCGCAGGAAGAACTAAAAGAGGCACTCGAAGCATTACATAGATATAATTACAAAATAAAATATCAATATTGATTCTTGACAGAGAAATCAGATGTTTTGCTTTATCCTAAAAGGAGGCATCAGCATTAGCTGCTTCGCCGAAAAATTTCTGGGCGACCTAGGTGAAAGATTCGGTAAACTACATAAGCCATTTGTAAACCCTCCCTTAGCGTGATATGCTTGTTTTATGGCTAACACTGCAGCAACCAATAAAACATCACCAAAAATTAAACCGGCAAAAGAAAGCTTCGACAAACTTTTGACCGGGGCGGAAAAAGTAATACAGGGCCAGCAGGAATTTTTAACCTTAGTGCTCACCGGTATGATAGCCGGTGGCCATTTATTGTTCGAAGGCCTGCCAGGGACTGGCAAGACGACGCTGGCAAAAACCTTGGCCCGCCTTATTTCTGGCAAGAGCAACAAGGCCCTGGACTTTAAGCGCATTCAATTTACCCCCGACCTTCTGCCCTACGATATAACCGGGGTGGATGTTTATAAGCCCGAAAAAAAATCCTTTGTCTTTAGCAAGGGGCCCGTTTTTGCCAATATTATTTTAGCTGATGAAATTAACCGCACAACGCCTAAAGTGCAGTCTGCCCTTTTAGAAGTGATGGCAGAGCAGCAGGTAAGTATTGGGCTAAAGACGCACAAACTGCCCAATCCCTTTATTGTGCTTGCTACCCAAAACCCCATCGAAACAGCGGGTACCTGGCCCCTACCAGAGGCCCAGCTGGACCGCTTCATGATGAAGCTCACCACCGCCTATCCCTCTGCCGAGGCGGAAATTGCCATTTATAAAGACGACCCCTCTGCAAATATTCTGTCTACCTTAAAACCGGTTATCAGCTTGGCCGATTTCTTGGATCTGCAAAACAGAGCGGCCTCCCTCCACTGCGCCGACGAATTGTATGGGGCATTAAACGAAATCATTCGCAGGACACGAATGCATGCGGGCATTACCCTGGGGGCCTCGACCCGGGCGGGACTGCATTTCTTAAAAGCAGCGCGCGCCCATGCCCTTGTTATGGGGCGCGATTTTGTCAGCGACAGCGACTTAGAGGCGCTCGCCGTCGCCTGCCTGGCCCACCGCATAAAGCTTGCAGATGCTACCCAGGACCCCGAAAGCCTTATAAGGGACATTTGTTTTGATGCACTTAAAGCCTTCAGGCCAAAATAGGCGACCCCGGCTGGCCATTTACTGGCCCGCCTACGCCATGCTGGCAATTATTGCCCTGGGCTTTGCCATTGGCGCCCTGGCCGACAACAGCCCTGCCAATATTCTTGCCAGCATTTTTGCCGCCTACCTCCTTTATAGCTTTTTTGCAGCCTGCCTCATTGCCATCCCTCTTTTGTTTAAAAACGACCTGCCCCCCTTTGTTTTTAAAGAACAAAGTATTGTAGAAGGTGGGCAGGTAAGCATCGTTTTGCCTCATGGGCCAAAGGGCTTTCTTCGGGCAATTTCCTTTTTTCCCGGCATTTTATTGCGCTTGCGGCTGGACTTCCAGGCAAAGAGCGGGCGCAGTTTTAGCCTATGCATCTTGCCCCATCAAAAAGAAAGCCAAAACAGTGAGCCTCTTTTGCGGGGCCTGTATACCACTAATCAAAAATGCTTTTTTATTAGCGATGTCCTGTCTAGCTTTGGTTTTTTTGTTCCCCTTCGCCCAAAGGAAGATCTGAATATTCAGGTTTCAAGCGGTCCCTGGCCAAAAACGATTCACCTTCCACCGCTTTTAGGGGGCCAAAGCCAATACCAGATAAAAGCACAACAGCATAGCGACAACCTTGGCGAGCACAGGAAATACCTGCCCGGCGACGACCCCCGCCGCATTAACTGGAAGCTCTTTGGCCACAGCGACGAGCTTATCCTGCGGGAATTCGACCGCGAACCACCGCCTCGCAGCGAGCTTTTGGTAATAATCGATAGCTATGTCCAGCCCAAACTCTACCCCCAACCCGCCAATGCCCTAGACGGCCTCTGTCGCTACGCCAGTAGCCTTGCTGCCAGCGCCGAACAGGCCGGCAAAGAGCTGCGTTTTATTGGCCCCGATGGGCTAATCTGTGGCGAAGGGCAGGAACAGCGAATTAACTATTTAGCCGGCCTCGCTCCCAGCTCCACGCCTTTTAACAAGCTCCCGCCCCTGGCAGCGCAGAGCTGTCTTTTTATCTGCCTTCCCCATTCCCAGGGCATACCGGCCCTAAAAGAGCTACCCAAGACGACGGCGGTGCGCATCCTTTGTCCTTTTTTTTGGGGGAAGGGCCATAACCTTTCTTTAAAAAATATTTTTTTTACTTCTGCCCAAAATGTAAAAAGCAGACAAATATCCCGCCAACAGCTTCTTCCCCTTGCTCAAAACCAAAGGGCCCAGGCCAGGGCCGCAGGAGTCCAGAGTGCAGAAATCCTTCAATATTGATAGGCGAGTCGCTATTTCCCGCCTTTTTCCTGTTGCTGCTTTTTTATTTCAATTACAACTTTTAACCGAGCATTTTTTCAATGTCCAGCTCTTTCTGCTCTCGTTTTTAGCTGCAAGTCTTGCGGGCTATATACTTGCCCGAACAGCCCTGAGGGCGGTATTTAAAGCCGCCCTTGGCCTAGCCCTTCCCTTTTTGCTCTATGCAGCCTTTAACCTCTTTGCCAGCGACCTCCTATTACTGGCCTTTGAGCGCTTTTATTTTATCAATTTGGCCAGCATGTTGTGGGCAGCCCTTTTTGCCAGCCAGGCCCATTCGATAAAGGCCGTTCGTTTTGAATTGATGGCCCTACCCCCACTGCTCTATGTTTTTTTTCAATTCCGCCCACCCCAGTCGCTCTTTTTATATTCTCGCCCCATTGTTCTGGCCATCTTCCTCTTTGCCTTTTCGGCCAGTTTTTTTATTGCACTGGGCTATACCTGGTTTGCGCAGAGGCAGGGGCAAAGAAGGGAGCTTGTCCTATTTGTGCTTTTTTCCATCCTGCTTCCCCTTATCATTGCAGTATTTGCCATTAGGCCCATGGAAGATAGGGCAAGCAAGTCGGGGGGCGGCCTTATTCAGCCCAATTTTTTTCAATTTGATTTTTCAGCCTTCCTACGGCTGGAAAGCGAAATTAGCTTAAACGACGACCTCGTACTCATTGTGCACAAGGGCGATGACGAATCGCACAAACTTCTGCGTCGCTTTATTCTTTCTGGCTATTCGCCCAAGGCGGGGTTTTATGTCGATTCCCATTTCGACCTCGCCGAACAGCCAGCCCAATTGCCCAACCGCCCCACGAGCATAGAGCAGCCCACATACCTTATGCAAAAAGAAATTGAGCAGGAAGTTTTTATGGTAAATTTTGACCCAAAGGCCCTTGTTGCTATTAACCGGCCAAGCGAAATTGTTCCCTATAAAACCTGGAACGCCTCCTCATTTTCGGCCGCCTACCGGGTTATAAGCCTGGCCAGCGAGGCCCTGAGCTTCGAGCTTTTCGATACCCCCTATTCAATACGGGAGCTGGAACATAGCGAGCAGTATTTAGAATATGGGCAGGACCGGGAAATTGAAGCACTGGCAAAAGAGATAAGCCAATCGGCAGAGAATACCTGGGATGCCATTCGCCTTGTCTACGAGTATTTAAAATACGGCGAGTACAGCTATAGTTTAAAACCCGGTATTGCCAAAGACGGGCGGCAGCTACATCATTTTTTATTCAATAGCAAAAAAGGCTATTGTACCTATTACGCCTTTGCCATGTGTCTGATGCTGCGAAGCCTGGGCATTCCCAGCCGGGTGGCTGTTGGCTTTGTAATAGACCCAAAATCGAACACTCTTTCCTATTACCCTGTCCGCGCCGATATGGCCCACGCCTGGGTAGAGGTCTGGTTTCCCTCCTATGGGTGGATAGAATACGACCCAACCAGTCAAACCCTTGCCGCCAACGAAGAGTTCAATTTCTCTTCGGGCGTAGATCCCCGTCTTCTTTCTCAATTGATGGAGGAAATACTTAGCAATCGCGAAAACCTTGAAGCCCGCTGGGACGAAGAGGAGCTTGTAGCCCAGGATTTTTTCCATAAGCTTGCCCACCAGGCAAGGCTTTTAATCGTCAACTACGCAGCCCTGCTCATTGGCCTTTTATATGCCCTTCTTGTACTACTGCTGCGAACCCATTTTTTCCTGCGCGCAAAGCTGGCCAGCTGGCTCAGGCCTTCGCGCAAAAGGGCCAAGGCGGTGGCAAATTTACTCTTCTCCCATGCTCTGCGCCGTCTGCGCTGGGCCGGTTACCGCCTTGGCCATAAGGAGAGTCTTTTTTCCTTTGCCAAGCGCCTGCCCCAAGAGCTATCCGCCGCATTCTTCCAACTGCTCCAGGTCAGAGAGGAAATACTTTTTGCCAAGGCTTTAAAGCCCTCGAATACCGATGTTTTTAAGGCCTACAGGGCCCTTTCTGCTGCCCTTGCCTCTGTGCACAGCAGGGCCCAAAGACTCTTGCCCTGGCTACTTCCTGCCCTCCTTTTAGGGCGATGGCGCAAAGGAAGAGGCCGCCTGCTTGTCCTTGTTTTGCTTTCTGCATTTATTTCTTCCGGGGAGCTTTCGGCAGATAGCCTGGCAGGCAGCGAAAACGACATTATTCCAAATAGTGTCGATGAAATCTTGGCCGAGGCCAAAAAATCTGTCGATAGCGCCTATTGGGATCGTGCCCTCCAACTTTTAGAAATGGGAAAAAAAAGATACCCGCACGAAGCGCGCTTCCCCATACAACTGGGCAATATTTACCACGATAAAGAACTTTACCGCCTGGCCTGGAAGGAATATTTAGCAGCAGAGCGCCTGGAGCCCGAAAACAAGGCGCTTCTGTATCGGCTGGCCAATACTGCTGGAAATATCAATCTGGAACACGACACCGTTAGCTATCTGGAAAAGCTTGTCGCACTAGAGCCAGATAACAACGACTATGTTGGGGACCTGGCCTGGGCCTATTATAAAATTCACCGCTCGGCCAGCGCTATTGCCCTAATCGAGGAATATATCAAAGATTATGGCGACTCCTCCTGGTTTAATATGACCCTTGGCACCCTGTATGGCGACTTAAAAAAATTCGACGAGGCAAAACAATATTATCAGGCCTCAATAGAAGAAAGCATAAGAATGGGCTCTTTACTTGTACAGTCGGTGGGCCACTATAATTATTCAATTTTGCTCAATCGCTTTTTACACCACGAAGAGGCCTATGAACAGACCGTGCAATCGATAGAGGCCTTCGATAGGCCTTCGGGGCATTTGGCCAAGGGCGAAATGCATATGATGAATTTAGATTTTACCCAGGCCTTAAACGAGCTCTACCTGGGCTACGAGTCCGATTCCTCGCCGCTTTCCAAAATCTCTCTTGCCACGGCCTATTTGAAAATGGGCGATTTAGAGCAGGCACTGAATTGGCTTTTACCCGTTTTTTCGAACGAAAACATGGCCTGGATGTACAACTATGGCATAGATTTGCATCAGCATCTGCGCAACCTGCATTACACCGCCTACGAAATTTACTCTGGCATGGCCCGGCGTTCTCGCTTTTCCCCGCCCCTACATATTTTTTCTGCCCTTAAAAACATATATTCATGGTTTACCTATATAGTTAAAGCCGAATATCATTTATTGCTGAGCAATCAATCTGCCCTTAAATCGGCTACTGCCTGGCAAAAAGAGGGAATGGAAATTGAGGCGGCCAAGGATTATTACGGGGCCCTCGAGCGCCACCCCCGGCGGGCAAAAAAATATTTACAGCGGGCAGCAGAGCTGGAACTGCAGAGCATTCCCCAAAAAGAATTTATATATAAAAGCGAATTGGCGCGCCTAGCTAAAAACGAAAAAGAGCTTTTAAAGCTTCTGCCTTTTTTGGACCAGGTTTGGCAGCGGGACAGCCTGCAGGAGTCTTGGGTTTTTCTGGCCAAGCGTAAAAGTTCGGCAGCATCCTATTTATACAGCCTCAACCCGGGGGCTCTTTTGCAACAGGGCATTCGCCTTCCGGTCAATATCGATATCATTCTGGAAGCGGGGTCTGCCGCCCACATACGAAAGACAAGGCGCCTTATAGGCCATATTGGCTTTCGCATTGAGCCTGGGGCCCGACACGAGCTTAAACTGAGCTTGGGCAGCACTTCTATCGCATATCAGCTTCTCGATACCAACACCGGCAGCCAAGTAAAACAGGGTCTTGTAAGTCTATCTCGCTTTAGTCGCCGCCAACTTCTGCCAGCCCTTTTAGACCTTCAGACTGATATTTTTACAAGTATACAAAGCCCCTGATATTCGCTATAGTCGAAATTGGACCGTGGTCTACCTTTTATTTTATCATCAGGAGTTTTAAAAGATGTCCAGTTCTGAACGAAACTACTTATTTACCTCGGAGTCGGTTAGCGAGGGCCACCCCGATAAGCTTTGCGATCAGATTTCCGATGCCATATTGGACGAATGCCTGCGGCAGGATCCACAAAGCAGGGTTGCCTGCGAAACCTTTGCCACCACTGGCATGATTTTAGTGGGAGGCGAAATTACCACCGATGCCTATGTGGATATCCAAGACGTCGCCCGCTCCGTGGCCCGCGACATTGGGTATACTCAGGCAGCCTATGGCCTGGACTATGAATCCATGGCGGTTTTAAACACATTGCACGACCAGTCACCCGATATTAGCCAGGGCGTCTCGGGCACAGGCCTTAAAAAGTATGCGGGCCTTCAGGGCGCTGGCGATCAGGGCATGATGTTTGGCTTTGCCTGTAACGAAACTGCCGAGCTCATGCCCACCCCCATTATCCTTGCCCACAAGCTTCTTATTCACGCTACCGAGCTTCGCAAATCTGGTAAAATTCCCTGGTTGCGCCCAGACTCAAAAAGTCAGGTTACCTTGGAATACCAGGGCTTTAAGCCCCAAAATATACAGGCCGTCGTCGTTTCGCACCAGCACGACGAGGATGTTGAGCAAGAGGAATTAAACCAAACCATCATAGAACAGATTATTCGCCCTGTTTTAGAGCCCACCGGTCTTTTAACCCAGGATACCGTGTTCCATATTAACCCCACTGGTCGCTTTGTGCGTGGCGGTCCCCATGGCGACAGTGGTCTTACGGGGCGTAAAATTATTGTAGATAGCTATGGGGGTATGGGTCGGCATGGGGGTGGTGCCTTTTCGGGCAAGGACCCCTCGAAGGTGGACCGCTCTGGCGCCTATATGGCCCGCTATGTTGCAAAAAACATTGTGGCAGCCGGTTTGGCCTCCCGTTGCGAAATCCAGCTCTCCTATGCCATTGGGGTGCCCTTTCCCATCTCGGTCATGGCCGAAACCTTTGGCACCGCCACTGTCCCCGAGACAGAGATTGAAAGCGTAATTAACAAGGTCTTCGACCTCAGTCCTGCAGGCATTATTTCAACCCTCGATCTCAAACGCCCCATCTACCAAAAGACTTCCAACTATGGGCATTTTGGCCGCGATGGCTTTAGCTGGGAAAAAACCGATAAAGTTGATGAAATACTAAAAAACCTTAAATAATGCAAAATGTTTCACGTGAAACAAAAAAGAGGCTGGGCGCATTAAAGCACTCAGCCTCCTTTTTTTTATCAGCCCACCAAGGTGGGCGAAGTGTCGTTTTTAATCAAAGTCGAATTCGCCACCAGCTTCGCTGGCGCCATCAGTTTCGCTGGTGCCATCAGCTTCGCTGGTGCCATCA
>CAZBJJ010000006.1:0-56258 GCA_964492245.1 uncultured Spirochaetales bacterium | reverse complement strand
TTCGCTGGTGCCATCAGCTTCGCTGGTGCCATCATCTTCATCATCTTCTTTAACAATGCGATCAACCCCCACAACAAAGTCGGGCCTATCAATGTTTAGAATGCGTACCCCCGAGGCTGTGCGCCCAAAGGTGCTAATTTCATCGACGGTAAGCTTTATAGATTTACCCTGGCTGGTAATACACATAATTTCATCGCCTTCGGCAACATTTAAGCAGCCCACCAGCTCGCCCGTTTTTTCGGTAATTGTGTAAATTCGCTGACCACCAGTGCCCCTGCCATGCACCACAAACTCGGAAAACTCAACTCGCTTCCCATAGCCATACTCAGAGAGCACAAGGATCTTCTCGCCCTCGACCCCCCGGCAGACCCCAATAAGCTCGTCGTCGCCAGCAAGGCGCAGACCCCTAACCCCACGAGAAGCCCGACCCATTGCCCGCACCTGGTTAGAATCGATACTTAAAGCCCGCCCACTGCGAGAAACCAGTAGAATGCCGTCGTTTTCCTCGCAAAGCAGGGCGCTAACCAATTTATCGCCATCGTCCAATTTAATGGCAATAATGCCCCGAGTTTTTGCGTTTATAAACTGATCGGTAACCACCCGCTTAACCACACCGCGCGCCGTAGCCATAAAAAGATAATCCGTATTGGTAAACTCTTTAATGCGCACAATTGCCGAAATCTCTTCCTCGGCCTCCACCGGCAAGAGGGCCTTAATGTGGCTACCCTTGGCCGTCCTCGATGCCTCTGGTATTTCGTGCACCTTTAGCCAATATGCCTTGCCAACAGTGGTAATAAACAGCACATGGTCGTGCGTAGAAGCCACAAAGATCTGATCGATAAAATCGTCCTCGATAAGGCGGGCCGTATTCATCCCCTTGCCCCCACGACCCTGACTCCTATAGGCAGAAACCGGCACGCGCTTAATAAAGCCCACATTGGAAATAAGGATTATCATTTCCTCTTTTTTGATAAGGTCTTCCAAATTGATAGACTCCACCTCGTCGTGGACAATTTCTGTGCGCCGGGCATCGCCAAACTTTGCCGCCACTTGGCGGGTCTCATCGATAATAACGCCCCGCAATTTGTTTATATCTGCCAAAAGCGATTTATAATAGGCAATAATTTTTTTAAGCTCTTCCAATTCGTTTTTAAGCTTTTCTACTTCTAAACTTGTTAAACGGCCAAGACGCATATCAATAATCGCCTGGGCCTGTATTTCGGAAAGCAAAAATCTTTTGCTTAAATTTGTCTTTGCCAAATCGGTATCGCGCGAGGCCTTAATAATAGCAACCACCTCGTCGATATTGGCCAGGGCAATAACGAGGCCCTCTAAAATATGGGCCCGCTCCTCCGCCTTGCGCAAATCGTACCGAGTGCGCCGGGTAACCACATCCACCCGATGCTCCACGAAATAGTGGATCATGTCTTTAAGGTTCAGGCACATCGGCCGGCCATCTACCAAGGCCAGGTTGTGAATGCTAAAACTGGACTGCAAAACGGTGCGGGTAAACAGTTGATTCAAAACCACTTTCGCAATGGCATTTTTCTTTAGCTCAATGACAATGCGCATACCCTCTCTGTCCGATTCGTCGCGCAAATCCGATATACCATCAATAACCTTATCTCGTATTAAGCTGGCAATTTTTATAAGCAAGTTTGCCTTGTTAACCTGATAGGGTATTTCGTTAAAAACAATGGCCTCTCTGCCCGTCTTAGAGGTCTCGATGGTAAATTTGCCCCGAACAATAACCCTTCCCCGGCCGGTCTTAAAGGCATCCTTAATGCCCTGTCGCCCATAGATAATACCCCCTGTGGGAAAGTCCGGACCAGCTACATAGCTCATTAAGTTTTCGACACTACATTCAGGATTTTCTATATAGTAACAAATTGCATCGCAGACCTCGTTCAAATTGTGCGGGGCCATATTTGTGGCCATACCAACTGCAATGCCACTTGAGCCATTTATTAAAAGATTAGGAACGGCTGCCGGCAATACCTTGGGCTCTTTTAAAGTTTCGTCATAGTTTGCCGCAAAGTCTACCGTCTCTTTTTTTAAATCCTGATTGATCTCATTTCCAAGGCGCGAAAGCTTTGCCTCGGTATAGCGCATTGCCGCAGGCGGGTCCCCATCAATAGAGCCAAAGTTTCCCTGCCCCATTACCAATGGATAGCGCAAAGAAAAATCCTGGGCCATGCGGACCAGGGCATCGTACAGGGCGGCATCGCCATGGGGGTGGTATTTGCCCATGGTATCGCCAACAATTCTAGCGCTTTTCTTTGTGGCCGCCGTGGGGCCTAGGCCCAGCTCGTCCATTGAATATAAAAGCCGTCGGTGAACAGGTTTAAGCCCATCCCGCACATCCGGCAGGGCCCGGCTTACAATGACCGACATTGCATAAGTTAAATACGAGGTCTTTACTTCCTGTTCAATGGCAACGGGAATAATTTTTCCAGTGTTTTCTGACATTCCTTTCCCTTTTTAAACGTCTAAATTTGCAACAGATAGCGCATTTTCTTCGATAAAAATTCTACGCGGCTCTACATGTTCACCCATAAGCGTGGTAAAGACCCGCTCCGCCTCTACCCCATCATTTAAATGAATCTGCGTTATGCTCCGACGCAGAGGATCCATCGTCGTCTCCCAAAGCTGATCCGGGTTCATCTCGCCCAAACCCTTATACCGCTGCACCGCGATTTTTTCCGGCTCCTTCCCCGACTCGGCAATAATCCTGTCCTTGTCGGCATCGTCGTAGGCATAAAATACCTTTTTATCCCAGGAAAGCTTATACAGCGGTGGCATTGCCAAATACACATGGCCTCGCTCCAAAAGCGGGGTCATATAGCGGTAAAAGAAGGTGAGCAAGAGGGTGCGAATATGCGAACCATCGACATCGGCGTCGGCCATAATTATAATCTTGTGGTATCTTATTTTAGAAATATCGAAGGCTGTGCCCGCACCGGCGCCCACGCTCGAAATTATGGGCAATAATTTTTCGTTCACCATCACCTTTTCTATTCTTGTTTTTTCCACATTCAGCATCTTCCCAAAAAGCGAAAGAATAGCCTGATAGTTGCGGTTCCGGCCCATCTTTGCCGAGCCCCCTGCAGAGTCGCCCTCCACAATAAATATTTCGCATTTTTCCGGATCTTTTTCCGAACAATCTGCCAGCTTTCCCGGAAGCCCTGCCCCCTCTAAAACATTTTTACGCCTTGTCGCATCCCGGGCAGCCCGGGCGGCAATTCTGGCGCGAGCAGCCAATATCGATTTTTCCAAAATGTTATTTATAACAGAAGGATGCTGGTCCAGAAAAATAGTCAAATGCTCATTTACTAAAGATTCTACAATGCCCTTAATTTCCGAATTCCCAAGCTTTGTCTTTGTCTGCCCCTCGAACTGGGGGTTGGGCACTTTAATAGACAGCACAGCGGTAAGCCCCTCGCGGACATCGTCGCCGGACAAGCTCTCGTCCATCTTTTTGGCATGTTTCGATTTTTTTAAATAATCGTTTAGCGTTCGCGTAAGAGCAGACTTAAAGCCAACTAAGTGGGTGCCCCCCTCGCGGGTATTAATATCGTTTACAAAGGTGTACATGTTTTCGTTAAAGCCGTCGTTATACTGAAAAGAACATTCCACCTCGACATCGTCACGTTTGGCCTCGATATACACTGGCTCCGTATGTAAAAGAGTCTTATTCTGATTCAAATACTCTACAAAGCTCTTTACTCCACCTTCGAAGCAAAAATCATACCTCTTTGGCGTAGTTAGCCGCTCATCGACAATGGAAATATTAATGCCTTTATTTAAAAAAGCCAGCTCCCTAAGCCTATTCGCCAGCACATCAAAATTAAAGGTAATTGTTTCAAAAATCGTATCATCGGCCCTAAAGCGAATAGTAGTACCCCGCCTGTCTGTTTCTCCAATGGCGGTTACCGGGGCTTCGGGTTCGCCAATTTTATATTTCTGATAATGAATATTGCCATCGCGATGTACACGGGCCTCTAACCAAGTGGAAAGGGCGTTTACCACAGAAATGCCCACCCCATGTAGACCCCCAGAGACCTTATAGGAATTTTTATCAAATTTTCCACCGGCATGAAGGCGAGTTAAAGAAATTTCCAAGGCAGATATTTTTTCGGTAGGGTGAATATCTACCGGTATACCGCGCCCATTATCTTCGATACGCACAATATCGTTGGGTTCTAAGACGACCAAAATAGAATCGCAATGCCCCTGCATTGCCTCGTCTACCGAATTATCTACGACCTCATACACGAGGTGATGCAGCCCGTCTATACCCGTTGTACCGATATACATACCTGGGCGTTTACGAACCGCTTCTAAACCTTTTAATACTTGAATATTGCCCGCATTGTAATTGGAGTCCATTTGTTTTCCTAGAAAAGATTTTCGGTATACTATGGAAGAAACCGAGTCTCCATTATATAGATACTTCGTATAAAAGTAAAGATTTACCGCTTGTACGGGAGAAAAATCATGATAAAAATTAACTTTTAACAAAATCTAAAAACTTGTTGATAATTTTTCCAAATGAATGCATTATATTATTCCCTGTTTCAAAGATTGCTTGCTTTTTTACATTAAAACTATTTGAAACGATTATTTAGTTATATAACAAAGAATTATATGTTTTATTTTTAAAATGAAAATATAATCTTTAAATAATGTAAAAATTTAAATATATTAATTATATTTAAAACCTGTGGATAAATTGTGTATAAACTGAGATTAAGGTGGGAAAAGATATGGAAGAAATTGATTATTCATTAGTCTGGAAAGAAATGCTGGATTCAGTAGTCCAAAATGTTAGCGATGCAGAAAAAATTTTCTTTTCCGATATCAAATATATATCTGCTACGCAATCTTCAATCAAAGTCTCTATAGGCACAAAGTTCTTTTTAAACCAATTGGTCAAACGCTATTTAACCAAAATGGAAGATATTTTAATGGATATGATTGGCCTTCCCGTTAAGATCGATTTTGTTATCGCCAACCAAAAGGATAGCAACAGCCATCAACAGCCAAAAACAGCCTCGCCAAAGCCACATATAGACGGCCCTCCCGTGGCAGTAAAAGCTGAGCCCAAGGTTAAACCAAAACACAGCCAATTACAGGATTTTTTCACCTTCGATGCCTATGTCATAAGTACAAACAACAATTTTGCAGCCAATGCGGCAATTGCCATAAGCAAAAAACCTGGCATTGCCTACAATCCCTTCCTGGTCTATGGGGGGGCCGGTTTGGGGAAAACCCACTTAATGCAGGCCATAGGAAACCAGGTCTATAACTCTACAGATCTAAAAGTCATTTACACCACGGCCGAAAATTTTACGAACGAATTTGTTTCCTCCCTGAGCGAAAAAAAAATGTTGAATTTCAAAAATAAATATCGCAATATCGATGTCTTGCTTATCGACGATGTCCACTTTTTTGAGCGAACCGAACAGGTACAGGAAGAACTTTTTCATACCTTTAATGCCCTTTACGATGCAAAAAAACAGATGGTCTTTACCAGCGATCGCCCATTGACCGAATTAAAACGACTTTCCGACCGTTTAAGAAGCCGCTTTGAGCGGGGATTAAACGTAGATCTTTCACCGCCCAACTACGAAACACGCCTGGCCATTCTTAAAAAAAAGCAGCTTCTGCGCGACAATATCGTAATAGACGACGAAATTTTAAAATTGATAGCTAAAAATGTCTCTACCAATGTCCGAGACCTCGAAGCTGCAATGACAAAAATTATAGCCTACACCGAGCTTGTAGGAAGCGTGGTAACCCTACAAAAAGCCCAGGAGCTATTAAAAGATGTCTTTGCCGGCCCCAAACAGAGCAATATGAGCATTGAGCAAATAATTAAGGTCATTGCCAGCGAATACGGTCTATCGCCCGCCGATTTAAGGGGAAAAAAACGCACTAAAATGATAGTCCTACCCCGCCAAATTGCCATGTATATTACCCAGGAAATTACCGAAGCCTCTACCACAGAAATAGGCAGCGAGTTTGGCGGCAGAGATCATTCCACCGTTATACATTCCTGCGATAAAATAAGAGAGCTCATACAAAGCGATTCCCGCTTAGATGCCCGGATCCAGGACTTAATAAGAACGGTAAAAGAAATTAACGCTAAAAGTGGATAATATGTTAAAATAATGTTAGCTTTTAGGGAAAAGTAATAGGTTTAGCTAATACTGTGGATAAGTGAAGTTAAGTCTTGCTACTTATTAATTGTATAATTACTTACAAAAAAATAAGTTATCAAGTTATTAACAATACTTATTCCCTACTATTACTAATACTATTATTTATATAATATCCTTAATAGGAGTGTGAATATGAAATTTACCTGTGAACGAAGTATTCTTATAAAAGAAATATCAATTGCGCATGAAATTATTTCTACTAAAAATGCTATTTCCATCCTTTCTAACGTCTATTTAGAAACCAATAACAATACCCTTATTATTAAGGCATCGGATGTGAATGTGAGTTTTCAGACTAGCTTACCCGTAAATAGCATAGAAAATGGCTCTACCACTGTTTTTTGCGATAAACTTCTTGGCATTCTCTCTTCTATACCCGATGGGGAAATTGAATTTGAATTAAAAGACAATAAAATTATTATTAAACCCAGCTTTAAGAAAATTAAATTTCAATTAAAAAGCATCAGTAGCGAAAAATATCCAGAATTCCCAGCCTCCGACAGCATTAACTTTTTTGAAATACCCATTAAAAATTTTAAATCGATGATAACTCAGACCATTTTTTCAATTTCGGACGACGAGACCCGCTATTTTATGAACGGCATCTTCCTAGACTATGTCGACAACAGTAAATTGATTATGGTTGCCACCGATGGACGCCGTTTGGCCTATATTAATAATACATTTAACGATCTTCCCGAATTTAGCGGCATTATTGTTCCCCCAAAAATTTTAAGCCTTATACTTAAAAAAGCCAGCGACGAAGGCAATATTGCCATTGGAATAAGCGAAAAAAATATTTTCTTTAAGCTTGGCCCCTATAATTTTTCTTCGAATTTAATTGATGGCAATTTCCCGAATTATTCCAGGGTCATTCCCGAAGAACAGGAATATTCTTTTTCTGTGCTAAGATCCGAATTGCTCGATGCTCTTAAACGAGTATCCCTGCTTGTTGAGCAAAAATCCAGAAGAATATTCCTAAGCGTCGACTCGGGTGTTTTAACCATTTCTTCCGACGATGGCGATTTTGGTGCTGCCCGAGAGGAAATTCCCTGTAAGTACGATGGTGAAAATTTTGTAATTGCATTGAATCATAAATATTTGGAAGAACCGCTTAAAGCAATTCAGGGGGAATCGGCTATTATTAAATTTACCGATCCCACAAAGGCAATTACGCTTTTGTCCAGCGAAGAAGAAGAGTATTTCCATATAATTATGCCCATGCAAAATGATTAAACTTGTTTAATTCAATTAGGCCTATTTCGTTTAGAAATCTTTCCGATGCAGAAATAGACACTTCTGCATCGGAAGTCTGCTTAGTGGGTAAAAATGGTCAGGGAAAATCTAATTTTCTCGAGGCCATTTATTTCTTAGCATTTGGCTCTTCATTCAGAACCCATCGCGACAGCGATTTAATTACATTGAATAATTCTTCCTGCTCGGTTATTGGAAACATACAGACTCCTTTTAAGGGAAGTATGAGGGTCAGTATCGAGGCAGGAAAAAAATCAATATTTATAGACAATAAAAAAATTGAAGACAGAAAACAATTAATTGATATAAAACCGGTTATTATTTTTAGTCACGAAGATTTACAAATTATTGTAGGCGAGCCAGAAAAACGGCGCTGGTTTTTCGATCAGTGTGCAAGTATGGGCAATCTAGCTTATATAGATTATTTAAGAACCTATAAAAAAATAGTAAAGACCCGAAATAGCATTATAAAAACAGGCAATATAGACCTTTTGGATGTTGTCGATTATCAGCTGGCAGAGGCCGGCCTCTTGCTGTTAAAGGAACGGGAGCAATTACAAATCGAAATTGCGCCATTTTTTTCGCAATTATTTTGCACTATTTCAACAATCGAAAATGTGCATTTAAAATATCTGCCATCCTGGAAAGAAAAAAATATAGAGTCGATTATCAAAACCTTAAAACATAAGCGATCTGCCGATTTAGCCCTGCTTACCACAACATCGGGGCCCCATCGCGATCGCTGGCTGTTTACCTGGGAGGGAAAAGATTTTATTCCCCGGGCCTCTACAGGGCAAAGAAGGCTTTTAGCCCTTTTATTGCGCATTCTTCAGTCCCATTTATTTCTTAAAAAGACAGGCAAAAAACCCATATATTTACTGGATGATGTGCTTTTAGAATTGGACTACGAAAAGAAATTGGGCTTTTTCGACCTTTTACCAGAATATGAGCAGGCATTTTTTACTTTTTTGCCCAATGAATTTTTACTCTCGCAACAGACGGCTTCGGCCTTGATTTATAAAGTGCAAGACGGCAAAATAAGCGTATGAGATCGGCAAAAGAGCTAATAGAAGTTATTTTCGACAGAGAAACGAGCGAACAGGCGGCATATTATTCCAAATTATTTACACAATGGGAAAATATTGTCGGGTCTCGCGAAGCAGCTCACAGTAAGATAATTGATTTACGGCAAAAAATGTTAATTGTCGAGACAGATAGTTCGTCGTGGCTTCAGATTTTGGAATTAAAATCTTCAAAAATTTTAGCAGACGTTAAAAAGGCCTTTCCCGAATTAAATATAGAGGGCGTTTCATTTAAATGTCGCCATCAATATTACAAAGAGGATGTAGAGCGAAAACCTCTGCCAGAGCAGCACCATGAAAAAGAGTACGAAGAGGTAGGTAAAAGGGCCCTAGAAGAGGTAGAAAACCCAGAATTAAAGGCATTATTTAAGAATTTAGAAGAAGCAATAATACGGCGCAATACTAAGGGCCGTTGACCAATTGGGTATCTATAAATATACTTGGTGAACTTATAGGTGGCTTAAGCAACAAACGCAATTTTTGCGATTTATATAATTACTACGATATTGCTCTATATAATTGCTTTGTAGGGCTTTTAAGGAGATCTCATGAAGCGAACGTATCAACCAAGTAGAATGAAAAGAAACCGAAAATTTGGCTTTCGCGCTCGTATGAAGACTAAGGCTGGTAGATTAATTTTAAAAAGGCGACGCGCCAAGGGCAGAATAAAGCTGAGTGTTTCGGACGAAAAAAAACCATATTAATGTGGTAAATTATGTCCGTGGCTAACGCAAAGCTATTTTGCTTTCCTAAAAAGGAACATTTACGATCGCCTGGCGACATAGGCCGTCTAATGGCCGAGGGTCGCCGAGTGTCCTGTAAAGGCGCAAAGCTTTTTTTTTCTAAAAATCAATTGACATACAATCGAATAGCTTTTACCTTTCCCCGAAAATATGGCAATGCGGTTCAACGCAACAGGTCTAAAAGATATGGCCGAGAAGCTTGGCGTTTACATAGACATATATGGAAGCAGGGCTACGATTTGGTGCTCCTTGTCTATCCAGGAAAAGATAGTTTCTTGGAGCGCCAAGCGCAATTGCATACATTGGCGGGGCAGGCCGACTTATTATGTGGGCCAAGCGATATTGTATGTTAAAGCAATTTTTTTTAGGATTAATTAAAGCGTATCGGACCTTTATTTCGCCCCATTTACCCTCATCATGTCGCTTTTATCCCAGTTGCTCGGCCTATGCACTTACTGCAATCGAAAGACATGGTTCGGGCCGGGGATTATTGTTGACCATTAAACGAATTGGGCGTTGTCATCCCTTTAACAAGGGTGGATACGACCCAGTTCCCTAAAGTAGGAAAGGATAGCATGGATAGAAAATCAATATTGGCAATAGTCTTATCGGTGAGCATAATGTTGCTCTGGTTCGTCTTATTTCCCACAAACAAGGCGGCGGAAGCTGTTTTGGACGCGGAACAAATCTCTGCGGTAGAAGAAGCTCCCAGCCCCCCAGTACAAGAGACAATAGAAGAAATAGAAAGCCCAGTAGCAAAAATGGTGCTCTCCGCCGAAGAGGATTTTGAAGAAGTTTTAACTACAATAAAAACCGACTATATCGAGGCAATTTTTACTAACAAGGGCGGCAACCTTGTATCCTATAAATTATTAAAGCACGAAGACAGGGGCGAACCGGTAGATTTAATAACAGCCTGGGACGATGGCCCCCACGCCTTTTCGCTTTCACTTGGGGATGGCTCAGATGGCCTTTTAGATGGACAGTATTCGTTGGAAGTTCTTTCCGATTTAAGTCTAAAATATTCAAAGGCCTATTCATTGCAAGGCAAAGTCGGTGCGGACCAGTCAGTTTTTGTAGTAAGCAAATGCTGGGAATTCAAGCCAGCGGAATATCTTTTTCAGTTAGAAGTTACTATAGATGGGAACAACGAAATTCCCGTGCTTTCGAATACCGATTTTGCCTATACGGTGGAATTTGGCCCCCAACTGGGGCCTGTACTTAAGGCCACAAAGAACAAGGGCCGGTACCAGGATTTCCGCGACGTCTGGTTGAGCAGCAATGGTAAACCCAAAAAGGATAAAAGCAAAAATCTTTATCGCTCCTCCTACGAACGCTATTCCTGGACAGCCATTGTGGGCAAGTACTTTATGCTTTCTTCCATTCCCGATGCCACCCAGTATGTCTATACCTGGGATATGCGGCCTCAAGAAAATGGAGAGGCCGGCAGCCGCTTTCGAATATCCCGCCCGCCTCTTAAAAGCTCTAAGACAACCGATACCTATAAGTTTTATTTAGGGCCAAAAATTGCAAAAGATCTTACAAGCTATAATTTGAGCACTAAAAATGCCTGGAACCTTTCGGGCACCAATTTAGATGGGGTGCTTACCTCGGTGCCCATTTTGGGCCAGTTGGAAAAAATATTAAAATGGATAATGGGCATATTCTATTTAATAATTCCCAATTATGGTGTCTCTATCATTTTATTAACTGTCTTAGTGCGGGCGCTCATGTTTCCCATGACCAAAAAAGGTTCGGAATCTACCTTGCGTATGCAGGAGCTTTCTCCGCGAATAAAGGAATTGCAGGAAAAATATAAAGACAATCCCACAAAATTAAATACCGAAATGGCCATGCTGTATAAAAAAGAAGGCTATAATCCGCTGTCGGGCTGCCTGCCCATGCTTTTACAGCTGCCAATCTTTTTTGCAATGTACAATCTCTTTAATAACCATTTCGACCTTCGCGGAGCTATGTTTATACCAGGTTGGATTACCGATCTATCCCAGCCGGAATATGTGTGGAGCTTTGCACCCTTTAGAATTCCCATTCTCGGCTGGTCCCAATTGCGTCTGCTTCCCTTTTTGTATCTGGTCTCGCAATTGCTCTATGGTAAAATAAACCAAACAACGGGCCAACAGTCCAATAATCAAATGGTCATGTTCATGTACGTCATGCCAATTATGTTTTTCTTTATTTTGTATGATGTGCCGTCCGGTCTGTTAATTTACTGGATTATGTCGAATACCCTCTCTCTTTTCCAACAAATGGCCATTAATAAATATTTAAAGGCCCGAAAAGAGGAAATGGCAAAGCAAAACACCCAAAAAAATGCTATACTGCCACCAAAGAAAAGGAAGAAAAAATAGGTCCCTGGGGCTGGAGATATGTTGAACTACATTACAGGCAGGACAGAATGGCCCTGCATTGGAGAATTATATGGTTTTTGAATTTGAAGGACGGACAGAAAAGGAGGCAATCGATCTTGCCGCCAGTGAATTGGGCTTGGAAAAAGATGAATTTGATGTTGAAATTCTAGAAACACAGAAATCGAGCCTTTTTAAAAAAGGTTTTGTGCGCATTAAGGTGCATTGCGATGTGGTTAAAACCCCAAAAAAGCCAAAACAGGACAGCGAAAAAGCCCAGAGACCCGAAAGGCCTCGGCGGCAGGCCAATGCAATGCCCGAGTCCGACTTTGAACAGAAAATGCTTGAATTTTTAGAAGAGCTCATTGGCAAAATGGGCTATAGCGCCAAGGCCAGTGTATTATTCCGAGAGGATAAAAAACTGAATCTTAAAATCGAATCCGAACATTCATCTATTTTAATTGGCAAGAAGGGAAAGAACCTGGATGCTCTTCAGCTTATTTCCAATATCTATGCCGGCCAGCTGGGCAAAGAGGACACCAGAATAATTTTAGATACCGAAAATTATCGCCTGCGGCGCGAAGAATCCCTTGTACGCCTGGCCTATACGGTTGCAGACAAGGTGCGAGAAACCAAGGCCTCGCAGTTGCTCGAGCCCATGAACCCCTTCGAGCGCCGCCTGGTACATACAACTCTAAACGATATTGCAGATATTGGTACCGAGAGCGAGGGCGACGGGCTGTATAAACAGATACGTATTTCCTACAAGGGGTATCGCCCCTAGTGAAGCGGCTCCCCTTTTTTCTGCTTTTAGGCTCCCTGTCTCTTCGAGTTTTTGCAATGGACGGGGAGGGCCTATTGCCCGCTCTGGTACAAACACAGCTCGGCGAGAAAAGCACATTTCTTCATATCAATACCAAGGCGGGCCAGCCCGAATATGTGCCAAATTCAAAGGGCTTTAAAGAATTTTTTTCGGAACATCAGCTAAATGAGGCCAATATGTCCTTCGAAGTTTATTATGCCTTAGATAAGCCTTTACATATATACGATTATTCGCCAGAGGAAATAGCAGAAAAAATTTGGGAAAGAATAACCGATGTACCCTCGCTAGCTGGCATAGAATATTATTCGGAACGGCGAAAAAAAATGCGCACCTTTTATTCTAAAAGTGATGTTTTAAAAACGATAATAAATAAGAACATATCCGAAACAGAGCCCTTCCCCCGTATTTTAGAGCAGGAAGTTTATCAGGAAGACGGCAGTTTTGGCAAAAACCAGTATACATATAGCTGGTATTCCAATGGGCATTTTTGGGCCCTTGCCAGCTTAAACACAACAACCTTAAAATATGGCCCTTTACCCGTTGCAAAGCCAGAAAACGTATTAAATATAATTGGCGTTTTCGAAGCAGAAGATGAATTTTTATTATATCTATATACCCAAATAAATAGTCAGGCCTCCCTGCCATCTTTTTTAAAAGACCGCATTTTAATATCTTTTACTAACAGAACCGATGCTTTAAAATCTTGGTTTGTCCAGGGTCTATAGAAAGGGCATAAAAAAAGCCAGTGCAGAAATTCTACACTGGCCCTTTCCCCTAGCGATTCATGTCCTTTGCTTACTGAAGAAGCTGGAGAACCTGCTGCGTCTTCTGATTTGCCTGGGCAAGCATTGCGTTGCCTGCCTGGCTAAGAATCTGGTTCTTGGTGTACGAGACCATTTCGTTAGCCATATTGGTGTCGCGAATACGAGACTCAGCTGCCTGAAGGTTTTCTGCACCAATGTCAATTCCGCGAATTGCGTGCTCTAGGCGATTTTGGTAGGCACCTAGGTCTGCTCTCTGCTTGTTGACTAGCTTGATAGCATTGTCGAGGGTTCCAATTGCTCTGTTGGCGCTATCGGGAGAAGAGAGAGACAGAATACTGTCGTCCCCTATGTTTCTAACACCGAGAGACTTTGCGGTCATTGTGCCAATAAAGACACGAATGCGCTGGTCCATATTGGCTCCGATATGGAACCACATGGAAGCGGTTACCGTGTTTTCGCCGGCTTCACGAGCGAAGCGACCGGTTAACATATTCATTCCATTGAACTGAGCGTGCGAAGCAATTCTGTCAACTTCATCAACTAATTGAGAAACTTCGACCTGAATCTGCATTCTGTCTTCGTCGGTGTAAATACCGTTAGACGACTGAACTGCCAGCTCGCGAATACGATTGATGATGTCCTGGGTTTCCTGAAGATAGCCTTCGGAGGTCTGAATGAACGAAATACCGTTCGAAGCATTCGTAGAAGCTTGATTCAAACCACGAATCTGGCTACGCATTTTTTCGGAAACTGCCAATCCGGATGCATCATCCCCGGCGCGGTTGATACGCATGCCACTGGAAAGTTTTTCCATGTTTTTTTCAACGGTAAGGCCTGTGACCTTTAGTTGTCGATCGGCATACATTGCGCTTAAGTTGTGATTGATAATCATAGACTACACTCCTTTGGGGTTTGACGTGAATGGCCAAGGGGCAATATCACGTTACGGCTTCCTTGCCGTGGATCTATAATGTTGGAACCCTCTATTCAGAAGATGGGGGATATAACCTCGCCTTAACCCAACGGGCATAGCAAGGTTTCTATCAATTAAAATATCGGTCTTTTTTTTTAGTGCTTTAGCGCTTTCTACAATTGGGGCAGCCCAAGACATGGACATGGGAACGCCCTGGCTTGTCGTACATTTTTGCAATGAGATAGGAATCGATGGCCAGGCTCTTGCGGCAAACCGGGCAGGAACGCTCTCGCTTGGAGCTGGGGTTAAGGCAGTACTGGCAGCCCTTTATGTGCATTATTCTCTCTATTCTATTGGCAGAGGGAAAAACCGATGAGTTTACCTGCTCGCCTTTAAATAATTTAATTGAGCAGACCGGACAGGTTTTAGGCTGGCCCGCCTTGCTTTCGCGGGCTTGGTCTATCATTTTTTTGCCAGAGCGATCCAAGGAAAGCTGAAAAATAATTTTCGACCCTATCAGTATAAGAAAAATAGCGATAAGAATTAAAATAAAGGCAATAATAATTGTTGACATAGTTAAAGTATCGTATTAAAGCGGCTGGGGGATGAATAAAATTGCACTCGGTGCTAAGCTTTTGTTGTGGGTACCTTGTATATGGTGGCAACGCCAATTGGAAATTTAAAAGATATTACCCTTAGGGCCATTGAAATACTTAAGGATGTTTCGCTAGTTGCCTGCGAGGATACGCGGCGAACGCTTCAGCTTTTAAACCATTTGGAAATTAAAAAACCTCTTATCTCCTGTCGGTCCCAGAACGAAAAGGCGGTTTCTGCGAAAATAATCGAAGAATTGGCAGAGGGCAATAATGTCGCCTATGTGAGCGATGCCGGAAGCCCCGGTTTAAGTGACCCGGGTTCCGTTTTGGTACGCTGTGTTCGCGAGGCAAATTATCCTGTTTTGCCTATTCCAGGCTGTTCTGCCTTTTCCTGCCTGCTAAGTGTTGCCGGCGGGCTGGATAAAACAGTGGTATTTGAGGGCTTTTTATCCCCAAAACCCGGTAGACGTCGCTCTCGACTGCGTCAGTTGATGGATACCGAGGATGGGTTTATACTATATGAGTCACCTTTTAGGGTATTAAAGCTTTTGGCAGATGTGGTCGATATAGATGCCAATAGATACCTATGTATTGGTCGAGAAATGACCAAAATGTACGAAGAATACTTGTCAGGAAGTGCAGAAGAGCTTAGACTTAATCTGGCATCGAGAGATAACATACGGGGAGAGTTTGCAGTTTATGTTTCCGGCAAGAAAAGTGCTAAACTTTTGGCCTAGTTTTGCCGAAAATTAAAACAGAGAAAGGCAGGATGGAGTTATGATGATAGACAGAATTGGTTCAGTTGACCCACTTTTACCCGAAAAAAAGGCCCGAAAGGCCGAAAACATCAATAAGAAAGCAGATTTAGACTCGATCTCTTTGTCTTCCGATGCCATAAAAAAAGCAGAAATTTATAAGGCAATGGAAACCGTTGCGGCAGTTCCGGATATTTCGCAGGAAAGGATACAGGAGCTCAGAGATAAAATTAACGACCCCGCCTACATTGACGAAATTGTTTTAAGCAAAACCGCAGAAAACATAATGGCTGCTTTTGGTTTATAATTATCGGTATAGTAGATATTTAGGGCGGAACCTTCGTAGTTCCGCCTTTTTTGTTATTACTAAGGGGGCTTCGAGAAATTAAAATTCTTCGAGGTCAAGCAAAAAGGAAGGACGATGTTCGATTTTACCGTAGTCTTACAACCCAAAATTCTTATTGGCAATAACAATATAAACCGATTGGCCAGTTTAACCACCGATATTGGCAATAGGGCCCTGCTTGTAACTGAACAGGCCTTTTACGATAACAACCAGGTTGGGCGAATCCTAAATATTTTAGAAGAGGCAGGGGTCCAGACGCTCGTATTCGACGAGGTTCCCGCGCAGGCAACAGCCGATACCGCAGAGATAGTGGCAGAATTGGCCAGTGGCGCACGCTGCGATGTAATAATTGGCTATGGTGGTATAAAAACTCAGGCAATTTCTCGGCTTGCCTGTATTTTGGCAACTCGACAGGATTATTTATTCGATTTACTCGATGGCGATACAAGTTATACCAAGGCAATTCCCTATATTGCTGTGTTAACTTCTGGGCGGGAATCCTTTATGTTTTCCGATGCCTTTGTAGTAGTGGATCCACGGGACCGCGGTATTCGCTATATTAAAAGCCCCGGTTCGCAGGCGCAGGCAATAATTATCGATACGGCTTTAATTGAAACCTTGAGCGAAAAATTTGCGGCAACAACCATCTTCGACGGGCTCTTGCTCGCGGTCGAGAGCTATTGCTCTGCCAGATCCAATTTTTTATCGGATGCTATTTTAGAGCGCGCATTTACCCTTTATGGGGATAGCTTAAGAGAGTTTTCGAATAAGCACAATATAAGTCTCTTGGAAAAATCGGCCCAGGCGGGGTTTTTAAGCTCGCTTGGTTCGGCGCTCAGTTCGCCGGGCATTGGAACAGCCCTTTCGTATGCGATCAATGGCAAATACAATGTGGCCAAATCTTGGAGCAGCACCGTATTATTGCCCTATATTATGGAGCATTTATTGACGGCGGTTCCCGAAAAATTGGCACGCATAGCCAGCCTTTTAGGCGAAGCGGTCGAAGGTGCCGGCCTAAGCGATCAGGCAGCGCTTTCGGTCGAGGCAATTCGCCGCTGGATAGGCCTATTGGCCGTTCCGGCGCGGCTTAAAGATTTTGGTTTAAAAATTGATACCCTTACTGGCTTAGTGGAGAATGCTAAAAGTATGGGCTTTGTGTCTTTTTCGCCACGTCCGGTCTCCAGCGACGATGTGTTTAATTTTTTAAAACAGGCCTATTAGTAAATGCCTTTAATATCAAAATTAAAAAGACTTCCCCCGCAACAGCGCACAAGAAAGCTTTATAAAATATTCTGGGACGCAGATGCCCATTGTAATACGGGCGATATGCCCAAAAGAGAAGATCTTTGGCTCTTGGAACTGGCCAGCTATGCAGAATTGTTGTCCGAAGATTTATTTTTAACCGAAGATGAGCGAGCCCTCTGTAAAAAAGCCCAGAGCCAATTGATGCAGGCCTGGGAGGAGGGTGGCAAAGCCCTGCCCCGCCGACCAATAAACAATATAAGGCATATGTTGGCCAAAAAGGTGGGGAAAATTTCTGCCGATTGGGACTTTTTAGAAGATAAAGATACTGGCAGTCCACGCATAAAAAAGACCTTTCCTGGCTTACAGCTGTATTTGGAAGATATTCGCTCCCCCTTTAATGTGGGCTCGATATTTAGAACAGCTGAATCCTTTGGGGTAAGCAAAATTATATTATCGCCCCTTTGCGCCTCGCCCCATCATGCCAGGGCAAAGAGAAGTGCTATGGGCTGCATAGATCTGCTTAGCTGGGAAGAAAGGCCTTTAAACGAGGTCGATGGCCCGCTATTTGTGTTAGAGACCGGTGGACAGGACATAGAAGATTTCAGCTTCCCCGATACAGGAACAATGCTTATTGGCAGCGAGGAACTAGGTGCCAGCCATGAAGCCCTGCAGCGGGCAGAGGAGTCTTTGGGACGGCTGAGCATACCTATGTATGGGCAAAAGGCCTCGCTCAATGCTTCGGTGGCCTGTGGTATCGCCCTTTATGCCTGGACTCAGAAACTGCCATCTCGTTTAAAGCCCTGAGAAAACTTGTCTATAATGTTTTTAAGTTGGGCCTCGTTCGAGATTGAAAACTTAGCTAAAATTCCGCGATCAAATTGTTCAAAATATACGCTGCCTTCTTCGTAATTGCAAAACATATTGGCCAGGTACACTGCCTCGGCAATGGCAGAGTGGGATGGGTCGGCATAAAAAGGTGTATGATGATGCCGAATTGCCGCTATGAGGTTTTCGGGAAAGTTCCATTTTTCGGCAATTAAGGCACCAATTTCGGCATGGTTTAGGCCAGCCGAAAGCTTTTCGAAGTTTTCTTTGGGTATGCCCTTTTCTTCTGAAAATTTTAAAATGCTGTTCATAAGGGAGGGGTGTGCGTTTCTAAAAACAATTTTTCCCATATCGTGCAAAATACCCCCCACATAGACATCGTCCAATAAATTTTTATCTCTGCGAAAATTCTTGGCCAAATTATAGGAGTAAAAGGCTGTTCTATACGAATGGGCCCAAAGTTGTTTAATTTCTTCGGAGTCGTCGGCTAAAATTTTCTGAGTCCCATAGGAGAATAACAGGTTTTTAATGCCACGAATGCCGACAAGCTTTACTGCCTCCGCTATATTGTCGACCTTTTTCGAAAGCATAAACTGTGCAGAATTTACAATTTTTAAAAGATCGGCGGTCATTGCCGGATCCATAGAAATATTGCGGGCAATGTCGGCCATTTCCGATTTTGGGTCTGCAATAAGATTTTGAATGCGTAAAATATTGTCGGGGAATTGAGGTAGCGAGCTGATGTTATCGACAATTTGTTTCGATAGTTTATCAATGTTTTCGACAGTAGTATTCGATAGGGCTATGGAAATGCGGGAAATTGTCTCGGTTTCGCTGGTAGTAATATCGAAAGAGTCATCGTCTAGGCCCATTTTTTTAAGCATGAGAATAAGAATTACCAGGCCAAGCCCTGCCCCCTCGGTGTCGTCGAGAACCTGGGTAAGGGCCTCTTCTAGGGTGTGGTATTGGCGGGAGCGGGCTAATTTATCTTGAATGCGTACAAGTTCTGTCTTTGTCGCCACCACATTGTTGCGAACCTCGAACAGGATCCTATTGCCATGGGCAAAATAAATAATTTTTACATATAGGCCCTTGTCTTTTTGAAGTTGTAGATAATGGCCGATATTTTCTAAAGTGGTAGTTTTAAAATTGAGCATTCCCTCTTTATAGTCGTCCGGATCCTCGATATCCAGGCCCCGCTCGGTAAAAAATACGCGTTTTGTATTGGCTTTCTTGGCATTTACTGCCAGCTCTCGAATACAGTAGGCAAGATGGTCCTTGAGGTGCTCGTAGCCAAGTTCAGACAAAAATTTTGCTAAAATATCTTCGATATAGGTTTCCACTTCGTGGGGCAGGGTGTAGGTGGTAATCGTTAGCGGAATACTAGATTGTATCGCTTTTTTTATCTTTGTCTCATCAATTAAAAGTGCACTCTGTGTGGCCATTTTTTCTCCTTACTTTCTTGTTAAAATATCTGCAACAATTACTAAAATCAAGTATAAACTATAATACCTTGATTTTTAAGTATTTGACAATTATTCTTATTATAACAAGATAAAAAAACTAGCTTTTATCCTGTTAAGGGGAAAAACGTGCTTTTTACATCTACTGAGCTTGGTTTGGAACAAGTTTCGTTTAAATCGGCTGTTTTACGTTGCCTGCCTGCAGATGGCGGGCTCTTTGTGCCAACAGCGGTCAACGATCTGCGCCAATTATTTTTATATATGGACAACAGTATTAGCTATTCAGATATGGCCTCCTCGATTTCGCCCGCCCTTTTGGGCAGCGAGATGAACCCCATTGTTGCCGACGAAATTGCCAAAGAGGCCTATTCGTTCAGTCCAAAATTGCTCCAATTAAACGACAATTTGTCCCTGCTTGAATTGCACAATGGGCCAACTGGGGTTTTTAAAGATTTTGGCATAGCCTATTGTGCATCGCTTATCGAACACTTGCTTGGCAAGGGCGAACAGGCGGTAATTTTAACCGCCACAACGGGGAGCACCGGGGCCAGCATAGCTCGAGCGTTTAAGGACAAGGCCCATACCCTAGCGGTGTTGCTCTACCCCGAAGGAAAAATCTATGGCCTTAACGAGGCCGATTTTGTGCAGAATGGGGGAAATATTTTGCCAATTCAGGTGGCTGGCAATTTTGACGACTGCCAGCGCCTTATTCAAGCTGCCTTTAACCAAAAAGAGCTGGTTAAACGCTATTCACTTACCAGCGCGAATACTATAAACATTGGCAGGCTCTTGCCCCAATCCTTTTATTACCTCTATGCCTTTATAATGCTTAAAGAATCGCTGCATGCCGACCTGCTTTTTAGCGTTCCTTCGGGAAACTTTGGCAATTTGATGGCCGGTCTGTATGCCTGGAAGTTCGGTATGCCGGTAAATGGCTTTATTGCGGCAATGAATACGAATAATGCCCTTGGGCCCTTTTTAACCGGCAAGACCTATCAAGGAAACGAATTTGTTAAGCCAACAATATCGTCCGCAATGGACGTTGGGCAGCCGGCAAATTTCCAGCGTATTAAGCATTTTTACACTGAATCGCCAGCAGTAATGAAGAATATGGTCGTGCCCAAGGCGATAAACGACCGAGAAACGCGGGCGGCTATAGTAGATGCCTACAGGCAGTTTGGTGCGGTAATCGACCCCCATACTGCGGTTGCCTATGCGGCGGCACAGCAGGTCCTGGCGGGAGATTTAGAAGATGGCCATATTGTGGTGCTTTCGACAGGTCACCCTGCAAAAAGGGCAGCGCTCATCGAGGAGCTCTTGGGCATACGCCTGGAAATTCCAGAGCACCTCCAACTGACTCAGCGCGAAACGCAACCGGTTGCGCGCATTCCTGTTCAGCTGGAGGCCCTGGAAAGCCTGCTTGCGGCTAGCAGCCCCGCGTTTTAGCTCGGGTTCTTCGGCTGTTTTTTAGCTTTTACGGGGAACAAGAAGTTTATAAAATCTTCGAAGTGATAATTGGCATTGTCTATTGCCTTATCAATTTTTTTTCTTGCCGTCGCAGCTTTTTTAATGCGTTTTTCTAAAGCCTCGGTGTCGATTTCTAGTTCAACCTTGGGCGCCTTGAGCATGTCCAAAATAATTGGGGTTTTTCGCAGGGCAGGCCTTGCCTCTTCGGGCTTGTCGCTCTTGGCAATCGGTTTTTGGGTTACCGGAGAGGCTGCTTTTTGTTCTGAAAGCTCGGTAAATTGATACAGAGACAGTAAAAGCTCTGTTGCCTCTTCCATACGTTCTCCATTGAACCACAGAACATCGTCGAACGAATTAAGGCCAATCTGCCCCTTGCCCTCCTCGCTAGATACATATTCTAAGATGCAGGCCTTGCGTTTTGTGGAAGGGGTCTTGGCATAGAGAATCCAGGCCAGCACAAGTGAAATAAGGCGGGGTAGGGCTTCTGGCTGATCGGTCTTGTCCGCAAGAAACTCAGCGAGTTTGCGGTCCAGATGCCAATGTTTAAATAAAACCGCTGTATCCCGCCTTGCCTGTGGGCCGGCAGCAATATCGTGGAGAATAATAAACAGGGGCCAGTAGGCGGTTAAAAGGGTTTGGGCCCTTAGTTTTTCGCTATCAATTTTAGAGGTTAGATATTGCGCCATTTGAATGCCCGCAACAAAGTGCTTCCAGCTCTCTTTAAATGGAATACCTGCGTTTTGAATGGCGGGAGTAAAGCTCTGCCACTTTCCCTTGGCACCTTCTATAAAATCGTGGGCGGTGAGCATAAGTTTTACAAAGGCAGGATATAAAATAGCGCAGTCTTCTTTCTTTGGGCCGCCCTTCTGGGCTGGGGCAAAGACAAGCTCATAATAGGATTGACCAAAGAGCTCGGCAAAGGCGCTATGCAGGTCTTTAAGCATTAGGTCTTGGAAAGCGTGGTGCAGGTTTTCGACCCCTCGCCCATCGAGCATGGCGCAGAGCTGGCCCCAGTGCCCATATTCATTTTCTTCCTGGCTTTGCCAGTTTAAAAAAACTTGGGCCTGATAGCCATTCAGGGCGACATATATGCCATCGCGCGAAAGCTGTTCTTTTTCGCGGATGAACCAAAGGCTGGATCGGGCCTCTTGAAAAATAGCAAAGCCTCCCTTTTCGGCCTCTAGGCCCAGCGAGGAAGACAAAGTCTCCTGTATCAGAGTTTTACCGCCATCAGTATGCTTAATAAGACTGGGAGAGCTATTTCGTATCCAGCCAGAAGTTTGGGAAAAAGAGTTGTTATAAAAAACAAGGGCTTTTTCCCCTTGGTACCGGTTTGAATAGGCAAAGACATTTTCCTGAATATGGCCCTCGTGGTTATAAAGATCGTAAAGGCGAAAATTGTCGCTGCCAGAAAAAAGGTAGCGGCGCTTCATAAGGGGAAAAATTTCTTTTTCGTGCCGCTCGACAATATAGGGGTTCGGCACCTCGTCGTGATAGGCACGGCGATATTCCATGCCATATTTTTCTTCGTAGCCCTCTATTTGGCCATGCCCAAACATGGGAAGGCCGGGCATGGTAACCATAAGGGTGCACACACCAAAATATTTGTTGTCGCTGCCAAACTGGACCACGGCGGTGTCTTCGTCGGGGTTGTTCATAAAATTGACAAAGCGATTTAAAATTTCTGGATCGAATTCAATGGTGTTTTTAATGGTGGCCCGATATTTGGCATTTTCTTCCATTTTAAGCATGTTCATAAAGGCCGAGTTATAGACCCGATGCATTCCCAGGGTGCGCACAAAATAGCCTTCCATCATCCAGAAGGCCTCGGCCAGGAGCAGGGTATCTGGTGCCTGTACAGCACAGCGGTCCACCACTTCGCGCCAAAACTCGTTGGGCATAAGCTCGTTAAAGCGGTCTCGGGGCAAACCATGTTCCGAGCGGCTGGCAATATCGCCACCACTTCCAGGTTCGGGGAACCAGAGTCGTTGAATATGTTTTTTGGCCAGGGTCATAGCGGCATCGAAGCGCACAATGGGAAATTGCTTACAGACCCCAACAATGGTGGCAATAACCGCCTCTCTGGCCTCGGGATTAAGAAAATCAATTTGAGCTGTGTCGTTCCAGGGCATGGCGGTACCATCGTTGCCATGATAAATATAGCGGGTCTGTCCAGTATTAAAATCGACCCGCTTAAAAACAACGGCGGCATCGGTTTTATCGTAATAATGGTCTTCAAGATAAATGCCTATACCATCTCGATGCGATAAATTGGGCCCATTAAAGGAGTAGGTGGGAAAGGGAGGATAGGGCAGTTGTAAAAAGCGCTGGGGCTGTTCCATAACCCATCGGGAGTCTATTCCGGTATGATTTGGCACCATATCGGAACCAAGCCTTATACCGCGCCACCAGCATCTGGATTTAAGGTTTTCCAGGGCGGCCCAGCCACCGAGGTCTTGGGCTATATCGTAGTCGTGTAAGCTATAGGCACTTGCTGCAGCTTCGGGGTTTCCGCAGCGCTGTTTTATTTCGCGGCTGGCATTGCTGCGCTCCCAAAGACCGATGAGCCAAAGCCCGGTAAAACCGCGGCGGGCCAATTCGTCCAGCTCTTCGTCGGGAATTAAGTCGAGGCGGTCGATGGGGCGGCCATATTTTTTGGAAAGCTGGTCCAGCCACACAAGGCTGCTTTTGGCAATTAAGACTGTCTTGGGCATCCAATCCTTGTCGGGTGTAAAATTTTCGTATTCATGTTGAATGTCGCCATATTCATAGGTCTTAGATGGGCCGGGCCCAAAAAAAGAAGGTTTGTTCTCTTCTTTAATTATGTCCAAGCTGGTTAAAAGGCGAATTAAAAAATTTTCTAAAAGTGTGGACCAATATTTACGGATATAATCGAGCTGGCCAGTTAATGAATGTGGTTCGGCAAGGGCCGGGCTGCGTAACATGTCCCAGATTGTCTGGTCCATGGGACCGAACAGCGGTTTTTTCTTAAAAAAGAGCTCCAGGTCCTTCATTAGAGCTGTGTATTTACTCTGTTTGGCCAAACGAGAATCGTCGAAAAGATAGTAAAATGGCTTAAAGGCTGGATTTAAATTTGCCAGTTTAAGCAGCATAAGTTCTTCTAAGGCAAGGGCCCGATGGGTTTCCGCCCCACTGCTCTGTAAAAGCCAGGCCGCGGGTTTTAGTTTTTTGGTGTATACATCTTTAGGAGGAAATTCGCTGGTAAAATCTAAAATGAGCTTGTCTACATTCTCTTTGCCATGTTTTTTTTCTAAATATAATAGGGCTTCGTCGAAGAGCTGTGGGGCATGTTTTTCTCGGTAAAGAGCGGTAACAAAATGTAAGATTTCGTCGATTAGCCCCATCGCGTTTAAATCGCCTGCGCGAATCATTTTTTCTGGATGCGTAAGAGGATTGGTCTTGGTGTTTAATTTTTGGGTCAACTCTCGGACAGCCTTAAAATTGGCCAGAACTAGGTTGCCCGAGAGGGAAAAAAGCTCTTTATCAAAGGCAAATTCTTCCCGAATCTCTTTGGCAATGTGGAATTCCATGCTCGCGCTGCGTCTATTGGCGAAAAACGTGCTGGAAACATGTGGTGTCGGGCTAGTCATCTGGTTTTCTTTCCTTTTCGTTTTGCGGAAACTGCTTGAATTCCCTTAATTAATTGAACTTCCTTTTGCAAGGACTCTATGGTCTGGGGTATGCGCCAGGTCCAGTTAAAATCGTTGACGGTCCCTGGAATGTTAATTCTTTCGTCCTTAGGATGTGGGCTGTAAAAGGCGGCATCTAAATGCAGGAGGTCTTGGAGCTGGACCACAAAGATATTGGAACTTGCACCTGCCAGGGATTCTAAAACGGTTTTTGCCACTGCCGGCGACCAGGAGCTAGGCAATTTCCTTTTTAGGAATTTTGCAAAGACCTCCTGTTCGGCTTCGTTTTCCCACCAGTCCCGCAGGGTGGAGGAGTCGTGAACGGCAGGGGTACATACGCTTTCCTTGCCATAGCGGGAAAGGGGAATATAGGGGTTTCCCTCTTTTTCCCAGTCGCGGTACCATCGCACAACGCGCAGGCCAAAAATATGGAGTTTTTTAAGAGTTTTTGGCACACAGGCGGGCACAGCCCCTAAATCTTCGGCGCAGGCGAGCATTTCTACAGAGCCAGCAAGCTCTTTTAACAGCTTATACCCCTGCTTTTCCCAAATTGCAGCAGCCTTAAGGTCTGCCGCCTCTGCGAGGTCTTCCAGCGCAAGTTGCTCCTCGTCGGAGAGTGTTTTCCAGGCAGAGGAGTCCTTCCAGTACCAGCTGGGCGTAAGGCCCTCGCCACCGTGGATGTGCGCGGGAAGCAGACAGCGGTCGCGCCATTTTTCTATAAGAAAACGGGTAAATTCGGGCGATAGATTTTTACCGTAGAGGTCCTGTTCCCCTTTAATGGATGGAGAAAAAAGCCAGAGGTCTTCGCCAGGCAGCTGTATAAGGATATCTTTTTTAATTACCTCTATATCGTTATTGGCCCGACCGCCGTCCTGTATACTTCTTGCGCAATGCTCTATTGAGCTGCCATAAATATGGGGCTGGCTGAGCCATGTAAGCCTTTCCTTTGAAAAACCTTGTTCCATTAACGATTTTTCGGCAATTGTTATCCCCGGCTGATACCAGCCTAGAATGGCCGATTCGTCGCTACTGGCGCAGGCCCAAATTCTAAAAAAGCCCAATACATGGTCAATTCTAAATGCAGAATACCAGGAATCGACCAGTTTTAAGCGGGCCTTCCACCAGGCATATTGTTCTTTGTGGTGGGCGTCCCAAGAATAGGTGGGAAACTTCCAGTTTTGGCCTTCGTGGCTGAACATATCCGGGGGCGCACCGGCAGTTGATGCAAAATTGAACAGCTCCTTGCGGCTCCACACATCGCAGGAATCTTCGTTCATCAAAATAGGAATATCCCCTTTTAAATCTATTCCCAACTCTCGCACGGCAAGGGCTGCATCGGAAAACTGGCGAAAACTGTGGTACTGTAGCCAAATAGGAAAGAGATGCTCCTCTTTGAGCTCGGCGGTCTGCCACCGGTCCTGAATTGCCTCGGGGTTGCCCGCCTCTGCCTTTGGCCAGTCTTTCCAGTGCCGATATTCATTTTTTTCTTTTAAAACAAAGAACACCGCATAGGGTATTAGCCAGTCCTGTTTGCTGGCCCACTTCCTTAGGGCGCTCGATTCGTCTTGCCAATCTTTTAAAATTTGGCTCAACTGGGCTTGAAAAATCTGCTTAAATACCGCCATTTTTTCGGTATACAGCTTGTAGTACACAAAGCGTTCGCCCTGGGGAAGCTTTTTTAAAAAGGCCTTTACCAAGTCTACTGTCGCAGCCGATGCATCTATCGCCAGGGGGCGACAGAATAGGGGGTTTAGGGCAAAGGCCGAAAGCGCACTGTATGGCGAGCTCTGCAGGCCAGTATCGTTTACCGGCAAAAGCTGTATAAGATCGATATTGGCCAATGTACAAAATTGGGCAAGGGCCACTAGGTCTAAAAATTCTCCTACACCGCAGGATTCTTTGGTTTTTAATGCGCTTACTGGAATAGAAAGGCCTAAAATTTTTTCGCCTTCGTGTAAATATTGCATGCGGGCAGCTCCCCCTCTTTTGTAAGTGGTATTTTATTCTATTATAGTGTAAAAAAAGAGTTTGTGGACAAATCGAAGCAAAAATTGTTAAAATTACTGTACGAAGCCCGATAAATAATGCCAAACCGGAATACACAGCTCGCTGCCAAAGGGTTTGGGGCGGGTAAAATCGGGTAGCCACTCGCTGTCGACCTGAAATTCCTGAAAAAAGCCCAAATCAATTGAATATCTGTCCAGAAGTTCCTGCACCATATTGTATTCATCTATTTCTAAAAACCTGGTGGAAGGAATTTTACCGCTATCTCCCACCGGCGTGTATTGCGTCATTATGGAAATAAGGGCCCGATGGTGTAGGCTGCGTTTAAACCATTTTAGAATGTTAGCGGTATCCTCTATTCGTTCGGGCAATATAAGGTGTCGCAAAATAAGGCCTTTTTTTAGGCTCTGCACGGAATCTTCTTCGAGCGCAGCCTGCATTGCCCGAAAGCCTGTTTGGCCATCAATTTCGAAGGGGCCCTGCTCTGCCATATACTCAATGGCCCTAATTGCAAAATTTGGGTATTCCCCTGCCTTAAAAAGTTTTTGGGCAAGAGGGCGGTCGAATGTCTTAATATCGGGAAGATATATATCGATGCTGCCAGCCAAAAGGGCCAAGCCTTCTTCGCTTTCCCACGAAGAGGTATTCCAAACCCGGGGAATATTAAGGCCCCGCTCCCTTGCCAGGGCAAGGCCATCGACGATGCTGGGTATAAAATGGGTACCACTAACTAAATTTATGTTTTCGGCGCCGCGGTTTTGCAGTTCCAGACAAATATCGGCAAATTCTTCGATGCCAATGTTTTTGCCATAGCGGCAATGCGATATTTGCCAGTTTTGGCAAAAAGAACAGGCCAGGGTGCAGCCGGAAAAAAAAATAGTGCCGGAGCCGCCTTTTCTAACTAAGACAGGCTCTTCCCCAAAATGCAGCCCGGCAAAGGCAACTGCCATGTTATCGCCTTGGCCGCAAAAGCCCCTTTGCCCTGCGGTGCGATCTATTTCGCAAAAACGGGGGCAGAGCCGGCAGTTTTTATAGTATTGCTGTGTTTTGTCGGGGATTTCTGAAGTCTGCATATAAAAAGAAATAATATAAAATTGATGGCCCTGTCTAGGCCAAAAACCCAGTCTAGGTCAAAGGCCTGTCCAAATTAAAAGGCCTACATAAAAAAAGAGCCGGCCTTGCGCCAGCTCTTTTGAGGTCGACCGAATGTGCCAAAGCAACAGGTGCAAACCCCATTACATGCCCCTCGGGGCGTATACGATCCGGTGGATCGCCTCGTGTGCGATCGGTTTAATGGGCTGCATTTAATATCTTGCAACCCCAAAATAGAAAGGTGGCTCTTGCATATACCCTCCTAATACTTAGTATATGCAGACCCATATAAAATGCAAGAAAAACTTTCAAAACATCAATATATTTTTTTATGTAAAAGTGCCGACATATAGCTTGTAAGTAAGTCTATGTCCATGTCTTCGGCATGGTCTTTAATAATGGCATAGAGGGCCCGATAATCGTCGTCGTGCAAGTCCGAATCGGCCTCTGGGGCCAGCAAAAAGCTCGCTAAATCGCCAAGTTTAAGAAAGGGACCTCCAGTCTCTAACAAGCTAAGCCAGTATTCGAAAATATCTTCTAACACGCTCGCCTCTATTGTTTTAGGCATATTTGCCAGCAAAATATGGCGGGCCGATTCAATTTCTGCATCCCCATACTGCTTCTTAGATTTTCTATCTATGCTGTCCAGCCGATTAAAAATTAACGAAATAATGTCCATATATAGTAGTATAGCCAGTTATTCTCTAAATTACTATTGCTAATAAAATTCTATTATTGACAACATTTGACCATCCCCATAGACTATAGCCATGAACTTGAAGGCAGTATTAAACTCCAAGACAGTTAAACTCAATATGAAGGGTTCAACTAAAGAGGAGATAATTGATGAACTACTCGATGTGCTGGTACATGCTGGTCAGATAAAAGATCGGGAAGTGGCTCGGCAGGCTGTTCTGGAAAGAGAACAGAAGATGTCCACGGGCATGAAGCACGGTATTGCTATTCCGCATGGCAAGACAAATGCGGTAAGCGATTTAGTTGCCTGTATTGGCATTTCCGAAAATCCGGTAGATTTCGATTCGTTAGACCGGGAACCATGCAGAATTTTTATAATGACCATTTCTCCGGTAGATAAAACCGGGCCACATTTGCAGTTTTTGGCCGAGGTGAGCGGTCTGTTTAAAAGCCCCCAGAAGCGGGAAGAAATTTTAAATGCCAAAACCGAAGCAGAGCTTCTGAGCATCCTAACCGAAAAAGCGTAAAAAACGTTAAATTTTTTCCTTAGCAAAGGCCCCTTTTTTAAAGGGGCCTATTTATTTAATCTAAATTGTCGAAAAACCATCAGCTTCATCAATAAATTAACATTTTGGACATAATGTGGCTATTGCACATATTGGCGCAAACTCGTATTATATGCGAAATATTCCATTGTTTGAGGTGTATGTGTCTAGGAATGTATCAATTTTCTTTCGGCGGTATTCGTGGCTCTTTAGTGTGGGCCTCTGTTTAGCCGCCTTTGTCTTTGTCTTTTATGTTAGTATAGGGCGGCAAGAGGACCTGTCTACTTTGCATGAAGAGGACGTAAAAGCCCTTTCGTTAAGCGATACGCAAACTATTGCCCACCCCGATGAATATAGAACAATTGCCCTTTCGTATCGTATTCCCACCGATAAGGTGCTTGCCTTGTACCGGTCGGTTCAGGCAGCCCAGGCGGTCAAAGACTTTTATAGCGCAATTGTTGGCTCGCCAGAGATTGCCTTAAAAATATTAGAGGAATCGGAAAAACAAAATGTTTCACCGAGTTTGGCTATAGCTCTGGCCTGGGAAGAGAGCCATTTTAGAAGAACAGCAATAAATAGAAATAAAAACAGTGTTGATCGGGGTATTTTTCAATTAAACAACCGCTCCTTTCCAAAATTGAGCGAATCCGACTTTTACACAATCGATACAAATGTTGAACACGGTGTTGCCCATTTAAAGCTCTGCCTGGATTTGGCTGGCAACGAGGTTGCGGGCCTTGCCATGTACAATGCGGGGACAAACCGGGTGCGGAAAAACACGACCCCGGCAAGCACCTTAAATTATGTTCACCGCATTTTGAGTTTTAAAACTGGCATAGAAAAGCTGTTCGAAGAACAAGTTGCCCGAATGTGGTTTGTAATGGAAGATGGCAGTGTGCGCTCTATTGCCCCCATTCCTGTTCAGGCGGTGGCCAGTGGTGCACCAACAAAAAAAGGCTTTTTAAAAGCTCGTTTTGGCAATTAATTGACAAGAGAAATAAAGCTTAGATTTTCGTTGGAGGCTTTTAACGAATTGATAAAATTAAGCGTAAAGGCATGAATTGCCGTATCGGGAATTTTGGTTTTATTTCCCAGGCTGCTGGGTAGGAGCTCGAAGCTTACAATGTTTTTACAGTCCTTTAGCCGGCGATAGAGGTGGCGGGCAGCATCGATAAAGCTTTTTTGTAAAGAAGTATCCCGAATAAAAAACACATTGGCAAAGTTTTCGCTGGCCAGGCTGCTCAGGACCCAGGCTGGCTTGTCGCTATTGTCGACGAGGTCTAAAATTAAAGGGTGAAAGGCAAGGTGGACATCAATGTGATAATTCCCTGCAAATTTGCAAAGTTTTCTTACATTTGCCAGCCAGAGTTCGTTATAATATTCGCAGCCTTCGCTTTGTATATGCGCCCAATAAATGGGAAGCCTAATTTTGTTATGTCCTTTAATAGAAATATTCCGGAAAAGGGTCTCGTAAATGGCAAGGTCTTCTGGGGCTATAAGGCCGGGACTGTCTTTTAAAGACAGGATGCTGCCGGTTTCTAAGGTTCTTTGTACGGTATTGTGCAGAGTTGTGGCGCTCATGCCCTTAGTAAACCTATTTTTAGAATTGATTGCAAGCATTGTGCTTGAATAAAATAAAAAACTTATAATACTTATGGGGTGGGGGAAAAAATGAAAACTCGAATTATGATACCAACAGCATGCCTAGTCTTGTTTTTCGCCTGCAAAAGTAGCCCCGAGGCACAGAACAATTTTCTACCTGCAGAAAGGGCTGGCAAAAACAAAGAGATGGCTGCGGATACCCGCAAAATGCCTGTGCCGGTGGAGCGAAAAATGTCGATACGCTACGACGACGGCGCGCTGGACGAATATACCCTTTCGGAATACAACGATAGGGGCTATATAAGTAAAAAAACTCGCTATAGTGCCTCGGTCCTGCTTTTGGGAAGTATAGAATACGAGTACGAGGCCGAATTACTGGTAAAAAAAACAGAAAAAGACGCTACCGGCGGCATCCTGTCCGAGACCGTCTACGAGTATGCAGAGGGGCTTTTGGCTAAAGAATTGCTGTACACTGGGGAGGGTCAGCTTCTGTCGGGCATATTATACACCTATAACCAGGATGCATTGCGACTTTCGCAGACTGTGGTGGGAAAGGACGACAGGGTGCTGGCAAAGACGCTGTACGACTGGGAGGGGCCGCAATTGCTTAAAACCAGGCTGCTCGATCCGGTTGGCGGACTGGTTGCCTATAGTCTTTTTAGGTACGATAAAAATGGAAATGTATCCAGGCAGGACTACTACAATAGCGAGGACCTGCTTTTGCGTTCAGAACTACATAGCTACGAGGGAGATAAAATGCTAGGCACTATCCGCTTGGATTCAAAGGGCGATACGCTTATTAGCTATGCATATGAATATGGCGAATTTGGCGAGATACAGAAAAAAAAGGTGAACAATAGTATTACAGATACTAAATATTCTTTAAATTATGAATATTCCTTTAGGGAATAGGCCAAAATACCTAATAAACGAGGGGCAAAATGAGGAAAAAATTTTTTTTTGTTCTGGCAGTATGTCTCGGTGTGAGTATCCCCACCTATGCAAACGAAGAGCTGGATCTATACACCTGGCTGTACGAGCAGGCAGGCAGCATTCATGAGCAGTATTCAGTTATTAAAACGGTGGCGAATTTGCATCTGGCCGATAGCGGGGACCTCAATAAAAGGGCCATCGTAAATTTAAATAACATATATGGCAATCTTAAAAACAATAGCGATCGCAATGTGGGCAATTTACTGGGGAAATTACTTTGCATCGAACTGGGCGAGTTAAAATATGCCAGTGCAGCAGGAGATATTTGGCGATTTTATCAAATTACCAACGATTATTCTGCAAAGGGCGAGGCCTTAAACGCCTTGGGCAGAATTCGCTCCATGGAATACCTGCCCCATGTAATTAAGGTGCTTTCTGACCTAAACGAAAAAGCCCCCGTAAACCGGGAAGAAGCGGAAAAACTGGCCTATGGTGCTATTTTGGCCCTAGAAAAATATCGGGTCGAAGAGGCCTTTTACCCCGTTTTTTATGCCTGCAATAGCTGGTATTCGGCCTTGGTAAAAAATGTTGCTCGCCAGGTTTTGCCCGAAATTTTAGAAGACCCTACCGATGCGCTTATCGTAATTATAAAAACAGCCAGCTTGCCAGTAAAATTATTGGCCCTTGAGCAGTCGAAGGCCTCTAAGGCAGCAAATTCCAGCAAAATACGGCTGGCAAGTTTTTCCCTTGCTGATGCCTGGACACTAACAGTAAAAAAAACCAGAGAGCGGACAATGCTTTCTTCTATTCGAAAAGCAGCAATGGGCCAGTTGGCCAGCCTGGGTGTTCCCGAAGAGGCCCTGCCCTATTTAGACAGATCCTATCGGGAGGGGCTGGATATCGATGAAAAGCTTTCGGCAATAAGCGCCCTTTCGCGCAGCCCCAGCGATGCAGCGGTGCAGTTTTTAGCCAGCTATTTAACCGATATGAACTCCCGCAGAAAGGCAAATGTGGTAACCCAGATAGATGAACAGCTTGTTCGGTTTTTAATTCCGGCCCTGGGGCGGACAAAGAGTGAAATTGCCCGAACGGCCTTAAACGCCGTTGAATATATGGACTGGCAACCGGCTGTGGTAAGGTTGGCGGCAGAAGCTTTAAAAGAACTCCCCTAAACATCAGGGCTCTGGGGCCCCACGTAAAAGGACCCAGGGCCCCACGTAAAAGGACCCAGGCCCCCACGTAAAAGGACCCAGGCCCCCACGTAAAGGACCCTGGGCGTTCAAGAGCAATCAAGTTATAGACAGCGAACCCGAATAACTCCCGCTATTTTTTCGATTTGTTCGAGGGTGGTTGCGGTTATCTCCTGGTCGGAATCGATAATATTATAGGCAAATTCGTCCTTATGATGGTTAATCATTGCCGTAATATTTACTGCCTCCTTTGCCAAAAGTGTAGTAATTTGGCCCACCATATTCGGAACATTTCGGTTTATTACAATGAGCCGATAGGGAGAGCGCCGGTCTAGATGGCATTTGGGAAAATTGACCGAATTGGTAATATTGCCATTTTCCAAATAATCTTTAAGCTGTTTGGCTGCCATAACTGCACAGTTGTCTTCGGCTTCGGGGGTGGAAGCCCCAAGGTGAGGCAGACAGATGGCATTTGGGCAGTCCAGCAGTTCCTGGGTGGGAAAGTCGGAAAAATAGCTCGATACTCTTCCGCTGTTTAGCGCCTTAATAATATCTGGCTCCCTTACCAGCCCCCCCCGGGCCAAATTGATAATACGCACTCCTTTTTTCATCATGTTAATTTTTTCTTCGTTAATCATGCCCTTAGTGGCCTCGTTTAAAGGAACATGGAGGCTAATATAATCTGCCTTCATCAGGGCACCTTCTAAGGATTCACCTTTTTGCACCTGATGGCTTAAATTCCAGGCGGCATCTACAGAGATAAAAGGATCGAAGCCTATAACCTTCATGCCCAGGGCAAGAGCATCGTTTGCCACCATTACACCAATGGCACCAAGTCCAATTACCGCCAAGGTTTTTCCCGAAAGCTCGGGCCCCTGGAACTTCGATTTTTCTTTTTCCACCAGCTCCGGCACCTCGTCGCCGCGCTCTTTTATCGAAATGCCCCAATTGACCCCCGCAATAATTTTGCGCGAACTGAGCAAAAGACCGGCAATTGCCAATTCTTTAACCGCATTGGCGTTGGCTCCGGGAGTATTAAAGACCACAATGCCCTGTTCGCTACATTTGGCAAGTGGAATATTGTTTACCCCTGCTCCGGCTCGGGCAATGGCCTTAACGGTTGAATGAAATTCAAGGTCGTGTAGATCTGCGCTGCGCACAAGAATTGCATCGGGATTGGATAAATCGGACGCAACCTCATAGCTGTCGCTACGGAACAGGTCCAGTCCAATTGGTGCAATTTTGTTCATGGTGGAAATTCTGAACATTGGGTCCTCCAAATTGGCAAGTTATATGGCTTGCCCTATATTTATTCTGGCTTCGCTAAGCCAGTGGTATCCGTTAATTGATGGAGACGGGCCGCTAAATAGCGCAGCTCATCGCCTAAATAGATGTTTTGAATAAGTACCTGTCCCGGTGCCTCTAGTACAATAGGGGCAAAATTGATAATGGCCCGTATTCCCGCCTGTATGATGGTCTTGCTTACCCTTTCTGCCTGGTCTGCCGGAACGCAGAGCAGGGCCATGCCAATATTATAGCGGGGAATTATTTCGGCCATTTTAAAGCTTGGAAACAATTGAACAGGCGAGCTTAAAACCTCTAGTCGGTTAATGCTGGAATCGAAGCCGGCCTTTAGCGTAAAATTGGTCTGCTCGAAGCCAGAATAATTTAAAAATGCAGAACCCAGACGGCCAAGGCCAATAATGCAAAAATTATAATTTGCCGAAAGCCCCAGGGCGGTATCGATATTTGCCTGCAGCTCTTTGACAGGGTAGCCCTTGTTGCTGGCATGTTGGTTATTTAAAAATGATATGTCTTTGCGAATGGTGTTGCTCGACCAAGAGGTTATGCGCTCTAAGTTTGCAGAGCTGATAAAATCGCAGTCCAGGCGACTTAAAATGCGAGAAAGTTTGACAAGCCGTTCTACAACTGGTTCTGGCAACACTGGAGCCCCCTATCTGTGAATAATTTCACAGATAGAATAGCAGTACATATAAAAGTAGTCAAGTGCCCTGATGGAATCTTAGAAACTTGATATATTTGACATTTTTGATTTGACAAGACTCAATTGGTGCGGTATTTTATTCTCTATTGCAATTAAATTTATTTGCAAAAAAACATTATACTATTACAATAGTGTATACAATAAAGGAGTACCTGTGACAAAACGTGACTTCCCTAAAGTTCACTTTTATGACCAGGACTTCGTGGATATTTACGATAAAACGTTGGCCTGGATTCAGGATGGCTGGATGGCTGGGGGCCCCGGCAGTGGCTTTGACAGTAAGTTTTTTGTATATCCCGAAAGTTCTTATGTGCATCAAATAGAAAGTATTTTTTCCACTTTTTTTCTTGTATATTCAAACAATATATATCAGGCAAATAATAATTTAGACGGATTTTATGCCAAGCAAGAGGAAGACGGGGCAATACGCGCCTGCTACGACAGGCAGACTGGCCAGGCGGTCTTGGCTGCCGATAACCCCGAGGGCATTTCGCTGCCATTATTTGCCTGGGCAGAATTTAACCTGTACCACAAATTGGCAAATAAAAAACGAATAAAAGAGGTCTTGCCCGTTTTGCAAAAGCAGCTGTTCTGGATAGATGGGCTTTGCAAAAAGGAGAACGGCCTGTATGCAGCCCCCCTTGCCGCAACGGGCATGCCCAATTCGCCCCGCGAAAAAGCGGTCTACCACATCGATTTTAATACCGCAATGGCCATAAATGCCCTGTATATGTCGGCCCTTGCCGATATTTTAAACGACAAAGAGCAGAGTTTTCAGTATAAAAAATTGTATTTTTCTTTAAAGACACGCATAAACTCCCTTATGTGGGATTCCGCCACCGGATTTTACTACGACTTAGATGCCGATGAGCAACGTTTGGCAGTGAAATCGATTGCAGGCTTCTGGCCCCTGTTGGCAGAAATTCCCAACGACGACAAGGCCGAAAAAATGATTTCCCTGCTTAGCGACCCAAAGGTCTTTGGCTCGAAGCATCCCTTTCCCTCCTTGGCCCTGGACGATCCCAACTTCGATTACAATGGGGGCGGTTACCGGGGTTCGGTGTTTCCCCATCTTACCTTTATGGTTATAAAGGGCTTAGAGCGCTATAACCGCTGGGATCTAGCCCGGGAATCGGCCATTCGCCACCTGTATTACGTCCTAGATTCAATGCACCCGGAGGGGAATCATTTAAAAGGCCATCTCTGGGAAGCCTATTTGCCCGACCGCGAAGGCAAGGCGGTTTGGGAGGGGAACGAGGATTTTCCCCGCAAGCATTTTTTGGCCTTTGCCGGACTTTCAACCATCACCCTGATGATAGAAAATATTATTGGCCTGTTAATTTCCCTGCCGCGCAAAACGGTGGACTGGATAATTCCCAATTTAGAAATGATGGGGATAGAAAATTTATCCCTCAAGCGCAATATGATTACTATTTTATCGAATAGAAGCGGAAGGGGCTGGGAAATTCATATGGAAAGTGAAAAGCTCTATTATTTTACGATAAACATTCTGAATAAGAAAAAAAAGACCCTGCCCATACCTTCGGGCAAGTGTTCTATGCTTATCGATAAGCTTTAGTTCAGGGGGCCTATTGCATTAAATGCCCCAAAAGCGCATCATTTGTATGAAAACGTTGCTGTTTGCAATGTTTTGCTGCGTGGAGGTGCTATGAGTAAATTGGGAAAAATTCTTACGGCAAGTGTTTGTCTTTTTTTACTGGCAGGTTCGTTGTTTGCCAGTGAATCTACTTCGTTGACCGAGCAAATGGCCAATTTGGTGCTTCAAATTGGAATAATCCTGTTTGCTGTCCGCTTTGGCGGGGGCTTAGTTAAAAAAATAGGGATTCCGCCCGTTTTGGGTGAATTGCTGGCAGGTGTTGTTATTGGGCCCTTTGCACTGGGTGGTATTGCTCTTCCTGGTTTTCCCCAGGGAATTTTTCCAATTGCCTCGCCGGCCCTTGCGGTGAGTACCGAGCTTTACGCTTTTTCTACGGTGGCATCGATAATCTTACTTTTCGCTTCGGGCCTAGAAACCGACCTAGGGCTCTTTTTAAAATACTCGGTTACCGGTGGCCTAGTGGGCCTTGGGGGCGCCCTGCTTTCCTTTGTTTTTGGGGCCTTCATTACCGTTATCGGCTTTCATGTCTCCTTTATGAGCCCCTTGGCCATGTTTTTGGGCATTCTGTCTACCGCCACATCGGTGGGTATAACTGCGCGAATTCTTTCTGACCAGAAAAAAATGGACAGCCCCGAGGGAGTTACCATTTTGGCCGCTGCCGTCTTCGACGATGTCCTAGGTATTATTTTGCTGGCTATTGTTATGGGCATTGTGGCAATGACCGGCGGTACCGGCGGTGGCACCGGTGGTGCTGGCGGCGGGCTCAGTGGCAGGGCAATCGGTATGATTGCCTTAAAAGCATTTTCGCTGTGGCTGGGCTTTACGGCCCTGGGGCTTATTTTTTCTAAAAAAATTGCGAGCTTTTTAAAAAAATTTAACCACTCTTGGGACTTTTCGGTATTGGCCCTGGGCATTGCCCTTTTACTGGCCGGTGTTTTTGAAAAACAGGGCCTGGCCATGATTATTGGCGCCTATATCGCCGGCCTTTCGCTGTCTAAAACCGATATTGCAACGATTATTCAGGAGCGAATACACGGCCTGTACGAATTTTTTGTGCCACTTTTCTTTGCGGTAATGGGGATGCTGGTAAATGTTTCGGAACTATTTAATACAGAGGTCCTTGTGTTTGGCGGCCTGTATACCCTACTTGCTATTGTTACAAAAATGCTGGGAGCCGGCCTGCCCGCCCTTGGTCTGGGCTTTAACGCCAAAGGCGCTTTTCGCATTGGCAGCGGCATGGTGCCCCGCGGCGAGGTGGCCTTAATTGTAGCTGGTATTGGTCTTGCAGCCGGTATTTTAGACGAAAAACTCTTTGGCATTGCCATTTTAATGACCTTGATTACCACCTTGGTTGCCCCCCCCATTTTAAATTTTTCATTAAAAATTCCTGGCAAGGGCACTAAAAAACCTGTCAAGGACGACACCGCGGTTAGCTTCGAGCTAAACCTGCCCTCGGGAAATATTGCCGGCCTGGTGGTAAACAGCCTATTAAAAGAGCTGCGCGACGATGGTTTTTATGTGCAGATGATGAATATTGATGAGGGCCTGTCGCAGGCGCGCAAAGACGATATTACGCTGTCGATTTTTCAGGAAGAGAGCCATATAAAAATAGAGACAAGCAAGGACGATTTTAGCTTTATAAAAACAGCCGTATACGAGGTGGTGGTATCCCTGCACGATTCTATCGAGCAATTAAAAATTGCCGCCGATCCAAAGAGCATGAAGGCCGAGTTAATCGATTTAGATGGGCGCATGGACAAGGATGTTTTAAAACTTATTACGCCAGAGGCAATAAAGACGAACCTTAGCGCCACCAGTAAGGAGGGCGTTTTAGGCGAGCTCATCGATATTTTAGTGGCAAATGGCAAGGTGCTTAACCGCGCCCAGGTCCTCGCCGATGTACTTCAGCGCGAACACACCATGAGTACGGGGATGCAGGCAGGTATTGCCCTGCCCCATGCAAAAAGCGATGGCATAAAAGAGGTGAGCGTGGCCATTGGCATTAAGCAGGAAGGCATTCCCTTCGAGTCGCTAGATGGCCAAGCTTCCCGCCTTTTTATTATGATTATCTCGCCTAAAAAAATTTCTGGCCCGCATCTACAGTTTCTATCGGCCATTGGCAGTATTTTAAAAGACGATGTCGTTCGCGAACAGATTATTGGCGAAAAGAACCAAGAGACAATTGCCAGCCTGTTTAACGAGCGGCGGGATAAATAAAGCGTATTCCTTAAGAGCCTAGACCTTTTGCCGAAGCAAGAGGTCTAGCTGCTCAGGCCTGCAAAGGTCTAGGGTTAAGATTTCTAAGCGCAGACGCTCCTGGGCAGTGCCAAAGTGGCGAATTTGCATATCCATATTGCTTATTGTCCGCAGGGCTGTTGCGCACTGCACTGTAGAGTAAAAGGCACTGGCATTTTTATAATCGGCAATGGCGCGCTTACTAGTAATCCCTATTTTTTTTAATTCAAAATCGTTCATGCGAGAAGTTTCTTTTAAAAAAAGATAGCCTTTTAGACGTTGATATGCCCAGGAAAGACCAGCCAAAATTTGAATGGGGGCCTCTTTTGCGTCGAGTAAAATATGCAGAATAGCTATGGCCCGTTCGGCATCCTGGCTGGCAATTGCAGAAAATAGCGAAAAAACGGTCTCTTGGCGGGAGCTCGTCAATGTGCTTTCAATATTTTCCAGCGTCAATTCGGCGCCGGCAGGAAAAAAATATTTAAAGTTCCCCAGTTCTTTGCGCAGGGCTTCGGTGTTGTTTTCGATCAATTCTAAAATAAATTCGATTGCGGGCCCGCCGATGGAAAAGCCCTCTTTTTTTAAAAAATTGCGAATCCAATCCTGTTTTTTGTTTTCGAAGAGCTCCCAAAATATTTTTTTGTTGGCCTTTGGAATGGCAGCTTCCAATTTTTTATCAATACTGATGTCGTCGCTAATAAAAATTATGTGGGTATCGGCGGGGATATTTTTAAGAATTGATAAAAAAGCTGCAATATCGTCCTTTTTTTTAATAAGTTCCGCATTGTAAATAAGAAAAAGCCTTGTGTCGGAAAACAAGCTTGCATTTAACATATTGGAGGTAATTTTAAAAAAATCGGCATCGACACAGTAAAATTTATGCACTTCTAGGTTGGTGCCCCTGGTTTTTTTTAAATTCTCCCTAAAAGATTCAATGGCCGCAGCCTTGTCGCCGATTTCCGGCCCGGTAAAAATAAAACAAGATCCCTCTGCCATAATAGCCCCATCAGTATGATCGTAATAAATAGATTAATTTGCCTATAATTCTAACATCCTGGCAGTAAATTGGTTTGTATTCAGGATTTTCTGCTAAAAGGCAAATGCGCGAACTTTCTTTAATATATCGTTTAATTGTTATCCTTTCGTCGAGCATGGCCACAACAATGTCTCTGTTTCGGACAAAATCAGTTTTTTCTATAATCACTGTATCCTCGGGCATTATGCCTGCACCAATCATAGAGTCGCCTTGAATTTTTAAACCAAAATACTGGCGATTGGTTTTTAGCACATTAAAAGGCACATAGACCATGCCCTCCTTGTTTTCCTCGGCCAAAAGGGGTCTGCCCGCAGCGACATGGCCCATAACCGGAATTTCCATAAAGGCGTCGGCCGAGGTGCGCTCTTGTTTCTCTGTATCTTCGACAAGGCTTATGGCCCGCGATAATTTGCTGTCGAAGGTAATCCAGCCCTTTTTTCTAAGAGCCAAAAGATGGTCATAGGCCCCTTTTACAGAGATATTAAAGTGGGCTCCAACTTCGCGAATGGTGGGCGGATAACTATTTTGCGAAATGAAAGAAGACAGAAAGGCCAATACTTCCTGCTGTCTAATTGTTAAGGGCTTCATATTACACCTTTATTCCCAGTTTCTTTAGTTTAGCATGTAAATTGCTGGGGTACATCCCTATTGCCTCGGCCGTCTTAGAAATAATGTTATTATTTTCCTGTAGTTTGTTTTCGATATACCGTTTTTCGAAGGCCTCCTTTGCCTCGGAAAAGGGCATCTGTAAAAAAGAGACATCCACTGCCTGGGATATAGCCCTTGGGCCCTGACCCATTGTCAGGTTTTGATAATGCAGGATTGGTTTTATATCTTCTTCGGTCAAATGTTCAACTTCGGCCAAGACGGTTATGCGTTCGGCAAGATTGCGCAATTCTCTGACATTCCCCGGCCAGGCATAGTTTTCTAGGTATGCTATGGCTGTATGGTCTAAAACATATTCGGGATGCCCTAAATGGGCCAAAAAAGCAGTAAGCAGTTCGGAAATATCCTCCGGGCGTTGGCGCAGGGCAGGAATACGTATGGGTATAACATTCAGTCTAAAATACAAATCTTCGCGAAAACTTCCGTCTAAGCAGGCCTCTTTTAGGTCTTTATTGCTAGCGGCAATAATTCTTACGTCAACTGGAATAAGTTTTTCCCCGCCTATGCGTTGGATTTCCTGCTCCTGTATGGCGCGTAAAACCTTCGCCTGGGCCGCAAGGGACATGTCGCCAATTTCATCGAGAAAAAGGCTGCCACCCGTTGCCAATTCGAAGCGGCCCTTTCTAGCCGTGTGGGCATCGGTAAAGGCGCCTTTTTCGTGGCCAAAGAGTTCGCTTTCTATAAGTGTTTCGGGAATGGCGGCACAGTTTACTTCGATAAAAGGCCCATCTGCCCTGGTGGAGGCAAAATGAATAGCCCTTGCCACAAGCTCTTTGCCCGTGCCATTTTCGCCTCCAATAAGAATTCGGGCCTCGGTTTTTCCCGATTGGGCAATAATTTGTTTAATGGCCTGCATGGGCTCGGAAGAGCCAATAAGCTCGTCTTGGGCAGTCTGTCTTTTTAGCCCAACATTTTCCCGCCTTAAGTCGTGTAGGTTTATTGCATTTCTAACAACGGTTAAAACCCTGTCCAGCGAAAGGGGCTTTTCTAAAAAATCGAAGGCGCCACATTTAACTGCCTTTACGGCCATGTCCACGTTTGCATGCCCCGAAATAATGATAACCTCAATGTTGGGCCAGCGTTCTTTAATAATTTTAAGGGCATCGATACCGCCCATTTTCGGCATCCACACATCCAGAAGTACAATGGGAACCTCTTCCCCCTCTAAAAAGGCAATGCCTGCAGGTGCATCTTCAAAGGCAATGGGGGCATATCCCTCGTCTTCGAGTATAAGGCTCAATGAGCTTCGAATACCTGCCTCATCATCTATAATTAAAATTTTATTCATCATCCTCTTCCATTTTCAATTCTATAAAAAAAGTGGCACCATATCCAATAGCAGATTCGCACCAAATATTTCCCCCGTGTTCGGTAATAATTCTTTCTACAATGGACAGGCCCAGGCCCGTTCCATGTTCTTTAGAGGTAAAATAGGGATTAAATATTTCTTTAATGTTGTCGGCATCTATGCCAGTTCCACTGTCTCGAATTGATATTTTACAATAATTTCCATGAGATTTTTGTGTTTTAGTGGCCCCAAGACTTATTGTACCTTTTTCGCCCATGGCATCGATGGCATTGAGAATTAAATTCTGCAGAACCTGCGAAAACTGTCGGGGATCTACACGTATAATTATGCCAGTAGTAACTGCCGAACAGTCAAAAAGAATATCGGGATAGGAATGTTTAAACACCGCCAGCGATTCATCGATAAGGGCAAACACCTCTACTGGCTCAAGATTGGGCGAAGGCAGCCGGGAAAAAGATCTGAATTCTGTTAAAAGCCTGTTTAAATTGTCCACTTCCTGGATAATGGTCTTAATCGAAGACTCAAGAATTTCGTAAACTTCCTCTGGCTTGGTATCCAATTTCCGAATAAGGCGTTCGGCAGAAAGACGAATAGGGGTAAGAGGGTTTTTAATTTCGTGGGCCAGCCTTTGAGCAATATCCTGCCACACGTTAATTTTTTCGGTGCGAATGGTCAGGGCGCTGGAAATACTTAGGTCGCGCACCATCTGGTTAAAGGCTTTAACCAGGTCGCCCAATTCGTCATTGGGAAAACTGGGCAGGCGCACCGAAAAGTCGCCCTTGGCAACCAAACTGGTGGCCTTGGAAAGTTCGGTAACGGGGCTGGCAATGCGATCGCTCAAATTAAGGGCAATTATAAGGGCAATAAACATCGAAGGCAGGGAAAAGGTCAGATAAAGAAAAAGCGCGGTATAATTAAGATTTTTTTTAGAGGCCGAGACAGTGGCAGTAATGGATTCTGATACATCTAAACGCTCTGTGCGCACACTAAAATTATTGCCCAGATAAAAGCAGACAATGAGCATAGAGCGGTTGTTAACCAGCCTAACATAGCGCAGGCAGTCTACATCCTCGTTTAAAAGCAGAAAACCCGTTTGCGAATCGGGTGCATTGGCAAGTCGATACTCCTCGGCCCCAAAATATTTATCGGGCAGCCAATGCTCTTCGCTATCAATTCTAAAGCTTTGAATAGCCAGGATATTTGGGTCTACACTTGTGGCCACTTCTCTTGCGCCCTCTATATCCTCCTGTGCTGCTATTTCTAATGCGAGGACGAGCTTGCTGGACCGGCTAATTTCTTCTAGCTTGGCCATCTTTGCCTTGTAGGCCTCTAGGGCAAACCACCGTGCATCTTGAATGCTGGTTTCCAAATCGACAGAAAAAAAGGTCTTGGTAATTTCGGTAATGAGGCGAGAACTTATTAAAAGTGATGGCAAAAACGAGGCCAGTACGGTGAGCATAAAGAAAAAAAACAGCCTGCCCCGCAATTGACTTCCAAAGGTTTTTAATTTGAATCGGGGCAAAAGACGCACGAGATAGACGAGCATAAATAAAATAACAAATACCGACAGACCTAAAAAGGCTATAAGCACCATGGTAAAATGCCGGTCTTTAACGGTAAGGAGGGAAGAAAATGTTTTAGTGGCAAAAAAACTGGCAAAGAGAGTAGAAAGAAGGTAGAAAAAAATGAGAAACGGAAGACCCAAAAATGAGAGGTTGAATTTTTTAGAATTCAGTTTCTACTCCTTTGCTATCTCTTTAATCCTCTTCGAATTTGCTTTCGAAGAGCCTGACAATCGCTTGGACTGCCTCGGCTTCGTCTTCTCCTTCGGCAATAATTTTTAATTCGGTGTTGTAGGAGGCACCAAGGGTAATAACCCCCATTATCGATTTGCCGTTAATCTTATCGTTGTTTTTTTCTATGTAAATTTTAGATTTAAACTTACTTGCTGTCTGGACGAGCAAAGCTGCTGGTCGTGCATGAATGCCTGCACGATTACTAATGGTGACAAGTTGTTCGGTCATAATTTCCCCTTCATTAAAATAAATCATCCTGAGAAAAATTTATAGAGCGAGCAGAATCGCTTTCTATCCATTTTAAAACATTTTGATTGAATTCCCGTGCAGAGTGATAGCCCATTTTCTTTAGGCGTTCGTTCATCGCAGCAGTTTCTAAAATATTGGGAATGTTGCGACCGGGCTTTACGGGTATTTGTAAATGGGGGGTTTTTACCCCTAAAATTTCCATATAGTGTTCGGTGGTCCCTATGCGGTCGTAGACCTTGTCCTGATCCCATTCTTCGAGCTCGACAATGAGCTCTATTTGTTTTTTATCCCTAATTGCACCTACGCCATACAGATGGGTTATATTTATAATGCCCAGGCCGCGAATTTCCATATAGTGTCCAATAATTTTGTTTGCACCGGCACCCATAAGAATGTTCCCATTTACACAGCGAATATCCACCACGTCATCGGCCACAAGGCGGTGACCCCGTTCAATAAGCTCCAGGGCGGTTTCGCTTTTGCCCACACCGCTGTCTCCCAGTATTAAGATGCCGATACCGTATACTTCTACTAAGACTCCATGGGTATTTTTTTGGGGGGCAAAAATATCGCCTAAAACGCGCAAAAGCCGGGAAGAGAATTCGGAGGAAGAGAGGTCTGTTTGCAGAATTGGGCAGGAGCTTTGTTCGGCTAGGTCTAAAAAGGCTGGGCTTGGATCTAGGTTGTGGGTAAAAATGCAGCAGGGCAGATGATAGGAAAAAAAAGTATCTAGGGATGCCAATTGCCCTTCTTTGGAGATTTTATCGAGATAGGCAACCTCGCCCCGGCCAAATATCTGTATTCTTTGGTGGGCAAAGGAATCGAAAAATCCCGACAGTGCAAGCCCCGGCCGGTTTAAATCGGACATGGCAATCTCTCTGGAAAGCCCCTTTCTGCCTCCAATACATTTTAGATTTAACGAGTTCTGGTCTTTTAAATCAATATCGAGTAAATCGAGGACAGTAAAGCGTTTGACAGCCATAATGGTATAATAGACGAAAGTGGCGCATAGCGCAATCTAGGGCCTCGTAGCAGGGGGAAGGGGTATGGACCTCCACTGCAGGGGAATTAAAGAGCGGTCTTCGCTATCTATTGGGCTTTTCGGTGCGTCCTCCTTGGCTTCTTCTGGGCCAGACTCCTCCTGCTTCGGGCCTTCGGCAGGTTTTTCCGGCGGCGGTGGGGCCACATAGGTAATGCGTACCAGTTCGTCTTTGTCTTGCTGGCGAATTTTAAGGAGCAGGGCCTGTTCTTTTTTGTTATAGAGCCAAGAACTGGCATTTGCACGCTCGAGCCGCTGGCTCTGGGGCACAATCTCCTTGCCAATGCGAATAGACACAAAGGGTTTAATGCCCCGGACTACCGCATAGTGAATTTCCTGCCCCTCGGCCGGGAAAACAAGGCTAAGCCCTGTGGCATCTAGGCTAATGCGGGGCCCCTGTACGGCAGAAAAAATTTGAATAGGGTTTTTTGCATCGGCCACATTATAGGTAGAATGTGGCAGGTGGGTTTTGCCGAAAATTTGGCAATATTGTGCTGCTGCAGAAAGCATCCCGCTTTCATGAGAAATTGAACCATCTTTATTGATAAAAAAATTCTCGGGTAGGTCTAACTCATTATTGGCCAGGGATAAAAGCGAGAGTAAAATTGCCTCGCCCAGAAGGCCCCAGTCCTCTTTGTTTTCGTGTTTGCTATACTGAGATAGCATGGTGTAAAGGTGAATTGCCTGTTCAGTATTGACGTATTCGTTTATTACCGGCAAAACCAGGCTGTTGGGAAAGTTTTTGACAAGGCGGGTTATAAGAAATTCGGCCTGTTCTATAAGGCGATCAAAGGGGTTGCCTATTCCTCTGTTATATTGTTCCCAATCCATCCAGTGTTCAATGGCATAAATGGCCATATTGGGGCTTAAATGCGAGATATCAATGTTTCTAACTATTGGCGTCAATTCCTCTACCAAGACAACGGGCGCATTAATTTTAAGCAGGGGTATTATGTCCTTGCCATAAAGGACGTCCGGGCTCTTGTCTTTGGCTAGTTTTAAGGTGCGCGCTAAAAACTCTGCCTCTTCCAGGGCAATACCTTCTAGGGCCTCTTCGAGCTTGCCTAAATAGGGGCTGGAAAGATAGGTGGAATGGCCATTTTCGCTATAGCTTTTGGGAATGGTAGAAAGGGCCAGTGAATATTGCCCCCTCAATTTTGCCTCCGCAATATAGGCTAAAATAGTAGATTCATCGGTTGTCTCGGCCATTTGGCGTTCCCAAATGCGGTTGGCCTTGGTAATCCATGCGGCCAGAGAGAGGGCATTGCCTTCTTTGTCTAAATATTTTGTAGGGATGATTTCTTGGGGTGAAATTGTGGGTTGGGCCTGTTGCATCCCGTATTGGGCCGTTGGGCTTCTTCGAGACAGGCGCAGGTTCTTGTCCTTTAAGGATACAACGCTGTCGGAGAAAAGAAATATATTTTTATCGGCCCCAACAGAAAACTCGCCGTTTTCTAGGGCATGCAGAAGGGCGTTGGGGCGAACAGAAAAGGGAATGGTAATATCCTGGGTCTTGTTGGCAAAGAGCATCGAAAACTTTAAGGATTCCTTGCCGGCAGAAAAGCTTGTTTTAAGATTGAGTTCGCTGCCATCGGCAAAAAAAAGTCTAATTGCTTCAAATTCTCGGGAAAATGCAATGGGCCTTGTTGTGGTAGGACCATCAATATGAGAACTACTAAGAGGAAGATCTTCCAAAAACTTAAATTCTAGACCACCATACAGTACCGTTAGGGGGCCCGACACCGATCTTTTCTCCGAATGCTCGGGGCCAATGGCGGGTTTTTCGCTGGCATAGTGACCACTTATAACCATACTGCCCGTTGTATGGGTAAAAGCTGTGTTGCTGGTAAACTGGAACAGGATAATACCCAGGAGAAAAGAAAGGCCTAAGAAGCTAAATAAAAAAAAGCGGCGTATAAAATAGCGTTTAATTGGTCTCATGCAATCTGTAGAATATCAATAGCTTTGCTTTATTGCAACTTGTTTGCAGCCTTGATAATATCAAATAATACATCTTTTTTACACAATGGGGGGGAATGTGAAAAAAAACAATCTTTTTTCTATATCTTCAAGTTTTCTCTGTCTTTTTTTGTTTTTTGGTACTGTTCTCTCTTGCTCATCGGACCCGGCCAGCGTAAAAAAGCCTAGGCCAGAAAAAGGAAGAGCCAAGGTCTATTCGAAAGATGGTATTTTAGAAGAGATCTTGCAGGCTCTGCGTGCGGGAAATTATTACGAGGCCTTGGCGCATTTTGAAGCTTTTAACGCAGAAGATAGACATTCAATTGATATTTTAATTGTAGAGGCCTCGGTGCTGGTTTCTGCCGAAAGGTTGGAAGAGGCAAGGTCGGTGGCCGAACAGATTTTAGAGCAGGAAGAGGAAAATATTGATGCCTTACAAATTTTGGCAATGCTCTCTCTTGCTCGGGGAGATACCACCGCGTATCAAAAGAGCTTAGAGCAAATTGTGGCAAAACACCCCAAGCATAGCGACAGCCTTACCGAACTGGGCAATATTGCCTGGTCGAAAAAAATTATCAAGCTTGCCGACGAATATTGGACGAAAAGCTTAAACGTAGATCCCAACAATTTAGGGGCCCTTATGGGGAAGGCGCAATTGAGAATGCGCGCCGACGAGCCAGAGAAGGCCGAAAAATATTTAGATACCGCTATTGCACAATGGCCTAATAGCCCCGAACCCCTGGCTCTAAGGGCACGCCTATATAAAAAATACGACCTGTATCGCGATGCCCTGGCAGATCAAATAAAGGCGGTTCTTTTAGAGCCAGATAATTATTGGTATGTTTTAGACAAGGCCCGTATCTTAATCGATCTGGGACGAAAGGCCGAAGCGCTGGAAGATTTAAAAAAAGCCTCTCAATTGGATCCGGAAAATTTTTTAACCTATGTATACAGTGCGGGCATACAGGACGAATTGGGCAACATTAAAGAAGCCGAAAACGACAATTTAAAGCTTATTTCTCTGCGGCCCGACTATTATTTTAGCTATGAGGCGCTGGGAATTTTTGCCCTCCTCGAAAAGAAACCCGAAAAGGCGGCAACTTATTTTATACAGGCCTTTGCTAGGGCACCGCAGAATGGCAATTACGCCCTGCTGGCGGGGCTTTCGTTGCGGATGGCTAAAAAAGATAGTCAGGCAAAAGATTTTCTGACAAACGCCATAAAAAAAGTGGGCAAAGATAAGCTGGAATGGCAATTGCTGCGGCTGTTTTTAGATATGTCGGGCGACACCGATATTGCAATTCGAATAGACAAAGAAAAAAGCAACGAGACAAAGGCCCGCATGCTCTATTATTTTGCGCAGTACTATGCGCTAAAAGGGAATGTTTCTCTGGCACAGAAGTACCACTTAATGTGTAAGGACTTGGCAGTCCAGTATATTATTGAGTGGCGTTTAAACGAGTGGGCCCTATCTGGCTATGAAGCGGAGAATTAATAGGGAGTGCAGGGATTTCGAGGCCTTAAAACCAGTTTAGAGCAGGTTTTTGGCAATGCAGGTTTAAAAAAACTGGCAATACAGACACACGACTTTCCCGACCACGACGCCCTTGCCAGCGCCTGGGCCCTTTCGCGTCTTTTAAGCCGCATTGGGTATAGGGTGCCGGTAATTTATCGGGGCAAGATTCAAAGCCATGCCCTTATGGCAATGGTAAAAGAGCTCGACATTCAGTTGTTCGAGGTTCAGATTGACAAAGAGGACCAATGGCAGGACTGGCAGATTATTTTGGTGGATGGCAGTCCGAACAAGTCCAATGCCCAGCCAATTGGCAGAGAGGTTTTTGGCGTTATAGACCACCATCCGCAGCCGGGCAACTTAGACTGTCCCTGGGTAGAAATTCGAAGCAGCTATGGCTCCTGTTCAAGTATTGTGGCCGATCTCTGGCAGGAGGCGGGTATCGAATTGGACCAAAAGACGGCTACGGCCCTGCTTATGGGCATACAGATGGACACCGATTTTTTATCGCGCGGGGTAAGCCCAATGGACCTGGCCGCCTTTCATAGAATTTTTTTTATTGCCGATTGGCAGTTTGGCACCAGAACCCTTAAGACATCCCTAGCTATAGACGATCTTGATAAAATAGAGATGGCAATTTCTCGATGCAAATTAAGGCCCCCTCTTTTGTTTACCGAAATACCGGTAAATTGCCGGCCAGAGCTTATTTCGGTGCTTGCCGATTTCTTTTTACGGCTTAAGGAAGTGCTGGTAAGTGTAATTATCGAGGCTGGAGGGGATCAGTATAGAATATCAATTAGAAGTAGAGATGAAAAATTCTGTGCAAACGATTTAATTGGCTATATGGTTCAGGGGGTTGGCAAGGGCGGTGGGCACGAGCATATGGCCGGCGGGGCTATTTTACCCGAGCAGTACCCCGGGGCAGATTATTTATACAAAAGATGTCTAACATACGTCGAAGAGCAGGAGGGGAAACATTGAGCGAGAGCGTAAAAAAACTCATTTTTGGCGAGCGAGAAATAATACTGGTGGGCACCGCCCATGTGTCGCAAGAGAGCGTAGAAGAGGTGGGCTCTATTATAAGGGCAGAGAGCCCGGACACCGTTGCCGTAGAATTGGACCAGGGAAGATTCGATGCGATGCAGGAACAAAATGCCTGGGAAAAACTGGATATTCGAAAGGTGCTAAAAGAGGGCCGGGGCTTTCTTTTGCTGGCAAACCTTGTGCTGTCGAGCTATCAAAAAAGATTGGGCGAAAATATTGGCGTAAAACCTGGCGACGAAATGCGCAAGGCTATCGAGATTGCCAAAGAAATTCAGGCCAATACCGTGCTCTGCGATCGGGAAATTTCTATTACCCTAAAGCGGGCCTGGGCCAGATGTGGCTTTTGGGACAAGTCGAAACTTATGGCCGCCCTAGTTTCCAGCGCTTTTAGTAGCGAAAAACTGGAGGCAGAGGAAATTGAAAGGCTTAAAAATAAAAGCGAACTCGATGGCATGATGGAAGAGCTTTCTAATTATCTGCCGCGGGTAAAAGAGGTCTTAATAGACGAGCGCGACACCTACCTGGCAACAAAGATCTGGCAGGCGGGGGGGCAAAAAGTGGTGGCAATTGTTGGGGCTGGGCATATGGATGGCGTGGTTGGGCATCTCGAAACATTGGCGACAGAGGCGATACAGGTGGATATAAGCCAGCTGGAAAGCCTTCCGCCGGCGTCGAAGGTGTCAAAATTGGCGGGCTGGATTATCCCCCTATTGTTAATCCTTCTTTTTGGCCTTGGCTTTATTTTTTCGAGTGTGGATTTAAGTATAAAAATGCTTGTCCAGTGGCTTTTGTTAAATGGTTCACTGGCTGCTGTTGGCACCATTTTGGCTGCAGGGCATCCGCTTTCGGTGATAGTCTCGTTTTTGGGAGCGCCTATTGGAACCTTAAACCCCTTTCTTGCGGTGGGTATGTTTTCGGGGCTAACCGAAGCCGGTCTAAGAAAGCCCCGTGTGGTGGATTTACAAAATGTGAGCGAGGATGCGACTTCGATTAAGGGATTTTATAAAAACAGAATTACGCGCATTTTATTGGTGTTTTTTCTTTCTTCGCTTGGGGGGGCGATAGGCAATTTTATCGCCCTGCCGTCGGTGTTTAAGACCTTAATGGACGGCCTGCTACATTAGAAGGAATTAATCTGAATATAAAAAAAGCTGCACCAACGCATGGTTGGGCAGCTCTTTTTTTGGAAATGAGAATTAATTACCAGCGATTTCCAAAACCGCGGTCGTCGCGGCGGGGCTTGTCCATTGCTTCGTTAACGCGGAGTTGGCGTCCTTCGAATTCCTGGCCGTTTGTGCCAGAAATGGCGTTGGTTGCCTCTTCGTCGCTGCTCATCTCTACGAAGGCAAAGCCTTTGGAATAACCGGTATCGCGATCGGTGATAATTTTGACAGATTCTACAGTTCCGAAAGAAGAAAACAGTGTATTAAGGCTGCTTTCGTTTGTCCCATAGGCTAGGTTTCCTACGTACAATTTTTTGGCCATTATGGCTCCCTTGCCCGTTTTTAGCGGGTCTTCAATTGTTCTTGTCCTTAATTAGAAATTAATTAAGGCTTTTAGAGGAGATGTATAAGACATTTTGTTGATTTCCATCCCGAAACATACAGTAAACCAAAGCGATCTTTTAGAAATTGGCAAAAGCCCTACCCAAAAAATTCTTGCAGACTAACTACAGGAAAGAGAGCAAAAAAGTCATGACTTCTCTCTGCTATCTAACAGTATATAAAGGCTCTTAGAAAAATGTCAAGTGAAGGCGCAAACAGTAGTTCTTACCGGTTCGCATGAAAGTGTTTAGCTACCGACGGGGAAGCCGATTCAGTTTTATTGCCAAAGCTGGAAAAATAAAGCGACTTCTATAATAATAGTATATAGGAATTTTTTAAGGACATGGATAAGGGGGAAGAGGGTGAAACAGATAGGGCAAAAAGATAGCATTTTTACGTTTAAGGCAGGGCAAGAGGGGTTTACTATCTTCGATGGCACAAAACTCTGCCCAATTGTACTTGCAGACAGCGATTTTACCGGTGTAAAACGAGTTGCAGGGTATATTGCCGAGGATCTGTATGCCCTGTGCGGGAAAAAAGCCGACATCCTTGTCCAAGAGAAAACATCCCCCCTTGCAGGCCCCTGTATTCTAGCCGGAACGCTGGGGCATTCCCATATAATTGATGAGCTCGTACAGAAAAAAAAGATATCGGTAGATATTTTAAAGGCCAAGGCAGAATCTTTTATTATTGATGTAGTAAAAGCCCCCTTCGAAGCAGTGCCCCAGGCGCTTGTGGTCATTGGCAGCTCCAAAAGGGGCACAATTTTTGGCCTGTACGAACTGTCCACAAAGATGGGGGTTTCGCCCTGGCACTGGTTTGCCGATGTGCCTGCGCCAAAGCGAGAGGCAATAGTGTTTAAACCGGGTCCCTGGTACTCCGGCGAGGCCAGTGTGCGCTACCGAGGTTTTTTTATAAATGATGAATACCCCTGCCTAGGCGAACACGTACATAAAAAATTTGGGGGCTTTACCCACAGCTTTTACGAAAAAGTCTTCGATTTGTTGCTGCGATTAAAAGGCAATTATTTTTGGCCAGCAATGTGGAACGAATGTTTTCACGATGATGATGGCGAAAACACCAGGCTGGCCGACGAACTCGGCGTTATAATGGGGACATCGCACCACGAGCCCCTAATGCGGGCCTGGAAAGAATGGGGGCGCTATGGCAAGGGGCCATGGAATCTGGAAGAAAACCGAGATGTCATAACCAAATTTTGGACGGAGTCGGTCGAACGCCAGAAAGGCTACGAGGCACTATTTACCGTGGGCATGCGCGGCGATGGCGATGAGGCCCTGAGCGACGAAAGCCGGGACGAGGTCCTGTACGATATTTTAAACACCCAGCGGGGCATTTTAGAAAAGGTCTACGGCAAGCCCGCAAAAGACATTCCCCAACTCTGGGCGGTGTACAAGGAGGTACAGGATTACTACGAGCAGGGGGCAAAAATACCCGAAGACATCCTGGTAATGCTCTGCGACGACAACTGGGGAAATATTCGGAAAATCCCCCGCCTGGACGATTATAAACGCGAGGGCGGCTATGGCCTGTATTATCATTTCGATTATGTTGGCGGGCCCCGCAATTACAAATGGATAAACACCAACCCCCTGCCCCGCGTGCGCCAGCAGCTGGAACTGGCCTACCATACCGGCATAGACCGGCTTTGGATAGTCAATGTGGGCGATATTAAGCCCCTGGAGTTTCCCCTGAGCTTTTTCCTCGACTACGCCTGGGACATCCATGCCTGGGACGAAAATTCCTTAAAGGAATACGCCAAAGATTGGGCAGTGCAGCAATTTGGCAAAGATTTAGCCGAGATCGGCGAGATAATCGACGAATATTCATACATAAATGGCCGGCGAAAACCGGAGCTTCAGTCGCCAGCGACCTATAGCATAATAAACTTTAAGGAAGCAGAGCAGCTTTTAGAACAGTGGCGCAGCCTCATTGAGCGGACAAATCAAATAAAAGAGCGCATACCACAGCAATTAAAAGACAGTTTTTTTCAACTGGTGGAATACCCTGTTTTGGCCAGTGCCAACCTGGCCTTTTTACACATAAGCACGGCGAAAAACTGGCTCTATGCCAAACAGGGCCGGGCCATGGCCTATATCGAGGCCGACAAGGTGCGCCAAGCCCTTGCAAAGGATTTTGAGTTGCGGCGCATATACCACGAGGATATAGCCAACGGGAAATGGATTCATATGATGGACCAGAACCATATTAGCTACACCTATTGGCAGCAACCCGAAAAGGATGTCCTGCCCAAATTAAAGGATCCGCTGTACATAAGCCATACCTCGGAGGCCTTCCCCATTGGCCTGGCGGTGGAAGGCAGCGAAACCTGGTGGCCGGGGCTACACGGCGATGAGACAGCCGAAATTGTCTTGCCCGAATTCTGTGGCAATAGCCAAGAAGGGGTCTGGGTCGATATCTGGCAAATAGCCGATAGAACTTTAAACATTGAGATATCCGTACAGGCCCCCTGGCTTAAGGTGGACAAACCGGCCTTTGTCCTGGATGGAGAAGAGCGCGTTTGGCTAAGCTTGAATACAGATACCATCCCCTCGCTTGGGGCGCAAAAACATAATACGCGCATCCAAATAAGCTGCAATAAAGAAGCCGTTTATTCTATAACAGCTCTGTGGAAGCCTTTGGACTATAGCGAAGCCAGGGGTTCGCAGGTATTTGCCGAGAACCAGGGCTATGTTGCCATAGAGGCGGACAATTTTGCCAGCAGCAAGGAAGGGGCTGGCCTGCAGTGGCGCAGAATGCCCGGTTTGGGGAAGACCTCTGCTGGGGTAAGCCCGTATATAGATGGGCTGCCCATTGGCAATATAGAAAACATGGCAAGAACTCGGGAACTTCTTGCAAATTCTTATTTGGAGTACCAAGTGCTATTGGCAGAGCCTGGTTTAAAAAGGGTCGAGCTGGATATAAGCCCTGACAATAATTTTTTGCATGATGCCGGTCTGCGCATAGGCCTTTCCATTGGCGAAGAGAAAAAAATAATTGCAAACATCCACACCGGAGAGTTTTCTGGTGGCCAGGGGGCGGTGGATACCAATTGGGACAATGCGGTGGCAGACAATATCCGTCGCATATATTTTGATGTGGAGGTAAAACAAGCTGGCCTAAACCATATTCGGGTCTGGTTTGTAGACCCAGGCCTGGTTTTGCAGCGCGTTATTCTCTGGTCGGAGCCCCCGAGCCAAAATTGCTCGGGGCCCCCGCACCAAAGCTACTCGGGGCCCCCGCACCAAAGCTACTCGGGGCCCCCGCACCAAAGCTACTCGGGGCCCCCGCGCCAAAGCTATTTGGGACCGCCAGAAAGCAAAAGGGCAAAAAATTAAATAAAAGCCTTGCAAAAAAACTAATTTATATTACTATGTTGGTAAATTAGTTTGGGAGGAAGGCGATTGCACAGGTTTTGTGCAATCGCCTTTTTTTACTTATAGGTATCAGTTAAATCCTTCGAAGTATCCAGATTGCACTTTGAAAATCGCCCCAACTTGTTGGTAGACGGATACCCGCCTGCATAAGTTGGTCCCCGCGGCTCTGGTAGCCTGTCTGCCCTTCGATGGCGTATTGGGCGTTCGGGTCTAAGCCCGCCAGTTTTAGCACAGGCAGGGCGGGGTTGGGGAGGGCCAAGACCTGCACATACATGACAAAGGCTTCGGATTTATCTGGGGCAACGATCATCCAGGCTGTTTCATTGCCCTCGAAAGGGCTCTTTAGGCGATATAAATCGCCGGTTTGAATAAGCTTGCGGTGTTTTTTATAAAACTCAACCTGATGGCGAACAGCCTTTTTTTCTTCTTCGGTAAATGTAGTTAAATCGAGCTCGTAGCCAAAGTTCCCAGACATTGCCACATTTCCGCGGGTTTCAAGGGGGGTAACGCGTCCGCACTGGTGGTTGGGGCTTGCGGATATATGGGCACCGATGGTGGAAAGCGGGTAGGCAAAACTGGTGCCATATTGAATTTTAAGACGCTCGATGGCATCGGAGTTGTCGCTGGTCCAAATCTGGGGCATATAGTACAGAATGCCAGGATCAAAGCGGGCCCCTCCTCCTGCGCAACCTTCAAATAGAAAGGCCGTGGTAAGCCTTTCCATCATATCGTAGACCCCAAGTACATAGCGATAGGAAATCTCTCGCTGCTGGTCGCTGGCTAGCTTGGCGCTGCCCATTTCGGTAAGCGGTCGATTCATGTCCCATTTAATATAGGAAATGGGCACTTCTTTTAAAATCTTGCTCAGCATGGCGACAATGGCGTCGCGGACGTCTTGGCGCGAAAGATCGAGCACATACTGATTCCGAATTTCGGTGCGATGGCGGCCAGGCACATGTAAGCACCAGTCGGGATGGGCCCGGTAAAGTTCGGAGTTTGGCGAAATCATTTCCGGCTCAAACCAAAGCCCAAACATAATGTTTTCTTTGCGCACTTTCTCGGCCAGATCCTTTAGGCCATTGGGCAATTTTCGCCTGTCTTCGAACCAGTCGCCCAGGCTCGAATTGTCGCTGTCGCGTTGGCCAAACCAGCCATCATCCAAAACAAAAAGCTCAATGCCTAGCTCGCTCCCCGCCTTTGCAATGTCTAAAATTTTGTCGGAGGTAAAATTAAAATAGGTGGCCTCCCAGTTGTTTACTAAAATAGGGCGCTCTTTTTTTGCCCAAGAACCGCGTACTAAATTGTCGCGATAGAGGCGGTGAAAATTTCGCGACATATCGCCAAAGCCCTTTGTCGAATACATCATGACGCATTCTGGGGTTTGGAAGCTTTCGCCCGGTTTTAAATTCCAGGAAAAATCGAAGGGGTTTAGCCCCATTATAAAGCGAATACTATCGAACTGGTCGACCTCGGCGCGGGCCAACCAGTTCCCCGACCAAATAAGGCTAAAGCCCATTGCCGTTCCCTGCTCTTCCGAACAGTCGGGCGAGGCGAGGATTACAAAGGGGTTTTGCTGATGGCTAGAAATACCGCGGGTGCTTTCTACAAGGTGGGCACCGCCATTGAGCCTTTGGCGCTTTAAATTGCGTTCGCGCGCCCAGCTGCCCGAAAAATGTACAATATCAATTTCCTGGGGTGGCAGATCTATGGCCATGGAAAGGGCCTGTTGAATAGAAACCGTCGAGGTCCCCGCGTTAAGTATGTTGGCGCTGCGGACAATTGCCCCTGTTTCGTGAAAAATGCTGTAAAGGAGCTCAACTTTTAACTTTGTTAGCTCGTCGGTCAATATTATTTTAAGCGTATCGGCCTGCGAGGGAGCATGGCACCAGGTGGCCGGCAGGCCCTCTAGCCCTGGTTTGCCCGGTACAATGTGGTGTTCAGCATAGCGCAGACAGGAGATGCTGGAACCATCGGCCTGATAGACATGGAGGGCGGGGGGTCTAAAATCGGTGCTCCCATAGGTGGGAAATTCCTGATACAGAATATCCTCTTCGCCAATATAGTCCACTGTATTGGCATCTTTAGGCCTACGTCTATCGCGCAGGCAGACGAGGTTGGAGAAATTATCATCTTCCAAACGGGGGCCCCAATATATATTGCCAAGCTGTTTAGACGGATAGACCTTTATAATATAAGAACTTGTTTTAGATTGAAGATGAAATATCGAATCTTCGCGATGATAAAAAATTGCCATATGTCCTCCAGATTGATT
>CAZBJJ010000005.1:0-78176 GCA_964492245.1 uncultured Spirochaetales bacterium | reverse complement strand
CCAAAATATTGTCGATAAATACCCAGCGTCTTTAATTTTTTTATTCCTTAAGGTATTTTAATATGGGGAGATAATGTATGCAAAGCCTTTTTTTTAGCACTATTGCCGGAGCTTCGACAGCTATTGGCGCAATTATTCTTATGATTACCGGTAGTCCGGGCAAAAAACTTATGGCCGCCCTTTTGGGCTTTGCCGCTGGGGTCATGGTTTCGGTCTCGGTGTTTGAGCTTATGCCGGCGTCTTTGGAAATGGGCTCGCTTTTAGTGCTGCTCGTTGGCTTTCTTTTGGGCTGTGGGCTCATGTTCTCTTTAGACCTCCTAGTGCCCCATGCCCACCTTTCGCAGGAAGACTGCCTTAAATGCGAAAATGTTGAACGGCTTAAGACCACAAACCAGGCCCTACGTACCGGCTATCTTATTTTTTTTGGCATTGCACTGCACAATGTGCCCGAGGGCCTGGCCATTGGGGCGGGTTTAAAATCCAGCCCCGCCCTGGGTTTGAGTATTGCCCTGGCCATTGGCATGCACAATATTCCCGAAGGCCTAGCGGTGGCGGGGCCGCTAAAAGCCGGAGGTATGGGCAATATGAAGGTCCTGCTCTTTACCCTTGCCGCTGGGCTTATGACCCCCATTGGCACTCTTATTGGCCTAGCCATTTTTAGTATTTCACCGGCCGTTATATCTGGCTCGCTTTCATTTGCCGCCGGTGCTATGATGTATATTGTAAATGATGAACTTATCCCGCAGGCTAATAGCCAGCACAACCATTCTGCAAATTTGGGCTTTATTTTAGGCCTCCTTATTGCCTATGCCCTTATTTAAAACCTATATGGAGAGATTTTGCTTAAATTATACCGCTTTTTAAAACCACACCTTCATTTTGCCATTGCTGCCATTGTTTTAGTAATTGCCCAATCGCTTACCACCCTTATGCTGCCCCGTCTTATGGCCAGCATTGTGGACTATGGCATCGTTCAAAAAAACACAGAGTTTATTTTTTATCAGGGCATACGAATGCTCGTGGTAACCTTAGTCGGCGGTCTCTGTGCCGTTGCTGGTTCCTTTGCCTCGGCAAAGGCGGGCAGTCTTTTTGGCAGAGATCTGCGTTTGGCGGTGTTCAGCACCATCCAGCACTACTCAATGGACGATTTCGACAAAATGGGCGCATCCACCCTGATAACCCGCTCGAGTAACGATACCGGGCAGGTGCAGGGTTTTGTACAGATGAGTATGCATATGCTGGCGCGAGCACCCATTATGATGGGGGTGAGCCTTATTTTCGCCATCAGTTTAAATAGAGAACTTGCCCTAGTCTTTCTCGTTTCGCTACCAGTTCTAGTAACGGTATTTGTGCTTATTACTAAATTTGGCCTGCCCCTTTTTAAGCAGATGCAGGAAAAAACCGATGCCCTCAACCTTATTTTGCGCGAAAGCCTATCCGGCATCAGGGTTATCCGCGCATTTACCCGAGAGGAGCCCGAAAGCAAGCGCTTCGATCGGGCCAACGTCGATTTAACCCAGACTTCGTTAAAGGCCCAAAGGCTTATGATGATTTTAATGCCCATTATGGACCTTGTTATGAACCTTACAACAATAGCCATTATGGTTTTTGCCGCCCCCCTTATTGCAGGCAGAAAACTGGAAATTGGCAGTCTTATGGCCTTTATTCAATATGCTGGCCATGTGCTTTTTTCGCTCATGGTGCTTTCTAGCCTCTTTGTCAGCCTTCCGCGGGCCCAAATTTCGGCCAATCGCATTAACGAGCTCTTTGCCTTGGGTTCGCCCACCACAGCAGAGACAAAAGAGGCCCAGCGGAGCCAAAGGCATGTACCTCTGACCCCCAGCACATATGGACAGCTGGAAATATCTAAGCTTTCATTTCGCTACCCGGGGGCCAGCGAATTGGCCTTAAAAAACCTGGATATTGCCTTTAAAAGTGGCAAGATAAACGCCATTATTGGGGGCACTGGTTCGGGAAAAACCAGCCTTTTAAACCTCCTACTCCGCTTTTACGAGCCGGAGGCGGGAACAATTAGCCTTAATGGCAGCGATATTGCCCCTTTAAGCGAGCAGGAACTGCGCCAATATTTTGCCTATGTCCCGCAAAAAGCCGGGCTTTTAAGTGGTTCGCTGCGCGAAAACCTGTATGTGGGCAGGGCCGAGGCCAGCGACGAGGAACTGTGGCGCGCCCTAGAGGTGGCCCAGGCCAAGGCCTTTGTACAGGCCCTGCCCGAGGGCATAGACAGCGATTTAGCGCAGAGCGGGCGGAACCTCTCTGGCGGGCAAAAACAGCGCATCGCCATTGCCCGCGCCCTGGTGCGCGACGCCCAGTTTTATCTTTTCGACGACAGCTTTTCGGCCCTGGATTTTGCCACCGATGCCGCCCTGCGCCGGGCGCTTAGCCAGGAACTCCAGCTACGGGCCCAAAAAACGGGAAGGCCTGCCACCGTCATTATTGTGGCCCAGCGCATTAACACCATTGTCCATGCCGACCACATTGTCGTCTTAGACCGCGGCTCGGTTGTGGGCCAGGGCCGGCACGAAGAGCTATTGGCAGGCTGCCCCATTTACCGCGAAATTGTGGATAGCCAATTTGATATTTCGGAAGCCGAGGTCCTTTTATGAAACAAAAACCCACTTCCCACCAAGCAGATTTTCGGGGGCAGCCAAAAGCTGGCCCCCGAGAGCCCAACCGGCAGGAGCCCACCCGCCAAGAGCCCGGTTTTCGAGGCCCCGGATTTAGAGGTCCTGGATTCCGTGGTAGACATGGCCATATAGGCATGGTGGGCGAAAAACCCAAGGACAGCAAAACTGTCTTAAAAAAACTCCTTAAACTCCTACGCCCCTTGGCCCTTTCTTTTATAGCCAGCCTCCTGGCCGCCGCCCTTTCCACAGCTTTTTCTGTACTTGCACCCTCGATTTTGGGGAAAACCAGCGATTTCCTCTTTAATACCTGGAAATCCGGCGAAACCCTCCAGTGGAACCACTTTTTGCGCCTCTTATCCTGGCTGCTTTTACTATACGTTTTCAGCTCGGTTTTTACCTATTTACAGCAGATAATTGTAACCAAGCTCTCGCAGCGCATGGTCTACGGCCTGCGGCGCGACCTCTACGCAAAGCTCAATCGCCTGCCCCTGTCCTATTTTGATGGGCGCACCCATGGCGAAATTCTTAGCCGGATTTCCAACGATGTCGATAGTATAAGCTCCACCCTGCAACAGAGCATAACCGGCCTAGTAACTGCCCTTGTCTCGGTTTGCGGTGTCTTAGTAATGATGCTCTTAATGAACCCCCTGCTCACCATTATTGCCCTTGCCAGCCTGCCCCTTGCCGGCCTGGTAACTAAATTTATTGCAAAACACTCTCGGGGATTTTTTAAAGCCCAACAGGCCGCCCTAGGGGGCATTACTGGCCAGGTGGAAGAAAATATATCGGCGCATATCGTCGTTAAGGCCTTTGGCCAGGAAGAGCGGAGCATAGAGGCTTTCTCCAATACAAACAATCAACTTGCCAGCGCCGCCTGGAAGGCCCAGTTTGCCTCGGGCATCCTCTGGCCCCTTATGAACCTGATTAACAATATTGGCTACGTACTCGTCTGTATTTTTGGGGCAATCCTTGCCGGCAAGGGCAAGATGAGCATTGGCAGTATTCAGGCCTTTTTGCAATATCTGCGCCATTTTACCCAGCCAATTATTCAACTTTCGCAAATTTTTAACGTCTTGCAGTCCACCCTGGCAGCAGCAGAGCGGGTATTCGAGGTTCTGGAGGCCGACGAAGAGGACAATTCAATTCAGCCTGATGCCACTACCCGCGCAACCCCGGCTCATGAGCCAAAAAACGCGAAGGGGGCAGTCTCTTTTTCGAATGTCAGCTTTTCCTACCGAAGCGATAAAAAGCTTATCGAAAACCTCGACCTGGATATACAGCCGGGTTCGGTGGTGGCCATAGTCGGGCCCACCGGCGCCGGCAAGACCACCCTGGTAAATCTGCTTATGCGTTTTTACGAAATAAACGCGGGAAGCATTAAAATTGACAATCGCGATATTCGCAGCATGAGTCGCCAAGATCTGCGCCGGCGCACCGGCATGGTCTTGCAAGACAGCTGGCTGTTCAAGGGCAGCATAAAGGACAATGTCGCCTGGGGGCGGGAAGCCGCCAGCGAAGAAGATATTCTAAAAGCCCTGCAATTGGCCCACGCAGATCAATTTATTAAAACCCTGCCCGAGGGCTGGAACACCGAGCTCAACGAGGAGGCCGACAACCTCTCTGCTGGCCAACGCCAGCTTTTAACTATTGCCCGAGCAATTTTAGCCAACCCCGATGTACTCATCCTCGACGAGGCCACCAGCAGTGTAGACAGCCGCACCGAACGCCAGGTGCAGGCCGGACTCGAAGCCCTTATGAGGGACAGAACAAACTTTGTTATAGCCCACCGGCTTTCCACTATTAGGGATGCCGATATTATTCTGGTCATGGAAAAGGGACAGATTGTCGAAAAAGGCCATCATACCCAATTGCTCGAAAACAGGGGGGCCTACTACCGCCTCTACCAAAGACAGTTTTCGGCCCTCAACGATAATTAGCTGGCAGAATATGTTCAATTTTACTTGACCGGGCAAACGAATAGCTTATAATTCTATTTATACATGTACAACGAACGCATACTTATTGTCGAAGACGAAAAAATTATTTCCCTGGACCTCCAGCGCCGGCTGGAGCGTTTTGGCTATTCAATTGCGGGCACTACCGCAGATGGGCAGGATGCCATAGACAAATGTAGCGAACTAAAACCCTCTATTGTACTTATGGATATAATGCTCTCGGGCCCAATAGACGGCATCGAATCGGCACGCATTATCAACAAAAAACTGGGTATTCCCGTTGTCTTTATTACCGCCTATGCCGACGAAAAAACGCTTGAGAGGGCAAAGGAAGCCGAACCCTTTGGCTATATATTAAAACCTTTTAAAGAGCGCGAGCTTTACACGACCATCGATATTGCTCTTTATAAGCATCGAGTAGACAAGCAATTAAAGAGCCAAGAGCGTCTTTTTTCTGCAATATTACACAGTGTAAACGACGCAATAATTGCCATAGACATGAATTTGGACATCCTCTTTAGCAACCCCACCGCCGAACGATTTATAGGCCTAGAAGAGCATGCAATAAAGGGCAAACCGCTTTTAGATTTTATCCGTTTTAGCGATGGACGCAATAATTTACTGGATACCGAGGCGCTTTTACCTACGGGCAATGTGTCGGCCCCCTTTACCGAGCTATCTATTAAAAACAGTTTGGATAAATCCTTTATTATCGATGGCGCTTTTACTAAAATTCACGAAGTGGAAAACGATATTAAGGGCTTTGTTCTGGCCTTCCACGATGTAAGCGAAATTAAAAGAATGTCGGCAACCATCGACTACCAGGCCAGCCACGACAGCCTAACGGAATTGCTCAACCGCGAAGAGTTTACCGCCCAGCTTAAGGGGCTTTTGGAGAGTCTAAAAAAAAGTGGTGGCACACATACCTTGCTCAATTTAGACATCGACCGCTTTAAGGTGGTAAACGAGACCAGTGGTGCCATTGCCGGGGACGAACTTTTGCGCCAAATTGCCCAATTTATTCGTTCGCTCACCCAGCGCAGCGATATTGCCGCCCGCCTGGGTAGCGATGAGTTCGCCATCATCCTAAAGGACTGTTCGGTCGAAAACTCCCTCCTTGTAGCAAAACGCCTGCAAGACGCGGTCCAGAGCCATAAATTTATATGGCAAAAAAATCTTTTCCCTATAACACTCAGTATTGGCATTGTGCCTCTTAATTCTGCAGATATAGAGGTACACGATATTTTTACCGCTGCCGACGATGCCACCTATATTTCCAAAGAGGAGGGGGGCAACCGCATAAGCATCTATAAGACGACGGACGAAAAATATGTACAGCGCCGTGGTCAGATGGCCTGGATTGCAATGATAAACGAGGCCTTCGAGCGGGACCGCTTTAGGCTGTGGTATCAGATTATCGAGCCAATAGAGGAAAAAGCGGAAATTTCGGCCAAGGTGGAGCTGCTTATTCGACTAGAGAGCCAGGACGGAAAGATTTTGAGCCCGGGGTTTTTTATTCCCTCGGCCGAGCGCTATGGGCTTATGCCCACCTTGGACCGCTGGGTTGTTAAAAATGCGGTTAAGTCCTGGACTCGCCTTAAAGAAAAAAAACATGCGCTTACCAAGCGGCTTTTTTCTATAAATCTCTCCGGCCCCACCCTGTTAGACGAAGATTTTGGCGAATATATTTTAAATGTTTTCGACGAATATGGCGCAGATCCTCACTGCTTTTGTTTTGAAATTACCGAGACCTCTGCCATTCAAAACCTAACCCATGCCTCTCGCTTTATGAGCGAGCTTAAGGAGCAGGGCTTTACTTTTTCGCTGGACGATTTTGGCTCGGGCTTTTCGTCGTTCAATTATCTTAAATCTTTGCCGGTGGATTACTTAAAAATTGATGGCGCCATTGTGCAGACGATAGACGAGAGTGTGGTCAATTACACTATGGTAGAGGCAATAAATTCGATGGGGCATGTGATGGGTTTAAAGACTGTTGGCGAATTTGTGCGCAATAAAGAGGTGCTCAAACTTTTGCGCCAAATTGGTGTAGATTATGCCCAGGGTTACGCCCTTAGCGAGCCCATCCCCCTGCCAGTATAGGGCCTATTTTTTGCTTATTTTTCGTTGCAGGACGACATCGTCTACGGCATAGCCTGCTAGGGCAAGGCGCTCTAGGCGAGAGCGAAGATGGCGCTCGTTAATGCCCAATTCCCTGGCCGCTGCACTTTTATTGCCCTGGCTCGTTCGCAGTGCATCGCTAATAAGCTCACGCTCAAAAAGTGACATGCGCATCTCGTAGCTTGCCTTTATTTTAAGCATCTGCTCCATTTGCGCGGCGTCTTCGTCCAGTGGGGGTAGATCGCGTTCCAAAATATACTCGGTCGAAGCCAAGACCACCGCGTGCTCCACTATCATCTCGAGTTCGCGCACATTTCCCTTAAAAGAATGTCGCATAAGCCTGTCCATTGCTTCGCGCGAAATAGTTTTAACATTTTTTTTATTGCGCGCATTGGCCCGGGCAATGCAGTGCTCGACAATGGGCACAATGTCCTCTTTTCTTTCGCGCAGGGGGGGAATTTCGATAGAGATTACCCCAATGCGATATAGGAGATCTCGCCGCCAAAGGCCCTCTTCTACCAGGGCGTTTAAATCGGCGATGCTGCTAAAAAGCAGGCGCACTGTGTCATCGACTTTTTCCTGTACATCGCACTGCCTTTCTATGGCATCCAAATATTCAAAAAGCTCGACCTGAAGAGCCGGAGACAGAGCAGAAATTTCTTTAATGAGCAGGCTGCCGCCCTTGGCCTTTTCTAAAATGCCCTGGGCACCATTGCCAAAGAGCTGCGCTGTGGTTTTCTCGTCCACATTGCTGGCCACGTTTACCGACAAAAACTCTCTCTTGCCTCGGGGGCTGCGCTCATGGATAAAACGGGCAAGTGTCTCCTTGCCCACCCCACTTTCGCCGCGAATAAGAACGTTTACCGAACTGCGTGCGGCCTGGTCTGCCAGGCGCAACAAACTGGCCATTGTTGCCGAGACGTATACTAGGCTTGGATTCGTGTTTGGCAGATATTGAAAATGGGGAATATGGATGTATTTTTCGCGAATTAAGAGGTTTTTTTCGTTAATGCGAATAAGTATTTTTTCGATATCGGCAGTTTCTACCGGCTTTATTAAATAATCGTCGGCGCCCATTTTTAATAATTTTACCGCCTCGCGCGTGTCCGAATAGGCGGTCATAATAACCACGGGAACAAGGGGGTTCAGGGCCTTTGCAAAACGTAAAAGGTCCAGGCCGGTGCCATCTTCCATTTTAAAATCGCTTAAAATAATATCTACCGTGTTTCGCCCCAGCACCGCCAGTGCAGAGGACAGGGATTCTGCAGTAAGAAGCTCTATTTTGGGATATTGTATCTGTGTACATTGTGCTCTTATTCGCGACAGCTGGGTAAAATCGTCGTCGACAGCCAGTAATACCATAAAAAAGAGTGTAGGGGGGAAATTCCAATCTGTGAAGTACTAAATTAAAAAAATTCGCCCAAACTGTCGCAAAACTCATTTTTTTCTACATATTTGGGCGAATGTATCATTTTTCTTTGCTTTTTTTATTAAGTGCTCTCTAAAAAAGCCTCGACATCTATTTCGGCGGCCACACAGGGCATTCCCAGGCCCCAGTTTTCTAAAACCTCTGGGCTAATTTCGCCAAAGACGCCTATTGCCCTGCCCTTCCACAGAATACTGGCAGCCCGGCCGGGAATAAAGCGGGGATCCTGTAGTTCTTGAAGGCTGAATTCCTGCGAAAGAAAGTACATTAAAGCCTGCACCTGGCTGGCAATGCTATTATAATTGGCATCGGCACTGGCCTGTAAAAAACCCAGATGCTGGCGTGTCTTGCTGCCATAATTTTCGCTATCATCCCGATAGGCCACCTTGCCCAGCTCGAATATACGGTGCGGAAAGGGAGCATTGCCCGAAACCGCCTCCGATTCCAAAAGGCTGGGCAAGATTGAGGAGCGCACATATTCAAAATTTTCGGTCATGGGATTGGAAATGCGCAAGAGCTCTTTGCCATCGATATTCATGTTTTCGATATAATTTTTTCCCGAGCCAAGGTAATTGTATATCATCTCCTGGTACCCGAGCCCTATTAAAATTTCCTTTGCCCGGCGCCCGCTCAGCGTTAAGGGGCTAAGGCGACCTATGGTAAAGTCGCTGGGGGCAAGGGGCTTAAAGTTATTCAGCCCATGCCCAATCATAACATCCTCGACGATATCGGCAGCATGGAGGTAGTCGTTGCGGTAGGGGGGCAGGGCCACGAGTACGCCCTCGCAGGTCTGCTGGCTATTGCGCTCCCGGCCCTGGCAAAGTGTTGGCTTACAGTCCATGCGCAAGAGGGCGGCCTCGATTTCGGCAGGGCTAAGCTCTTGGCCCAAAAAACGCTGTATTCGCTGGAGGGAGCAAAAGCATTCCTCTTGAAAATACAGGGGGCTTATATAGGTTTTTCCCCATTCGGTGGGGCTCTCGTACTCAATCTGTACTGGCTCGATGGTATAGCCCTGATCGGCTAAATCGCAGGCCATTATCGAGGCACTCACATTCACCGAGGCTAAATCGCTGCCAGTAACTTCTACAAATATATCGGTATCGCCCACCTTTACCGCCCCGAGGTCGGCCGAGTTGATAATTGGCGGATAGGACAGGACCTCGCCATTGGCATCGACTAAGAGGGGGTGCACCGGTTCGTGCTCCTGAATAAAGGCGAACTCTTTGCCCTTGGGGTGCTGTTTTAATATTTCGCGCAAATTTAAAGGGCTCTCCCACTGCAGGGGCACAAAGGAAACCGACTCGGGGTCCACCCCCTTGTAGCTAACCGGCCAGGAAATGCGGGCAATTCGGTACAGGCCCATGGATACCGAGCGGCGTTTTCGGCCAAAGTTCCAGGCCAGCTTTTCTTGGGTCTGGATGCAGTCTTTAAGGCTTTCGTCGGTCATGGCCTTGCCACTGGCCACAAAGCCCGCCAAATAAGGGCGCACCTTGCGCACCGAATCTTCGACAAGGACCTTGCGCAGGCCCTCCTTCGTGTCGCCTTTTTTAGAAAAAAAGTTCCACTTAGAGCCCTCTTTTGTGCGCCAAACGCGCAACTGGCGGGCTACGCCGGCGGTGGACCAGAGGTCTGGCCGGTTGGTGTCGTTGAGCTCAATTTTTAAAATACGCTCTTCTGCCGGAAGGCTGGTGTCGGCTCCTTCGTCCAGCTCTGCCTTGGCGCAGGTTAAATCGTATTCCAGTTCTTCGTTGCTGCTCCAGCTCTTGCCGGCCAGACTCTGAAAAAGCTGCTCGTGTACTTCTATTTTAGGCATGTTCAATATCCTTATTGCGTCGAAGACGGACGTTTTCTATATCACTTGAAAAAAGCTCTCGCAAATCGTTAAGGCCCAGCGCCATAAGAGCCATGCGGTCTATTCCAATGCCCCAGGCGGCAACCGGTACATCGACTCCCATGCTGGCAGTAACCTCGGGTCGGAAAATACCCGACCCCCCTAACTCGAACCAGCCCAAAACGGGATGTTTAATGTGCACCTCTATCGAGGGTTCGGTAAAGGGAAAATAACCAGGTACATATTTTACCTCGCTCGCGCCAGCGACCTCTACAGCAAACATTTCTAAAAAGCCCAAAAGGGTACGCAGGTTTACATCTTCGCCCAGGACGATGCCCTCGGTTTGGTAGAAGTCCGAAAGATGGGTTGCATCCACCTTGTCGTAGCGAAAACAGCGGGCAATGCCAAAATATTTGCCGGGCACCTTGGCCTTGTGCAATTGACGGGCCGACAGTACCGTACCCTGGCTCCGTAAAATTAAGCGCCGGGTAAATTCATGGTCGAACTCATAGTTCCAACCTCGGGACCCCGTGTTTCCCCCATCGCGGTGGGCTGCTGCTATATTGGAAAGCCAGGGCTCTTCAATTTCTTTGGCCAGCTGGGGTTCGGCTAGATGATAGACATCGTGAATATCGCGTGCGCTGTGAAACTGTGGCATAAACAGGGCATCGGAGTTCCAAAATTCTGTCTCCACCAGTGAGCCATCGAATTCCTCGAAGCCCAAGGAGGCAAGCTTGTCCTTTACCGATTCTAAAAAGGCCACATAGGGGTTTGAACGCCCGGGAAAAAGACGGGTGGGAGGGACCTGTACATTGTAGGGGCGAAAACTCTTGCCCTTCCAAGAGCCAGTGGCCAGCATGTCCGGGCTTAGATTTCCCAGCTCATCGCCACTTATACCCTCTTTTTCCAACCATTTGGCAATATCGGCGCTGGCCTTCTCCAGGGTAAAAACCTTAACTTCTCGTTCGACAATGCGAAAGGGGCTATCGGTGGCGCCCCGCTTTTTGGCAATGGCTTCGATTGCCCGTCCCTCTTCGGCATTTAAGCTAGAGGCTTCGAGCAGGCCTGTCTCTGCGTCGGCCGCAGCGAGCAGTTTGCGCACTGTTTTTATACGCAAACTAGTATTTGCGCGCAAATTAGTAGTTGTAGCTTGCCCGCTTGGGTCCTTCGTGGCCTCTGCCAGGGTAACTTTTTTTTCTTCGTCCATGCACAGCAGGCCTTCCTTTGCCAGGGCGCCATAGGCAGAGCCCACATCTTTTGCCGGTATGGCCAATTCTGTTGCAATCTCTGGCAGGGCGCGGGCGCGGCCATCGGCTAAGAGCTCCAGTATGCGTTCGTCCGGGCTGCCCTTATCCCGCCAGAGCCTGCCCATCTCGGTTAGTTCATAGCTCACCGAGTTCTCTCGACGCAGTTCGCTTACCAGCCCCTTGGCCTGTAGCCAGGAAAGGGCCTGGTTTCCATTTCCACTTTTAAGCCCCAGCTGTAATTCAACTGCCTCTATTGTCAATTCTTGCCCTGGTTGGTACTGCCGTAAAATGCGCACCTCCAAGGGGTGCAAGTTCTTCGCAAGAGCAGATGCTTCCATATATTCTCCTAAATTAAGGCTGTTTAAAAATGTTAGCAAAAATTCTAAATAATTGATACCTAAGATGGGCCTGCCTGTAAAGGCCTTTTGGAAGTGTTCTTTACCAAAGGGCCTGCCCTTCGATCTCGTCTATTTTTACCCGAAACCGCGCCTGCACCTGCCACTGTCCACTGGAAATCCATATTCGAGGGCCTCCAGCCAAAGAGATGCTGCCAAGTACCCTGCGCGGCCTGTTTCGCTCTAGGCGCTTGGCTAGGGCGCGTATAGCTTGGCCTGCGGCATGCTCCACCGCCTCCCATTTAGCCTCGGGGCTATCTAATAGCCCACTCTGCCCCCTGGCATTAAAGCTTCGATACCGGCTATCGGACCAGGCGGCATAGCTTAAACGCTCGTTCTCGTTCAATGAATATTCAAGTGAAAAATGAATCTGGCCATCTTCTTCAATTGCCTGAATCAACTGAACAGCCTCGGGTATTTCGGCAACCCGTCCCAGCGGGCGCAGGGCCAAAAATTCTTTGCGCCCCCGGCTGGGGAATTCTGGCTCCCACTCAAAGGCCCAACCGAAAATTATTGCCGAAAAAACGGCATAGGCCTCCTGTTTTGTGGCCTCAATTAATTCGGCCTGCTCAAGCGGATAGGCCAGGCCCATTGCCGCCATCCATACCGGCTCGGTATAGGCTGTAAGCCGGGCCCGCAGAACTTCCTGGCTGGAGATGCCCGGTATTGAATAAAGACATAAAATAAAAGCAGCAAGAACATGCCTCAAGTAGGGCCTGCCTCGAATCATCGTCCTCTGCCAATAAAGGAATGCAGGGGATTATAGCCATAGCGCACCGGAAACCAAATCCAGGCAAAGACAAGGCCGGCAAAGTGGGTCAAATGCGCAACGCCCCCTCCCCTGCCACCGATTAAAAAATAAAGGGTACTGAGAATATAAAAACCCACTAAAAGGGGGGCCCGAATGGGGAGAATGCCCCAAATATAGATGCGAGAATCGGGAAAAAACACGGCATAGGCCAAAAGAATGGCATACACCGCACCAGATGCCCCCAAAAGCTGGACATTGGCTGCACCGCCAATGAGGTACACAAAAAACGAGGTTAGCCCTGCCAAAATGCCGGTAGTAAAATAAAAAAGCAAAAACTCGCTACTGCCCACGCGCCGCTCCACTGCTGTCCCAAAAAAGAAGAGGCCAATCATATTAAAAAGCAGGTGCTGGAAGCCGCCATGTGCAAACATATAGGTTACAAAGGCCCAGACCTGCCCCCGTTGCAGGACATCGTTCACGTTTAAAGCGAGGGCCCAGGTAAACCAAGGATTAAAGGGGGGCCGGTCCAAAATATTTTGGGCAATAAAAAACAGAATGTTAATCCCAATTATATAAAGGACGACATTATTGTATGTGTAGACAAAGGGCTTTCGAAGAAATTTCATAGCTTAAAGGTAGGCAATAGCACAAGGGCGGTCAAGAGTCGTAGCTCGCCCCGCCTTCTTCGCCATCAAAAATATCGGCAGTAACTCTGTTTCTGCCCTCCTGTTTCGATTTATACAGGGCTCTGTCGGCACGGTCAATTATAGATTTCGCCGAAAGGTCGCGGTCGATGTCGTACATGGCCACGCCGCAGGAGACGGTAACCTTTAAGCTTTCCCCATCGTAGACGGTAACCGACTGCTCAATGGTCTGGCGTACCCGCTCTGCCACCTCAATTGCCTCGTCTAAATCGGTCTCTTCAAGTAAAATACAGAATTCCTCGCCCCCATAGCGGGCGGCAACATCCACACTGCGCACACAGGAGGCAATGCTTTGGGCCACATCTTTAAGAACGGCATCGCCACAGGAATGCCCCCAGGTGTCGTTAAACTTTTTAAAAAAATCGATGTCCAGCATGATAATCGAAATACAGGTATTGCGCTCTCGCGCAATCTGCATTCTCTCTAAAAGCACCGTATAAAAATAATGCTTCATTTTTAGCTTCGTCATCATGTCGGTGGTAGTCATTTCGAAGAGGAAGGCATTGTTAATAGCAATTGAGGCTAGGGTGGCAATGTTTAAAATTAATTCCCGCTCGTAGTTTTCAAAGTCGCTGTCGTCTATGCGGTCTGCCAAAAGAATGATGCCGTTTATAACTCCCTTGGCCTTTAGGGGGATAATAAGCGAGGGATTTAATTCGTACAGGGCCTCCAGCCCCTCGGTACAGTCCAGCTCTTCTTCTATTTCTTTAAGCGTGTAACAGCGATAATTTTTAGTAAAAAGGCGAATGAGCTCGTGGTCTTCGGAGAGCGCCATTTCGCTGGCGTTATCAATTTCAAAGCCCTTAAAATTGCGGTGCAGGCTAAAACAATTGGAATCCAAGCCTTTTTTTGCCAAAAGGCCGGCCTTAAGCACCTTAATCTGGGCCATGCAGGTATAGAGAATTGAATCAATTAAAATATTATAGTCGAGGGTCGAATTGAGGCTCTTCGAAATTTCCAATAATTGCTTTAAGTCGAATATCTGCTTTTCATATTCATCTATCTCTGTAGATACATTCTGGTCGGGGCTGATAAACTGATCGTCGAAATTTGTCATATTTATATTCTCTTTCCTCAATTCTAATACAGTATAAACGCAAAAACAAGCAATTAGAGGAAAAATCTACCCCCTTTATACCGAATGTTCATCTTTTATTGGGCTCACAATCATAAAAGCCTTCATAATTTTTAAAAACTGTGCGGTGGCATTGTAGCCATTGAGCATTGTGGGAATGAGTTGCTTCTCCTTGGAATTTGCCAGGGTCTTTATATTTACCACAAGGTCTGGCGTGGGTTTTTTAAAATCCGATATAACATCGTGGACAAATTCCGCCAATTCCCGCAGCGTTAAAACCTCCTGTTCAACAAGCTCGCGGGCGCCTTGGTCCAAGCTGGTGGCGATGCGCTCCACCGACTCAACCTTCAGTTTTCCTTTCCCCATTTCGTCCAGGGCCCTGCGCAAGGAGGCGGTGTTTACCCGGCCCTTGGTTGCCGATGCCTCTTCGAAAATGGATATCCTTGTCTGAGTTTTCTCAATTTTTCCAATGGCATCGGTCATCCGAGACCTGAAAAGGGTATTGTTAAAAAAACCTTCGACCACCACTCGCTTACAGGCCTCTATATATTCACGGGTAATAAAACGCCGATCAAAGGTCTTGAGCAATCGAAAAGGCATAACATAGCGCAGCGAAAGGGCTGCCTCGGTCTGCAGGCGAGAGTTTAAATCGTCGTTGTATGAAATAGCCGAGAGCAGGCCCCCCTTCGGCGAACTGCCAAAGAGCTTTGCAATATCCGCACTTAGAGCTGTTTCCTGCAGCTCCCGCTGAATTCTATCAATATCGTCCTTAAAACGTCTAACTAAGGTTTCGCGGTAAACTGAAAGCCGCGCCGCAGGCTGGACCGGGGGCGGAGGCATATAGCTACTATCCTCTTTTATAAGCTGCACAAGGGGCACAAGGAGCTTTTCTGAAAAAATGCTATCCAAAAAATGGTTCATCTGGTTTGCCAGCTTTGTCAATCGTTTTTCCATTGCCGATATTGCCTGGCTGCCCTGCCGGCTTGCAAGACGAAGGACATCCTCTTGAACTGCTGCAGTCATTCTGGCACCCACAAATACCGAATACAGGTCGGCGAGCTCGGCTGCTAAGGGTTCGGCATTGGCAGCTTGATATTTAACCCTCCCCTCGCGGGTCTTGCCGCCATCCTTCGGCGTAAAATGGCGGAGAATCCGGATATAATCGTATCGACAAATATCTACAATGCGTTCAAGCTCCATTAAATCGCCATCGGCCATCCGCATTTCTGGCCCATCGAGGGCCTTTAATACGGTACTGCCTTCGGCTCTGACCCGCGCAGTAAGAGCCTTGCGATCGGGCTCTAGCGAAAAACGCTGCAAAAGGTTTTCGTAGTATAGGCCTTCGACCAGACGAAAAACCTTGTCGCTTAAACGACTTTCCAGTAGCCAGTCCCAATGCCGGCGGGCAATGCGTGAATCACTGGCTAAAAGGCTGTTTTCGAAGACATCCTGCAAGGGTTTGATTAAAAGAGTAAAATTATAAAGTGCATTCGCAAAGGCCGGCTGGACCATCTTGCTCACTGGCTTATAAACATTGGGTTTAAATTCTTTAATTGTCTGACGAATTTGTCGCAGTTCACGCTTTTTTCGCCGTTCCTTTTCCGGCGAAAATAAATCTAAGAAAAAATCTCCAATTCGATTGATAATATTCATTTAAGCTTAAAACCACCTACTAGCAAGTACTTAGCATCGAAAAATCAATATTTTTCAAGCATACACTCTTAAATATCGGTACAAAACGGGGCAAGCAAAAGCTTATATTCTTCTATTGTGTTGGCACGCACCAATGCATTGCGCAGGGCAGCCCCTCCGGCCAAACCCCTCGTATAGGCACAAAAATGTTTGCGCATTTCGCGGCAGGCATGTTCTTCGCCCACATCCTGGGCTAAAAGCTTCAATTGGCCAAAGCCGGCCGCAAGGCGCGTCGGGGCACTTACAGCAGTCCAGCTTCCCTTGGTCAAATAATCAATTGTTTCCCGAAAAATAAATGGGTTGCCCATTGCCCCTCGGGCAAACATAACACCTGCACAGGAGCTTGTAGAAAGTATATTGGCAGCGGCCTCGGGGCTAAAGACATCGCCCGAGGCCACAATGGGCAAATCGCTACTGGCAACCAATTCGCCCGTCCACTGATGCTTGGCAAGGCCAGTGTAGCCCTGGGCCCGAGTGCGCGCATGAAAGCCTATAAGGGCCGCGCCGCTCTCTTTTATTACGCGGGCAGCCTCTAAAAAATTTATCGAGCTTTCGTCCCAGCCAGCCCGTATTTTAACCGTAACCGGTATATTTCCCAGTTTTTCCTGCGAGGCCCGCACCATTGCCTCGACAATGCTCCCCAGACGCGGCAGATCCTTTAAAAGTGCGGAGCCAGCCCCCGTTTTAACCACCTTGGGCACAGGACAGCCACAGTTCAGGTCCAGTACATCTGGCTCGTAGTCGGCCAAAAGACAGCTTGCGCGGTATAATTGCTGGCTATTGTTGCCAAACAACTGTATTGCATAGACCTTCTCGTTATCCGCCCGCCCGAGCATTGCCGCCGTTTTTTTGGAATCGCGCACCAAGGCCTCGGCAGAAATAAGTTCGGTACAGGTAAGGCTTGCCCCTTCTTCTACGCAAAGGCTGCGAAAGGCTCGGTCGGAGTAACCGGCAACCGGTGCCAGAAATAAATTGCCCGCCGTTTTCAGGCGGGCAATGTGTATGGGTCGCAGCAAATGCGCTAAGGACATCGAACCCTAGGCCTCCAAGCCAAAAAACTCGCAGGAATTCTGCCAAAGCTGTGCGGCCAATTCGGCTTCGTCCATTTCCAGGAATTCAGCTAAAAACCCTGCTGTGCTGGGCATATATGCAGGCATATTTCTTTTACCCCGATACTCGGCAGGCACCATAAATGGGCTTTCGGATTCCAGCAAAATACGATCCAAGGGCAGCATCGCCACCGTCTCGTGTAAATTGCGGGCATTGCGGTAGGTTAAATTTCCGGCAAAGGAAAAACGAAGATTTAGCTCCAGGGCCTTTTCTGCATATTCAGCATTTTCCGAATAGCAGTGCAGGACTCCGCCCTTTGGGGGCAGGCAGTCGCGTAAAATATCTAAGACGTCTTGGCCAGCGTCCCTATTGTGGATAATAACTGGTACATCGTATTTAGCGGCCAGCTCCAATTGCTCCACAAAGAGCTCTATTTGGCTTTTTTTATCGCCATATTTTTTGTAGTAATCGAGGCCAATTTCTCCAATTGCCACAACGCGTGGCAGCCTAACCGCCTTGTCGATGCTGTCCTGCCAAGTTCGCCCAGGATTTTGCACCTCGGAGGGGGAGACACCCACAGCATGATAGACAAAATCGGCGCTTTTAAGGTTTTCGTATACCTGATTAAAATCGTGCAGGCTATTGCAAATTGATATTAACCGGCTCACTCCTGCATGCCGTGCTGCCTGGCAGACACGTAGCTGTTCTATGGGATCATCATGTATAAGCCCAATGTGGGCATGAGTATCAAAAAATTGCATGGCTAACTCTTAAGACTTTGAGATGCGGAAGTCCAAACTGGATACTAAGAATATAACACAGCTTATTAAAAGCGTCAAATTATCCTTTTTTCTGCCGATTATTACAAAAGCAACTGTATCATTTGACAGTTCAATATGTCGCTGATATACTGCTAATTACCTCTATGAAGAATCCTTGCTGTATTTTTTGCAGGGGCGATTCAATTGCAAGTTTCAATAGGAGCTAGAAGTGCCCTCGGTCCACCGATTCAAGCGCTTAGAAAATACCATTGTCCGCCGCATGTTCCGAGCTATTCGCATCGGCTTTGTAGCTATTGGGCGTTTTTTTAAGAATTTTTTCAAATTTATTGGGCGAAAATACACCTTTATGTTCGTCCCCCACTCCGAAAAAAAAGTATATAATTTTCAGGTTAATTTTATTTCTATCTTTTTCTTTTTCTTTGTCCTTGCCGGTATAATTGGCAGCTTTGTGTGGTATACGAACAACTATGCCCAGACTGCCGGCGCTCTTGGCGATCGAACCTCCAACCTAAAAGCGACACAGGCCAACTTGGATCAACTGCGGGACGAGACGAGCAATTTAATAAAATCGGCAAAGAACTTTGAATTTTCTTTAAACTCCACCTTACAGACGCTGGGCCTTTCTCGCATGCTCAATAAAAGCCCCGAAACCAGCCAAAAGGGCGATTTAGCTGGTTTTTTTGAATTCTCCGACAGTGCCGAAGGTAATTTGCGGGAAATTGGCGAACTGCGCCGGCTAAGTGCCTGGCTCGACGAAGCCGCCAAACCAGTGGAAGAGCTTGGCGGTCTGCTATCCTCGCAGAATGCTCTTTTGCGCGATATTCCCAGTCTCTGGCCCATAAAGGGGGGTATCGGCCATATTTCCCAGACCTTTGGCAAAAACCCCGACCCCTTTACCGGCCTCTGGTACATTCATACCGGCCTGGACCTTTCCACCTGGCGCGTGGGCGACCCGGTAATAGCCACCGCCGATGGCCAAGTGGTAACCGTCGATTACGAGGCCTTTGGTTATGGCAATTATGTTATTGTCAAACATAAACATGGCTATTACACCCGCTATGCCCATCTGCGCAATGCAAGTGTTAAAAAAGGCGATCGGATAAAACAGGGCCAGGTCGTCGGCTTTATTGGCAACACCGGTAAATCGACTGGTCCCCACCTCCATTACGAGGTGCATGTGGGCTCCAATGTCGAAGACCCCTTAAAATATATTAACATTCGCTCGAGCCTGTCTGCCAGTAAGCAAAAGGGTAATTAAACATGCCCGCAGTCAATAACAAGTCTCATATTATCAATAGCATTGTGGGAATTGGCAGTTCTATTAAGGGAGATGTCGAAATTGATGGCTCCATCCGCCTAGATGGCTTTTTAATTGGCTGTGTTAAAGCTAAGGGGCGGGTTGTAGTGGGCGAGGCTGCCCAGATTCAAGGCGATGTGCATGGAACGACAGTTACCATTGGGGGCATTGTCAAAGGCAATGTCTTTGCCAGTGAAAAAGTGCATATTTTGCCCACAGCCCTTATTTTAGGTGATATAATTACTACGAAAATTCGTTTGGAGCAGGCTGGCATTGTTCAGGGCCTTGTTATTGCCTCGGGCAATAGCGAGGACTGGAAGACAAAACTAAGGCGGTGGCAGGACCGCAGGAGCATACTGTCGAGAATGAGCATTGGATAAAGGAGCTTTGCCATGGCAAAACTTGATTTCAATCCCGATATCGCGGGTCTCCCCAATCTGTATGCCTATAGCGAGGCGCAAAAACAATTAAACAAAGAAAAAACCTCTAAGACAGCCAGCACAAAACGAAAATCTTTTGGCTCGGTCTTTAAGACCACCAAAGAGATGTCCGAGATTCAAAATATCGAAAGCGCAGATGCCCCCAGCGAAGCCGACATACCCCAGCTTTTAGACGATATTCACAGCCTAGGCGATGCCCTGCGCGACAGAACCTCGCCCGAAAACCTCCTTAAATATAAAAATGCTATAAAAAAGTTTCTTCACTTTATTGTAGAACATGGCTATACTACCAATGAAACCTGGGTAAAAAAAAGCATTTTCGAAAAGAAAAAACTTACCATTGTCCGCCTTGTAAACCAAAAACTGGAGAACCTGGCCACCGGTATTTTGAGCGGGCAAAAAAAAGGCTTGGAAATTTTGGCAAATATCGAGGAAATTAACGGTCTACTTGTAGATCTCCTCCATTAAAGGAGACTTTTAATATGGAAGAATATAGACAGGGCTCTGACGATAGTAGGGCTCGAAACAGCGAGGCAGAAGAAGCTCTTCGAGAAGACGAAATAGCCGAAGACGAAGGCGAGGTCCGTCAGGTAATTGTACCATTACGAGACGGCAAAACCTGGTATCAAATTAATCTGCCCTGGTCGAACGAAAATCTTGTTGTCTCAAGCGATCACGCAAACTTGAACAATGGCAGAGAGATTATTGTTAACACACGCTTTGGAAGGGATATGGCAAAGATATCGGGGAAGATATCGCAGGAAATTTCTGTGCCAAAATCTGATATTGTTCACATGGAACGCCTTGCCAACGAGGCCGATTTAGAAAAAAAACGCGAATTTAGCCTAAAGGAGCAAGAGGCGGTCAATCTCTGCAAAGAAAAAATTAAGGAACATCGCCTGGATATGAAATTAGTAGCGGTGCATTATTTGTTCGACGACAGCAAAATAATTTTTCTGTTTACTGCCGAAAACCGCGTGGATTTTAGAGAATTGGTAAAGGACTTGGTGGCAATTTTTAAGCTGCGCATTGAGCTGCGTCAAATAGGTGTGCGCGACGAGGCCCGCGTCGTTGGGGGACTGGCAGTCTGTGGCAGGGCCTTCTGTTGCCACAGTATTTCCGACAAACTTAAACCTGTCTCCATTAAAATGGCGAAAGACCAAAACTTGAGCCTGAATTCTTTAAAAATTTCGGGGCCCTGTGGACGATTGCTCTGCTGCCTTTCATACGAGCACGGTTTTTACCAAGAGGCGCGCAGAAGCATGCCCTCGGAGGGCTACCGCCTATTTTGGAATGGCATGAATTGGCGCACTGTAGAAGTGAACCCCGTAACCAGCAGCATTCGCCTACAGGGCGAAGAGGGGCAGATAATAAATATACCGGCATCCTCCTTTGAGCGTGTCGACGGGCGCTGGCAGATAAAAATGGACAGCGAAAACCAAAAAGACCGGCCTGCAAACGCAGCGAATAAGATATGAGCAAGATAAAACTGGCCCTTTCTTCCCGCACTTTGGCCGGGCTAGAGCCCCAAAAAATTGTGGAAATTGCCAGTAATGCCCATATTGATGGCATCGAGTGGGCAGCAAGGCCCCATTTGCCCCACGGCCAGGCCGAAAAGGCCGAGGCCTTAATGATGCTCACTCTGCGCAATGGTCTTACCAACAGCAGCTATGGCTCGCAATATCAAATTGGCCTGGCCGACCAGCCAAATTCCCGATATCAGGATTTTGCCGCAATTATCGAAACATGTCGCTATTTGCAAATTCCAGTTATACGGATTTGGGCCAGCCCGGTTCGCCCCTCGGGCCTGTTGCAAAGAGCCGCCTTCAATGCTCAAATACACCGCATTGCCGATATGGCCGGCAACTATGGCATGAGCCTTGCCTTAGAGCCGCATATAAAAAGCCATATATCCCGCTACCGAGACCTATTGGATCTTATAGAAGGCATTGACCATCCCTATTTTAAGGCCTGTTGGTCCCCCCTGCCCGATTCACTTGACGGTCCTCGATCGGCAAGGCTGGGCAGTTCAACCGCCATTGTGCATACACGGAATTCACAAAAACTGCTTTCCAGTAAGGTGTTTTCGACCGCCTTCTTGGACGTGTTTTATGAATACTACCGCCAAAATGAATCCAGCCACCTGGATCACTGGCTTGTCTTGGACCACCTGGACCCCAAAACCATAGGGGCCCTAGAAGCGGAAATCGACCTTATGCGGGAATTGAGCAGTAAGGGGGAGATGTCTGCCCGGAGGGGGACTTGAACCCCCAAGCCTGTTCGGCACTAGTACCTGAAACTAGCGTGTTTGCCAATTTCACCATCCGGGCTAAAAACTAGACCCATGGTAGAGAAAACCTGGAACTTTGTCAATTCTTAGCCCAGCATTTTTCCCTTTACCATTATCTCTTTGTAAACTAAACTTGAGCCATGAAAACTAAAAACCCTGCCGAATTAGATCCAGCAGCTCTGGAGCGTTTAGCTGCTGCAATTCGAATACCCACAATGAGCGAGAGCGAGGACGAGGTCTTTCGCCTCTTTCAGGCCTTTCTGGCCAAGACCTATCCGCTTTTTCATACACATACCGAACGCTTTCCCATGGGTCCTCGGGCCTTGGTTTATAAATGGGCCGCATCAACATCAGAGACCCCTCATGCTGATGCAGATGAAAAACCCGTCCTTATACTCTCTCATTACGACGTAGTGCCCATTGGCGAAGCGCCTTGGTCCTGCGAGCCCTTTGGAGGCGATATTAAAGATGGCTATCTCTGGGGAAGAGGCAGCCTGGATACAAAAACCACTATTTTTTGGCCACTGGAGGCGGCAGAAGAGCTTATGCGGCAGGGCAGTAGCCCCAGGGCCGACATTTGGTTTGCCTTTGGGGGCGACGAGGAAATATCGGGTCTAATTGGGGCAAAAAACATAGCGCAGTGGTTTAAAAAACAGGGCATCAGTTTTTCCTGGCTTTTAGACGAGGGGTCCATTGTGGCCGAAGGCATGATACCCAAGGTAAAAAGCCCCCTTGCCCTTGTGGGTATAGAGGAAAAAGGCTATGCAGATATTGAGCTCATTGTAGAACAGGCCAGCGGGCACGCTTCGCGCCCACCACAGGAGCAGGCCGCTGCAATTTTAGGTAGGGCCCTTGTGCGCCTGGCCAAAAAACCCTTCCCCTGGCAGCTGAGCCCTGGCGTACAGGCCTTTTTTAAACAGCTCTCCTTTCTAGTGTCTGGCCCAAGTGCCTGGGTACTTCGCCATGCCCGTCTTTTGGGCCCCCTGTTTTTTCCACTGGTTGCCAGCTCGGATTCCGTACGCGCACTTTTGCGCAGCACCTTGGCAATGACCTGTCTGGAAGGCAGCTCGGCAAGCAATGTACTGCCCAACCAGGTAAAGGCCACATTGAACCTGCGCCTGCTTGAACCCTGGACGGTCGAAAAGGCAATTGTCTTTGTTACAAAAACAATTGCCGATTCCCGGGTATCCGTGCAGCTGAGCCCCCAGCATGCGGCAAACAACCCAGTTCCAGCAGGGGCTGCACACACAAAAAACCCCGGCTGGCAGCATCTTTGCCTGGCAATTGAAGAAGCCTTTCCCGGCATCCCGGTCCTGCCTTTTTTAAACACGGCCACCACCGATTCCCGCCATTATGCAACACTCTGCGATGCCGTCTTTCGCTTTTCTCCTATGTCTTTAAACCCAGAGGAACTTGCCCGCATCCATGCACAGGACGAAAGAATAAGCTTGGAAAACATTGAACGCGGCCTTGTTTTTTACCGCAGCTTATTTACAAATCTTTGCCATATTCAAAATAATTAAGGAGAACACTGTGGAATCCAGTCTTAAAATTGGGAAAAAAGCTTTTTTACTTTCGGTCTGTATTATTTTGGCGCTTATGCTACTGAGCGGTGTTTTAACACGCATACTGCCTGCCGGTGAATTTGAGCGAGAAAAAATTGATGGACGCACCCTTGTTGTCGAGGGTTCCTGGCAGGAAATTGAGCGGCCTCATTACCCAATATGGCGCTGGTTCACTTCGCCAGTAGAAATTCTCTGGAGCGATGGCAATGTCGCGCTTATCACCATCATTATATTTATACTCTGTGTAGGGGGCTCAATTGCCATTTTAGACCATTCTGGCATTATGAAAGAACTTATAGCCATTTTGGTCCGGCGTTTTTCTAAAAAAAAATACCTGTTAATTTGGCTGCTTATATTTTTCTTTATGTTTATAACCAGCTTTATTGGCGTTTACGAAGGCCTTGTGCCCATGATTGTTTTTATAGTGCCCCTGGCAATATCCTTGGGCTTTGATTCGCTAACTGGCCTGGGAATAAGCCTCTTGCCCATGGCCTTTGGTTTTTCCGCGGCAGTGACAAACCCCTTTACCATAGCCATTGCCCAACGCATTGCAGAGCTGCCCACCTTTTCGGGTGCCCTTTTTCGCATAGCTTTTTTTATAACCATATATTTCCTTTTGGGCGTTTTCGTAAGTCGCTATGCAAAAAAAATTGAGAAAAACCCCCATCTATCGCTCAGCTATGCCGAGGATGAAAAAATCAGGCTGGGCCAAAGCGCCGAAAATTACAAAGACCTAAAACCCAGCGAACAGCAGGCAATAAAAAAAGGACTTATATGTTTTGCCAGCTGTGTGGGCCTTGCCCTGCTCTTAGTCTTTATTACCGCCCGCCTGCCCGGGCTCTCGGACTTGGCCTTTCCCGTAATGGGCCTGCTATTTTTAATTGGCGGCTTTGGGGCTGGCCATCTTTCCGGTTTTAATGGGAAAAAACTTGTTACCGCCTTTTTCCAAGGTGCACGGGATCTCTTTCCCGGAGTAATTTTAATATTGATGGCCTACAGTGTTAAACACATCATTGTAAGCGGCAAAATAATGGACAGCATTCTTCATGCTTCTGCCCTTTTAATTGGGGGGGCATCGCCCTTGCTTGCCGCCTTTTTAGTCTACGCCACCACCTTGGTAATGAACTTTTTTATTGGCTCGGCCAGCGCAAAGGCATTTTTAATGATGCCCCTGTTAACGCCCTTGGCAGACCTTGTGGGCATAAGCCGACAGACAGCGGTCCTGGCCTTCAACTTTGGCGATGGCTTTTCCAATATGATTTTTCCCACGAATGCGCTCTTGCTTATTGCCCTTTCGTTTACGGTTGTAAGTTATCCCAAATGGATGCGCTGGACTTGGAAGCTTCAATTGATGGTTCTTGTCCTTACCTCTGTCTTTTTGGCCATTGCGGTGGCCATAAAATATGGACCGTTTTAATTGAAAAAAAAACTTCCCTTTTTTAGCAATTTATCGGCCCTTATCGATGGCCTTCCTAAAAATGTGCGCACAAATTTTTGGAAGGACCCCTGGATAGCCTCGCATGTTCTGGATGCCCACCTCGACCCCAGCTGGGACGAGGGCTCCAGAAAGCCCGAAAAAATAAGCAGCGAGATAGCCAGCATAGTCCGCCACTGTAAAGCACACAGGGTCCCTGCCCAGGGCCTTATTCTGGATTTAGGCTGTGGCCCAGGCCTGTATGCCCAGCGCCTAGTAAGCCAAGGCTATAAGGTCGAAGGTTGGGATATATCGCCAGCAGCGGTGCGCTGGGCCAGAAAACAAATTCCCATAAAATGGGGGAAATTCCATCTTGCCGACTTCTCTATTGCAAGGCTCCCGCCCGCCGATGCCGCAATAATGGTCTATGGCATTTTTTGCAATTTAAGCGATAGCGAACGCGATCGCAGCCTTGCATCGCTAGCCAAAAGTCTACCGCCGGGAGCTCCCTTTATCTTCGATGTTTTTACCGAAGAATATGTTAAAAATGCCATCCTGCCCCGCGACTGGTATGCAGTTAAAAAAGACGGCTTTTGGAAGGCCGACAGACACATTGTTCTGGAAGAATCTTTTTTAAAGGAAGAGGAGCGATGTCTTATCAATTCCTACCATGTCGTTAACCGCTTTGGGAAAATTAACTCTTGGCATATTCGCCACCGCTGGTACGAACAAGAGGAATTAAAAGCCCTACTTTTGGACCATGGATTTTCGCCGACATTTTTTGGTGGAGGACTTGCCGGGGACGAAGACCCAGAACTTTGGCAGGGCGTATTGGCGAAACGGCAGTAAAAACGCTGTCTATTTTTTAAATGTATTTCCCGTTCTTCTGTAGCCAAGGCCAAAGCTGGGGTAAAGCCTATGTTCATCCGAGGGACAATAGCCAAAGTTATAGACAAGGCTTGCCAAGAGCCAGACCGGGCCAACACTAAAGCGGGCGCCCAAACTGGCATTTGTGCTAAAATAGGCCGAATAGGCTGTATCCATGGTAAACATGGGGCCAAGAAGGCCTTCGATTCTAAATATACCAGTCTTATATCCGGCAACAAAGAATATTGGCCATTCGCTGAGCATTGCATCTTGGCCATCGCTGAGCTTAAGCCTCATAAAACGGACTCCAATTTCTGGACCGAGGAAAACGTTTTCGTTCACCTCAAAAACGAACTGGCTCCAGACGCTTAAACGCAGTCCAAGCAGGGCATTGTCGCCCTTGTGCTCTGTATTAAAGCGCGCTGAAAAACCAGGACCAAAACCCCCATTAATTTCGTCTGCACAGACCCCTAGGCCCACGAGCATCAATAAAACCAGAAGACTGAAAATTTGCTTCATTTTTGACCACCTTGCAAATATATAATGACAAGCCTGCCACTATATATAAGTATGAGTAGAAAGTGCCCAAAAATTTAGGTTTTGGAAAAAAAAGTTAAAAAAAGTTAAAAAAACTCAGTCCAGGCTGTTGCGCTGGTGCATAACATCCAATTCGGCCATAATGGCATCGACCACCGCCTGCCGGGCATCTTCCTCGCCACTGAGCTGCGAACGCACCTTGCTGCGGAAATCCTTACAGGAAATAACAGGGCTTACCTCCAGCACCGAATCGCCCTTGCCAATAAGGTCTTCTTCCATCTTGCCCTTTTGCATATGCAGAATAAGCCCATTGATAGAAACCAGACACATATTGTCGAAAGATTTTACATAGGAGTCAATTTCTCTAACTCCCCGCTTGGTCTGTGGCTCCCATGGCCGGAATCTGGTTCCCGAGGGAAAGACTAAAATAATATTACCCTCTTTTTTTACCCTGTTCAGCGTTTTCATACTTGCCAAATTGATGGCGTTAAAGCGCTTTTTCTGATCAATATCTTTAACGGGATCTAGTTTTGCCAGAGTCCGACTGGGAGCAATGACAATGCGCGAAAACGATTCGGCAAAGGCACTTACTACCGAGCTGGATTCGCTCAGCTTTACCCCGGCAATGGCAATAATTGAATCGGCAATGGCATCGCCATTTTTTAAGCTTTTTCGTATAAGCCAGGCAAACACGGGCAAATCTAAGTTTGAATAATGCTCCAAAAAGAGAATACAGGACTCCCCTTTTTTTGCCCGATTGTACAGATCTTCGAGGTGCTCCTTCCCTAAGAGGGCGGAGTTTGGCCCCAAATTTTCTTCGACTATTTTATTTATATAGAACAGAGTGTCGGGGTTTCCCATCTGCAATACATTTTCTTCGCTAATAATCGTCTGTTTTCGAGACTTCTGTAGCATCTGAACGATAAGGTCCCGATACCTGACACTTATTTTTTCCATTATCTCCACCTCTTAAGCAAGTATAGGTTTCACAGCGGGGAGCGTCAACGAGCTGACTAATTGAAAATTTTACGAGAACCGAGTTTTACCGCTGTAGAGCCCTCTTTACACAGAGGACAATTGTCAGATTCCCAGTTTTGGACCTCTGTTTTATAGGCAGCATACAATGGCCAGGCAGTGGGCACCGATTCGGCCCGGCGGTCCACAATACAGGCAAGGGCAGCAATGCTGGCCCCCTGGGCCTCTAAAACCTTGGCGGTCTCTAAGGAGGATTTACCGGTGGTTACCACGTCTTCGGCAATAAGAATCTGCTGCCTGCGCCTTATTTCGAAGCCACGGCGCAGACTCATAAGCCCAGATTCGCTGCGTTCGGTAAACATTGCCGGTAGTCCAAGCTGGCGGGCTAACTCGTAGGCGACAACAATGCCACCCATCGCTGGCCCTACTACTACATCAATCTTGAGCTTCCCCGAATCGATATCGTTTTTTAATTGAGCAACTAAGCTGGCAAGGGCCTTGGCTGCCCTGTCGGGGTATTGCAAAAGGCGGGCGCACTGAAAATACCGGTCGCTGTGCAGGCCAGAGGAAAGCAGAAAATGCCCCTCGAGCATTGCCCCTGTCTCTTTAAGTATGGTTTCGCAGGTTTTCATCTATATTCTCCCTATAATTTAATTCGTCGTTTTATACGCTCTGGCAAGGCCGATGAGCTCTTTTAATGTTAAAAAGCCTTCTTGCTGCATAAAGTCGCCCAGCCCATCTACAATGTCTGTCGTTGCCCTTGGGTTAGCAAAGGTGGCGGCGCCCACCTGTATTGCACTGGCCCCTGCCATTAAAAATTCTACTGCATCGCTGGTATTGGCTATGCCGCCCATGCCAACAATGGGAATTTTTACCGCATCTACTAATTGCCAGAGCATGCGCAAAGCTAGGGGCCGTATTGCTGGCCCACAGAGACCGGCAAAGACGTTGTCGAAAACAGGGCGCCTGCGCCGTATATCAATTGCCATTGCCGAAAAGGTGTTTACCAGCGAGAGGGCGTCGGCTCCGGCCTCTTCGCAGGCTAGCCCAATTGCATTTATATCGGGGGCATTTGGCGAGAGCTTGACCATTAAAGGTTTTTGGCTGGCCCTGCGCACCGCGGAGCTCACTTCATGGGCATCGCGGGCACAGAGGCCAAATGCCATACCCCCGGCCTTTACGTTTGGGCAGGATATATTTAATTCAATCATATCGATGTCGGAATTATCTAAGAGACGGGCCCCCTCGACGTAATCGTCGAGGCTAAAGCCCGAAAGGTTGGCAATAACCACGGGGCCAAGTTTTTTTAATGCCGGCAATTCATTTTTTATAAAGGCCCTTATGCCAGGATTTTCCAGGCCAATTGAGTTTATTAGGCCGGCGGGGCTTTCATGTAGGCGTATGCCGCGGTTGCCCTGCCAGGCTTCTAGGGTAAGGCCCTTGGTGCAGATGCCCCCTAGGCGGGGGATATCTAAAAGACCGGCATATTCGCGCCCATAGCCAAAGGTGCCCGAGGCGGCAATTACGGGGTTTTTAAAATGGACACCGGCAATATCTATGGATGTATCTATCTTATTCATCAAACAAAATCTCCTGAGCATCGAAGATGGGGCCTTCGACACAGCAACGCTTATTGCCATGTATCGTGGCTACGGTGCAGCCAAGGCAGGCCCCCACCCCACAGGCCATGCGCCGCTCCATGCTTATTATGCAGGGGGTTTTGCTGGCAAGGCATATCTGCTGGATTGCTTTAAGCATGGGTTCGGGCCCGCAGGCAAAGACCATGCGATAATTATGAGCGGGGAAAAAATCGGGAATACGACCGGTATGCCCCTCGCTGCCATCCTCGCTGGCAATTACCAGCGAGCTCGGTTTTAAATCTTCCAAGGCGTAGGAGCGGGAACGAAAGCCCCCATAAAAGTCGAAACTGTCCTTGGGCAGCTCCCGGGCAAGCTGGATAAGGGGGGCAATGCCAATGCCCCCACCTATAAGGGCCAGTGGCTTCTGCGGCAGCATGCTTTTCGCAAGCTCCCCTTTCGCCACCTCTAGCCAGCTGCTGCCCAGCGGGCCAATGAGCTCGACCTCCTCGCCACTGGCCAAGCGGCCCAGCTCTTGGGTGCCGGATCCGCGCAGGGCAATAAGGAAGCCCAGTTGCCCAGGCTCGTCCCAGGTGGCTACCGATATGGGGCGGCCCAAAAAGATCGAAGTTCTGGCGGGCCGAACAAGAAAAAACTGCCCCGCCTTGGGAGCCGGCCCCGTCCAGGTAACAGTAAGACGGAAAATCTCTTCGTTTAAAAAAGAATTGGCCAAAACCTTTTGGGTGCTAAAAGCACGCCCATGACCATTACAGCGGGTATCGCTATCAATATATGCCATTTTTTTATTTATCCTGCGAGCAAGCTGCCCGAATATCGTCGCGCATTGCAATTGCGGCCCTGCGCGCCGCCTGTGCACAGTCTTCTAGGCCAACACGGCCCTGATCCCCTTCGCCCAATTCCAAAAGCCAGGCCTTTAAAATGGAGCGGGAGGCATTTACCACCCCCCCATTGCCCTCCCGCAAAAGTAAGGCGGCATCCTCTGCAGCCCCACCCTGCGCCCCATAGCCGGGAATAAGAAAAAACAGATTTGGGTACCTCTTGCGAATTTCGGCAGCCTCCTCGCGCTCGGTGCAGCCTATAACCGCCCCAATGGGTCCATAGCCACTTTCCCCAAGCAGGCCCTCGTTGGCAAGAACCAGGCGACGGGCAACGGCATCATATAGATAGCCACCATCTTTTAATTCCTGCTGTTCAAAGTCTTTATAGCCCTTGTTGCTCGTACGCACCAGCACAAACATCCCCTTGCCCGCACTGCGAGAAAATGCCAGCCAGGGCTCAATGGAATCCATTCCCATGTAGGGCGAAAGGGTTACGAAGTCCGTTTCAAAGTCGCCGGCAAAGTGCCCCCGAGCGTAGCGGGTGGCCGTGTCGGCAATGTCGCCGCGTTTGATATCGGAAATAACCAAGGCGCCCCTCTGACGAATATAGGCCAGCGTCTGGGCAAAGGCATTAAGACCGGCAAGGCCGAGCTCCTCGTAATAGGCAATCTGCACCTTGTAACAGGCACAGACATCGAAGCTGGCGTCTATAAGTGCACGGTTATAGGCTAAAATTGCATCTGCAGGGTTTTTAAAGGTATCGCGCACCCCTGCGGGCAAATAATCTAGGGCGGTATCTAGGCCCAGGCAGACATGGCCGCGTTCCTGAACCGCATTAAAAAGCTTATCTATATTCATACAATCTCCTATTATAATTCCATTGAACAGCTGTCGGCCACATACACCGGCCTCCCCACATGCCAGGTAATGCAGACCTTGGCCGTCATGCGCATTCCAATAAAGGGGCTGTTTTGGCTCTTGCTTTTAAAGTCTGATGCCTGTACCTGCCAGTTTGCCGCTAAGTCGACGAGCACTAAGTCGGCGCGGTAGCCCGGCTCAATAAGGCCCCGGTCTTTAAGCCCCAAAAGATGGGCGGGGGCCAGGCTCATAAGATGGGAAAGCTTTTCCAAACTGATAGCACCAGCGTCCACCAAGGAGGTTTTTAATGCGGCAAAGCTTGTCTCTAGCCCGATAAAGCCGGGTGAACCCGCCGCCTTTTCCTCGGCCGTATGCGGGGCGTGGTCCGTGCAGATCATGTCGATGCTGCCATCGACAAGGCCGGCAACAAGGGCCTGGCAGTCGGCCTTGTCGCGCAGTGGCGGGTTCACCCGCCCATGGCTCTCGGCACCCAGGGCCTCGGCGTGCTCCTTCGTCAAAAGCAGATGCATGGGGCTCACCTCGCAGCTAAGCCCCGCCGCCGCGCCAGTGGTCGGCGCGGGCGGGGCGGTGGTCGCTGCGGGCGCGCCAGTGGTCGCCGCGGGCGGGACGGTGGTCGCCTTGGCCCTGCGAATCATGTCCAGGGCCTCCTTGGTCGAAACATGGGCAATGTGGATTGCCGCCCCAGTTTCCTGCCCTAGGCGCAGGGCCCGCTCGGTGGCGATATTTTCTTCGGTGCGGCTCCAGACCTCGCGGCCCAAGCCCGCAGCTTTTTCGCCCTGGGCCTGACTGCCCCCAGCATCGCAGTGGCAGGACACCGGAAGCCCCAGGCGGGCGGCCTCTTTAAGGGCCCGCCGAAAGACCTCCTCGTCCTGCACATCCTTACCGTCCTCGCTTAAAAGTCGAACGCCCGCGCCTCTTAAGTCTTCGGCACCAAGCCCCTCCAGAATGCTGGTATCCAGGCCCTCCATACCGCGAGTGAGGGTGAGCACCGGATAGACCTCGCATAGGCCTAAACGCATCGACCGCTGGTGCAGCGCGCTGGCGATATCAATTGTATCTATAACGGGTATTGTATTGCCCATACAGACCAAGGCCCCATAGCCACCGGCACTGGCCGCCAAAAGGGCCGATTCAATATTTTCTTTATGCGTCTGGCCGGGCTCGCGTATATGGGCATGGGGCTCGACAAAGGCCGGCAACAGGGCCATGTTATTTCTGCCCTCTAAATCGATGCGCACTAAAGGCTCACAGGTAGCTGCCAGCTCTTCGGCTGCTGCCCCAACTGCCGCTATCTTTCCATCGCGCAAAAACAGGGAGGCCTTGCGACTGCCCTTGGCGTCTACCAAGTTTGCCCGGCGAATAAAACAATCAATTCCCAATAGTATCTGGCTCCTTACCTAAAATCTTCCTTACTTCGCACCTCGTCGCAATATTCGCAGCGATAAATGCCCTTTTTGGGGTCTACCAAATGAAAAATCTGGGTGGCATATTTTTCTGTAGACGAAATACAGCGTGGATTTTTACAGATAAGAATATTTTCGACCTTGTCCGGCAATTTAAGCCGGATTTTTTGCTTTACTTTTTCGTTTTCGATGATATTTACGGTGATATTTGGATCGATAAGGCCCAATACCGCAAAATCCAGCGAAATAACATTGCCAATTTTAATAATATCTTTTTTCCCCATATTGCGCGACTCGGCATTGACCACAAAGGCCACGGTGTACCCCGCCCTATCCAGACCCAGCCAGTTAAAAATTTTAAGGCCCTGTCCCGCTTTTATATGGTCGATAACCACCCCATCACAAATTTTGGCTATATTGAGCATTACACTACCCCCAAAAGACTGGTTAACAGGGCCATCCGTATATACATACCATAGCGCGCCTGTGCAAAATATACCGCCCGTGGATCCTCGTCTACCTCGGTGGCTATTTCGTTCACCCGCGGTAGGGGGTGCAAAATGATGAGGTCTTTCTTTGCGCCCAGCAACTTTTTTTTATCAAGGATGTAGCTGTCCTTTAAACGCACATAGTCTTCCTCGTTAAAAAACCGCTCCTTCTGCACCCTGGTCATATATAAAATATCTAAATCGCCAATAAAGTCTTCCAGCCGCTCGCCCTCCTGCCAGGGGATACCCTCTTTTTTTAGCACATCCCGCGTTATATATTCGGGAATATGGAGCTCCTTGGGCGAAATAAAGACCATTCTGTTTTTCGGATAGCGCGAAAGGCCCTTTACCAGCGAGTGCACGGTGCGCCCAAACATTAAGTCGCCACAAAAGCCAATTTTTAGGCCCTCGAAGCTCCCACGGAACTGCTTTATGGTGAGCAAGTCGGTAAGGGTTTGGGTGGGATGATGGTGGCCCCCATCGCCAGCATTTATTATGGGTACGGTGCTATAGCGACTTGCCAGAAGGGCGGCTCCCTCCTTTGGGTTGCGCATTGCAATAATATCGGCATAGGCGGCCACTGTGCGGACGGTGTCGGCCAAACTCTCGCCCTTGGTGGCAGAACTGGAAGCTGAGTCGGCAAAACCCAGGGTTGTCCCGCCCAAGCGGAGCATGGCCGCCTCGAAGCTTAGGCGAGTGCGCGTGCTGGGCTCGAAAAAAAGGGTGGCTAGGAGCCTGCCGTGGGCAATATCGCGGTACTGTGTAGGATTTTTTTCTATATCTCCGGCTAAATTGAAAAGCTCCTGTAGCTCATCAATGCTAAAATCTCTCGGTTCAATTAAATGGCGCCCTTTAAGCATTGCCCCTCCTTTTTAGCCGTAAAAAAAGCCGCCTATCAGGCGGCTTAATGGTGGATATTGAATTGAAAAAGCGCGATTGCAGGTGGCAAATGCCCCATATCTATCTTTCCTCGGTGATACGTGCAATGTGTCTTTCATTAAAACTCATCATAGCACCTGCGCCGAGGAAGTGCAAGATTCGGTAGACCATTTATACGGTTAAATTTTTCAACCATTTTTCCTTTCTCAGATACCATTCGGCAATGCCCACCTTTAAATAATCGGTCGATTTAATTATTAAAAACATGAGCACCGGCCCCCAATTTGTTAAAAAGGCCATTAAAAAACAGCCGGGTATAAAGATAAAGGTATTTACCGAGACATCGACATAGACCCCCAAGGCGGTATCGCCACCAGCGCGAGAGATGGAAAACTGGGCATTTAAATAGGTCCATGCGGGCAGATATAGGGCAATGACGGACACAAGCCCCACCGTTACCCTGCGCGCGGCAGAGGTTAAATTGCCAAAGACAAGGGGTATACCCAGGGTCGAGGCCAGGGCCAATAGCCCGACCACACAGCCGACCACCAGGGCGCCGGACTTAAGAGCGCGGGCATAATTGCGCCCCTTTTCCAGCTCCCCGGCCCCCAGGGCCCCGCCTAAAATAACCGCCGTTGTGGTATGAATGCCGGCAAAGACTAAGAAAAAGATATTCGCCATTGTCCAGCCCGCCGCCATGCCCGCGACAATTTCCGCCCCACCGCGCCCATTGTACAGGGCCGTCATTATCGTTTCCGAAACCACCCAGGTTACCTCGGAGAGGAAAATCATACTGGATCGGGAGAGAATTTGTAAAAACAATTTGCCACGAATGCGCAGTATCTGGCGAAAGGGCACATAAAAATCCTCGCGCCTTCTTTTTGCATACCAAATAAAGGCAAGCACCTCGACAAAACGGGCAATTACCGTGGCAATTGCGGCCCCACTCACCTCTAGCCGGGGCACACCTAGATTGCCATATATCAACATCCAGTTGCCAAAGGTGTTTACCAAGGTGGCTATAATAGAGATTATAAGCGGAATTTTTGGCAGGCCTATTTCGCGATACGAGGTGCCGATGGCAGTGGCAATGGCAATGGGGTACCAGGTAAAACTGACTATCCGCAGATACTGGGTTCCGAATTCGACAATTTCGCCCTGGGCAGCGTTGCCGGCAGTCATAATAGCAATCAGTTTGTCTGGAATTAAAAGAGTAAGGACAAGATACAGGCTCGAAATTATTAAAGCACTTATCAGCTTAAAGCGGTAGGCCTGTTGCATGCCCTCGGCATCCTTTGCGCCCTTAAACTGGGCAATATAAATGCCACCCGCCCCACAAAAGGCCCAGAGCACGACAAGATAGACAAAGTTTAGCTGATTTGCCACATTTATGGCCGCCATTTTTACATCGCCCAGGCCGGCGACCATAAAATTATCGATGAGCGAAACAAGGCTCATTATAAGTTGCTGCAACATTACCGGCAGGGCAATAGACAGCGCACGCCGATAAAAAGAGAGGGAACCAAAATGCTTCATTAAAAATCCTTTTTAACCTAATAGCCTACCTAAAAAACTAGCTATCGGAATATTTTGCCTTATATTTACCTTTTAAATATCTATCCCTAAAAGCTGCTTTAAGAGATAGGATATGCCAAAGGAAAAGGCTGCCACCCCAAGGCTAATTGCGCTCATCTCGAAAAAACGGTGCTTAAAGTTTAAATCCTTGGCCACCGACAGATAATAGTTAAAGGCAAAAATAATAATAACCACAATTGCCAGGGTAATTGCCAAGCTGATATAGGCGTTGTCCAGCAAAAGATAGGGGAGGATCATTAAAAAAACCGTAATAAGATAGGCAAAGCCGGTATACAGTGCAGATTTTCCGGCCTTTGGGTCTCCCTCGGCGCGCGAGGCCAGGAAGTCGGAGGCCGCCATGGAAAACGAGGCCGAAATCCCAGTTACAAGGCCTGCAAGGGTAATTAGCTTGTTATCGGCAAGCGCAAGGGTAAAGCCCGCCAGGGCTCCGGTAAGTTCAACCAATGCGTCGTTCAGGCCCAGGACTATCGAGCCCACATACTGCAGGCGCTCCTCGTCGAGCATGTTTAAAAGGCTTTTTTCGTGTTCGGCCTCTTCTTCGCTCAGTTTTGTAAGCTCGGGAAAATGTTCGGCCAGTTTTAAATAATTCTTAGATGCCGTGCCCTCGTTTTTTTCCATGCGTTTAAGCACAAAGGTAAGGCCCAATATGCGCGCCTGCAAAATGGTCTTAAACACCTTCCACTGGGAGGCATGCATCTGCACCCCGGTCCTCTCTTGCCACCAATTTGCGTGGCGCCTTTCGGCCTCGCCAATCTCTTGCAATATCTTTGCATTCCCCGGGTTCTTGCTCAGGCGGGCAAGGCCCATGTACACATAGTACTCGGTTATCTCGTTTTTCTGTGCGGCCAAAGCCAGCCTGCGAATTTTCTTTTCCATACCTACTAATGTAGGCAATAAAAGCCCGTCTGACCAGTGGAAAAAAATTTAGAAATCTAGATCTAGGTTGCCCCGCTCATACACACGGAAAAAGGCCCGCGAGACCTCTGCATCGTACAGGGTACCCGCATGTTCGCGAATTTCTTCGATTGCCAAAAGCTGCCCCATGGAAGGCCGATACGGCCTGTGCGAGGCCATTGCATCGACGACGTCGGCAACACAGATTATTCTGCCCTCTAGGCTAATCTGCTCGCCTTTTAGTCCATTGGGATAGCCCGAGCCATCAATTTTTTCATGGTGCTCCAGCACGTAGCGGCGTATGGGGTAGTTAAACTCTATAGAAGAAAGGAGGTCCGAAGAGGTAATGGGGTGCTGGCGAATGAGCTCGAATTCTAAGGGAGAGAGCGCCCCGGGTTTTGCCAGTAGCTCGGAGGGAACCGATATTTTGCCAATGTCGTGGAGTAGGGCCGCCACATGTATTGCCTCGATCCGGCTCTCCTCTAAATTCATTTCCCGCGCAATGGCCTGGGCTATTTTTGCCACCCGCTGCTGGTGCCCAGCGGTATAGGGGTCGCGCAATTCCACCGCCTTTACCAGGGCCAAAATAGTGCCGTCGGTAACTCTTTTTAAAAGGGCATTGCTACTGGTAAGCGCCTCTTCGCGTTTTTTTCTTTCAATGGCCATGGCAATTTGCGAGGACACAAAATTGAGTATTCTGCGGTCCTCGTCGTTATAGGCCTGACTGGTATTGTAAATGCGCACCAGCACTACGCCTATCGAGGCTCCCTCGGCATTCGAAAGAGGCACCCCAATGCACTGGCGGGGGATGGGGTTGGCTGTATCAATTACACCTGCCTTTGCCAGGACTTCCAGCTCTTCGTCCCGATAGAAAACCGGTTTTCCCTTTGCAAAAACATGTTCGGCCAGGGGGTCTTTAATCTGGTGTTCGCTAAACAGATGGGTAGCCACGCCAGCGGTTAGGTATTCATCAATTTGAAAGGGGCAGTCCAAACTCCCCGTTTTAGTGTTTATTAGCCCAATCATAAAATTGTCGGCGGGAATGAGGCGGCTTATAATCCGGTGCACCATGCGGTACAGATTGTCCATATCCTTGGCAAAATAGGCGGCCTCGGAAATACTGTACAGGGCCCGCTGGAGGGATTCGGACTGCTTTTGCTCGGTTATATCGCGCGAAAAAAGAGCCACCTCTTTAACAAGGCCCTGGCTATCGAAAAGAGGCACACCACTGTCCACATAGATGCGATTGGTATTGCTGAACTCCCGCGATTTCGACTCCCGACTGTCGACAATATCTTTAATAAACAGCTCCCGCTCCCTGTTCTGTAGTGAATTCCCTATTTGGAGCCAGGATTTTTTTTCCAGTTCTTCCAAACTGATAGCTACCCGTGTGGCCAGCGTTTTGTTTGCGGCAAGGATGGAATACGAGGTATCGACAAGGGCGACAGCATCTTCGGAGGCATTTATAATTGTTTTAAGGCGCTCTTTTGCCTCCACCAGGCTGGAGACATCGCGCAGAACTACGACAAAGCCGTCTATCGACCGGCGGGAATCGCGCAAAATCGAGATGTTTACCAGCATTTGAATTGTTCTGCCATCTTGGTGCTCCAAATGGCTGACAATATCGCGCACCCGCCCTTCTGTGCGACAGGTGTGCAAATAGCCCTGAATTTCCTCTTCGCTCAATTCGGGCAAGATGGCGGTAAGCGAGCTACCGAGGGCAGGAGGCTTTTTCCCGGTAAGTTCCCGGTATCCCTTGTTTACCCGCTCAATCATGCCATCGGATTCCAAAATAATAACGGGGTCTATCATGCCCTCGATGGTCATTATGGACATTTCCGCAGCGGCAGCCATAATATTTATCGAAGCCCGCTCTTCTTCGCGCCGTTTGCTCTCGGTCAGATCGGTGCAAATACCTAAAATGCCCAAAACCTGGCCAGATGTATCGAGAATAAGGGAACGCTGTATGCGAATAACGGCATCGCCCCGCTCTCCATTGGACAATCTGAATTCCTGGGACTGGGGCAGGCCAGTTATAAGTAATTCTTTTTCTTGTATCGAAATACGGCGCGCAATGCTGCGCGGTAAAAATTCTGCATCGCAACGGCCCAGAATATCAGCCTGCTCTCTCCCGGCCAGGCTGGCCCAGGCGCTATTGCAGGCGGTATACAGCCCTTCTACATCCTTGCAAAAGGCGGGATTTGGCAGCATATTTACCATGTTTATGGCAAACAAACTGCTTGGCAAGGCAAGACGAGAAGAATTTAATGACACAGATTTTTCTAAGTCCAACTTGTTGCTCCTCAATTTTTTTATCCTAACACGGGATACCTTTTTTGTCGAGAAAACATTGGCCTTTCGCCCATTTAATAGATTGACAAATCGGTAAAAAATATACATTGTTCGATAAATTCATTTAGAATATTTATCGGTATAAAGGGAGGTTGAAGGGGCATCATTGAAAGGAAGCGATGTATCCATAAGAGGGCTTTCAAAGACCTTTGGCGATTATAAGGTGCTAAAGGACATTGACCTCGACATTCATAAGGGGGAGTTTTTCTCCCTTCTTGGCCCATCCGGCTGTGGCAAAACCACACTTTTACGGATTATTGCTGGCTTCGAGCAACCCGATACCGGTCTGGTTCTTTTAGATGGAAGCAACATGCTGCCCATTCCGCCGAACAAACGCCCACTTAACACGGTGTTTCAAAACTATGCCCTCTTTCCTCACCTGACCGTCTTCGAAAACATTGCCTTTCCTCTGCGTCTGCGCAAGGAGTCGGAAAAAAAAATAAGGGAGAGCGTAAACAGCTATATACGCCTAGTGGAACTGGAAGGGCACGGGCACAAAAGGCCAAACCAGCTCTCTGGTGGGCAGAAACAGCGCGTTGCAATTGCGCGAGCGCTTATAAACGAGCCACGGGTCCTTTTATTAGATGAACCACTTTCTGCCCTCGATGCCAAACTGCGCCAGCACATGCTTATAGAGCTCGACCATATACACGATCAAATTGGCATTACCTTTATATACGTGACCCACGACCAGCAAGAGGCCCTGTCCGTATCGGACCGCATTGCTGTGATGTCCCAGGGCAAGCTTTTGCAGGTGGGCAGTCCCCACGAAATATACGAAAGCCCGGCCGATCCCTTTGTTGCTAAATTTATTGGGGAGACAAACCTCTTCGAGGGCCTGGTAAAGAGCATCGAGCCAACAGAGGGTGGCGAACTTATGGCCTGCTTGGACATTCCCGAGTTAGGCGATGTCCTTGTTACCACGGTGGACCCGATCGAGAGGGGGCAAAAAGTTTGCTATACCGTGCGCCCCGAAAAAGTTCTTATAAGCACCGACGAACCCCGTTCACGCAAAAGCAATATAAATATACGCCGTGGTACTGTGGACGAGCCCATTTATTCTGGCTTCCAAAGTAAATTCTATGTGCGCTTTGGCAATAGCCCGAAAGGCTTTCTTTTTAAAGTGTTTAAACAGCATGCCAATTACTCCGACGAGGGACCCAAAATTCTTTGGAAGGACGAAGTTTTTCTTTCGTGGAGCGCCGACGATGGCTATATCGTAAAGGTAATTGAATAATGGCTGCAAAAAAATTGCAAAGTCATAGCCAAAAGCCTGCAGGTGGCAGTAGCCTGGGCACTATTTATGCCGGGCCCACCGCCCTTTGGCTGAGCCTTTTTTTTACCGCCCCGCTGCTTATAATAATTGTCTACAGTTTTTTAAAGCGAGACCTCTATGGGGGCGTGCAGCCAACATTTTCGCTGGAGGCATACCGAGCCCTTATAAACCCCGTTTTTGCCGCCATTGCCCTAAAAACATTGGCCTACGCCAGCATTGCCACCCTAATAACCATCTTCTTGGCCCTGCCCTGTGGCTATTTTATGGCCCGCAGTAAAAATCAAACCCTCTTACTCCTTTTGGTTATCATTCCCTTTTGGACAAATTTTTTAATTCGCGTCTACGCCTGGATTGCCATTTTGGGTACAAATGGGTTTCTAAATGATATTCTTATTCGCATTGGGCTACTTAAAGAGGGAATTGCCTTTTTAAACCGCCCCGGAACAGTTATTCTTGTCTTGGTCTATATGTACCTGCCCTATGCCATTTTGCCCCTGTTTTCTACTATAGATAAGTTTGATTTCTCCCTCCTCGAGGCGGCCCGCGACCTGGGCGCCAGCAAAAGCTGTGCCATGCGCAAAACGCTTTTGCCCAATATTAAAAGCGGCATTTTTACCGCCTTTCTTTTTACCTTTATCCCCATTTTTGGCGCCTATGCTGTTCCCCTTTTAGTTGGCGGCATGGACTCCTATATGCTCGGAAACTTTATTGCCGATCAGGTTACCAAGACAAAGAATTGGCCCTTGGCCTCCTCTATTTCCATGGTTATTACCGCGGTGACCACCGCTGGGGTCCTGCTTATGCTCAAGCTTCAGGGGCGGGAATCCTCCAAGGCCCTTGAACAGAGCCAGGCCGACAGCGCGCGGGCCCAAGCCGACAGCGCGCAGGCCCGCGACAGCACATTAGGAGCCATACAGTGAACCTTTTAAGCCTCTTGAGCAACAACCGCAAAAAGCCCAAAACCGAGGCTGCCCGCCACGCTAAAAGGGCCTGGCGCAGGGCCAGCAGACCTATATTTTCGTTTTCCCAGACCATGTTTATTGCATCCATGGTATTTCTTTTTATGCCCCTCTTCGTCTTAGTGCTTTATTCGTTTAACAGTTCGAAGGGAATGAACTGGACCGGCTTTTCCTTTAAATGGTACGGCAAACTTTTTTTCGACTCGGGCCCACTCTGGCGCGCCTTTGCCAACTCGGCCATTATAGCCTTTTCTTCGGCGGCCACCGCCACTGTTTTAGGCAGCCTCGCTGCCGTGGGAGTAAGCTGGTATCGCTTTCGCTTTAAAAATTATGTCCGGGCCCTGACCTTTTTACCCATGATTCTTCCCGAGATTATTATTGGCATTTCGCTTTTGGTCTTCTTTGCCGGCATTGGCCTGCGTCTGGGACTGGTAACTATTTTTATTGCCCACACCAGCTTTAATTTGCCCTTTGTGTTTTTAATGGTCATGGCCCGCCTAGATGAGTTCGATTATTCAATTATCGAGGCCGCGCACGACCTAGGGGCAAACGAGGGGCAGACCCTGTTAAAGGTCATTGTACCCCTCTGTATGCCCGGCATCGTCTCTGGCTTTTTAACAGCGGTAACCCTTTCTTTAGAAGACTTTGTCATCACTTTTTTTGTCTCTGGACCCGGCTCTACCACCCTGCCCCTATACGTGTATTCGGCCATACGCTTTGGCGTATCACCGGTAATAAATGCCCTTTCGGTGGTGCTTATTTTGGGGACGGTCCTGCTTACCTATTCGCTCAGAAATTTTCTCAAATACATTGCTGCAAAATAAGCCCTGTATGGGGATTTTATACTTAAGGAGGCTATCTACTATGAAAAATGTACGCCTTGTCATTCTCGCAGGCCTGCTGGGCCTTTCGGTTTTTTCGCTGGCATCTTGCTCGAAAAAAGAAAAACTCTATGTCTACAATTGGACCTACTACACTCCAGATTCGGTTATTAAAAAATTCGAGGCAGAATACGGCGTAAAGGTCTACTACGACTCCTTTGCCTCCAACGAAGAGATGTTTGCAAAGCTCAAAGCTGGGGGTTCGGGCTACGATATTACCTTTCCCTCTGCCGACTATGTATCGATAATGATGCGCGAAGGCATGCTGGAAAAAGTGGATCACCATCAACTTGCCAATCTGGGCAATATAGACCCCATCGTGTTGGAAAAAACTCGCTTCGATCCCAACATGGAATATTCTGTGCCCTATTATTTTGGTGCCGCAGGCATTGCAGTAAATAAAAAAAAGGTAGCCAATTATCCGCGCAACTGGAGTATTTTTTCCCAGCCCGACCTAAAAGGCAAGATGACCATGCTCGACGACATGCGCGAAGTTATGGGCGATGCCCTGGTAAGCCTTGGCTATTCGGTAAATAGCACGAATCCGGCAGAAATTGATGCCGCAAAGGACCTGGTAATAAAATCTTGGAAGCCGAATTTAACTAAATTCGATGCCGAGGCCTTTGGCAAGGGCTTTGCCTCCGGCGAATTTTGGGTCGTTCAAGGCTATGCCGAAGTAGTTTACGAAGAAATTGCCGAAGGCCAATGGGCCGATGTCGACTTTTTTATTCCCGAAGAAGGGGGACCGGCCTATATCGACTATATGGTTCTTTTAAAAGGCGGCCGAAATCCAGGCCTTGCGCATAAGTTTATAGATTTTATTCACCGCCCCGATAATTACGCTGAATTTTGCGACTTTTTTGGCTTTCCCGCCACCGCAAACATTCCTGCTCGCCAACTACTAAAAAAGACCCCGCTATACCAAGCCGAAGAACTCATTCACACCGAGCTAAAAGAGGATCTTGGCGAAGAATTGGAGAGATACAATAGAGCTTGGCAAGCCATTAGAATTGGGGAATAATAGAAACACAAGAGGAGAAAAAACTATGAGCACCTGCCCCTGTGGCTCGGGCAAGACCTTTAATGCCTGTTGCGAACCCTATATATTGGGAAAAAACAATCCACCGACAGCCGAGGCCCTTATGCGCAGCCGCTATTCGGCCTACGCCACCCAGGCAATCGACTACATAATTGATACCTGTATCAGCGATGGAAAACGAGATATAGACCGGGAACAGACCCGCCGTTGGAGCGCCGATTCCACCTGGCTGGGCCTAAAAATCCTAAGCAGCACCAAGGGGGGGCCAAACGATAGCGAGGGCACCGTAGAATTTATTGCCTCTTCACGCATGAATGGGCTGCGCGACGACCACCGCGAAAATGCAAGCTTTAAGAAAGTCGATGGCAAATGGATGTATGATGATGGTTCAATTACCCCTACCACCATTGTGCGCGATAATCCAAAACAGGGTCGCAACGAGCCCTGTGCCTGTGGCAGCGGGCGCAAATACAAACACTGCTGTGGGAAATAACATAGCATTCCCCCATTATGCATGACATTTTCTCGGATTTAGTCTAAGATAGTGAATAAAGGGGGGATGCTTAATGACCAGCATATATGAATCGCTACTGGAATATTACGACGAGCTCTTTCCAGTGAGCGATGAAAAAATACAATTTATTTTAAATTTACTTTCGACACAGTTAAATAATGATGTCCAAGACGTATTGCCACGCGTTTTGGATATGGGCTGTGGCAATGGGAACTTCGCCATTCAATTGATGCGCCACAATATTGATGTAACCGGCATCGACGACAATGTGCCATTTATTCAAAGTGCCTGCCGGCGCAACCCCGAACCCCGTACCAGCGCCCGTTTTTTTCGCATGGGCATGTTGGAAGCTGGCAAAATTCTGGCAAAGGAGAGCTTCGACATGGTCCTTTGCCTGTCAAATATCCTGGCCAGCTTGAGAGGCGGGGAAAAAATTCAAGCTTTTTTAAACGATATGCGCCTGCTTACTAAAAAGAATGGCTGCATAATAATTGAGCTTGTCAATTACGAAAGAATTCTGGCCGAAAAAATTGAACGCCTGCCAAGTATTGAAACCCAGCGAAGCAGATTCGAACGCCTGTATACGCACCGCAGCGATGGTTACATTGATTATGAATCAAGCTTGTTTTCGTCTTCTCAGCAATTGGTCTTCCAAGATAGGTTGAGCCTGTATCCGATAAAGGCAGACGAATTGGAGCAATACCTTTTAACATCCGGTTTTTCGACTGTGCAGTTTAAGGATTCTTTTAAAAGTCCCGAGTACACGGGCACGGACCTCGGATTAATCTGTACCGCTTGGCGATAAAAAAACAGCCCCTTAAGGGGCTGTTTTTTTATCGCTGATCCATTGGAATATAACTTGTATGTGGGGCTACTCCCATATATGCCGGACGAATAATCTTGCCATTGTTGGCGAGCTCTTCGATACGGTGAGCACTCCAGCCCACAATTCTGGATATTGCAAAAATGGGTGTAAAAAGCTCATGGGGAATATTTAACATGCGGTAAAGGAGCCCCGAATAGAAGTCCACATTTGCGCTCACCCCCTTATAAATTTTCCGGCGGTGCCCAATTACAGCTGGGGCAATGCGCTCCACGCGGCGGTAGAGGTCCAGTTCTTCTTCCATGCCCTTTTCCTTGGCCAGCTCCTCGACGTGGTGGCTCATAATTATGGCCCGCGGGTCGGAAACTGAATACACTGCATGGCCAATGCCGTAAACCAGGCCCGTGCGGTCGAAGGCCTCCTTCGAAATTATTTTGTCGATATAGTCCTCTATCTCCTCGTCGCTTGCCCAGTTTTTTACGTTTTTCTTGATGTCTTCGAACATCTGAATAACGCGGATATTCGCCCCTCCATGGCGGGGTCCCTTTAAAGAAGAAAGTGCCGCTGTTATTGCCGAGTAGGTGTCGGTAAGGCTGGAGCTTACCACGTGGGTGGTAAAGGAGGAGTTATTGCCCCCGCCATGTTCGGCATGGAGGACGAGGGTAAGGTCTAAAATGCGTTCCTCCAGGGGCGTCCAGGCCTTGTCCTTGCGCAGCATCCGTAAAAAATTGGCCGCGGTAGATAATTTTTCTGATGGTGGATGTAGGATAAGGCTCTTTCCCTGGAAACGATAGGCGTAGGCGCGGTAGCAATAGGCGGTAATAATGGGGAAGAGGGCTATCAATTTAAGTGACTGATTTACCACATTGGGAATGTCGGTGGCCTCTGGGTTTTCGTCGAGGGTGTACAGCGAAAGAATAGACTGCGCCATGCCGTTCATTATGTCGCGGCTGGGCAGTTTAAGCATTGAATCGTGAATAAAGTCCTGGGGAAGGCTGCGCTGGCTGTACAGCAATTCCTGAAAATCGGCCAGGGTCTGGGCATTGGGCAGATTGCCAAAGAGCAGGAGGTAGGCGGTTTCTTCAAAGCCATTGCGCTTTTCTTTAAGAAAGCCATTTACCAGCTCGTTTATTTCGATTCCCCGGTACAGCAAACTGCCTGGCCCGTCCATTGTGCCTTCGGGGGTTTCGGTGTGGGCCAGGACATCCCCAATTTGGGTGAGCCCGGCCAGGACCCCCTTGCCGTTTATATCTCGTAGGCCCCGCTTTACATCGTAGCGAGCATACAGCTCACTATTAACCTGCGAGGCCTCGAAGGCTTTTTTGGCCAGCCCTTCTATAAAAATATTCTTATCCATACGCTTTACTTCCTAAATACGAAGATAATCTAAAGATTATCAAAACAATTTAATAAAATCTAGGAATAAAGCATGTCACTGGCCCAAATATCTCTAATTTTTCCCTAATTCAGGCTTTTTCCTGTATTATAGCTATCAGTATGCAAGGGCCTGTGTATTATTTATACTAGGGGCATGAACAGCTTTTTGAGTAGCATCGATGCCCAAACCCTCTGCCTGCGGGTACAGGAGGGGGCCGTTTATTTTGCCGAGGACGCGGAAAATTTTCGCCCCGACTATACAAACAATTACGAAGCCGGCGACAGCTGGGCAGAATTTTGGGGCAGACTCGACACAGAGCTTGCCGAAAAACCAGAATCCTGGGCCTTTCGGGCAGCCAGTTCTGGGAAGGCCCCCACAATAATTGCCATATATAGAAAGACAAAAATTACTGGTATGGCCCAATTGCCCTGGAACGAAGCCCTTAACGACTATGAATACCAGACACCGGTGGCCCACGAACTTTACATTGAGCTCTCTGAACCCTTGGAAGAAGACAAGAGCTATACACTGATAGCAAAAGAGACAATGGGCCTAGAAAAAAACTGTGCTTGGGAAATTAAATTTAATTCCTTTACCAGCCAGAGCGAGGCCCTGCATATAAACCTCCACGGCTTTTCGCTACTGCAGGAAGAACTTTTTTGCGACCTCAGCTTTTGGCGCGGCAGTGGCGGAGCGCGCGATTATACCAGCTTCGAAGGCAGGGCCATTTGGCTTATAGCCGAAGATGGCCGGGCAGAAATAGCCGGAAAACTCGAGAGGGGCGCCGGCGCAGGCCAAGAAGCCGGCTTTGGAAATATGACCGGCTCCACAAACTGGATTGCCGACATCCCCTCGCCGAAAAAAGCCGGCAGTTATCGCATAGCTATTAAAGGCATTGGCTGCACAGCCCCTTTCGAAATTGATGAAAAACGCTGGAAGGCCCCCTTCGACACCAACCTGCGCGGCTATTATTACATGCGCCTGGGCGAAGAAATACGCGAAGATATTGTCCCCGAACCCCGCCAACCCCGCTACATCCCCGGGGTGGACCCCAAGGGCTGCAAAATCCTACGCACCAGTATGCACCCCTGGCACCCCGAATGGAAAACCTTTGCCCCGGGCGACAAATGGGACCCCCCAAAGTTTTGGGCCGCCTATGTAAAACCCGATGCCGAGCCAAATATGATATCGCGCGGCGGGCACAGCGACGCCCTCGACTGGGACCGGCACTTGGGCCATGTAAGCAGTATATACGACATGCTACTTCCCTATTATCTGCTGAAAGGCAGCCCCAGCGACGACGACTGCGGCATTGCCGAGACCGGAAACGGCCTGCCCGATCTTTTAGACGAGGCCCAAAACGAAGTCGACTTCTGGCTTTCCCTCCGCGACGGCGAAGGCTACTCGCATGGCACAACAAACCCAGACGAAGAGGGAGTTATCTATCAGGCCGATGCCACCAGCACCGCAGCCTGGGCCAATGCTGTCAATGCCGCAATGTATGCCAGCTGTCTGAAGATTGCTGGTCGGGATGCGCTTTGCAAAAAATATACCCAAGCCGCATTGGAAGCCTGGGATGTTGCCAACCGCGCCCCCCAGGAAGAACTAGGACGCATTCAAAACCTTGGACTAAACAGCATGCGCGGACAGGATTTTAAAATGACCGCTGCTGCCTTTTTATGGGACCTAACCGGGGAAGAAGCCTATGAACAAATAATAGAAGAACAGGCCCATATTTCTCGGGGCATTGCAGAAGTTTCGATACGCGATGCAGACCAAATCTGGGCCACCGCCGGCTATTTAGGCAGTAGCCGCCATCCAAAAAGGGAACAATTTGCAGACCGTCTGCGCAAACTTGCCATCGAGACAGGCCGAGCCCAGGCCATGGATATGGCCCTGCGCCCCTCGCGGCGGTCCAGCGATCGCGATTTGGGCTTTTTCCATACCGGGCAAAACGTAATGCGCATCATCCTGGCGCACCATCTGGTTTCGCCATCAGAAAACATACTGCGCCAAGACCTGCTGCGTGCCCTTCTATTAGAGGCCGACTGGGGGATGGGACGAAATCCTTTAAACATGATTCAGATGACCACCGCCTACAGCCCCCTGGCCACATACCGCTCGGTAGAAAACGCCTACACCTCTGGCAGGCGGGATGGCCGCCCGGGCCTACACCCAGGACATACCCCCTATATGAACACGCACGACTGGGGCAAGCTGATAATGGCCCGTCCCTCTTGGATTGCAGAAAAAGGCTGGCCGCCCCTTAAGGACTGGCCGCGCGCCGAGGCCTGTTACAATACCCGCTGGACTTGGGCCCACAGCGAGTTTACGCCCCAGCAGACAATGCGGGGTAAAATGGCCCTGTACGCCTACCTTCACGGCCTGGGCCTATAAAAAAAGTAGTATCCCGAAGCTTTCACCTGATGCACTAAGCAAGATCTCTAGCCAACAGGACAGTGCTACGAGCTTGACAAAGAGCGCCGCTAAAGAGCAAACTCGGGGAGTCGGAGGAACATCATGTCTAAAACAGCTTTTCCAGTACACACCATTCGCCATTCCGCCAGCCACATAATGGCGCAGGCAGTGGTTAAACTTTTTCCCGGCACCAAGGTGGCCATTGGGCCGGCCATTGAACATGGCTTTTATTACGACTTTCAACTGCCCCAAGCTATTACCACCGAGGACTTTCCCGCAATAGAAAAGGAAATGCGCTCGATAATTGGAAAAAACGCGGCCTTCGAGAAAAAAGAAATCTCTAAGGACGAGGCGCGCAAGCTCTTTGCCGATGAACCCTTTAAATTGGAACTTATCGAGGAGCTTGAAGACGGTAGCATTAGCATATACAGCCACGACGACTTTACCGACCTCTGTCGCGGGCCCCACGTAGATAGCACCCGAGATATTAAGCCGGACTCATTTAAATTGATGTCAGTCGCAGGCGCCTATTGGCGCGGCGACGAAAAACGCCCCATGCTCACCCGCATTTATGCGGCAGCCTTCGAAAAAGGCCAAGAATTGAAGGAATACTTGGCAATGCTGGCCGAGGCCGAAAAGCGTGACCACCGAAAACTTGGACGCGAGCTGGATCTTTTTTCCACCCACGAAGAAGCGGGCCCAGGCCTTGTATACTGGCACCCCATGGGCGGGCGCTTTCGCGTGGCCCTGGAAAACTGGTGGCGCGATGAGCACTATAAAAACGGCTATGAACTTTTATTTACCCCCCATGTGGGCAAGTCCTGGCTCTGGGAGACCTCTGGCCATCTGGGTTTTTACAAAGAGGGCATGTACTCGGCTATGGAAATCGACAAAGACGATTATTACATCAAGCCCATGAACTGCCCCTTTCATATCATGATCTACAACAATGGCCTGCACTCCTACCGCGACCTCCCTTTGCGCTGGGCAGAGCTGGGCACCGTCTACCGCTACGAGCGATCTGGCACCTTACATGGTCTTATGCGCGTGCGTGGCTTTACCCAAGACGATGCCCATATTATCTGTACACCCGAGCAAATTGAAGGTGAAATTTCCGAGGTACTGCGTTTTTCACTTCATATGCACAAAACCTTGGGGTTTCCCGAAATTAAGGCCTATTTAGCGACCCGCCCCGAGGGGAATGGGGCTGTTGGCTCCCCCGAAATGTGGGAAACCGCCTTGGTGTCGCTGCGCAACGCGGTGGAAAAAGAAGGCCTAGCCTACGAAATTGACGAGGGTGGCGGCGCCTTTTATGGGCCAAAGATCGACTTGAAAATTCGCGACGCCATTGGGCGGCAATGGCAGCTTACCACTATTCAGTTCGATTTTAACGAGCCTGAGCGCTTTGACATGACCTATATTGATAGCGATGGCCAGAGAAAACGCCCCTATATGGTGCACCGCGCACTTTTGGGTTCTATAGAGCGATTTTTTGGCGTCTACCTAGAGCACACTGCCGGAGCCTTCCCCCTGTGGCTGGCCCCCGAGCAGGTGGCCGTTATCCCCGTAGGCGAAGCCTACAGTGAGTACGCCAAAAAGGTCTTGGCCAAGCTACGCGGTGCCGGCCTGCGTGCAAGTGCAGAACTAGGTGATGAGCGCATGAATGCTAAAATCCGGCATTGCCAGGTCCGCAAAGTTCCCTATATGTTGGTCGTGGGGCAAAAAGAGATGGATGATAACAGCCTCTCCATCCGTCTACGCGATGGCAAACAATTGCCGCCCATGCTGCTGGACGACTTTATTGCCTATGCCAAGGAAAAAGCAGCTCATTTAGATTTGGACCTATAGCCAGGAAATTGCCATTCACTATCTGCATGCGCATATTTATCAGAGCGACGGTGATTTTCCCCAGCACCTAGAAGACGAAGTCTTCGGTTCGCCGCCCCAGGGACAAACCAGTGCGCCGCCCCAGGGACAAATCGGTTCGCCGCCCCAGGACCCAGCCATCAGCCCGAGTGCCATCAGCCCGAGTGCCATCCCTGAGCTGCCCCCTCAATTTGGCCCATTCTACTACCGGCCCGGCAAGCTCGTGCAGACATTTTGGCACCGCAATATCTGGCTGGAACCCTTTATTTTGGAATTCACTTCTATCGGACAGGCTGCAAAGGCCCTGCGCAAGATTCAGCGCAATTGGGCACCGGTTATATGGAACAACTTTCGGCGTGCAAAGCTCATTCAAGACCAACTGCCCTATATCAACACAAAACCTCGCGACTTCCCCTGGCTTCTGCCCGAAAGCCCTATGGGCTCTTGGACCCTCTTGGATAAAAACCACCTGCTAGGCAGCGCCCTCTGTTCCAGCCCCTTTCCCGCCGGCCAACTCAATCTTTACGAAGACAGAATAAACCCGCCCAGCAGGGCCTACCGCAAATTGCAAGAGGCCCTTATCCTCGCGCGACGCTGGCCCACAGCCGGCCAGCGTTGCCTAGATGCCGGTGCCAGCCCCGGCGGCTGGACCTGGGTGCTCGACCAACTCGGTGCCAATATTCTGGCCATCGACCGAAGCCCCCTCGATAAAAAACTTATGCAGCGGCCAAACATAGAATTTTTAGCTCACGACGCCTTTACCTTAAAGCCAGAGGAACTGGGCCCCTTCGATTGGATATTCAGCGATGTAATTTGCTACCCCGAACGCCTGCTTGCCTGGGTAGAAGGCTGGCTGGAATCGGGCCTTTGCAAAAACTTTGTGTGCACCTTAAAAATGCAGGGCGACTGGGATAAAGATACAAGCAGGGCCTTTGCCGCCATTCCCGGCAGTACATTAGTGCATTTAAACAACAATAAGCACGAACTTTGCTGGATTTTGCTTAAAGACTAAATCGTATATCATTGCTATATAATTATTTAAAGCAACAAGCCCAGGTGAAAGGTTCGGGAAACTACCTAGCTTTTACAAAACGTCATTATATGTAATAATGATAGCATGTACCAGTTAAGTGCCCTCTGTGCCCTTGGAACAGAAAAAGTACTGTCCAATGAATTAAAAAAACTCTCGATTCGCGTGCTGGAAAGTGGATATGGGCGTGTCCGCTTTAAGGCAGATATTCGGGGAATCTGGATGGCCCTTCTTTCGCTGCGCAGCGCAGACCGTGTTTTTTTAGAAGTAAGCAGTTTCGAGGCCAAGGACTTTGGCGCACTCTTCGATGCCACCGCCGCAATTCGCTGGCAGGATTATATACCCGAAAGCCACTCAGTGCTCATAGACAAGGTCCGCACACGGCAATCCCTGTTAAAAGCCGAAACAAGTATTCAATCGGTCTGCCACAAGGCAATTGCCCAGGTCCTCTGCCAGGATCGGGGCCTTGAACGCCTTTCCCAATGGCAGGACAGCTGTACCATTCGCGTATATATAGAAAAAGACACCGTCTGTCTACTTTTAGACCTCTGTGGGCAGCCCCTGTTTAAGCGGAATTGGCGCAGCGAGGCTGGCACAGCCCCCTTGCGCGAAACCCTTGCCGCCAGCATCCTCTTGCACAGTATGTGGCGACGAAAAATCCCGCTGTACGACCCCTTCTGTGGTTCGGGCACCTTTATTGTCGAAGCCGCCCTATATGCTTGGGACTATGCCCCTGGCCTGGGCAGGGCTTTTACCCTCTCGAGCCTGCCCTTTACCGATTCTACTATAGAAGATGAACTGCGACAGGCCCTGCGAAAAAAGATAAATTTTTCTAACACCATCAGAATAGCTGGCAGCGACAAGGACATTCGCAGCATTACTATAGCCCGCGCAAACCTACGCCGTGCCTACGAGCTGGCCAGTGGCAAATTACCGAGCCCGGGCATTAAGGCCGACGACGCCCTGCCCGCTAACCTGCCCTCGCCCCTGGAAAATTTTTATCCCAGCTTTAAGGACTTGGATATTCTAAGCGTTCACCGCAGCTGGGACGAAGGGCTTTTAGTGGCCAACCCACCCTGGGGCCAGCGCATGGGCGAAGAGCAGGAGGCAGAGGCCCTGTACCAAAACATGTCAATATTAAAAGAACGCTTTCCCCAGTGGAAGCTGGTCATTCTTACCGCACACCCCGGCTTCGAAAGCCATTTTGGCTGGGCAGCACAGAGAATCTTAGAAATTGGCAGTGGTTCTATACCATCATATTTATATACGTATGAGGGGGTTTCCCGGCATGGCAATCGTAGTTGAACACGAGAAACGGCGCAGAGATATTCTGGACAAGGCAATTGATGTCTTTATTGATGAGGGATACGAAGATGCAACCTTTCAAAAAATTGCAGACCGCTGTGGTATTACGCGTACCACCCTGTATATTTATTTTCGAAATAAAAAAGATATTTTTAATTACAGTATAAAGCAAATGCTTGAACAGGTTGAAGAAAACCTCCTTGCAATTAAAGAACACAATGAATATACCAGCGACATTAAAATAAAAAAAATGTTGCTTACGATAATTGGCCACCTACAGTCGCATCGCAAACTTCTTATCGTTATACACAACTACCTTTTATATATTTCCAAAAGTGGTACCGACCCCGACAAAAGAGTTCGCCAACGCACGCTCCGTCTGCGCCATATTTTAGCCGGTGTCTTTATCGAAGGCATAGAAAAAGGCGAGGTGCCTAAAGTTAAGGTCCGCACCCTCGTAGACACCATTTTTAATTTTATCGATGCCAGCATCTATAGACTGGTGGTCCTGCGCCGAGAGTCGACAAAGGACATAGAGCCAAGTATAGATTTTACCATTAAAAAACTAATCTGTGCATCGCCGAATTCGGACAATCAATGATATACTAGGCCTATGCAACGCAAACAGCTAATACTATTTATTGGGCTTGGTGTTTTTGTTTTAGCATTGAGCCTGCTGTTTACCATTATTGCCCTAGGCCCCCGACCACTGGTAATAGGCCTGGTTGGCTTTGGAAACGACAGGGCCAGCCGTGAACACGAGGCATTTTTAAAACTCTTCGAAGGCTATGAAAATGTTCGAGCAAAGGGAGACATAAAGGGCAGGAAACTGATTGTTTTGGAATTTCCCTATTTCGAAGACTATGCAACAAGGATGAGCTCACCAGGTCTTGGAAATAAGCGACCCGATATCGTCTTTACTTATAATTGCCAGGGCATTAAGGAAAATTCCAATAGCTTTGCCAGCATTCCCCACAATTTAGAACATCGAGTTCCGCCCGCTCTACGCACTGGCCTTGTCCGAGAAGATAGGCTCTGGGCCCTACCACTTTTAATAAATTATTTAGAAATTTCTACAAACCAGATCTGGGACTCAACCCTGGGACACAAAGCTGGCAGTTCCTCTTGGTTTTCCTCGCTGCGGGCAATTTTAGCCTCGCCAGAGTTGCGCACAAAGTTCCCCCTGTTTATTGCCGGCGAAGAGGACGAGGTTGTAAGCCTCATCCTTTCGGCCCTTATACTTGAGCAAGGGGGCATTTCCAGCTATGCCTCCATAGTGCAATTTCTCCAACAGGGTAAAGAGGTATCGGAATTACAAAACTTTTTTCCCGCATGGAACAGGGCCATCGATTCTCTAATCCAATGGAGCGAAGAGGGCCTTTTGCCCAAAGATTGGCTTGAAAAAACAAAGGAGGATCAATCTATTTTGTTGGAAGAGGGACGCATTATTGGCCTGATTCAGACATTGGCAAATCGTCGAGAAATGCCGTATCAGTATGTATTTACTATGCGACCTGCCGCCTTTCCCTATGCCAGTTCAGCCAGTAAAGACAGCAATTACCTATTAATCCACGACATAATTGCCCTCCTGCCCAACTTTGCCCTGTCTGCCAAGCAAAGCAGTAAAAGGCAACAAGAACGCTACGTCGAGTTGTCTAACTTTTTAAACTGGGTCTGCTCCGACGAAACTCTTTGGCAATTGGCCCGAGATTCTGGTTGGGCCGCGGCCTTGCAGGATGCTCGCCAACCCGATATTCAAGCGAAGGAACTTTTTTTAAGCACTTTAGAAGCGGACTCTTCGATAAATGGACTTTATTTTGATGCCTTTACCAGCACAAGCCAGGCCAAAATAGGCATGCAGGAAATTCGCAATATTCTCTGGCAAAAGTTAGCAAAACAATAGAGAAGATTGATGTACGGCTCTGGGTAGCGGCAAGCAATGCGCCCTTACCCCCATTGCCACAGGTCTTCCCCAACCGGAAGGCCTTTGCCAAGTTCGCCCATCAATTGCGCCAAATAGTAATTAGCCCCTCTTTAAGATAAAAAAAGGCCAATCAGTGTATGCTGATTGGCCAAATAAAGCGGTCTACAGGATACCTACTCTACTGTTATAACGATGTCCGTCGTACGAGGCCCAGAAGTAGGAGCTTGAAAAAGAACAAGCTCTTCTGATTCCGCCTGTGTCATAAGTTGATCGAGCGCCTCCAAGCCAATATCCGTATTGCTGGCCACTGGCTGCTGAATATTTCCATCGTCTGCGACAAAGCCAAACTCGCCAGCTGCTACCCTGCGGTGCCGCCCTCGACGGGTGCCCAACTGTACAGCCCCTCTATCGACAATAAGGTTGCGCCCATCAAATTCGAAGGATGTCCCCCGCACCGATGCCGTGGCGGTAGTGCTTTTAACGGTGAACTCGGTGGTCTTCCCCTCTTGGGGTGGCACATCGGCCCTAACCCGCCCCGCAAGTAAGAGCAACTGTGTCTGCGAACCCTCACTCGTCTCCTGCATCTGCTCTAGGGTTAGGCGGGTAAGAGGACGCATACTTATGCTTGTGGCATTTAATTTTAAAACCGCATTGCTCTTAAAGCCGGTAGAAACCAAGACATTGGTATCTATTTTATCGCCAACTCTTGCCGGTCGCCATTCCCCGCTGGCAAGTTGATACTCTACCTTGCCGTTCACGACCGAAAACTCGGCTTGGGCTGCAAAAACAATGGCTGTTGAGGCAAAAAATACTAAAACAAGACCAAAAAGCTTCTTCATTCTAATTCTCCTTTACAGTAATAATGTGAAGGCCAGATTTGCCTTAAATAAAATACCTGTATCTGCCTGGAAGGCAGCCGATGTCTCGGGTACAAATAGATTTAAAACCAGAGATAGATTAAGGTCGCTAAAGGGGGCATAATTAATGCCCACATAGGGTTCAAAACCTAAATACGAACCAGTGGCATTGTCCCTCATTGTTGCCCCGGGGATACTGGGGCCCTCGATGCCAGATTTAAACAAAATACGGGCTCCGGTCTGTAAAGCCAGAGCGGACAGGGGGTAAAAGGAAAGCTCTGTTACCGGAGCCAGAATGTTTTGGAAGGCAAAATAACTGGACCCCGATATTTCGCCCAGTTGAATAGGCAGGTATGAAGAAAGATTGTCGCCAGTGCCACTTGCCCATAATATCGACTGCGTAAGCCGTAAATTTTTTAAACGGGGGTTGGCATAGCGGATTTGACCACCAGAAGCCATTGCAAAGTAGTCGCTACTGGCATTGCTAAACCCGAGCACATTCCAGAGCTTCCAGCGAAACTGTGCATTTATGCGGCCATCGACGTACTGTTCTAAATACTGATAATTCGTCTTGCCGCCGGCCTCGTCGAGGTCGAACATTGCCCAAAACTCTAGGCCAATATCGTGCGAGGGCAAGAGTTCGGCGGCCTGCACCGCCGCGCCGGCCACCACCGAGGCCGGCGCAAAAGCCACCCCGAAGCTTTCTTCAAGGCCGCCGCCGCTTGTCGGCAGAGGCGACTGTGCCTCGTCGGCTAAAAGCAGGCCCCGGTAGGCCCCAAATACAGATATGGTATTATTGCCAATACCCAAGCTTGCCAGGGCACCATCGTTTAGGCCGTTGATTACCCGATTAGAAAAATCGACAAGACTAATGCGCCCGAAATTATAGGACAAAGAAGTGTTTTCGCCAAACACCTCGTCGACCGTCCCAGACAATTCAAAACGGCCAACATTAAACACATAGGGCACAATCACCGTAGAATCCTCGGAAAGCTCCGCTTGAAACTGATAGTAGCCAGAAGCATATAGGTCTATATTCGAACCAAAACTCTGAGTAACCCAGGCTAAAAGTCGATTACTCTGTTCCAGGCCAATGGAGGAGCCACCGAGCAAGGTACTATAATTGCTCAGGGTAAGGCCAAAATCGAAGGCGAATACAAGCCCATGAGAAAACAGAGATAAAACGAGCGCTATACAAAAAACATTCTTCTTCATATTAGTTCAATCCTTTTATATCAAAGACCCGGCCCAATATTTGAATTGCCGCATTGCCATCAAACAAATCACTTGGATTTTTTACACCCTGTATAACCTGCATAGCAGAAAGTGAGCGATAAGCATATCGGGGACTGGGGAAAAGACGATACATAAGACTTCCTTTAATGTCGAAGGCCTTCATCAAAATAAATGCATAATCTCGAATACGAATGGGCTGGGAAAATTCCACGTTTTTAGGTGAATATCCCATGTTTTGCATAAGCTCAAAGGCCCGCGCTTCGTCGGCATCCTCGCTTACATTCTCCGAAGCCACCATGACTAAATAGGCAGCCTTACCTGCAGTTAAATTCTCCACCGCCAATAGATCGTCTAAAAACTCATTCGATTGAGCATTTAACACCATTGCCATTGATATAAAACCAATGACAAAAAACAGTCTCTGCATCTTATCACCACCTTTTATTAAGATACTTACTCCCATTATAGCACATTTCTTACCGTTTATAAAGAAAATTGATTAAAATGGTGTTTTATTCATCAAACTTTTGGATTTCCGGTGTATACTGGCCAAAAGGAGCACGTATGAAAAAGCAGGGTATCTCTTTTCGCCGCCAAACTCTTATTCCCCTTTTAATTGGAGGCGCCCTTGCCGCAATTGGCTATACCAACTTTGGCGAGAATCTTGAAAGCAAAATGTTCGATATCTTCCTGAATATTAAACCGGCCGTTAAGGAAGACCCCCGCATTGTGCTCTTGGATATCGACGAGCCCTCCATTGTACGCACCACCTCCTGGCCCTGGCCAAGGGGCCTTGTAGGGCGAGGCCTTGAAACCCTTGCCGAAATTGGTGCCCAATATGTCGTCTTCGATATTGAATATCTTCAGCAAAGCCCTAAAAGTATAAATAGAGATTTTCTGGAACGCGGCTTAGCCAGCGAATTCAACCTGGCCTTCGAGGAGATTAGCTCCAACGTGGGCTTTCTCTTTAACTCCCTGGGGAGCGGACAAATACCCCTATCCGATGCCGGCGAATACGGCGATATGCTCGTCGAGCTTATCGATGAAAGCCGCGATGATCTTTATAAAAAGACCCAGGCTGTGGCAATGGAAAACGACAGCTATTTAGGCAAGGCCATGGCCCTTTTTGGCAAGGCCTTTGTTACGATAAATGCGCAGGACGGAAGAGGAGACTATATAAGCGAGGAGCTTCGAGGTCTGACCGAAAAGAAATTTGCCTACCCTCGGGTTCAGGACAACCGACATAAGAAACCGCATTTTATCGATTATCTTATTCCCATAATGGAGGTCAGTTCACGCGCCGCGGGGGCCGGTTTTACCAATGTGGAAATTGATAGCGACGGCGTGCGTCGCCGTATAAGCCTTGTTCACAACATAAACGACAAATATTATCTGCAACTGGCCTTTTCTCCCCTTATCGACTCGATGGACCGGCCCGAAATAATTTTAAACCCTCACAACATTCGAATTCTCGATGCCAATATTGATGGCATCAAACAGGATATACATATTCCCCTGGATAAACATGGACAAATGCTCCTGCGCTGGCCCAAAAAATCCTATTACCAGAGTTTTTCCCACACCTCTTTTTTCCGCCTTTTAGAATATCGCGACAACGAAGATCTTTTAATCGAAAACCTGCGCCTTTTAGCCAGCCAAGAGGCCTGGCTTCTTTTTGATGGGCCCAACCCATTGCAGGGGCCACTTGCTCATTGGTCACTCCAAGAGAATCAGCTCCACATTGCCTTAGAAAGTGGCAAACCCGAAGATCGAGCTGCCTGGCTTGCAAGTAAGGCGGCCTTTAAAGAGTCTGTTGCAGATTTTCTACAGGAAAATTGGCAAAATCATATCCAAAAACTTATTTTTGCTGCCCGCGATGCCGACGAAGACCAGGATCCCGAACTCTACAATGCCCTGAACACGCGCTTTGCCAGCATTTATACCAACTGCCTTAACATACAAAACACGGTAAAGACCCAAGAAGACCTGTTGCGACAGGGGCTAGATGGCAAAACCTGTATTGTGGGCTGGACCGCCACGGCCACCACCGATATTGGCGCCAATCCCTTCGACGAAAAATACATTAACGTTGGCACCCACGCCACTGTTCTTAACACTATTTATCAAAACGACTTCCTGTCCGAGGCCCCCCAGTGGTCGGCCATTGTACTCAATATTTTACTGAGCTTTGGCATTATCTTCCTCATTGCCAAGCTCAAAACCCGCCTACAAATGCTCGTCGGCGCCTCCAGTACCCTTATTGTGCTAGTAGCTTGCTATCTTGCCTTTCATTTTTCGGGATTCTACCTGCCTGCATTGAACATAACAGTGGCTGTCTTCCTTTCGTTTATCACCTATACCATTGCCACCTTTATTGTGGCAGAGCGCGAAAAGAATTTTTTACGCAAGGCCTGGAGCACCTATCTTTCGCCGGATGTTATAAATCAAATTATGGACAACCCTGCCATGCTGCGCCTTGGGGGCGAAAAAAAATGGATTACCGCTATTTTTACCGACGTAAAGGGCTTTTCCACTATCAGCGAAAAGCTGGATCCCGAAGATCTTGTCTCGCTGTTGAACATCTATCTTTCGGCAATGAGCGATTTAATATTGGAGAACAAGGGCACTATTGATAAATTCGAGGGGGATGCCATTATCTCTTTCTTTGGCGCTCCCATTACCCTTGCCGACCACGCCCGCCTTGCCTGCTACGCTTCGGTGCGCATGAAGCAAAAAGAGGCGGAGCTGAACAAGCAGTTTTTGGCGGACAAGGCCACTCCCTTTCCCCTGCTTACCCGCATTGGCATTAACACCGGCGATATGGTTGTAGGCAATATGGGAACACAGCAAAAAATGGACTATACCATTATGGGCAATGCGGTAAACTTGGCTGCCCGCCTAGAGGGGGTAAACAAGCAATACGGCAGTTGGATTTTAATTTCCGATATGACCAAGCAGGAGGCGGGAAACGAATTCCTTTACCGTCGCTTCGACCCGGTGCGCGTTGTAGGTATTAACACGCCGGTCCAGCTCTGGGAGGTCTTGGGCCTTGTAAGCGAAACCGACGACCAAACCCTGGACTACCTCGACCGCTTTGCCCAAGCGCACCAGGTTTTCGACAGTCGCGATTGGAAGAAGGCCGGTAAATTATTTTTAAAGCTCCACGAGGAGCGCCCAGAGGACGGTCCCTCCCTGACCTATCTTAACCGCTGTAAAAAATTCATTGCCACCCCGCCAGAGCCAAATTGGGATGGTGTGTTTAGTCTAACGGAGAAATAAGACGGGCCCCGCCGTTTTAGCTTGTCAAATATTTTTTTATTCTCTCCAAAACCGACTATTTAGGTGAAATTTTCGGGGAAGCGCCCATCAATTTAAATTCTCTGCGAATCATAATAACCGAGACCAAAAAGGCGATAAAATCGGCAATCGGGCCAGCAAAAACAATGCCATTGATGCCCATAAATAGCGGGAAAATAAGGATAAGGGGCAGGAGAAAGATAATTTGGCGGGTGAGTGAAAGAAAGATGCCCTTTTTTGGTACGCCAATCGCGGTAAAGAAATTTGACGACATAGGCTGAACAAAATTGATAAAGGTAAAAAAGAAGAAGATGCGGAAAAAAGACACCGAAAAGGCAAAATATTCGGCGGAACCCTCGCCAAAAAGGGAAATAATCTGGCGGGGAATGCTCATAAACAGCGTCGATGCAAATAAGGAGAGCACAAAGCCACTTTTTAAAGCCAGCGTATAGGCCCGCCTTGCCCTATCAAATTTGCGTGCCCCATAATTAAAACTTACAATGGGCTGCATGCCCTGTGAAATACCAATGATAACCGCAAAAAATATCATGGCCACCTTGGAAATAATACCCACACTGGCCAGCGGAATTTCCTTACCATACTTCGACATGGCCCCGTAATAGGTAAGCGATTTGTTCATGGTAATCTGCACCACCATCATGGCAAGCTGGTTAAAAGCGGGCGCCGCCCCCAAGGAGGCCACACGCCAGATGAACTTCCATTTTAACATAAGATGCTGAAGTTTTAACTGCACCGTTTTGTAGTGGGTAAAATAATAGACCGCCATACCAAAGGAAAAAAGCTGGCCAATTACCGTAGCCCAGGCAGCCCCAGCCATGTCCATATCCAGACCAAAGATAAAAATGGGGTCTAAAATAGTATTGATTACTGCCCCGGAAAGATTGCACAGCATGGCAAACTGTGGCGAGCCATCGGCACGAATTAAATGCCCGCCTCCGGTAGAAAAAATAAGAAAGGGAAAGCCCAGGGCGGTAATGCTCGTGTATTGAATCGCATAGGGCAATACATTATCTGGCGAGCCAAAAAAAGTTAAAAGAGGCTTTAAAAAAAGCAGGGTCCCCACCGCAAGGAGGGTACCCAGACCAAAAAGCATGACCAGCGCATTTCCCACCAAACTGGTGGCCCGCTCGCGCTCACCGGCCCCCATGGCAAGATTGAAGGCAGCTGCTCCGCCAATGCCAAAAAGAAGCCCAATGGCCACGCAGGAGGTGGAAAGGGGAAAGGCAATATTCGTAGCCGCATTGCCTAAGACCCCAATTTTTTGCCCAATAAAAAACTGATCCACAATATTGTACAGGGCTCCCACCAACATGGCAATAATGCTGGGAACGGCAAATTTTAAGAGAAGCCTGCCAATAGGCTGATTCCCCAAGGGGTTTTCGCCGGAACTTGACCGGCCAAGGACTGCTTTATTTATCATGCTTTTTTAACTCCTAATTGGGCAACTTCCCGCAAAAACAGGGCGGCGGTAATGACCACCGAGACCAAATCGGCCAGCGGATAGGCAAACCAAAGACCGTCCAGCCCCAAAAGTCTTGGCAAGACCAGCAAAAGGGGAATGAGCACCAAAAATTGGCGAGAAAGGCCGAGCAAGAGCGATTGGGTGCGCTTGCCAATGGCCTGGAAATAGGTGGCGCCAATTATTTGAAGAGCTCCCAGGGGAATAAAAAATATAAGAATGCGCAATACTCTGGCACCTTTTTGTATATAGCTCACTTCTGGCGTAAAAAGCCGAATAAAGAGCGAGGGGAAGAGCATAAGCAGGGCAAAGGCCACACAGCCCAGGGTAAACACCGTGGCAAGGGTAACGCCAATAGTGCGTTTTACCCGATCCCAGTTTTTTGCCCCATAGTTAAAGCCAATAATTGGCTGGAAGCCCTGGGCAATGCCCAAAATGGGAAAGATTACCAACATAATCAATCGGTTTACCATGCCGTAGACACTTACCGCATCGTCCCCGCCGTAAAAGGCCAGGCTATTATTTAAAATAAGGGCTAACACACTCATTCCGGCCGACTGAATAAAGGCAGGCAAACCCAGAAAGAAACTGTCGCCGGCAAGGCGCAGATTGGGGCGAAAATCTTTGCGTTGTAGCTGAATATGACTTTTTTTGCGGGGATACAGCGAGAACAGGTAGGCAGCAGATACCACTTGGCTAATAACGGTGGCGATGGCAGCTCCGCGCACGCCCATGCCAAAGACAAGAATGAAAATGGGGTCCAGCACAATATTTGTGCCAGCACCAATTAACATGCCATTCATCGAGGCCTTCGGATTTCCCTCGGCGCGAATAAGGTTGTTTGCCACCATGGAAGAGCCAAAAAAGAAGAGGCCCGGGGCAACGGCAGCTAAATATTCGCGAGCCAGGGGTAAAATTTCGCCGCGGGCACCAAAGAGTTTAAGCAGATCGTCCATAAAGAGATAGGCAATACCCACCAGCACTAAATTTACCAGCAGCACCACCGTATACGAAGAACCCACAATTTTTGCCGCATCTTCGGCCTGCTTTTCGCCCAGTTTGCGCGAGACGATGGAAGCGGATCCCACACCTATGGCCTGGGCAAGGGCCGAAGCTATCATTTGAATGGGAAATACAATGGTAAGTGCCCCAATGGCCAGGGGCGAGACCCACTGGCCTACAAAAATTGAGTCGACGACATTATAAAGCGCATTTACCAGCATACCCACTGTTGCGGGAATGCCCATTTTTAAGAGCAGGGGAAATATTTGTTCTGAGCCTAAAAATGCAGTGCGTTGAACTGTGCTGCTTTCCGTCTGTTCTTTGTTGGCGGTGGGCAGCGATTTGCCTATATCGGAAGCTGTATCGGTTTCGTGCATATATATAAAGTATAGATTCTAAATGATATATACAATACATATTGCTCCGCCTATTGCACTTAACATTGTAATACCTACATGGCATAATCTTGACGAGGTTTTAATGGAAGCATATAAAAACATTGCAATTGTCACCGGCGCCTCTTCTGGAATAGGCCGGGAATTTGCCCTGCAGCTTGTTAAAAATCGGCGGGCTCTTCAAATAAAAAACCAAAGGCCAATAGATCACTTGCCACAATTTGACGAAATATGGCTCCTTGCCCGCCGCGCTGAACGGCTACAAGAGCTTAAACAGGATTTATTGAATATTGATACCACTATCGCCATTCGCCTCTTTGCCCTCGATCTAACTGATAGCGACTCGATAAACACCGTGGCCCAAGAATTCTGCAATGAGCCCTCCTTGCGGCTATCAGTTTTGATAAACAATGCGGGCTATGGCTGCTATGGCCCTCTTTTAGAAGTGGACAGCGATTGGCAGCTGGGCCAGATTGACCTAAATTGCCGCTCGCTTACCCAGGCCTGCGCCCTTCTTGGAAAGTATCTTTTTAATGGCAGCCTTGTTATAAATGTAGCCAGTCTTGCTGCCTTTGCCCCCTTAGCCGGCTTTGCCGTGTATGCGGCCAGCAAGGCCTATGTACTTAGCCTGAGCGCCGCCCTGGCCGCCGAGTGGGAGGGGCAGGGCATTAAGGTGCATGCCTTTTGTCCGGGCTCGGTGCAAAGCGAATTTGCCCTTGTGGCATCGGGCGGCCTGCGCAAGGAGGTAGCCGGGGGCCTAACAGCCGATAAAATGGTACGGCGGGCCCTAAAACAGGCGGGAAGAGGGCGCTGGATATCGGTGCCCTACCTTAATTGGCAGCTAAACCGATTTGCCAGCTGGCTTTTTGGCAGAAAAATTAGTGCGCGCTTTGCCTGGCGGCATCTGCGCCGACCACACGCAAAGAAGGACTGAAATGCGAAAACTTTTTTACTTCGCTCTGCTTGGAGCTATTGGTTTACCGAACCTTGCACCTCTTGCCGCCCACCCCCATGTCTGGGCCAAGGCCAAAATAGAATATGAATTTACTGGAGAACGCTGCGATGGCGCCTGGGTAGAGTGGGAATTCGACCAGATGTTCAGTATAAACATGCTGCAGGGGGCCGGCCTACCAGGTTCTGGTGGTAAGGGAAGGCGGGTGTTTTCTGCACAGGAAAACGAGAAGATGTACAATTATGGTTTTAAAAATCTTGAACACTATGGCTATTTTGTTTTAATTCGAGTGGGCCAGAAGCGTTTTAGCCCTATTTCGGTGAGCAATTTTTCTGCCTGGGTCGACGATGCAGCACTTAATTATCGGTTTTTTATCCCCTTGGCACAGAACAAGCTGGGCAACAATTTTTCGCTGGCCATTTTCGATACAACTTTTTATTGCGATATTGAATACCGCCAGCCGGCGGTGAGCATTGTCCAAAAACTGGATGGAGCTGCAGTTCCCATTTGGACACGCAAGGAAAATAAAGATTATCCGGTATATTACAATCCCTTTGGGGCGGCGACGGATAGCACTGTCTATGCCAGCTGGAAGCCGGGCCTTGAGACCGCCTATCCCGAAGAAATAGAGATTCGTTTTGAATAGACCTCGCCGCCTTGCGGCATTTTTAGTTTTTTCTTTTGTATTGGGCCTTGCCCCTCTGCCCGTTAAATTGATGGCAAATCCCTTTACAAACCCCAGCGAAAAAAAAGCCCTTCCCGCCCCAATGACAGGTTCTGGGAGTGGGCAATTTTACCGACACATTTCCAAATTGCAATTTGAGCTGCGCGAACGCATAGCAGAGCTTTTTTCTGCCATTGCAGAGGATGCATCGAAATCTACCCTTTTGCTCGTACTGGCCTTTGCCTTTGTCTATGGGTTTTTACATGCAGCCGGCCCCGGCCACCGCAAAACCGTCGTTTTTAGCCTTTTTATTGCGCGAAAGGCCGCTTGGTGGAAGCCAGCCTTGGCCGGGTTTTTGTCGGCAACAATCCACGCACTGAGCGCCGTCCTTTTAGTGGGCGTTTTAAGTCTGGCCCAGGGGGCCGTGGCCCATATTGCCGAAGTGAGCGATAGCAGCTTTCTGGTAGAATATGCCAGCTTTATGTTGCTGGCCCTTATTTCGCTTGTTTTAATTGTGCGGGTCCTATTGCGCCTTGCCGGCAAGGTAAAACACGAACACGGCAACAGCTCCAAGGAGCAGGGCGTTTGGACTCTTATAATTGTTACCAGCCTAGTGCCCTGCCCAGGTGCGACCATGGTCCTGCTTTTTTCCCTGGTTATGGGCCTGCGTCTGTACGGCATACTGGCCGTTTTTGCAATGTCCCTTGGCATGGCCGTGGTCATATCGGCCACTGCCTACCTAGCATGGTTTGGTCGCACCGGCTTATTCAAACAGCTTAAAAACCGCGAGGGCCTAATTGAAAAAACAGCAGCCCTGTTGGAACTGGCCTCTTACAGCACTATGCTGCTGTTTTCTCTTTGGGCAGCCAGCCCGCTTATAGGTTTTCTGTTGGCCTAGAGCTTCCACCATCATTCAAGGCCTTAAACGTGCTACTGTACATAGGGCAGGAGGCACAGGAAGTAGTATCACACGAAGAGGCCCCAAAGCCCAAGGCCTTTCCTGTTTTTTCATCCCCTCCCGTACAGCAGGCGGGTCTTCCTCCGCGAAAGGTCTTAACCACCCGCAGCAGTACAAAGGCAGCGGCAAATATAACAATTATAGCGACAACAAGGGTTTCGATACTTGGCATTCTACACTCCTATCCCAAACAGGGATCCCACATAATACACTGCGAAAGAGAGGGTCCAGCCCAAAGAGAGCATGAACACAATCGCAAAGCCCAGCCACTTCCCGCCCAATTCTGCCCGTATTGCACTGAGTGCGGCAAAACAGGGGGGGATTATCAGAATAAAGAGCATAAGCGTAAAGGCCACAAGCGGATTAAATATGGGATCTCGCTTTAGGGCCTCGCGCAAGCTTTCACTTTCCTCGGTTTCGTCAACGCCCACCCGGTATAATACGCCGAGGGTGGAGACTACAATTTCCTTTGCGGCAAAGCCGGTAACGCTGGCCACCGCTATTTTCCAGTCGAAGCCCATGGGCTTAAATATTGGTTCTATAAAATGCCCTATGCGCCCCGCATAGCTATGTGATAGTGCCGCCTGGGCGGTGGAGGTCTCCACAAAACCGGCAAATTCTTCATCATCCAGCTGCCCATGTTCCTGCACAAATTCCGCTTTCCAGCCCTCGATAACTGCGGGTCCTGGTTCGTAGGCAGGGAAGCTGGTTATTACCCAAATTAAAATGGTAGAGGCCAAAATAACAGTTCCCGCTTTGCGGATGTATATCCAGGTTTTTTCCCAGACATGCCAGAGCAGTCCGCGCAGGGTGGGCGCCCGGTAAGGGGGGAGCTCCATGACAAAGGGGGTGGGATCGCCGCGCAGGACAGTTTTTTTGAGCACCCAGGCCGAAGCAAGGGCAATAACAACCCCAATCGCGTAAATAATCATAACCATATTTGCCGCGTTCTCTGGGAAAAATGCGGCTGCCAAAAGGACGTGCACGGGCAGTTTCGCCCCGCAGCTCATAAAGGGTACAACAAGCACCGTTACAATGCGATCGCGCGGGCTCTTTAATGTTCTGGCCGCCATTATTGCCGGTACCGAGCAGCCAAAGCCCAACATGAGGGGAAAGATCGACTGTCCATGCAGGCCAAAGGCATGCAGGGTTTTGTCGCAGGCAAAGGCCGCCCGGGACATATAGCCTAAGTCTTCGAGCAGCGAGAGCAAGAAAAAGAGAATGACAATAAGAGGCACAAAGGAAAAGACCCCGCCCACCCCGCCAATAATGCCGTCGACTAAAAGGGAGCGCAAAATAGTATCTGGCAAGGCGGCATTGAGCCCATTGCTAATAAGGGTAAACAGGTTTTCCAACCACAGCATGGGGTATTCGCCCAGAATAAAGGTGAGCTGAAAAACGGCCCAAAGCACGCCCACAAAAATGGGCAGGGCAAGATAGCGGTTCATAATAACCCTATCCACCGCCTCGGTTACCGAAAAATTAATTTTTGGTCGCACCTTAACGGTCTCTTTACAGGCGCCATGGATATAGCCATAGCGCTGTTCGGAGACAACTATCTCTGCATCGCGTCCATAGTGTTTTTCTATCCAAAGAATAGCCTCTTGGGTTTTTTCAAGGAGTTTCGTTTTATATTGATGCTTTTCTAGGCGCTCAAGCACATTGCTGTCTTTCTCTAAAAGCTTTACCGCCAGCCAGCGGTTTGGATAGTGCTGGGCAAAGACGGCATCTTTTTCTATTTCTTTTTGAATCGCCTGCAACCAGGTCTCTATTTCGCTGCCATAGTGGACCGAGCGCAGATCCATCTGCTTGGGGGCATCCATAAGGCGGTCTGCCGCCTGTAAGAGCTCGTCTATTCCCTGTCCCTTCGAGGCAGTTGTCTTTACCAAGGGCATGCCGAGTATTTCGCTAAGGGCTTTGACATCAATTGAAATGCCCTTTTCCTCTGCCTCGTCGCTCATGTTTAAGGCGCCAATAACGGGGATGCCCAGTTCCTGGAACTGCAGGCAAAGATAGAGGTTTCGGTCCAAATTGGTGGAATCGAGCACATCAATGATAAGATCGGGCTTTTCGTCCAGCAAAAAGTCTCGGGCCACCACCTCATCCTGCGAGTAGGCTGTAAGCGAATAAATACCTGGTAAATCGGTAAAGCGGTAGCGTCTATCGCCGTGCTGCAGGCTTCCCTCGCGTTTTTCTACGGTTACTCCAGGGTAATTGCCCACCTTATGGTGAGAGCCCGTAATGGCATTAAAAAGCGTTGTCTTGCCACAGTTTGGATTTCCCGCAAGGGCAATGCGTATTTCCCTTTGGCTAGCTATCCCTTCTCGTGTATGCGTACTCATACGTCTTCCCCCTGGCTGTCATCGGGTCTGCCGTGAAGGCCGCCGCCACTTCCAGTGGCGCCGCCACTTCCAGTGGCGCCGCCACTTCCAGGGGCGCCGCCACTTCCAGTGCCGCCGCCACGCCCAGTGGCGCCACCTCGACCCAAGCGAGGAGCGGTATCGCAGCCTTCGCAGAGCTTATTTCGCTGCCGCCACTGTGGACCGGTAAAAACGCGGTTTTTAATTTTGCGAGAATCGACAACGGCCGACCAATCGCCCAGGGGCTCAATTTCTATGCCCGCTGCCTCGCAACGACGAATAATAACATCGTAACCCCGAATACGAATTTGCAAGGGGCCACGCCAAAAGCCCGCGCGAATTACTGCACCTTCGGTATTGCTCGTAAAACCCATATCTGCCAAACGCCGGCCAACTTCCTTATTGAGCAATACCCTTATCACTTTAAAGGACGCCCCCGGCGGTACCTCACAGAGCACCATATCTGCCTCCACAGCACAATTCCTAACAGTCAATGTTAGATATGGCTAACTAACATTTTAAAAAGTGGTTCACAGAATTAATCTGTGAACCTGCATAAAAGTTACATTAAAACACCGCTGATAGTCAATACCTGACAAAGAACTTAAGGATTGTTTTAGGGCAGAGGTACAAAGTTTAAATCGACGGCTACCGGCAGATGGTCGCTATAGCCCAGGCCGGTATTGGGCGAATATCTAAATGGCATACCAGCTGCATTGGTAAAGGGCTGGCTATCGAATACAACAAAACCCCGATACTCCCAGGCCTGCTTATCAAAAAAACCGGGGCCCAATAAGATATGATCTATCGTCTCCCAATTCCCAGAATAACAATACGAGCCCTCGTAATCGCTGTGGAGCCAGGGCGACATAAAAACAATGCGCTTACTCTTTTCGTCCCAGCCGGCCTTACTATCGACAAGGATTGAGCTTTCGCTTCCCGCCATATCCATTGCAAGGCCAGTTGGAGGCAAAAGCGCCGTGGCCACTGTTCTATTTCGGCGGTCAAACTCATCAATATTACAGTTTAAATCGCCCATAAGCAGAATGTTTTGCTTTGGCTCAAGGTCTGCAAGTTCCGCCAAACGCCTGTTTATAAGCAAGGCTGTCCGGCGCCGCAAATGCTCAGTTTCATCGGCCCCACCCAATTTGCTCTTCCAATGGCAGGCAAATATTCGCACGTCTTCGTCCATTATATTGATAGCGCACTCCAAGACGGGCCGCAGTTCTTCTTCGCCATAGACCGAAAATTGATGCACAGCAAGATCCTTTAGGGCCCTCCTGCTTAAAACTCCCACCCCCACCGCCATCGACTCGCTGCCGGCCCAAGCCTGGTGAATATAGCCCCGCCCCTGTAGGCAAGAGTCTCTGAACATCGAAAGGACATGTTCGTTTTCCACCTCCAAAAGCACAATGACATCGGGTACCCCTGGGCTCAGCAGGGCCTTAGCAGCCACCGCCAATAGTTCCAAGCGGTGCGCTAAGCGCTCTTCGGTCCAACCGCCAGCTGCCGTAAATTCAGTATATTCAGTGCCGTCTTCTACCGCGTCGAAGAGATTTTGAATATTCCAAGAGACAATGCGAAGGCTCTCTTTGGGTTTTTCCGCCTCCGGTTCGCAGGAAATACACACAAAAAGAGTCGCAAAAAGAGCACCGACAATAGCAGGTTTTACCGACCTTTGGTTTGAAAAAAAATAGGACATACCCACCTCCATATATAGGTATGCCCAAAACATCAGATTATAGCTATTATTTTTAAATATTTTTATTTTTTTATGGCATTTCTCCTAAAGCTCTGCCCGCGAGACGACAATTCGAGAAATAAGCCCATATTCCTGGGCCTCGGTCGCACTCATCCAAAAATCGCGGTCGGTATCTTTTTCCACCTGTTTAAGTTTTACCCCGGTCTCTTCGGCAATAAGTTGGTTTATTTTAACCCTGAGTTTCTCCAACTCCCGAGCATGAATTTCTATATCGGTGGCCACTCCCCGAATACCCGATAGGGGCTGATGAATTAAATAATGGCTATTCGGCAGCCCTAGGCGACGCTCTTTTGGCGCAGCTAAAAGAATAAGGGCCCCCGCACTGGCCACCAGCCCCATTCCCAGGGTGTAGACCTCGGGCTTAACAAAGCGGATCATATCGAAAATAGCATAGCCGGCATCCACATCGCCACCGGGCGAATCGATAAAAACCCTGATAGGCTCATCGCCCATATCTTCCAATAGCAAAAGCTGGCGAATGGTTTTCTCTGCCAAATCCTTATTCACCTCGCCAGATAGTAAAATGGTCCGGGTCTTGAGCATCTTGTTTAAAAGAGGGTCTATAGCTGCCTCTTTTTTATCGCAGCCCTCCTCGCCAGCTTCTTCCAACCGGCCTCGCCGATAGGCTAAGACCTCTTTATCCTTATTTTTAGTGTATTGCATTCTAAAACTCCTCTGCCGTTCTCGCTCCTAACTATACGGCTCCAAAGCCGCCTGCGTCAATGCAAGGCTGTTCCCTGACAGCTTTTTCTATGGCATTATAATTACTATGAATACTCGATTGCGCTTTCTCGCTGTCCCCTGGAAGAATGACCTTCTGGAAAGATTTTTACGCTATGTGGTAATCGACACCACCAGCGACCGAAATATTGCCGAAACGCCCACAAGTGCTGGGCAATGGGAGCTTGCCAGGCTCTTAGTGGAAGAGCTTAAAGCCCTGGGCATTGCCAATGTGCAGCTTACCGAACACTGCTATGTCATTGCCCGCATCCCCGCAAGCCAGGGGGCCGTTCACCTGCCAAGTCTTGCCCTTATGGCCCACTTGGACACCGCCAGCGATGTCTGTGGCAAGGCTGTCCTGCCACAGGTCCACGAAAACTGGGATGGAACAGCCCTAAAACTTAAAAATAATATACAGCTTTCTCCCGCCGATTTTCCCGAATTAAACAACTATATTGGCGACACCATAATTACCAGCGATGGCCAAACTCTTTTGGGCGCCGACGACAAGGCGGGTATAGCGGTAATAATGACAGCCCTCTCCTGTATTTTAAAAGAGGGCCTTCCCCATCCCCCGCTTGAAATAATTTTTACCCCCGACGAAGAGACCGGCAAGGGCCTTCCCGAATTTCCACAGTCGCAAATAAAGGCTACCAGTTGCTACACCCTCGACGGTGGCGGACTGGGCGAAATTGAAGACGAATGCTTTAACGCCTGGAAGTCGGATATAACTTTTTTTGGCGCCCCCATCCACATTGGCTATGCGCGAGGCAAACTGGCAAACGCCGTCGCCATGGCCGCCAGCTTTGTCTCTATGCTTCCGCGCTCGGAAAGCCCCGAGGCCACCGACGGTCGCTACGGCTACTACTGCCCTATGGAAATTACCGGTAACCTTGAACAGGCAAAATTGGAAGTTTTTTTGCGCGACTTCGATAAAAGCGGCATGGAACAGCGCCTTAAAAACCTGGAACAATTTGCCCGCACCGTCGAGTTTCAATTTCCCCGGGGCTCAGTGCGCGTAGAAAGCGAGTTACAGTACATCAATATGAAGACAAAAATGGATGCCAATCCCCAGGTGGTCTCTGCCCTGGAAGAGGCGGTAAAAGGCCTGGATATTCCCCTAGTACGAAGGCCCATCCGAGGGGGCACCGATGGCTCGCGGCTCACCGAACTGGGCATCCCCACGCCCAACATCTTTGCCGGCGGGCACAATTTCCACAGCCTGCAAGAATGGGCCTCGCTTTCGGAGATGTGCGCCTCCGTCCAGGTGGTCCTGGCACTTTTAAAAGAGCGCAGTGTATCCGACCCAGGATGAGCTGCGAATTCGGCTATCTGTTGACGCAGATAGCAAGGACCGATACAGTTTGTCTATGGACCAATATATAATTGATGGCGGTCGCCCGCTTCATGGCAGTGTTCGCGCCAGTGGCAATAAAAATGCTGCACTGCCCTGCATTGCGGCAGCCCTATTAACCGATAAACCTGTCTTGCTCCACAATGTGCCCAATATAGAAGATGTGCTGGTTATGCTAGAAGTGTTTTCCCGCCTTGGGGGCAGCGTTAAAAATATAGCTGCCAATAGCTGGCAACTTCAGGTAGACAATATTAATCAGGCCGAAGTTCCCCTAGAGCTTTCTAAAAAAATTAGGGCCAGCATTCTTTTTGCCGGTCCCCTATTGGCCCGAAGCGGTAGCGCCATACTGCCCCCCCCCGGTGGCGATGTCATTGGGCGCCGTCGCCTAGATACTCACTTCCTTGCTCTTACCGAATTGGGGGCCAAGGTAGAAATTAACAATTCGTTTGTCTTTACGGCCTCCTCGCTCAAAGGGGCCGATATTTTTCTAGACGAGGCCTCGGTAACAGCTACAGAAAATGCCATTATGGCTGCTGTCTTGGCAAAGGGCCAGACAGTTCTTTCGAATGCCGCCTCCGAGCCCCATGTACAGGACCTTTGCAACATGCTCTGCGCAATGGGCGCCAAAATTCAGGGCATTGGTTCCAATATTCTTATTATTGATGGCGTAAAAAAACTGGGCGGCTGCGAATTTACCCTGGGCCCCGATTTTATGGAAATAGGCTCCTTTATTGGGCTGGCCGCCACCACGGGCAGCGAACTTACCATTACGCACTGCCGCCCCCGCGATTTAAGGCCAGCTAAAACGGCCTTTGGCAAATTGGGAATTCGCTGGGAAGCTGATGGCACTGATATCTTTGTCCCTGCAAAACAGGAGATGCGGGTAAACAACGATCTTGGTGGCATGATACCTAAAATCGACGATGCCCCTTGGCCGGGTTTTCCCCCCGATTTAACCAGTATTATCACTGTTGTGGCGACCCAGGTAGAAGGCACCGTCCTCGTACACGAAAAGATGTTTGAATCGCGCATGTTTTTTGTCGATAAGCTTATCGGCATGGGCGCCCGCATTGTTCTGTGCGACCCCCATCGGGCCGTTATTACAGGGCCGGCCGAACTCTCCCCAGCAGAGCTCACCTCCCCCGATGTGCGCGCCGGTATGGCCATGGTCATTGCCGCCCTCTGTGCACGGGGCAAAAGCAAAATTCACAATGTGTATCAAATAGAGCGGGGCTACGAAAACCTAGTGGACCGCCTAAGACAATTGGGCGCACATATTTCGCGCGGCGACAGCTGTAACTAGGGTTTTAAGACCGCTGCCCGGCCAGCACTATAATACAGAGAGCCACAAAAAAAGTCTCGGCTACTACCACCATGCCAATGGCCAAGGCAGGGGGCAGGCTGAGCGCAAAGAGCCCAATAATTAGGATTTGAATGCTCCGCATCGCCCGCACCAGCAATTCCACCACAAAGGGCAGTACCGCAATTACCGGAAGCACCAAAAAACCAGGCCGTTCATGGGCGCGCAAGCGCCAGCCTAACACAAGGGCAAAAATGGCCAGGCCCAAGAAGGTGAATGGTTCGGAAATGCGAATAAGGAAGTTCAATAAAAACACTTCGGGGCGGTAGCCATGCTCCCCCAGGTTCTGCTGTAAATCGAAGAGCTGGGCAAAACCGAGGCTCTCCACCCCACGGCGTACGCGCACTAAATTTATAAAATCGTCGTAGCCAAGGGAGAGCAAGATGCGCGAATATATCCCATCTTCGGGGGCTCCCACCCGCCAGTTTGCCTCGGTTTTGTCGGTCGGATCCTGGCGGTCCAGGGCCACAAAGAGCACCGAGATCGACTGCTCAACCCCCGCCCCTTTTCTCTTCATCTTTTTATCGGGCTTCCCAGTATCCAGGCCCCGCTCTATATACTCGCCCAAGCCCCGCTGCCCCAAGGGCAATAATTTTACCCGCTCGCCGGCAACCGAAAAGCTTACAACTCCAAATGAATCGACGCGCAAGAGCTCAAAGTTCTCCGCATAGCTGGCATCGGAAAAAATGCGCAGCCTTTCCATACGCAGGACATCCCGGCTGCCATTGCCAGCGGGAATAGATAAAAGCACATTGGTATGGGGCTCGCCTAACAGGGAAACGGGTTCGTCTTTAAAAAAAGCAATAGATTGAAGGGAGTTGCGCGATAAATTAAAATATCGCTGGATATCGGCATCATTTGAATTATTTATAATTAAATCGCTAAATATATAATAGGCTCTTTGAAAGTCCTCGCCCATAAAGGCGGTATAGCCCTCCATTTTTTTTCGCTGTACATCATATTTAATTCGGCTGGCCTCGTCGCGGGGATTGTCTAAATCGGCCTCTAGCTGTGCAATCTCGTTCCAAGCCTCGCTTTGCAAGCGCAGGGCCTCCCGGTATTCGGGGCTTTGATCGGAAGCCAGGTGCTGGGCAATCGAGGCATAATAATGGGAGGTAAAAAAATCGCGCCTGCTATAGGCATCCTGGCTTTTTTGGAGGGCAGCTAAAAGATCCAGCGGTTTAGAATCGAAAGGATCAGTTTTCATGCCATTTTGCGCCGCGGTAAAACTGGATCTGTCTTTATTTTTGGCCTCTTCCAGCAGACTGTTGAGCATCTCCTGCTGTTGTAATAGCTCATTGTTCTCTGGCCAAACCCGCAGACAGACATCCATATGCGATATCGCCATTGCATAATCTCTGTTTTTTTCAGCCTGCTGGAGGCGCCCATACGAGTTAAAATACATGGCAGATTTTACCTCTGCCAATTCCATCCTGTTTTCGGCTATTGGCCCCAAAAACACCGATAGCACCGCATACAAAATTGCCGAAAGCAGGGCCGTTATTAAAGGTTGGCGCATGTTTTCCATAAAGCGAAGCGAAAATCGCTGTCCCTCATTATTCCCCTGTACGCGCAGGCTGTGCCAAAGCACCAGAACACTTAGGGCGACGGCGGGAAAATAGCGAATAAATTTGGCAAGCGAGGAAAAAAACACATACGAGTGCAACAGGGGTTGAATAATATGCCCATGGGGCGAGAAAAAATAGTGATACGCCAGCGTGCCACCCAGGGCCACAAGTGAATACAAGAGCAATAAAACAGTCGGTGAAAGTTTTTTTCCCTTACTCATCGGCGAGCTCCCGGGCCATAGAAAGAATAATATCCAATACCAATATTATTATACCGACCACGAGTAAAATCATTGGCAATAATAGCAGGGCTGGAATTTTTGGCAAAAAGGCAGAAAGGCTAGCCAGTATTTTCGGCAGGCTTAAAAAGCCGACAAGTTTTAGGCTGAGCCATAAAAAAAGAAGGGCTATAAGCGTGTTGTGCAGGGGCCAAGCGGTTACATTGACAGTTCCAAGAATGCTTACCAATAGAAAACACAGGCTTAAAACCGTAAATATGCCCAGGGCTAGATCGCTTTCCATTCGCTGTTCAATTTCGTGGGTTAAAAGGACAAAATCGGAAATAAGGGTAGAAAAAGGTTCATCAATACGAAAGGGAGCACTTAGCGCCGAGACGGGCTCTTGGGCAAGCTGTATTGTCGTTTTTGGGGAAGATACGGGCACTAGGGCAAGCTCTGCATGCGGAAAGGCCTCCACAATGCCGTTCTCTAAAAGAACTAAGGATGAAGGGCCATAATTTAAAATTTCGCCGGGGAATTTATTTAAACTACCGTAACTGCTTATATTTTGTGCTGGGGATGTAAGCTTCTCGGCTTCTGAATAATTCAAATATTTTTTTTGGCCAAATAGTCCGCCCCATAATACAAGGGCCGCCGTTAAAAAAAGAATGAAACGCGAAGAAAAGGCGGGAAGCCTATGGCGTCCCGAATAGGTAAGCATAAGGGCGATCATAAAAAAAACAGCGGGTAAAAGAGAATGGTGCAAAGAGCTAAGCAGGGCATCGCCTATAAGAAAAGAAACCGGCACTACGGCGACATGCACCATCACCAGGGAATGGGCCAAGTAAAGAGCCCCAAAAAAGAGGATGCCTATTAAAAAAGACAATATAGTAAATGCAAAATAGCGGGCTAAGGCTTTCACAGTAAAAGATTAGCATGGGCCTGTCTCAAATGCAATCGCTAAAAAGTTATCCACACTTTTTATTTTTTTTCAAATCTTATCAACAACTTATCCACAATAAAAAATATTGTTAAAGACAAAACTCCCTTGTAGTTTTTTTGTCAAGATGAAAACTCTTATTTTTTGATAATTTTTTTGTTTTTTTGGCCGATTCACCGATTTTCTCTTTTTTTAAATCACAATAATCCCATCTCTTTATTATACAAGCAATTAAAAGCACACAAGGGCAAGTTTAATAAAAATCTTTAAAATCTCTAAGCCGCCCAACTGGTTAACATAGAAGTATTTAGCAGATTTTTAATTTTTTTATACTCGCTGTTTACTCAATGTCTACCACTTTAAAGACTTTTCAATTGCTCTCTTCAGGTTTTCCACATGTTGTAAACAATTCAAATTCACTCAATGTCTATATATAAAACATAGCCCTTATCCCGTATTGCAGACAAACTTATACAAGTCCTTGCCTGACATAGGCCTATAAGCTTTTGGCGCAGGCGTGAAACAGCCATATCTAGGGCGCGACTGCCACGTGATAGGGGATAGGCGCATTTTGCCATGAGCCATGCGCGATCGCAAAGCTGCCCCTCCCGCGATTTTAGGGCGCGTAAAAGGCTTTGCTCTGCCTGGGAAAGCTGGACACTGCCCCCTGGCCCACACAGTTGGCCATTTTTATTGAGCTCTAAGCTCCCACCGAGCACAAGGGTCTGCGAAGGAATTAAACGCCTAAGCCGAAGAGCGCACTCTTCCATGCTCCAGGGCTCTTTTAAATAGTCCAAGCCGCCAAACTCAAAACAAAATGCCAGCCAATCTGGCCCACCGCAGCCAATCCAGCTTCTATTGCGTAAAAGCATCAATTCTGCTGGTCGTTCCAAGGGCAGAGGTATTACATAAAGGGATTTGCTCTGTTTTTTAAGTGATAAAACTGGTTCAATACGTATTGGCAAGGGAAAATAGTGGGGCTTGCTGGCAAAACGCTCGGCTAAGAGCGTATTGCCCGTAACAAGAACCAGGGAGGTCATTGGCTAAGAGTTGTCCGAGCCCTCCGGCAGGGCCTTCATTTTACTTTTTAGATCTTCCAACAGGAGGTCGGCAGAGGAGGAGGAAGACTCCAAGGCAGCAAAGCGCTTGTCCAAGCTGGTATCGGCGGAAAGATCTTCTAATTCCTTTGCGGCCTCGGCCTCGGCCTCCATTTGATCGACCTTTTGGGCCATGCGATCGAAGGCCTCGAAGGAGCTCCTATTCCCCGAGACGGAGCTGATTGTCTTTTGAATTTTTTGCTGGGCTTCGGCCCGCTTGGCCCGGGCAACAAGCAAGTTTTTTTTGCGCTGGGCTTCTTCAATTTTATTTTGCAACTCTCGCAAAGACTCTTTAAGACGCCCTACCGATTCTTTTTGAACCTGCCACTGCTGGTTTAGCTGTTTATAATTGTTTTCGTACTCTTGTTTTCGTAAAAGTGCTTCCTTGGCCAGTTCATCGTCGCCAGCCCGAACGGCCAGCATTGCCTTGCGTTCCCACTCGGCAGCAGTATCTTTTTGGCTATTTACTTCGCGCTCTAATTTTTTTTCGTCCGCAATCGCCATCGCCACAGCTTTTTTCGATGCAATCAACTGTTCGTTCATATCGATTATCAATTGATTGAGCATTTTTTCTGGATTTTCTGCCTTGCTAATCATGGCATTTACATTTGATGAGAAAAGCGTTTTTAAGCGCTGAAAAAGTCCCATATCTTCCCCCTTCTAAATAAAGCAGCCCGCCGGAACAGAGGGCCTAATATATGATACCTATTTGTTAAATTCTGCTAGAATTGGATAGTGCTGAACAGCCGCCAGCCCTATCGACTCGATAGAGGTTTGAAAATCGGCCAAGTCCATCGATTCGTAGTTAAGGGTGTCTATAAGAATAACTTCGTCCTGATCGACGGCATAGGCCCCATGGATAATTTGGCTGGCATTGAGCTCTAAAAGTTTTTGATAGCATTTTTCTTTATTATCGGCGGGTACCTTCATTACCGCAAGGCGCACTAAAACTATAGGCTCGTCCAATGCCACTACAATGCCATACAGACCCTTCGCCTCGTCCTCGACGAGCCAAAGGTCGGACCCAATTTCGGAATACGAAATAGTTAAATCAATTAAATAGCGCTCAACCTTGTTCAGTGACATTACATATCTCCTTTTTTATGTGCTTTGCTCCCTCTTATCCCAGGTAGGGGATGCCATTTGAATCGATGGCAAGGATGGTTTTACATTCTGAGCATCTAAAGCGACCTGGTTTAACGGCTTTTAATTTCCTCGAACAAATGGGGCAGGGGAAAATTTTGGGGAATACATCGGTCCGCTCTGCCGGGGCTGCCTGCCTGAAAAATGCAATCGACTCCTCTAAATTGTCCTTGATATTAAAAAACTGAGAAAAGCCCAAAAGTTGAAAGACTTCATACACCTTCGGCTGTATTTCTAAGAGGACTAAATCGCCCCCCCGAGGTTTTACCGATTTTAAAAATGCGGTAAAAGAACCTATTCCCGTCGAAGAAACGTAGTTAAGCCCCCCACAGTGGAAAATTAAGCGAGTAAACCCCGTTTCAATAGCACGGTTAACTCGTTTTTGAAAATAATTAGAGTTGTAGGTATCGATATACCCTGTTAAAAATAAAACCAGACAACCTTCTGTATCTGCAACTTTCTGGATTTTGATTTTAAGGCTTTCATCCTTATCGTCGTCAAATCCCGGAACGATATCGTTGTTTGTCATGACGCTCCTTCCGCCTTGTGGGTGATTTCATCCACTTTCTGTTCACTATAGGCACATATTAAAGACAAATAAATTTCCTTTGCAATATATTATCGACATTATACCATTATAACAAGTATTTTATTGCGCCAATACGTCTTTGTCAAACAAGCCCCCTAGTTCCGACAAAAACACCCCTATCTAGGGGAATACTGGCCCCATTTAATACATTGCTTTCTAAAACCGAAAGCGCAAACTTTGCAATTTCATCGGTGGAAATAAGGGGGAGGCCCAAGTTTCTATGCAACATGTTCTTTTTATCCATTGTATCATGATATTCGGTTAAAACCAAGCCAGGGCACAGGACATTTGCCGCTACATTGTGGGGGGCACCAACGAGAGCTATCGATTTAACCAAGCTGTTAAGGCCATATTTAGCGGCTGCATAGGCGCTATTGCTCTGGTAGCCGCGCAGTGCATCGGTATTGCTGCCTCCAAAAAACAAAAATCGCCCAAAGTTTTTATCTTTCATATATTGATAGGAGCGGGAGGCCAGATAGCCGGGAAGTGCAAGGTTTAGCAGACAGAGCCTTGACCACTGCTGGGCAGAATACGCATCGAGCGGAGCCTGTACAAAGGGCCCAAAGGCACATACCACAACATCATACCGATTCCCTTCGGCAAAAAAACAGTCAATATCATTCAATTCACTAATTTCTACCAAACTTCCCTGCGCCCTTCCCCCAAATGCCGTAATTTTTTGCAATAGGGCCTTTAATTTTTTTTCGTCCTTTCCGCCATGTATATAGACCTCGCTTCCACATCGGGCTAGACCTTCGGCTACTGCGGCTCCAATGCCCCCAGAGCCGCCGAGTACAAGGGATTTTTTTTCCAATAAAATCGATTCCATACCTATAAACATAGCAAAA
>CAZBJJ010000004.1:0-80431 GCA_964492245.1 uncultured Spirochaetales bacterium | reverse complement strand
ATATAGTATGAGTGGAAAGTGCTGGAAAATTTGACTATTTTAGGTGAATGGTTCGGTATACTACCTTCACGAAAAACCGGCCCATGTGTATGATATATAGCTATGAAACTCTATGTGTTAAATGAAGACAAAAAAGAATTGCACGATGAACTGGCAAAGCACCCACTACAGTCTTGGCAATGGGGAAGATTTAGAGAGGAGAATGGGCAAAGGGTCCTGCGCTTAGGCTATGGCCAGGAGGACAGATTCTCCGAGGTCCATCAAATTAGCCTTCATAAAATACCCCTGACCCCCTGGTATTTAGGATACTGCCCCCGTGGCCCCCTGCCCTCTGCGGGCTTTTTAGCAGAGCTCAAAATATTGGCCAAAAAACTAAAACTTCTGGCCATTAAATTCGAGCCAAATGTCTGGGAAATCTTAAAAAATAGCGAGGAAGAAAACAAGGACATCAATAATAAACTGATAAAAAAGACAGAAGAGCTCTGCCTTAAACCGGGAAAAAATCAGTTCACGCCCTATAGCTTTATACTGCCCCTTGAAAAAACGGAAGAAGAGCTGTTGGCAAGCTTTGCCAGTAAAACGCGGTATAATATCCGCCTAGCTCAAAAAAAAGAGGTCTATGTTAAAGATGCCACCGACGAAAAAGGACTGGCCGTATTCCTTAAATTGATGGAAGAAACCAGTTCACGACAGGGTTTTTATGCACATAAGGCCCAGTATTTTCGCCTTATGTATAAGCATTTGCTTTCTAGCGGGACAATTAAAATTCTCCATGCCTGCCACGGGGAAGATGTACTGAGTGCCTGGATTTTATTTAAATGGAAAAACTTTCTTTATTATCCCTATGGGGCTTCTTCTACCGTTAAAAGAGAGCTTATGGCCAATAATTTAATAATGTGGGAAGCAATTCGGTATGGGAAAAAAGAAAACTTGGCCTTTTTTGATATGTGGGGCTGCATGGGCCCGAACCCAGATACCAGCGACCCTTGGTTTGGCTTTCATCGTTTTAAAAAAGGCTATAATCCGGACCAAGTACAATTTGTTGGCAGCTGGGACTTGGTTATTCGGCCTGTATTATGGAAGATATTTTCCGTATTGGATAAGCTCAGGTGGGCTATTTTGCGAGCACGCAGGTCTTAGGGCGAGGCTGTGGCCTTTTAAACCTTTTTATCATTAAAATAATCAGGCTAAACAAAGAACAACAGACTGATATTCCAAAGGCCAATTTTTTTATTGTCCAATCGGGCAGGCCCTTTTCTATCTGTACTTCTACAAGGGTCCCGGCATTCATTTCTGGCCTTTTCGCGCCCCTGCCAATTAAATGAATGCCATAGCTACCCTCTGGGCCATAGCCTAAATTTTGTGCCTCCAAAACGATGAGCTCATCATTGTTCTGAAGACTATTGAGTTCGTTCACTAATTTTTGATTGATAAGCAATAAGTTTTCGATATTTCCATCTAAAATGCTTTTTTCTTGCTCTAGGCTTGCATACACTTTGGTCCCGTTGTCCCCTAAAACAATATTGAGCAGGCCATAAAAAAATATTAAAATCCATACCGGAATAAGAAGCTGAACTCGGGTCATTATATTATATTTACGGCCCTTTTTGGTATATACTAAAGGGAGTTTAGACCTTTTTAGCTTCTAATTGCGAGAATCATTGACAAGTAGAAAATCCATGGCTACATTAAATAGGAGGGCTATTACTGGTTTTCTACTGTTTGTGCTTAAAATGGAATAAGGGGTAATTTTTATCAATATATATGCCGATAATATTTTAAGCGCCCTCGAGTTTTTTTACTATTAAAAACTCGTGAAAACATGTTTTTCGCCCGCGCTTATTACTTTGGCAACATATTGGGGAGATCACAATGGCAGATAACAAGGATCCTTCTGTGTATCACGATCGCAGTTTTATTGGCTCAAAAGACGACTTAGATGAGTATGGCGTATGGGTAAAGAGCGAACCACAGACGGTTGACAATAATGTAGCAGTAGAAGCGGAAGCAGAGGGAGATATTCAGGATTCTTTAAGCGATCTTTCTTTTCCCGATATCGAAGATCTACCCGCTCTGGACTTCGACCCCTTAAGCCTAGATGATGCACCATCAATGGATGGTGATGTGTTGGACCTGTCCGAGACAGATGAGGATTTTCCCACTCTGCCCGAGATGGACGACATGCCGGACCTTTCTCTCGAAATCGAAGATGCGCCTGAGGAAATAATGGCGGCGCCTGAGGAAATAATGGCGGCGCCTGAGGAAATATTGGCGGCGCCTGAAGAGATATTGGCGGCGCCTGAAGAGATATTGGCGGCGCCTGAGGAAATATTGGCGGCACCTGAGGCAAACGAGCTCCCAGACATTGAAGGTTTCGACCTAGAAGATAATATCGAGTTTGATGCATCCAGCTTTGGGGTGGATTTCGATTCCGGAGCCGAAGCAGCGCAATTACATGAGGCCCCGGAAACTGATGGCAGCGATTTTGGCGAAATATCTATGGACGATTTTATCGATCCATCAGAATTCGGCTTAGATATGGAAGAAAAAGAGGAAGATACAGAAGAAGAACCAGCTATGAGCATAGATTTAGATTTTTCCGACGAAGAAAAAAATTCAAAAGAATTCGATTCCGATTCCATTTTTGAGGATATAATTGATGAAACACCGACCGAAAGCCAACCCACAACACAATCCCTTACCGGCATGGACGATTTAGATTTGGAAGAGGTCGCAGACTTCGATTCTTTTTTAGGAGCCAGCCCCGAATCTAGCGCTATCGACAATATATTTGAAGAGACACCAACCCTTACCGAAAACAATGTGGCCGAAGAAGAGGAATATCAGGATATAGAACTGAGCATCGAGGGGGATCAGACAATGGCAACTAATTTCATACCGAATCTGGATGAGACAGGCAGTGACGAAGAATTCATCGATGTAAGTATAGATGAAGATATGGAACAACTGGCAGAGACAACTGAAAGCCCAATCAATTTTATAAATGATAATACCGAAGCAGAGGAGCAGGAAGACTTCGATACCTCCAGCTTTGGCGATATTGAAGTGAGCACCGACGAGGCCTATATTGAAATACAGGAAAGAAGTTGCGATGAGGATGAAGAGGAAAAAATAAAAAAAAATGACCTTTCGACAGATCTTCTTATGCGCATTGCGGATGAATTATCTACAATAAAAGACGAGCTCAGTTCCCTAAAAACTGAATTGGCCTCGCTTAAATTAACTAGTGGCCAGATCGACGCAGTGCAGGAAACAAATAGCCAGTCGGGATTTTTTGAAGAAGAAGATGATGAAAAAATTGCCCTAACCGGGGATGAACTCGATAATATTCTCAATACAGCCGATTTTACCGAGGAAGAGGGGGGCGATGTAGAAACGCCAGCAATGGACGATTTAACCGGCCTAGGCTTTGAAAGTGATATTGAAGCTGAAGCATCCATCGAAATGCCCCAGGCAGAAAATGCAGAGATGGAAGAAATACCAGAAGTGAATCTGGAAGACGAGGTATTTATCTCAGATTTACCCGATGTTCTGGATTCAGAAGAAGAAAAAATTCGAGACCTCGACAGTGAAAGCGATTCAAGTGTAGTCAGCGATGAAGATGAATTTTTTATTGACCTAATGGAAGATAATGACGAACAGACCCTAGAAGATGCTGACACCGCAATTTTAGACGACAGTCTATTGGACGACGGCCTCTTAGAAGATAGTGATGAATTAAACAATTTCGACATTGGGGTAAACGATGTTGATGGTGAACTCGACAGCCTTTCGAACGCGGGTGTACAACATCTTAGCTCCCCGCCCGATAGTGATTATTTAGATGATGATATCGACCTTTCCTCTGCAATAATCGACGACAGCGAACTCATCGATATAAGTTTAGAAGATGACAGCGAAATTGTTGAGCCCGCCCTCGATGAAATTGTACTAGACGACAATTTTGATTTTGAAGACCTCGATACCCAAGAGCCAGAGGAAGACCAGAAGATAGAAGAAAACTTGGACGAATTGGAAATTGAAATTGATGAAGTCGAAAACTTCCCTGAACCGGCAATGGCAGAAGAAACATTTCCCATGCCAACAGACGACATTTTAGACCCTGACCTATTAGAAGAGACAGACATCGAAGAGCCAAGCGTCAAAGAATCTCTGCCAAACGATCTTAAAGGAGAGGTGAAAGCTGTTTTAGCCTACATGGACCAGCTTTTAGAATCCTTGCCCGACGATAAAATTGAAGAATTTGCGCGATCTGAATATTTTGAAACTTACAAGAAGCTTTTCGAGGAATTTGGATTGGCTTGACATGGGCTTATACGCTAAAATTCAAAAAACAAATATACCAGAGCCTGCTTTAAATGAACAGGAAGCCTGTTGCGATATTCTAAAGAATATCGCAACAGAGGACTCTAAGGGGCTATATAAAAAAGCTCTGGATTCTCGAGAAAATGTCTCTCCGAAAACCCCAGTGTCCGAGGACCCATCCTATCTTTCCATCTTACATTCTCTGCCAATTATAGATGGCTCTATCTGTAGTCTTTTTATATCCAGCCCCGAGGGCCAAAATACATTTCCCAAAGAGCTTATCGAAAAACTTGATAAACAATTTATCTTAAAGCCTTTTTCCAATCGATATTTACTTTTTAGTGGGCCCTTATCCGCAGATCCGGAAACTATCTGGCAACATTTGGCAAAACACGAGCTGAATATTTTAGGGGCACAGGCCTGGCGCTATAAAAAAGCAATCGATACCGATAGAGAAGAACTTGCCAAGACAATCCTCGACAAGGCAAACAAAAAATCTTGACACCATTACGCCTTCACTCTAATCGCCATCCGGAATTAGAGGCTAGCCGTTTTCTAGACAGCTTGAACCTAGGCATTAATTGTCCAAGTGTTTTAGTCATAGGGCCTGGCCAGGGATGGCTATTTCCTGAGCTTAGAAAACGTTACCCCCAGGCGGGCCTATTTGGCATTCAATTGGCAGACAATTTTTTTCCAGCCTCCCCCGAACCCTCTCCCCCTCCTCTGTCCTATGCAAATTATCTCTGTACCTACAGCAATCAACAAGAATTAGAGAGCTTTTTAGACAAAAGTATCGGCGCCTTTAATTCGCAAGAAATTAAAATAATTCATTGGAAGCCCTCTCTTTTGGCCTGGCCAGAAATTGCTAAAATAATTTTAAAAACCATTAAAAACTGGCAGGAAAGAAAGCTTGCCAGCGATTACACCGCAAAAAGCTTTGGCAAACTCTGGATAAAAAACGCCCTATACAGCCTACAGCTTCCCCACAGTAGTATTTCTTCACATTTCCTGCTTGCACAGAGCAATTCCAACATACCCATTGTTATCTGTGCCTCTGGCCCATCCCTAGAATATACTGCCGAAACAATTTTAAAAAAAACAAACCGTCAACAATATATTCTAATTGCTGTCTCTTCGGCACTCAATGCTCTTTTAAGTAGAAATATATATCCCGACATAGTTGTAGCCAGCGATCCCACCTATTGGGCCAGCCTGCATCTACACAGACTTAAAAATTGCGAAATTCCGCTTATATATCAACTTGGGGCAAAGATCCCCCATTTCTTAAAAGACAAGAATATTTTGGCTACATCCACCGGGGAGCATTGGCAAAACGCCTTGTTACAGGGACGAGATTCTCCTTTTTTTATAAGCCCCCAAAGAGGAACCGTAAGCGCCTTTGCCCTGGATATTGCCTTTCAGCTTAGCCGGGGAGGAATCTATTTTGCTGGTTTAGATTTCGCTTCTCGGGGCATTCTCTCGCATGCCCGCCCCTGGGCCTTTGAGCAGCTAGCCATTGAACATGAGTCGCGCCTTTTTCCTCAACACCAGTGGTTCGAAAACCGACATAGACTTCAGAGCCAAACCAAGGCATTAAATATTTATGCCACATGGTTTGAAAATAGAGGATTGGAAATTAAAGACAGATGCAGAATTCTGTCCGAGGCTGGAAAGAATTATCATTCCATACAGGGGAGCAAGGTAATAGAAATAATTCAAAACGAAAAAAATTATGTTGCAGATTTATTTGTTAAAAAAACTTCAAGGCCCAATAATTCTTTAAAACAAGACCTCAATCTATTGAGCCAAAATAAAATGGCAATGGAGGAATTATCACTTCTCCTGTTTTCTAAAGATGCGTTATCAACATCTAAAGCGCTTACAAAAAATGAACAATACAATCGAACAATAAGTTTGATTAGGGATATTCTTAAAAAGAGGACAGACTAATATGCTCAATAGGGATGTCTTTGAAAGAAATCTTTTAGCCTTGGGGCAATCGCATCCAGAGCTCTGCGCACGCCTGAGCAACGCAAGCTGTGAAACTGCTATGTATACCTTCACCCCTTCTAAAAAAGGCCTTCCCATTCCAGCAATACGTGGCGAAGGGGGAAAATATTATTTATTGCAATCGATAATCGACCCTCAAAAAGAAGCTAGCCGTCTTTTACAAAGCATAACCGGACAGTGTTTCTTAATAATTTTTGGACTGGCCGGGGGCGACTTAGTGGCCACAGCTATGGCCGATGATAAGATTACTTCAATCCTTATTATTGAATATGGAATTGATGGACTAGCCGAACTCCTTGCAGCTCGCGAATATCAGCATATATTCAGCAACCCCAAAGTGAGCATCTTGGTTGACGAAAGTGGAGATAGCCTTGAGCGCTATATTCAGGGGCAATATAAACCGGTATTCGATGGTGGCTTAACGCTATTGCCACATCGTCAGCGCCTTCATGCCAATGAGGAAGATTTTAAGCAGGCCAGTCGGATAATAAAAAAGGTAATTGATAGCACAACAAAAGATTTTTCAGTGCAATCTCATTTTGGAAGACGCTGGTTTATAAACGCCGTTAAAAACTTAAACCTACTTAAAGAACCAATAAAGCCCTTAAGAAAAATAAATTCAATTATAATTGCTGCGGCAGGTCCAAGCCTAAACGATTTTATACATAAAATTAAAAACAGAGAATCTGCTGTCTATCTCTTGTCCACCGACACAGCCCTGGGCGCCCTGCTGGAAAACAATATTATTCCCGAAGGCGTTATTTCGATAGACTGCCAACAGATAAGCTATTTACACTTTCTCGGCTTCAAGGCTGATTATTCCCTTTTTTTGGATTTAGCCAGTCCGCGAAATCTTTCCGATTTTAATAAGCGTCCTATTTATATGGCAAGTGCCCATCCCTTTTTTAAATATGTTTTTAAATATTATCGCAATTTTATTAATGTCGATGTCTCTGGAGGCAATGTGAGCCATGCTGCTCTCTCGCTTGCCTTAGAGATGGGTGCCAAGAAAATTGATATCTATGGGGCCGACTTCGGCTACCCCCAGGGCTCTTCCTATGCGCGGGGAACCTATCTACACAAGCTATTTTCACTTAAAGAAAATCGATTAAACCCTATAGAAAATCAGTTTAGATATTTAATAATGAGAAATCCAACTACAAAATTTGAAAAAACTCCCGATGGCTGGCGCTACGGAAATGCGACCCTAGATTCGTATAGGGATTATTTAAGTCTTGCCTTTGGCTCTCTGCCTGTTTCCATTTTTATTAACGACAGACCCCTTGGACAAAGCGGTGAAGGGCCAGGCCCGGGCAAGACGCTGAATAGGGATGGCCAAAATCAAAATAACTTTATATCCTTATTCGGAGTAGGCAGACCGAAAAGCAGTTTGGAGGCCTTCATTACCAATTATATAGCAGCCTTACAATCGCTGCCCCCCCTCTTTTTACCGAGCCAGGAATATTTTAACATGCTCGAGGATGCCCAAAAAGATGCTTTTTCTACTCTTTTGCCCTTTGGCACGTTTTTACGCAATAAGCATCCTCACATTTCTTTTGAAGAACTTTTTCAAATGACTATCGAAAAAAGCATTAGAATCTTAAGGAAATATTATCCCTTTTAAATTTTTGAGTGGCAGATTCTGCGTCGATATTATATACTGCTCGTATGGATAATTCGATACTGAAAATATTCACCACATTGTGTTCTCTATTATTAATTTTAGGGCTGGCTATAAGTACATTTTTATTTACTCGAGAGATTAAACATACACAGGCAATTGCCTACGATGAGTTTATTCGTATATCGAGCTATCTGCAAGAACAGGCTTTTAGCAAGGTAGACGATGAGGCCTTTAGGCAGATATTGCGAGAGGCCTTTTTAAAAACAAATTATTTATTAGCTATCTCGATTAGAGATTCCACGGGGCCTCTTTTTATTTTAGAAAAAAAAATCGAAGAAGGAAATTTCTTTGGCCTTAATTCGGCATCAGTGCGGCCTTTATTTATCAATAACAACGAATATACCGCTGTACTGCCCAATATTGCGCCACAGGGCCTATATATAGTTGCTAAAGGCCTAAGAATTGATATTGATGCATTTGCCAGAATTGTAAAGCAGTTCCTGCTTGTTTTTTCCATTGGCATTTTACTTGTGCTAATACTTTTACTTTTTAGTTCGATATACTCCACAAAAAACAGGCCCAATATAATTGTAGAGCCTTCCAAAAATTTAGAAATTGATATTGCAACGAAGATACCCGAGCTCCACATCTCTTCCAACCCCAATGGGCTATATACCCCCGACAGCAATATTGGTTGGACGCACTATATAATGGAACGATTGAATTCGGAATTGGAGCGATCCGCCTCTTTTGAACAGGATTTAGTCTTAATTTTGATGGACAGCGATGCAGAAGATAAAACAGATACCCGCAACAATTTAGCCAATCTTGCTGTTTCATTTTTTAGCTTTAGAGATTTAATTTTCGAATATGGTGGGGCCGGTTTGGCTATAATTTTGCCAAATATCGATCTAGAACACGGTATACGAATGACAGAGGAATTTATACAAAAGCTCGCTAAAAGCGATTTCGATTCGCCCTCTCAGCTTTATTTTGGTATTTCTTCGAGAATTGGCAGACTTCTGGAAGGGCAACGTCTATTAACCGAAGCCGAGACGGCCCTAGAGAAGGCAGAAAAAGAAAAGACAAACAGGATAATTGGCTTTAAGGTAAATCCCGATCGATATCGGGAGTACCTTACAAAAACCAGCTAATCCTCGTACAGAATGGGGATATGCATTCTGTCTCGAGATAAAACAGTGTCTGGAAAAACGGCCTGTGCCTGTTTTAAAAGAAGCTTCAAATTGTGTTCAGTATAGCGGGGGCTGTAATGTATAAGAGCTAGCTGCTTAACTCCGCCCGCATCCCTGGCTAAATGTGCTGCCTGCTCGGCGGTCATATGCTTTTTTTCCCTGGCCGATTCCAAGAGCTCCTGTTCGAACATGCCTTCGCAGATAAATAAATCGGAATTGGCAACTTCCTTTGCAATTTGCGGAAAGTACAGTGAATCGGTAACATAGGAAAATTTCCGGCCCTTGCGTTCGGGGCCAAGGACTTGGCTGGGCTGGACAGTGCTGCCATCGCTGGAGGTGACAGCCTGCCCGCTTTGCAGTTTTGACCAAAGGGGCCCAACGGGTACCTTTAAGGCCAGTGCGGCCTCGGGGTTAAAGCTACCTGGACGCGGTTCCTCTTCGAAGACATAGCCAAGGCAGGGCTTTGTATGGCGCAGTGGAAATGCACGCACGCTATAGCCATCACCCTGAAACACTATTCCCTCTTCGTGGACCTCTTTTACAATAATTTCGTAATTTATGTACATGTCCAAAACGCGCCTATTGGATTCTATATATTCCGCAATTTTTGGCGGCCCAACTATGGTTAGAGGATCGTCCCGGTCTACCTGCGACGAGAGCATTAAAATGCCTGGCAGGCCGGTAACATGGTCTGCGTGAGTATGGCTTACAAAGATTGCAGATATTTTTTTCCAGCGCAAATTTAAACGGCGCAAGGAGACCTGGGTGCCCTCCCCTCCATCGAAAAGAAAAAGATCGCCCTCTCTGCGCAGTAGGACAGAAGTTAAATGGCGTCGGGGCAGGGGCATCATGCCACCGCAACCTAAAATAAAGGCTTCAAGATTCATAAGTAAAGACTATAGACAAAAGTGAAAAAAAAATCACCTGTATTTATACACATCGGGCCGATATTTTAGCCCACTTCTCCATTTAAGACGCGCTTGCTGGCCAGGGCCTGTCCCTTTACCAGCAATCTATGTTTGTCTACATAAATAGTGCCCTCTTTGGCAAGTATAGGAAGCTGGAAAAAGGTATCGATATCGATTTCTTCGCCATTAAAAGAGGTATCGAGGCCTTCCAGCAATACGTCTGTCCCGGGTTCTGCATCTTCAGCAAAGAGAACCTCGACGAGCTCGCTGCCATCCTCATTTTTAACCGAGGCCGCTAAGAGCATTCCCTGGCTTTCGACTCCTCGAAGCTTTGCCGCCTTTAAATTGGAGACCACAATTATATTGCGGCCCATAAGTTCTTCCTCGGTATAATAGGGCACAAGACCCGAAACTATGGTGCGCTGGCCATCTCCCATATCTACCTGTTCAATATAGAGCTTATCCGCCTTTGGGTGGCGTTCGATTGCAATAATTTTTCCAACGCGCAGACTGACCCTTGCAGCAAATTTATTTGCCAAAGATTCCTCTTCTTTGGGTTCTCGAATATCCCGTTCTGCTTGGGATCCACTATAGGTATCGTGCAGTTCTGCCACTTTATCGTCCTCCAATTTGTTAAACAAAACCTGTGATGTAGTGCATTTGGTAATATTCAATGGGCCTTGCAAATTTTTCCAGCTCAGTGCGCCTTCGCCCTTAAAGGAGAGCGAGAAAAAGGAAGCAATTGTCTGTGCGCTTGTCGGCAGATAGGGATACAGGAGTATCGATAATTTCGCTATTAGATGGCAGAGGCGGTGAATGAGCGCACTGGCAAGTTCGGGGGCATCTAGCCTAGTCCTCCATGGCTCGCCGTCTTGGAAGGCCTTGTTGCCTATTGAAGATATTTCGAACACAGTCTTAAAGGCCTCTCGTAATTCGGCGCGTTCCAAAAGCGCGCCGGTTTTAGCTATAAGTTTTTCGATATCGTCCTGCCATGGCGCTGCCTTGGCATCTTGAGGAAGCGGTGGAATGTGGCTGTCATAATACCGATGTACAAAGGTGAGCACCCGGTTTACCAGGTTTCCAAGATTGCCAATGAGCTGACCATTTACTTTCTCCTGAAAATCCTTCCAGACAAACTGCCCGTCGGATTTTTCTGGCCTGTTGTAATAAATATAAAAGCGCCAGAGATCGGCAGCTATGCCCGATTCCATTGCATCGCTTCCAAAGACGCCAATTCCCTTACTTTTAGAGAATTTCCCGCCCTCGTAGTTTAAATATTCACTGCTGGACATGTGGTGCAGCATGGTCCAGTTTTCGCCAGTCCCCAAAAGGCTGGATGGAAAAATTACCGTATGAAAGGGAATATTGTCCTTGCCGATAAATTGAAAAAGCTCGACCTGCTCGGGGCTCTTCCACCAGTAGTCGACAAAGCTCTTCCAATCTTCTCCCCTTTCGGCGGCTAAATTTGCGGCAATTGAAATATAGCCAATGGGAGCGTCGAACCAAACATAAAACACCTTGTCTTCGTAGCCGGCCTTGGGCACCGGAATGCCCCATTTTAAATCGCGGGTTATTGCCCTTTCGTGCAGCCCATCGCGTATCCAGGCCTGGGTCATTTGAATGGCGTTTTTAGCCCAAAAACCTTTTACGCTGGTTTTTTTAATCCATTCTTGCAGCCGGTCTTTGAGCTTAGGCAAATCGATATACAGGTGGCTCGTGTTTTTAATTATAGGTCTTGTTCCGCAGCTGTCGCAGCGGGGTTCAAGCAGTTCGGTTGGATCCAACAGCTTGCCACATTCTTCGCATTGGTCGCCTCGGGCATCTGGCGAATTGCAATAGGGGCAATTGCCCCGTACAAACCTATCAGCTAAAAACCTGGCACAGCTAGTACAGTACAATTGTTCAATAGTGCGCTCGAGAATAAAACCATTTTCGTCCAATTTTTTAAATATATCTTGTACAATTTTTGTTTGCAAAGGGGTGGATGTCCTGCCAAATTTATCGAAAGAGATGGTAAACCAATCGTATATCTGGCTGTGCAGGGCGTTATAGCGATCGCAGAGCTCTTTAGGACTTATCCCCTCTGCTAGCGCCCTTGTCTCGGTAGCGGTGCCATATTCGTCGGTACCGCAGACATACAGGGTTTCGTAGGAGGCAAGGCGACAATAGCGGGCAAAGACATCTGCCGATAAGACCTGAATTAAATTCCCCAGATGTGGGACATTGTTTACATAGGGTAAGGCCGAGGTAATAAGGCGTCTAGGTAAATTTTTCGTGCTCATTCTGCGATTACTATAAAAACGACAGCCCGAAGTGTCAATGGTATTGCTTTTTATCGCTATGCTTTTTGGAAATCCAATTGAATACCGGTGGCCCAGGATTCTCCGGGGGCCAAAACAAGGGAATAGACCGGAGAAATTGAGGTAGATTGATAGGCCTGGCCAAGGGAATTTTTAACCTTGGTGCACGTTTTAACAGGATATACCCACCAGTTTATGGATCGTTCGGCCTGTATGTTAATTTTTACATCGTTTTCTTTATCGTAGGCCTGTATACGAATAAATGAGTTTAAGTCGGCAGGCAGATTAAAGAGCTTTTCTTCCCCGTTTTCGCGGAGGCCCCGCAACTCGGTAGCTAATTCGCTGGCAAAGGAGAGCTCTAGGCGGGATGCAAAATTAAAGCGCTCTACGCTATTGCCGGTATTTAAAAGAGACCAGTTTACCTTTAAAGAATTTTTTACAAGACAGATGCGTTTAATAATTTCGATTGAGCCAAAGCGATGCTTTGGGTTTGGCGCTAGACTTAAAACCACATAATTATTTTTTCGGTCCACCTCTATGTCTCTATAGTTTTCATTGCAACAGAGTCGAGAAGAATTAAAAACATCGTTTTGAGCCTTTTCAAAATTTGTCTCCGGGCTCATCAAAATATCTAAAAAAGAGGTCCGCGGTAAAACATCTTCCACCGCAGTCTCGGCACTCCAGCTTTCAATCCGCCGCTCCATTGAGTCGGCATAATTCCAGGATTTAGCCAGATAATCTATTTCAAAGACAGAGCCACCAAGTAGCGAGACATAGGCATTTAAATTATTTCCCTGGAATAAAAATGAATTTTTCCCATTAAAAGAATAATCTTTAGACACAAGCCCATGTTCAAAGTTTTGTCTTTGGCGGTATATTTTTTCTGCATTAATTAAGGAACGATATGCTCCCTTGCGCAACGAATTTGAATAAATACCATGTCCTGAACAGCTAATAAAATTACACAGCCCCTGCGCCTTTAGTATCTCTTCGCGCGCATTCTGCTTTCGGGCCTTATCGCCTCGCAATTGGTTAACCAAGACGTGCATATGGTTCATCTTCGAATATATGTTCATGCTTGCAGGATACCAAAGCAAGAATTGTCGGGGCAAAATACCGCTTACCGTGAAATTGTTGGAGGTATTGTTTTTTTTATCCCGCCCTCTGTTTTCATTATTGCCTTTTTTCGCTGCAGTATTTGAAGCACAGGCCATTAAATGGGCCTCGGCAGAATTGGGGAAAAAAGCTTTCTTTACGGAAAAAGGAAGTTTCATGGCCCTCGCCGGCAAAATTGATTGAATTAAATCCTGTTCAGCCAAAATATTTTTAAAAAAGCCTTCAAAGGTCCTTTCTTTTTGTTCGTATCTATCATCTAAGACAGTGTGAATTTCTGGAATTATAGAAATAATTCTCATCTCGTCTGTCGAGGCAAGCAGGGAAAGAGCTTTAAGAAAGCCCGGATATTCTTTAAATGGATTGGGCAGATCTTTGTGCATATACAGCGGAAAAACACTTAACACTCTCCCCTGCTCTTCGGTTATAAAGGGGCTTACCATGTCCGATGTAGCTACCCTTGCCAGCGAAAATTGATTACAGCTTAAAAAGGTATATTCGATGCCAGAACTGGCAAAGGCGGGAATAAGAGAGGGGTCCCAAAGCATAGAGGGCAAAAGACAGCCACGCACCCTCTTGCCAAATATCTGCCTAATTAAATTGGTCTGAAGCTCTGTCTGAGATATGCGATCGGCTTGGGGAATAATATTGAAGGCCGGCTCATAATAGCCACCGCCTAAAAGCTCAATTTGTTTGCGATCGAGCATTTCGGTTAATAGCGAAATAAATTCCGGATGTCGAGTATTCATCCAATGTAAAAAAACACCAGAATAATGCAAAGTCGCCTGAATTGCAGGGTAGTGATATAGGGCCGATACGAAGGGCTTGGCAATATTCTGATAGGCCTGTTCAAATTCGTCCTCGCCACTATTATATGGGACATGGCAGTGAGACAGGAGAATAAGGCTAAGTTTGGCATGTTTTTTTTGTTCTTTTGTAATCAGAATATCTCTCCTAGAAAAAATAAATATGTATTAAGTATATAGGCTATTATTCTATGCCATAAACTAAAGTCTGAAAAGCAAAAAAACATTTTTATGACAAAACCTATAGTTTTTCTATACAGGACTCGGGGCAGGACAAAAATGCCGACTGCCTATCGCCAGTTTTTCGATAGTCGATTTGAGCAATTGCCGTAGAATGCTCCAAATAATAGCCACCAGACATATTTACGGTGGAACAGACGGCACAGGAAGTACAGGGCGCAAGGCAGGTTTTTTTCCTTATGGCCGGCGGGTCCTGGGAAGAACAGGCGACAAAATAGTCGGCCTGCTGGGGAATTAGCTGTATAATGCCCCGCGGACATGCTGGCACACAGGCCCCACAGCCATTACAAATCGTAGAAATAATTGGGTGATGGTTCTTATCCAATTCAATGGCCCCTATGGGGCAGGCTGTTACACAGCTGCCATATCCCAGACAGGCCCAAGAACAAAGACGGTTCCCCGCTAAAACCGAAGAGGCGGCCAGGCAATTGGGATAGGCATCGTAGTTGGCATAAACAGGGCTTACCGCAGGACCAGAACAAAAAACAGCGGCCTTTTTAGTTTTTTTCTCCTGAATCTTAAAAATTGAGATTTCCTTTATTTTGCGTGAATCAGTGTGGTAAAAATAAACAAGACAAACAAAGAGAGTAGACAGGAAAATTCCGGTAAAAAGATAAAATATATACATTATATTCAAAATGTACCCCAGGATACTGGCAATATTTTAGCGATTAGCATAAACACAAAAATAAGAAAAGTCGAAAGCACAAGTCGTTGGCTTAACTCGTTAAAAGAGCCTCGCCCTGTCTCTAATCGCTTCTGCCATTCTATCGACCTGATAATATAATAACACAGAACAAAGATTAAAAAATTGGTACATATAAAAAAAATGAAGTATCGATATAAAGAGGTATTTAAAAAGGCCAGGCTAATTATGAGCCATGCCAAAACAAGCCGGTCAATATGCAATGAATGCTGCGCAGGAAGTGAATTTGACGTTGTTTTTTCAAATAACACAAGATAAAGTCGATCAAAAATTAAATCAAAGCCAAGCAAAAGCATAAAAAGCAGGGGACCAGCAAGCGCGAAGGGCAAAAAAGCGGCAAGTAATCCTTTAAAAAGTATCCATGCCAAACTTGCCACGACAAGAATAAGGGCAAATAAGCGCAATACATAAGCTTTTACCTTTGATTCATATAAAAAAATACTGAATCCTGCCCCATAGAATAAAAAAACAGGGAAAAAAAGGGCAGATTGAAAAAACACAAATAAAAATCCCATTAAGCTCTCCCATCAGTTTTTGAATTATTATGCAAAAGAGCCCAGTGATAGAGCTGAACAGCGAAGGCGTACACGAGTATGCCAAATAAAATACCCATTCCCCAAAAAGGTCGCTCTAGATATTGCCCATTTAATGTAAACAAATATACCGAACCCAGCTGGCTGGGCAGGGTTAAATAAAAATGAAAAACAATTTCGTATATGCCAGCGGCCCCAATAAGAAAAAGAGCAGCAAGAAGTGAAATTATCGAAGAATCCCCCAGAGCCTCTAAAAGAGTTGCGTTTTTTAAAGGGGAAAGAATAGGCGTCAGCACAGACAGGGCAAAAAAACTTATTAAACCGATGGCTAAGGGCATTTCCAAAGAAAAAAGGGGGAAGAAAAATCCGATGGCCAAATAGGCCAGCCAAGAGTGAATAAAAATTAAAATAATAAGCAGAAAAAATTTATTGTCTATTGAAAAACGCTGCGTAAGCGTTATAAACCAGAATTTGACCCCAACTAAGACAAAAAAAATTATTGGAGCAGTTAGCAGGGCAATTGAAAACTGGCTTGCACCCACCAACAATAGCGGTAAAAAAGACATCTGAGCAAAGAGAGGGGAAAAAAACTTCTGCCTATTCATAATATATTCCTATTCTTTTTTTGCGGTAGTCCCTAATTGTATCGAGCTTAGCCTCTAATATGGCGGGATGTACCGATGGGGCCTTAGCCTGCGATACCCTACCCAAGGCCATTGGTTGCGAAAGATATCCCCCTGTATCCTCGAGAACAGCATATAGACAATATATATTGGCAGCATTGATCGTAAAAATCCAGAGTTTTTCCTGTTTATTATTTTCCAATGGGTAAAAATACATACTGCCCATGCCGCCCGGTCCCAATTTATTCAATGGCAGGAAAAAGGGCAATTGAATATTGCCTTCTATGCGCCAGCTCAAATTAGCTTCTTCCAAAAGACGGTTAATGGGCTTGACCATGCGTACATATTTAACAATTTCTAACCTATGGGATATCGCGATTACCAGAAAAAAACTAAAAAACACAGCTAAGAACATTTTTATCATTTTTTTTAGTTTTTCTTTTTGATAATCTTGCATCAGTGTTATTCTCCCTGCACCTGAAGGCTGCGATAGCGAATATAATGTTCTATATACCTAATAAATAGGGCTAAAATTGAAATTATAATAAGAGAATAGAGAATTCCCAAGACTTCGTGAAATACTTGCCGAAAAATAAAGGTAAAAACCCCCGAAAAAAACGCAATTAAGCTACTGCTACATGCAGAAAAACCAGAAAAGGATCTATCTTGCAATAAAAAGAAGACGGAAAACATACTTGTTCCCGTAAAAAGAGAGAATAAAATATCCCCCCCCCTCCCTGGCATAAGAATATCCATATATGTTTCGTATTTTGCTCCATACATAAGAGGCTCAAATAATAAAAGCAAGAAAAACCAAGGCAGAAAAAAGAAAAAGCTTGTTCTAAAGCGTATCAGCCTGAAGGTGGCCAGAAAGGGCGTAACCAAAAGAATGGCAAAACCTCCCCTGTCGGCAATTAATGCATGAGGGTCGGTATTAAAAAGCAAATCGATATAGCCATGGGGTATTTCTGCCGACAGACCTCGCAATATATGCCGGTTAATAAATCTTGTTATACCAGCATCTATATTGCTGGGCTTATAACCGGAGAGCTTCAGAATATCCATCGGATTATGTGAGCCACTCAAGCCAAATTCGCGATGAAAAAGCTCCATTTTTCCAATGATAGACATTGTCTGAAGGTTCTCGTAGACGTTTGGCCAGACAATGCGGACAAATAAAAATCCAAACAGGCCAAGGGGTATCCAAGAGGAGGTATTTGTCCGATAAAAAAGTTTTAAAAGAAGACTGGTACAAAAGCTGGCTATAAGGGGAATGTAAAAAGGCGTATGCGCAGGCAAAAGCAGACATAAAAACAGGGCCTGCACCAGCTGGTCGCCACGCAAAAGTTTAGCTTTAAAGCCCTGTCGTTCGACAAAAACTTCTGCAGCGAAGACTCCAATAATGGAAGCTATGGCCAATAAGAGCGAGTAGCCAGCATCAAAAATGGAGGACTGGACTATGGGAAACAATAGGCAGACAGAAACAGCCCAAAAACGGAACCTGCTGCTTGGTCCCCGGGCAATATGTGGAGCCGGGCCGACAAATAGCGTGTTAGAATGTCTACTCATCGCGGGAACCTCTGTTTTTGCTTTTAGAGATAATAAGGCCTATTGGTATGCGGGAGGGACAGACAACACTGCAGGATGAACAGGCAATGCACTGGGAGAGCCCCTCGGTATATGCCTGGTCTATCGAGCCCAATAGGCAGAGCTTTAAAAGGTGTTCGGGGTTTAAAGCAAGTGGGCAAACCGCGCGACAGTCGCCACAGCCGATACAGTCCGATGGCGCAAATAAATTCGGTTCGCTCCGCCCCTCAATAATTATAGATTGAACAGTTTTGGTAATTGGCGTATCCAAATCGTTTACCGATTCACCGCGTATTAAGGAGTTTAAGACGATTCTTTTGGGTTCGTCGACAAAGCCTCCGCACTCGGCAATGGCATCTCCAATGCGTGTCCCTAGGCGAATGCGCAAAATTGATGGGTTTTTTACCGCAGATCCCCCCACAGCTATAAATCGCTCTAGCAAGGGCACATTATGGGTGAGTGCGTTATATATTGCCAAAAGGCTGGAGGGACCGGTAACCAAATAGCCCCCTGAGGCAGCTTTTTTGGAATAATTGCTCCCCTTGCCATAGCGGGCCAGCAAATTCGAAAGCCAGGTGCTATTGCTCATTGGATATTTTTCTTCGCAGTAAACCAGCTCAAGGGGCAGATCGATGCGGACAGCCTCCTCTACAATGGCCCTTGCCAATGACTTTTTTTTGGGCGATATTGCGCAGTATATTGTCTTAGCCGAACTGGCCCGAAAAAGCAGATTCAGGCCCTCTACAATCTCTTTGGTAAAAAATTTAGCGACAAATAAAGCGGCAACCCGCCAGGGTTCATCCTGTATTAAATTTAAAATAATTGATGCGTCCCTATTCTTTGAACGAAGGCTGGCCACCTGTTCATGAAGGGCACTGCCTTCTCCGTCCATATCGATAAGGCCTTTTTCCAGAAAAACACGCCGTATTTCGTGCGCGGATAGGCTATGCGTTCTCCATTTTTCCTGCGGCCTGCCGAGCAAGGAAAAGGCCCCTTCCATCCGCAGGACAACTGCCTTACAGAAGTTACTATTGGGCATTCGCCAATCGACAATTTTAAGGACCCGGCCACTGACAGGTGCGTGAATGTGTGCAGCGCCCTTGGCTTCGCCCCTCCCTATTAGCATACCCTCGTGTACGCGCGCACCAGCTTCAACAAGACAGCGAGCCGCCTCGCCTCTGTGCTGCAACATGGGCAGGACTGAAATACCGGGGAGATAGGCATTTGAAAAAAATTCGGGCATTTGATTTTGAGTAATATCTATATATGGCATGCGAGTGTCGGCAAGCCGCAGCCCGCCCCTCGTCAATTTATATGTCTTCATTCAATTTCCTAAAAAACTCAGTATATGTTAGCACATGAACCGAGGTCTATAGAATAGAGAATGCCGCTCCAATTGACAAGCCTAAAAGGGCACCGACTAGAACCTCTAAAGGAGTATGACCTAAAACCTCTTTTACCGGAGAAAAGGGAATTTTTAATGCATTATCGATATCGCGCCCTAAATTGTTTAAAAGCCGGGCCTGCATGCCCGAAGAACGGCGAACCCCCAGCGCATCTCGCATTACAATAAGTGAAAAAGCCAGCGTTACAATAAAAAGATTGGAAGAAAAGCCCTCGGAAAAACCAATAGAAATTGCCAGAGCATTTACCAGAGCCGAATGGCTAGAGGGCATACCACCGGTCTTCCATAAAATGGTAACTGCGGCATCCTTCGCACTTGCCCTGCGGCGGCCAAAAAGAACAATAAGTGTTTTAAGAAGTTGTGCAAGCAGCCAGCTGGTAAAGCCCGAAAGAAAGACAGGGTTTTCCACCAAGGCGCGCAAGCTACCAGCATTCAACAAATAAACCTTAGACATTGGTTTAGAATTATGCAGACGGCCCTCTTTGTCAATACCTTTGCCCCTATGCTATATTAGAAATATGTACACCGAAATCCAGCTTGGCCTTAACGACGACAATAGGCGTGCAGACAGAATCCTCCGCAAATTCTTTCCCAATTTGCCTCTTTCCGCCATTCACCGCCTTTTTCGCCAGGGAAAGGTTCACATTGATGGCAAAAAAATTCTCGCCTCGCACCGAGTGCGCGATGGGCAAAGCCTTGTTATAAAAGAAAAATTGAACCTCGAACAGGCAAAAGAGGCGAGGACAGAAAAAAAAATGCAAGAAGCGGATTTTACTATTTTGCTTAAAAACAGCGATTTTCTTGTTATAAACAAAGAGGCGGGCAGGCTTGTCCATGGAAAAAACAGCCTGGATGAGCAGGTATCACATTTTCTTCTTCCGCAATTGCCCCCCTCGGCCTCTTTTAGGCCCGGGCCCCTGCACCGCCTAGACCGGGGCACCTCCGGCTTAATTGTGTTTTCTGCCAGCCTTCGGGGAAGCAGAATTTTTAGCCAGGCACTGAGAGAGCAGCATCTCCAAAAAATCTATATAGCGGTATTGCAGGGCGAAATTACTAAAAGGCAAAAATGGGAGCACCGCTTGCAAAGAGATGCCAATACAAAAAGAACGAACATTTCTGCCGATGGTAAACGGGCAACAAGCTATGTGCAGCCATTAAAAACGGGCGCAGGCCTAAGCCTTGTCTATATAGAAATAATTGGCGGAAGGACCCATCAAATTAGAGCGCAGGCAGCAGCCATGGCCCTTCCCCTTATAAATGATAGAAAATATGGGGGAAAAACGCGCCAAGACTTCTATGGGGGGCAGTTTTTCTTACACGCCTATTCTATAGGCCACAATTTTCCCGCGCTCAAACTACCAAGCACATTGTATGCCCCCCTGCCCAAAGATATATTGCCAGATTTACAGAGATTATTTGGCAGCCTTCCCTTTGATAATATTTAACAGGTGTTATACTCTTAGAATATGCGATCCGTACTTAACGACTTCCTATGGTTTTTTAAACGAATACAGGTGTTTGCTTTAGTGGGCGAAAGTGGCAGTGGCAAGAGTTTTCGGGCAAAATTAGTGGCCCAAAAATATGGCATAGAATTGATAATTGACGACGGTCTGTTAATTCGCAACAACCATATTTTAGCGGGAAATTCTGCCAAAAAAGAAAAATCGTTTTTAGCCGCCGTAAAGGTGGCGCTTTTCGACGATAAAAGCCACCGCGACACCGTGGCAAAGAGCTTGCAGGAAGAACGTTTTAAAAAAATCTTAATTATCGGCACCTCAATTAAAATGGTCAACAAAATAGCTGCCCGCTTGCAGCTTCCCCTTCCTTCGAAAATTATAAAAATAGAGGATATTGCCACCAAAGAAGAGATAGAGGCCGCTGCGCGCTCGCGCAGTGTCGAGGGCAAACATGTCATTCCCATACCGTCGATAGAGGTTCGACGGGATTATTCAAATATATTTTACGATGCTGTTCGCGTGTTTTTAAAGCGCGGCAGTAAGGGGCGGCCGGCAATAAATTCTAAGCTCTACGAAAAGGCTGTGGTGCGCCCCTCGTATTCCATTAAGGGGCGGGTAAGTATTTCGGAATCGGCTCTAAGCCAGATGGCCAGCCACTGCATACATGAATTTAATCCCCATATCGTCATTAAAAAATTAAGTGTAAAGGCCGATGGCAATGGCTACAGGCTAATAGCCACCATCGATGTACCCTTTGGCACACAGCTGGCAGGCGACATTCACGATCTGCAAAATTATTTAATAACCACAATCGAACGCTTTACGGGTATACTTATAGAGGAAGTCAATATTATTATAGACCGGGTGTCTCAAACCTGAAAAAAGGAGCAGTTTATGCGAAAATCAATGTTTTTTTGGTGTATTTTACTTTCCATAGTCTTTATGGGCATCAATGTGTATGCCGGAGAGGAAATTGAATTTACCAGCGAGTATTACAGGCTTGTATCAAATTTAAATAGTTCAGAAACCGAGCTCTTAGCCTTGGAGTTGGATATGCGCTACGAGGCCTATAATCAAATTTGCCGCCTTGCCGACCCAAGTAGCAAGGGCCAGCCTTTAAACGTGCGGGTATTTGACAATAGAGAGGCCTACTCAGCTTATTTACAGGAAGAAATTGGGCAGACCCAGGCCGGTTCAATATACATTCACTATTCAAATTCCGAAAAATCACAATTGCTTGTTATCCGCGACGACAAAGAGGACCGCTCGTTTTCGCACCAAAGTTTTATCCAGTATCTGCGTGCTGCCATTCCCTACCCACCCGCCTGGCTTCGAGAGGGCTTGGCTATTTATTTTGATTCCCTGCAATTCAACCGAGAAATTAAATCCCTCGTATACGAGGAAAATCTGGCCTGGTTAGAGACCGTTAAGTCTTGGGCCTCCCCTCCCACAGCCGAAGAATTAATGCGCCACGACTTTATGGATTCTGGTTTGGACTCTAAGGTCTATGCACCGGCAGCTTGGGCACTGGTATCATTTTTTCTGAACAGCGATAGCGAGGAGTATCGACGCAGCTTTTATGAGATGCTTGTTCTTTTAGATCCCTTTGCCAGCGCCCCGGAAAACGCCAGCCTACTCCTATCCCATCTTGCTTCGTACAGCGGTATCGACAATATAGAAAAGGCCTATACCTCGTATATCAATTCGCGCCAGACCTTTGCCGCCCTTATCGAGTCGGGTCGGGCCGCCTATGCAGTTAAAAACCTGGAACTTGCAGAATACCATTTTTTAGATGCGGCAAACCTGCGCCCGAACCATCATGCCCCCTTTTATTATTTAGGGCTTTTGGCCTACGAAAATCGGCAATTTGAACAGGCCGAGCAATTTTATTTAACGGCGCGGAACTTAGGTGCGCATGAGGGGCTCATATCCTTTGCTCTAGGGGTGAACTCTTTGGCCAACAACAAAAAAGACGAGGCCCGCAGCTGGTTGGAAAAGGCCCGAGAAATTGACTATGAGAAATATAATACGAAGGTCGAGGAGCTTTTACAAAGGTTCTAATTTTCACATAGCTCAGGCGCCAAGGAGCCAGAAGGCATAATCTGGCTCTTTAGTCTGTCGCCTCGGTGCTCGCTGTTGGCCGGCGTCGGTGCCTTCTTTTTTTACGGACAGGCGCTTCGCCTCTTTGTTCGCTGTCGCCCGGGCGTCTTTGCCGCCGTATCTGTATGCCATGGGCCTGAAAAATAGCGCACATTGCCCGCTCGAAGGCAATGCGGGGTGGATTCATAGGCATGATAAATTTTCTAGCTAAGGCAGCAATTTCTTTATACGACTGTCCACTCTCGTTCGGCCAGTCGACAAGGGTATCTACATAGTCCTGCAAGAGATATTCTAAAAGATCGGAAATATTCTCGTCGTCCTTAGCCTTTGCAAGGCGGCGCACATCCAGCTCGGCAAGGCTCTTAAAATATACAGATGCAAATGGGGGACTGCTTTCCAACAGGGCATCGGCATGGGGCTGCAAATGGCAAAAGAGCTTGGCACTGCGCAGGCTCTTAACGAGGTTCTCGCATTTTCCCGAATTGATTATTTTTATCAATTCTTCGGTAAGACGAGATGCCGAAACATTTTTTAAAAGAGTGGCCTGTTTCTGTATTTGGCACCTAAGACTTATGGGCAGGTTTAAGCCGGTGTTGCAGGAGTACTTTATTGCTCGAATCATCCGAACTGGGTCTTCGGTAAAAATTTTTTTGCGCGCGATTATTGGTTTTAGACGACCTTTTTTAATGGCGCCTAGGCCATCAACATAATCTATAAGTATGTTTTCTTCGCTATCGTAATATAGGGCATTGCAGGAGAAATCCCTTCTTAGCACATCCTCGTCGATATTGCCAAAACTGTTTCCAATACTTCCCTCTTCTAAAGATCGAAAGGTGGAGACTTCGTAAATTTTAGGACCATAGTAGACATGTACGAGGCGAAAGCGTTTGCCAATTATGCGGGAATTGCCAAAAATACGCTTAATTCTATTTGGGAGCGCATCGCTGACAATATCAAAATCGTTTGGCTCCTTGCCCAAGACTAAGTCCCGAACAGCTCCCCCTACAATATAGGCCTGATGGCCGTGTTCTTTTAAGCGACGCAGTATGCGCCGTGCATCGGCATCTACCATAGATGGTGAAATACCATGTTCACCGCTAGTGTAGATGAGTGCTTTTTTTATTAGCTTACCATTATTTCCAGTACAGTAACGAATACGCAAAAGGTGCCTCTTTTGAAGTTCTATTTTGCGAGCTTAAGGCAGAGAGGTCAAGCCCCATGGGCCTGCTTAACCCCGATTTTCCAGCCATTCACGAATATCAGCATGCACTCTTTCGCAATCTATCTCTTTAAGCACCTCGTGGCGATACTTGGGATACAAGATTAACTGAACATCCTCCATGCCCGCAGTCCCGTAGCAGGCGGCCAAGGCTCTGGGCCCCCTGCCCATTCCGCCCACCGGGTCCTCGGTACCAGCGAGCATCAATATTGGCATTTCCCTTGAAATATTTCGCATTGCCCTTTTAGCATGTATGCGATACAGGCCACCGATTAAATCGCGGTAAAAAACTGCCGGACAGGGAAAGCCGCAGAGGGGGTCGGCAATATAGGCATCTACCTGGGCATTGTCTCGAGAAAGCCAGTCAAATGCGGTTCGATTGGGCCGAAAGGGTTTATTGTAGGCGCCATCGGATAATTGCCACAGAAGACGGGAATGCCTGCGAGGTCCCCGCAGGGCGATGACTAAGGCAGAAATAATTTTGCCAAAAAATAAAAGTGGTCGGGCGGGACCCCTGGTCCCCGAGAGAATACAGCCGGCCCAAGGGGTATTGGAAGACTCTATGGCCATTTGGCAGATAAAAGAACCCCAGGAGTGGCCAAGTAAAAAAAGGGGCCTTTGGCCATGCCGAGATTTAATTTCGGTGGCTAGGGCTTTAAGGTCTTCGACGCAGCGGTCAAAGCCCCGGCTAAGGCCCAAATTACCCGGTTCTCCCTGGGTTTCGGGATCTTCCCTGTTGCGCTCCAGGGTTTTACCATGGCCCCGGGCGTCATGGCACCAAACTTCCCAGCCCTCTTGGCATAGAACAGCAGCTAGGCTGGCATAGCGCGCCGAGTGTTCAGCCATACCGTGGGCAACTTGAAGCAGGCCCCGCACCGGACCGGCATCTGGCGACCAGACGCGGGTAAACAAATTCATGCCATCTTCGGCTGGGAAATAAAAACTGTCCTCTTTCATGCCCCTAGTTTAGCCTATATTTTTTAATCTGCAAACTTGAATCTGGCCCAAATTCCCGCTACTATAGGCCTATGGAGCCCAAAGCAATTTCCAACTGCCCCTATGCCAATAGCTGTGGTGGCTGTCCCTGGATACATATGGACCGAGAGACACAGAACAAAAACAAACTTGCTGCGCTATACGAGTCTTTTAAAAAAGCCCTTGGGCCCACCTCTGTCTCGTTAAGAGCCTTGGAAAACATTCAGAATAGAATAATGCCAGGAGAGGGCTTTTCTTGGCGCAACCGATTTCAATTCCACCGCTGCGATGCAAAAAATTTAAAACAGGCTCCGGTGGGCCTGGTGGGAAGGGATAAAAGCAGCATTGTCCCCCTTTTAGACTGTCCCATTGCCCAACCCGAAATTCGCAGGGCCCTGCAGACAAGGCAACTCTTGCCCCCCGTTTCCAAAAACCGCTTTAACGTCTATGCACAAGATGGGCTTCTTTTAGTTGAGGGTATAAACGAAGGGGGAAAAGTAAACATACTGGACAGAAAAATTCAATTGGACGTTAAAAATTTTTTCCAAAGCAATGTAAGTATGCTAGAAGCTCTTATATCGGATCTGCTGGCCTATATTCCTAAGCTTGGCCAACATCAGCTGGCCCTCGATTTATACTCGGGCATTGGCACCTTTTCGCTTTTTTTAAAAGATTTTTTCCCCCGCCTTATTTTAATGGAGGCAGAAAAATCGTCGCTTAAACTTGCCAAAGAGAATCTGGCAGAACATACAGCGGAATATTTTGCCCTCAGCGATAGCCAATGGGCAAAAAACAAGCGCGCACAGGCCCTCTGTCGCCATGCCAATTTGGCTATACTCGATCCGCCCCGCTCCGGCCTCTCCCCCGCTTTAAAAAATGCCCTGGGCAAAACCGAGATTCCCGCCCTTGCCTATGTCTCCTGCAATCCCAATAGCCAGGCCTTCGATATTAAAGATTTGGAAAAATATGGCTACTGCCTAAAAAGTCTGTATCTGTATGAGTTTTACCCCCAGAGTCCCCATATGGAGAGCCTGGCTATTTTGGAACGACAATGAAAATGTGGCAAAGGCAGGTAGTGCGACAAATTCTCTGTATATTTGCCCTGCTTCCTTGCCAAATTCTATTGGCCCAGCCAGACCGGCATAGCGATAGCGACAATCTGGTACTGCACAACTGGAAGCTGGCCCTGGGGGCGGCCCCCATTGGCATTCCCCAGGCCGAGGCGGGCTCTGTGGCTATAATTTGCGATGACAACAGCCTTAAAATGGTAAGTAAGGCTGGCAAAGGCCTGTGGAGCACTCATTTTAAAAAAAAGCTCCTGCCCTATATAAGCCGAAACAATACAGGGAATCTGTATTTTGGCAGTGAAGACGGCGAATTGATAGCGCTAAACCGAGCTGGCCTTCTTACCTGGCGCATAAAAGGCAGAAATGCCCTGAGCGGGGCCCCGCTTATTGGCTGGGATGGCCGGCTTTTTATTCCCCGGCATACCGAGCTAGAGGCCCGTAGCCCCAGTGGACGCCTGCTCTGGCGACAATCTTTTTCCCAGAGCATCGACGCCCTGTGTATTGACAATTCTAATGGGGGCCTTTTTGTAGCCAGCAAAAAAAACCTTTCTCTACTAGACCCCTATGGAGGCCAATACCTCTTACCGCTCTCTTCAAATGTGCAGAGTCTTCTTAGTTTGAATGGGCCATACCAATTAAAGCAATCCGGTCTGGCTGCCCTAGAAAATGGGGAAATTATTTTTTTTAGCAGAGAGGAAAGCTTTAGCATTTTAAAAAATCGGGGGACAAGCCATACAATTGATATGGCATTTTGGGAAGATGTACTGTTTGTACTGTACCGCGATGGCCTTTTGGAGGCCTATAAACTCGACCTAGATTTCCCGAGCGATATAAAACTTTTGTGGACAGCCAGCACAATGGCCAATACTACTGCGAATGGGCCCAGCCGCCTTATGGTCGATGAACGCGGCCTATACTGCCTAGGATACAGCAATGCCCAGGCCTACGCCTTCGATGGGCGACGCCTTTGGCATGTGCGCCTGAGCCAAGCTAATTCGGCGACCACCTTTTCCGACGACGGCCTGGTCTATTCTGGGGGAAAGGATTGGGTCCTGTATGCCTATAGGACCGAAGAGCGTATAAAGAGCGAAAAAGATGGTTTTTTTGGCATTGAGCAAGGTCGCAATTATGGCCTTGCAGAAATAGAGGAGCCCGACGAATTGGCCAGATTTTTTCAAAGAAACACTATCTATGCCCAAGAGCAGCTAAAAGAGATTGCGACAAAAATTGAAGTTAGTGGGCCGGGAAGCCAAGAGCGCGCACTGAGCAATTTTCTTTTGCAGATAGCATTGGGCAAAAAAACCGAGGCCTCCCAGCAGCCCAATGTGCCCCTACAGCTTAAAGCCTTGGAAATTCTTAGCCATTTTGCCTCGATCGAAATACTGCCAATTCTAATTGATATCTACCTTGCCGGGCCCGATCCAAGCGTAAAAGCGCAAGTGGCCCGGAACATTGGCGAAATGGGGCTGGACCCCCAGGGCCGGGCCCTACTCTGCTTTGAATCGAGTCTGTACAAATCGGATATTCACGACGAACAGCTTATGATGGCGATAATTTTTGCTTCGGGAAGGATTAGTCGTTTTTCCGGCCCGCCCCATTCACAGCGGGTTATAAATATTTTAACCTATATATCCAGAATTAGCCTTTCTCCCCTTGTTCGCAGCGAAGCAGAGGCACAAATTAAATTTTTCCTTGGGACAGAAGGCAAAAACAGGGTATACTAGTAGCGGCTTAAGAAAAGGAGGATTGCATGAAAGTTATAAATAAAATTGAGCGAATACTATTCCTAATGCTGGTGATGGTCGCAATTCCACTTGGCATTGGAAGCCAAGAAGTGGATAAAACAGAGCTTGAAAGCGTTAAACCCGCTGGCCTTGTATTTATTAACTACGAGGGCCCCGTAGAGCGAGACGAAAGCCTCGAGGCTATAGTCGGCATTGGCCGGGAACTTGGGCAGGCCATAGGCCGGGGCAGCAAGCAGGCTGGGTCTCCTTACCGATATTTTGTAATCCATTCTGTTACGGCTCCAGAAGGTGCTAAGCTCGATGCCGATATTTTGGGCCTGGGCATTGATGTGGGCGTAAACCATATTCGCAATCTGCGCGAAATAATACGAGGCTATTTGGAAGGGGCATATAATTATAGCCCACGGGATGCAAGGCTCCTTGCCGAATTTATTACCATTTACAATGCCGTTCACCGGGGCAATTGGCAGCTTTTTACCGAACGGTATAAAACCGCCGTAGTTGGGCATTTGACCGAGGAAAAAGCCGGCCTTTCTGTTCGCTACGACCAATGGCCCGGGCAGACCCTTATGCTCATCCCCCTTTCCCTGGCAGAATCCGGTCGTCTAAGTGCCATCGATACCAGTCCCCTTACCGACAAAAAAGTTATGGAAGAGGTAAAAAAACAGGAAGATATGGGGATTGCCACAAGAAAAGAAATGGTGGATTTAAAAGAGCGGGAATCCAAGGAGGCCGAGCAAAAGGCCACTGTTATGCGCGAGGCCATAAAAGATGAAGAAAAGCGGCTAGAGACAGAAAAGAAGGCTGTCCAGGAGCGAGAAAAACAGGAGGCCGAAGGCAAGCAGGCCCTGGAAAAAGAGAAGGCTCTTTTAGAAGAGGCAAAAAAAGACGAGAATGCCGACTCCAAAGAGATTGCAAAAAAGTCGGAAGACATAGCAGCTAAAGAGGCAGCCCTGGAAAAAGCGGAAAAAGAAACTACTGCGCGACAGGAAGAGCTTGTAGAGGACGAAAAAAAACTTGAAGCAGACAGGGAAACTGCAGCTAAAGAAGAGGCCCTTGCCGACAAAAAGGCAAGCGAGGCAATAGAGGGGCGCAAAGAAATTGCCGAAGACGTGCAGGAGCAATTGGATAGCGCAGCAGAAGATAAAAAGCAGGAGCTTTTGCAGGGTCGACTGGCACTTTCGCTTTTAAGCGCCAACAGCTCGCGCGCCCGCCTGAGCCTTATAAATAAAACTGATGGCAAAGAGCTTTTAAAATCGGGTATCGACACCATTCAGGGCCGCAGCCTTGTGCAGTTGGGTGGCTCTGTATTTGGCATTGCCGGCGAAGAAGGTGGCCCTGCGCGGCTCATTGGCATCGACAGTGAAAAACTGGAAATTACCGCCCAGGCCGACGAAGAAATGCTTTTAAGCAGCGATATTTGGGTGGAAGGCAACAATTTATATGCAATTATAAAGAGCGAAGGCAGGCTGTATTTTGCCCGCTTTAACACCGCTTTAAAGCGACAGGCCCGCTCCAGCCTGCCGGTTCACGCCTGGGCATCTCCCATCTTCCTGGGCGAAAACCTCATTTCTATTCAAAACGAGGAAGGTCAGGCCATTTTAATAAAGGCCAGCGATCTTACAAAAAACTGATGTCCTTTTAGGAAGGGGCCCCTTGTTAAAGGGGTCCCCTTTAACAAGGGGAGCGATTTTTGCCTGCCCACGGGGCATTAAGCCAATTATTCCAGGCTCACTTCCTTGGCTCGAACTTCAATTTTAGATAATTCTCTGGGGGCCAAGCGCACTGGGCCCGCCTTCCAGCCCTTAATTAAATAATCTTCAATGGCAAATTGCTCTATTAAAATTTTCTGGCGCGGTTTTGGCTTGTAATGGCAGACCAAAAAGAAGGTTTTTCGGATATCCAGATGTAAAATATCGAGAGCCTCGCCTACCAATGTATAGTCCCGGTTCATAATCCAGGCATCAATTTGAAAACGCTTAACCCAGGGTTGGCGCTCCTTTTTATCGCGCAAAACAAGGGAAAACACGGTATCGGCCAGTTCGTCTTTGTCGGCTAGGCCACACCACAATAGCCCTTTGTCCACAAAGAGTTTATCCGGCACAGCGATAACTTGGAAAATGCCATTTTTCCTGATATACAAAATGCGATCGAAGGTGGAGACGGTTAAAAGTTCCTTGCCTCCTGCCACCGAGGTGCCTAGATAGCCGGTAGCAGCGTCGTAGCGCAGGCTTAAATCGCGCTTAACTGCCTCTTTTACATCGGTTTTTTCGAAGCGGCCCACCTTGGTCCGACGCCGGCCATTGAGCAGCTCTTCGTTGTTTTTAATCTCGGCGGCAATGCCATCGAGCCAGGCAATGGTATAGGCCACGAGGGCTTTTAAATGCTGGGCAATTTCCTCTATCCTTGCCTGAATTTCCTGCATCTCTAAGCGGGCTTTTTCTATATCGTATAGGGAAATACGCCGGATAGGTATTTTTAAAAGCCGCTCTATATCCTCGCTGCTCACCCCGCGCGGGCCAATTTCTTCCATCCAGGGTTTAAAACCGTCAACAATTGCCTTTTTCACTGCCTCGGCGGTCTTTTTATCCTCTATCTTCTTGTATATGCGCTCTTCGATAAAAACGCGCTCTAGGGTGCGATGATGCAGTTTATCCAACAGTTCGCTGCGCTCCAGCTCCAGCTCCTTTTTTAAAATTGCCTTTAGCTGAGCGCTGTGGTAGTGCAGAACCTCGCTCACCGTCATTATCTGGGGCAGGCCATCTTTAATTACCAAAAGATTCACCGAAATCGACTGCTCGCACTCGGTAAAAGCGTATAGGGCATCGATGGTTTCTTCGGTATATACACCCCGGCCAAGCCTTATCTCTATTTCTACCTGTTCGCTGGTATAATCGCTAATCGATTGAATTTTAAGCCGTCCCGCCTTGGTAGCAGCCTCTATGCTTGCAATAAGGCTTTCGGTTGTCGACCCATAGGGGAGCTCGCGTATAACGATGCGTTTGGGATCGCTGGTATCCAACCTTGCCCGCACTAAAACCTTGCCGTTGCCATCGGCATATTCACTTACATCGACAAGGCCACCGGTGGGAAAGTCGGGAAACAGCTCGAAACTCTTGCCCGAAAGAATCGATTTTTCGGCCTCGATAATTTCTAGGATGTTGTGAGGCAATATTTTTGTAGACATGCCTACGGCAATGCCCTCGCCCCCAATTGCCAGAATAACCGGCAGTTTTGCAGGAAATTTTAGGGTTTCGCGGTTACGCCCATCGTAAGAATCGGCCATTTCGGTTAGCTTGGGATTGTAAAAAACCGCCTTTGCCAGTTTGGTAGCCCGACATTCGATATAGCGCGAGGCCGAGGCTGCATCGCCGGTAAAAATATTGCCAAAATTGCCCTGGCGATCGATAAATAAGTCCTTATTGGCCAAAACAACGAGGGCATCGGCAATAGAGGCATCGCCGTGGGGGTGGTATTTCATACAGTGCCCAACCACGTTTGCCACCTTGTGATATTTGCCATCGTCCATCTCGAAAAGGCTGTGTAAAATACGGCGCTGTACTGGTTTTAAGCCGTCCTCGATATCGGGTATTGCCCTATCTTTAATAACATAGGAGGCATACTCCAAAAAGTTGCGATCAAATAATTTTTTAACAAAGGCCACCTAGCTCTCCTGCAATGGGATTAAGATATATCGGAAATAAGATTTTTCATTATATATTCACGACGAGTTGGGGTGTTTTTTCCCATATAAAACTCTAAAACCTGGGGCACTGTCTTTAGGCTGTCGATTACCACCGGCACAAGGTGCATATCGGGACCAATAAACTGGCCAAATTCTTTGGGGCTAATTTCGCCTAGGCCCTTAAAACGGGTTATTTCTACCCCAGTGCCCAGGGCCAGTGCCTGTGCATCTCGCTCTTTTTCGCTATAGCAGTAGTGCGTTTCTTTTTTATTCCGCACTCTAAAAAGCGGTGTCTCCAGAATATAAATTCTGCCTGCAGATACTAATTCTTCAAAATAGGATAGGAAAAAGGTGAGCAATAAATTCCTAATATGAAAACCGTCGAAGTCGGCATCGGTGGCAATAATAATTTTTCCATAGCGCAAGCCAGAGATATCATTTTCTATACCTAAGGCCATCATCATATTATATAGTTCTTCGTTTTTATAAATGGCCGCCCGTTTTTTGCCAAAGACGTTTTCGCACTTGCCGCGCAGGGCAAAAATTGCCTGGGTCATAACGTCGCGCGAACTTACCAGGGAACCTGCCGCCGAATCGCCCTCGGTCATAAATATCATCGAATCTTCGCCTTTTTTGCCGTCTTCCAAATGATATTTACAGTCCTTAAGCTTTGGAATTTTAATGGCAATTTTTTTGGCCGCCTCGCGCGCTTCCTTTTTAACGACATTCAATTCGGTCCGCAGTCTTTCGTTGGATTCGATTTTCTCTAAAAGTGTCTTCGCGGTTTCGGCATTTTTATGCAACCAGTCGTCAACTGCCGAGCGGGTCTCTTGCACAATCCAAGAGCGGACCTCGCTATTGCCAAGTTTGTTTTTAGTCTGGCTTTCGAAGACGGGATTTTTTAACTTAATTGCAACTGCTCCAATACAGCCTTCCCGGACATCCTCGCTGCGATAGTCCTTTTTATAAAAGCCCTGCACACCCTTTAAAAAACCTTCTTTAAAGGCCGAAAGATGGGTACCCCCATTGGTAGTATCCTGCCCATTTACAAAAGAAAAATATTCTTCACCATAATTGTTACTATGGGTAAAGGAAAATTCTAAATGTTCACCCTTGTAATGAGCTATATTGTAAAGGGCCGTTTCGCCCGCTTCCTCGGTTAAAAGATCAAAAAGGCCATTTTTGCTCTGATACTCCTTGCCATTAAAAAAGAGGGACAGGCCGGCATTTAAATAGGCATAGTTCCAAAGACGCTTTTCTAGAAACTCAGTATTAAACTCGTACTCGCCAAAGACATCCACATCGGGAATGAACTCCACATAGGTGCCGTTTTTTGCCGCTGTTTTTAAGCTCCCTTTTTTAGAGCTCTCGAGCACACCTTTTTTAAACAGCGCTTCGGAATATTTTCCATCTCGCACACTCACCACTCTAAAATGAGTGGACAGGGCATTTACCGCCTTTGTCCCCACGCCATTGAGACCCACCGAAAACTGAAAGACATCGTCATTGTATTTTGCACCGGTGTTTATATGCGAAACACATTCTACCACCTTGCCCAGAGGAATACCGCGACCATAATCGCGCACCTTTACCTTGTTTTCTTTTAATTCAATTTCTATGCGCTTGCCATTTCCCATTATGAATTCGTCTATGGCATTGTCGATTACCTCTTTTACCAATATATAAATACCGTCGTCAACATTACTGCCATTGCCCAAACGGCCAATATACATACCAGTTCTAAGACGTATATGTTCAAGGGAGGAGAGGGTTTTAATCTTGCTTTCGTCGTAGCTATCGGCCTTTTTAGAGGGGGGGAAATTTAATTCAGCTTCTTTTTTTTGCTTTGCCATAGGGCAATAATAGCACAAAGTAAAAAAAGATTAAACGGTCTCTTACTCGACAGTTTTTACCTGCTCTTTTAATTGGACCATCTCTTTTTCGATAGCTGATATTTTAATCTTGAACTCTTCAATATGGGTCTTGCTCAGCAGAATTCGCTGCTCCAGCTCCTGAATCTGAGTCTGAACATTTGTTTTTTGTTGCTCCAGGTTTTTAAGCTGAATTTCTTTCTCATAGTTCCAAATTTTTATATGTGCATTGTCAATTTTCACCGTATTAGAAGCTGCTTCGCCATAGAGTTCTTGCAGTTTTTGCGCAATGGAAGTGGGTATAGTGCTGCTTTCTAAAAGCTCCAAGCCCTTTTCATTTGAAAAATAAAGCTTGCCCGCCTCTAAATATAAATTCTCCAGCCCTAGCTTGGCCTTCTCCTGCATTTTGTCTAAATACTTGATGGCCGCCGCTATGCTCTTGGCCTGGCAATGTTTCTCTAAAAATACATATATGTCTGCCCGCTCTTTTTCTAACGCAGCCTCTGCCTCCCGATTGGCATCGATATTGATAGTGATATTGCTTAAAACAGTAAGGATGTCCAAGGCCACGGGAAAATTTTCCCAGCTTTCCACTTCTAGGCGGCTAGCGGCACCCCCCAGGCTTAGAGCCTGTACTTCCATTTTGCCCTTTATGCCCGGCAGTACTGTTTTTATATAGGTCTTTCGGCTGGCCCTAGAAATTGCCCTGCCTAAAAAAAGGAAGAGACCGGGTTTTCCTGTATGCTCGTAAGTGGCATCGAGTTCGGCCTCTAAATCGGCTATCTCTTTTATAAGCAATTGTAAAATCTGTATGTCCCTATCCAAGCTGGGCAGATGAAAGGAGGCGGCATGTTCAGATAAAAAAAAGGCCAACTCTTTTAGCTTTTCATTTTTTTCTTGTAAGATTTTTTGTTGCCTGTCGTTTAAAGAAATAATTTCGGTATTAATTGCCTTAAGTCTTAACTCGTAGACTTCTGTTTTAGCCCTTACTTCATCGTAGTTTTTTTTATCACTATGTAAGTTATCCAGGTCCCGCACTAAGTCTTGCGAAAACTGTATTAAAAGCCCATGAGTATAGAGCAATTCCCCAGCCTCGCTGGCAATATGGTCTATTTTTATAGCTAAATCCTGGGCCAGCCCCTCCTGCTCATGTATGTTTTTTTTAAGAATTTTCATAATAATACTATAGGGCATGATAATTTCCTTGACAATACCGCAATCCGGGCCCATCATTTCCAAATACCGATTACAACAGGAGGCAGGCATAATGAAGTATCCCACCAATAAAATAAGGAATCTCACATTCGCTGGCCATGGCGGAACAGGTAAAACAACACTTTTTGAACGACTTCTATTTACCGCAAAGGCTATACCCAAGGCGGAGACCCTTGAATCGGGGAAGACAGTGAGCGATTATACCGCTGAAGAAATTGAACGAAAAATTTCCATTGTCGCTGCAATGGCCCATTTGGACTGGCAGGGAACCAAGATAAATATACTGGACACCCCCGGTTCTTCCGATTTTATTGGCGATGTAATTTTATGCCTTAGGTCCAGTGAACTGGCCGTCCTAGCTATTTCGGCTAAGACCGGTGCCCAAATTGAAACCTTAAAACTCTGGCGAAATTTAAACGAACGCAATAAGCCCCGCGCCATCTTTATTACAAAAATGGAAGAGGGCCAGCCCTTCGACGATTTACTGGTCGACATCAAAACAAAGCTGGATATGGATGCCATACCTTTTACCCTGCCCCTGTTCGAGGGCGAGGTATACAAGGGGGTAATTGATGTCCTATCGGGCAAGGCATGGCTTGCTAAAAACGAAGGTTTAGAAGAGGAGAGCGAGCTTCCCGCAGAATATGCCGATGCCTTAGCAGCTGCAAAAGAAACCATTGCCGAAGCCGCAGCCGAAGGCGACGACGATTTAATGAATAAATATCTGGAAGAGGGGGAACTGAGCGACGATGAAATTCTTGTTGGCCTGCAAAAAGCCCTGCAAGAAAACAAAATACTGCCCCTCTTCTGTGGCTCTGCCCTGCAAAACTCTGGCCTGCATTCATTTTTAAACTTTGTTGTCCAGGCAGGCCCCGATCCAACATCCGCCTACGAACTTGTGGTGGACAAAGAGGGACAGACAAGCAAGGTGATGATTGATAGCGAAAAACCACTTGCGGCAATTGTCGTTAAAACTCAATACGATCAATTCTCTGGAAAGCTCTCTTGGGTAAAGGTTATAAACGGGACCTTGACGAGCGAGAGCGATATTTACAATGTGAAGGAAGGTAAAAAGGAACGTGTGGGCAAGATGTATGTGGCCACGGGCAAGAAGCTTGACGAGGTAAAAGAACTTGCTGCCGGCGATATTGGCATAGTGCAAAAAATAGTTTCGCTTAAAACAAGCGACAGCATAACCACGGCAAACAACCAAATGACCTTTGTCGACCTCCGCCTACCCACCCCGGTTCACAGCTTGGCCGTAAATGCAGAACAGAAAAAAGACGAGGACAAACTGGGCGAATCCCTAGTTCGGGTGAGCGAAGAGGACAATACCTTCCAGTATAAATACAATGTGGAGACAAAGGAGACCATTATTAAAGGGATGGGCGAACTTCACATCAATATCATTTTAGATCGTATTAAAAAGAACCAGAAAATCGAGGTAACGACCAAGGTTCCCCGCGTTGCATACCGCGAGACAATTGCCGGTAAGGCCGCTGCCGAGTATACGCATAAAAAGCAATCGGGGGGCCATGGACAGTATGGGCGGGTGGCCTTGGAACTTAGCCCCCTGCCCCGTGGAGAGAAATACAGTTTTATTAACGCAATTGTAGGTGGCGCCATTCCAAAGAGCTATATGCCGGGAGTTGAAAAGGGCGTACAGGAGGCAATGCAGGCGGGCGTGCTCGCCGGCTATCCCGTAGTGGATGTCGAAAGTAAGATTGTGGATGGCAAAGAACATCCAGTGGATTCCTCGGAAATGGCCTTTAAAATTGCAGCGCGCAATGCCTTCCGCCAGGCCATGCGCGACGCAAAGCCCAGCCTGCTCGAACCAATTTTAAGGCTCACTGTTTTTGTGGAAGACAAATATTTAGGCGATATTATGTCCGATCTTTCGGGAAGGCGCGGCAAAATATTGGGCCAAGAATCTGCCGGTGGCGATATAGACGAAATTAAGGCCCTTGTGCCAGAATCTGAGCTCCTGCGCTATTCCATCGACCTGCGGGCAATGACCAGCGGAACCGGCTCTTTTGCCATTGAATTCGATCACTACGAACCGCTATCCGGCAAACTTGCAGAGGATATCATTAAGGCTGCCCAGGACAACCTAAGGCCCGACGAAGATGATTAAATTTTTGAGGTTTGCCTATCCAGTTAACTGATAGGCTATCTCAAGAAAAAAGTGAGGTGGGGGCCAGTCCAAATATATTGGGCTGGTCCCTTTTTTATAAATATAGCCTTTGACCAAGACAGCGCCAAAATGTATACTCCTTTTACTATGAAAACGCAGTTGATTAAAGAAATTCTGGCAATGCCCGCAGAGGGCCAGAATATTGAAATTCAGGGTTGGGTTAGAACTAAGCGCGAGACCAGAAACATTGCCTTTATCGAGTTAAACGATGGTTCTTGCTTTCGCAGCATTCAATTGACTATAGACCTCGCCAAGGCGGAAAACTCAGCACTACTGACGACATTAAAAAAAATTAATACCGGCGCTGCAATTCAGGCGACAGGCCAGCTCGTTGCCTCGGTGGGCTCTGGCCAGAGCAGCGAGGTCAATGTATCTAAAATCCAAGTATTGGGAACAGCCCCAGAGAACTATCCCCTGCAAAAAAAAAGGCATAGCTTTGAATTTTTGCGAGAAATTGCCCATCTTCGCCCTCGCACCAATACCTTTGCCGCAGTGGCCCGGGTGCGAAGCCACCTCTCCTATGCAATACATGAATTTTTTCATCAGCACGATTTTCTATATGTTCATACCCCCATTATTACCACCAGCGATGCCGAGGGCGCAGGATCGATGTTTCAGGTTACTACCCTGGATGTGGAAAACCTTGCTAAATCGGGCAAGGAGGTGGATTGGGCCAAAGACTTTTTTAATAAAAAAGCCTATTTAACGGTCTCGGGTCAGCTGGAGGGCGAGGCCTATGCCACCGCACTTTCGCGCATCTATACCTTTGGACCCACCTTTCGGGCAGAAAACTCAAATACTTCCCGCCATCTTTCGGAATTTTGGATGATAGAACCCGAGTTTTCCTTTGCAAGACTCGAAGAAAACATGGATTTGGCAGAAGCTTTTTTAAAGCATTTATTTTCAAGCCTGCTCGACAACTGCCTCGAGGACCTAGAGTTTTTTGACAAACATATTCAGACCGGAATTATCGACACTCTGCGCAATATTTGCAATTCTTCCTTTGTCCGTATGAGCTACACCCAGGCCATTGCCGAATTGGAAAAAAGCAATGTAACATTTGAATTCAAGCCCTTCTGGGGTTGCGATTTGCAGAGTGAGCACGAAAAATATTTGAGCGAACAAGTTGCCAAAGGTCCGGTAATTGTCTACGACTATCCAAAGGAAATTAAGGCCTTTTATATGAAGCTGAACGAAGATGGTAAAACAGTGCGGGCAATGGACGTCCTTGTCCCCCGCCTGGGAGAAATTATCGGGGGTTCAGAGCGCGAAGAAAATTTTGATGTCCTAACCGAACGGATGAAAGAAAGCGGTCTGGACCCCGAAGCCTACTGGTGGTACCTGGACCTTAGAAAATATGGCAGCGTCCCGCACAGTGGTTTTGGCCTGGGATTCGAACGGCTTATTCAATATGTAACTGGCATGACAAATATAAGGGATGTAATTCCCTTCCCCCGTGCGCCGGGCCTAGCCGATTTCTAACGCGCGCGATTATTATTCTAACGCGCGTGGTCAATAAGGCTGGATACGCTGACAATGTCGTAGCCAGCCTTTACAATTGCCTCAATTAAAATGTCCACGCTGTGAAAAAGGTAATTATCTCTGCCCCCAGGATTTAAGCCCAAGCGAATGGGAATAATTGAGCCAGGTAACTTATCCTTTACAATTGCATCCAGTATCTCGGCGGCATTTTTATATTGCACCGCAGTCTGTCTCGTTGTGCTTTTACTGACCCAGTCGTAGGGCTCTACATCGTGGCCCGTAGTGGTATAGCCCACCTCGGCAGCAGCTTTTTCGAAGCGGGGCGAGGTATTGTACCAAGGTGGATGCCATAAAAGACTGAGCTCCCGCCCCGTGGCATTGAAAAAATCGTCCTCATTGCGGGCCAGGCCCCGCTTTATAAATTCGCCATCAATTTGATAGCGAGAATCAAAAAGATCAATATGGGCAAAAAACAGCGAGGCACATTCATGGCCCAAACTGGCAATTTCTCGGGCACTTTCCGGATAGCGTCGAATAAACTCGCCCCCTAAATAGAAGGTGGCCCGAATTTTATAGCGCTCCAAAACCGAGAGCACATATTGCAGGCCCTCGTTGTCGTCTACCACATCGAAGCTAAGGGCAAGCTCCCGCCTGCCAGCGCGCGAGCCGTTTCTAAAAAGCCCGTCTTTATAGCGTTTTAAATCGGTGCGAGCATCTAAGGGGTCCCATTCATACACAGGCCTTTGTACAAGGGCCCTTGTTCCCACACTGTCCACATTGCGCACCATGGGAATATTTACATAGGGCCCTTGAGAAAGCGTCTCTAAATAGACCCGGTATCTATTTGTAGGGTTTTTATCGTCATCAATTTTTGGTTTTTCGAAGGCAAGCCATGGAGCATTTTGCTCTGTACGATACCAGTTGCCCTCATTTTTTGCATAAATAGCCCCACTGCCTTCTTCAAAGCCATAGTCATCGGCTACAGAAAGACAGAGCAGTGTTTTATTTCCTTTTAAATCGCAGGCCTTAATTTGTTTAGGTCCGGCTAGAACAAGGTTTTTATCGTTAATCCAAAGGGCCTTTAAAACCTTCTCCTTGCTCAAGGTGGCAATTGATTTCCAGTTTATATAATCCCAGAGTTCCAGCCCCCTATCCCCCCAAAGTAGGATTGAAGCGGAATCGGGCGAAAGTGCCACCCCCTGAATATCTAGAAGCGGCAGGGGTTTAAAATCGATAGATGCAGAATTGGACCTATTTAAACGCCAGGCCTCGGCCTTATTGGACGAACCAGCAACCGGAAAGACAAAGACAGTTAAAATGCCGTTTTCGCCCTCTACAACCTCAATTCTACTGGCATGACTTGGCAAAACCAGATAGGGCAAAAGACTGATACTTGCATACGCAGCATTTTCCCCATCGACTGTCCGGGTTAGAGGCAGCCAAAACAAACTTTTCTCGCCCTTGCTCAAAAGTATAGAAGAGGAGCTGACAGATGGCCAAAAGCGATCGAACTGTGGATCGAAATTGAAGGGGATTTTACCGACAAGTCCACCCACTTCGATAAAGCTGGTATACAGGGCCTGGGCAAAGAGCAAGGAACTGCGCACCCTATACACTGCATTGCCACGAATATAATAAAAATCGCCATGCCTTCCCCACTGCAAGCTGTTTATTTCGCCCTGCCCAATACTTCTATAGCGCTCATCCACCAGATTCGTGCTTAAGGTATCGATTGAATAAAAATAAAGCTGTCCCGAACGGCTGTACACAAAGGTGCGGGAATCGGGGCTCCATGAAGCGGGAAAGAAGCGACGAGATTTTTCAAGATCCTTGGCAATAATAAAATTTTTCCCGCTCAGGATATCGACAAGTATTAAATTGCCCCGCGCTGCAGTGGTAGATTCGATGCGCAAAAGCCATTTACCGTTAGGCGCACAGAGCAATTGCTCCAAAGGCCCGTCGAGGACGGCAGCACCAGAAGTAAAGCCAGGAAAGGCCTTAATCGTCTGGGGCAGGCCACCGGAAATGGGAATGCGCTGCAGGCCAAAGGAGTTTTGAACCTGCAATTCACCTGTTTCGGATAGATATTCAATTTCTTCTGGATAGGCGGTAAGGGTCTTTAAACGGTTTTGATCTATATTGGAAAGCACAAGGGCCGACTGCTCGGTAAGGCCCTTTTTTTTAGTCTGAATATTGAACAGAATTTCGTTGTTATCGGAGAGTAAAAGCCTAGAAAATTCAATCTCGCTATATGCCTGTGGTATAAAACTACAACACATAAGAACAAAACATAGAAAATTCTTCAAACTATCCCTCCTGAATTATCTTCCGCAATCTCCCATTTTATGATGGCAATACCAGCGCTAAGACTCTATCTAATTCCTGTTCAAGACTGGCTAAATGGGCATCGAGCTCGTTCAGCTCTTTGCGATATTTTTCGTGTTTTTCTATACTTTCAGTCGATGACTGTCTCATAGCCAGTCGGGCAAAGCTGTTGTTTTTATCAATTTTTTTTCCACAATAGGGACAATATACAAAGAGAATATCTAGGCTGATTCCGCAATATGCACAAGACATAGATTAAAAATTTACCCCTGCTTCGAGGATAGTATTACTTAAACTGCCCTCTGGTATTTGATATGCGCGTATAAAAGTTACTGCTGCTATTAATGCTACTAATATTAATACCAATTTCTTCATTTACTCCCCCGGGTTAAGTAAACAATATCATAAACAAGTCTTTATACACAAGTAAATTCTTGTAAAAATTATTTTATTCTTTTAATAATTCAATGTACCCCTATCGCGCCAAAAATTGCATTGGATCTATAGCCATACCATTTTTATAAATTGAATAGTGGACATGGGGGCCAGTACTTCTCCCCGTCGAGCCAACCGTGCCAATACCACTGCCCTGTAAGACCCACTGCCCCTGTTTGACCGTACGGGTATACATATGCCCATACAGGGTCTGAAAACCCGAACTATGAGTAATAATGACATAATTCCCAAAAACTGCACTTGTCCCCACTGCCGAAACCCGGCCATCCATTCCCGCCTTTATCAGCGTACCCTGTGGGCGCGCAATATCAATGCCATTGTGAAAACTCCGCGCCCCGGTAAAGGGATCGTTGCGCCAGCCAAAGGTAGAGGAAAGCCGACCAATTACGGGGTATATAAACAACTCCCCGAGGGCCATTTTTAATTCGTCTTTTTTCATATGGGCGCCGGGAATAAACAGAGATGCCCCAATTGCCAGTACATCGGTATCTAAATCGTTGGCATCTAAAATTGCCTCCATGGGCACTCCCTGCGTTTTTGCAATTTTCTCTAAGTTTTCTCCCCGAAGAACCGTATGGACAATGCCATCCATATTGGGAATCTTAATTTTCTGACCAGCATAGAGCCTTTTAACATTGGTAAGTTTATTCAAACTTATAATTGAATCTATAGACAGGCCATTTCTCGCCGCAATGGCAGAGACGGTTTCCCCCGCTTTAACGGTATAGATCTCCCAATGAAACGATTCCGAAATATCCAGCCTTAAACCGCTGCCATCCTCCAAAGCCAAGGTGCTATCCTGTGCAATTCCCACAAAGCCGGCCATTGCTTGTTGCCAGGGGATGCTTCCAGCCCCCCCCATATCGGCAGAGACAAGCGAAGGTATTTTTTGATTATTTATATAAAAAACGAGGGCCAATAGGGCAATTGACAGGGCAATGCCACTGGCGAGCACAAGTATGCGCAAAACGCTGGTTTTTTTTAATACAAAAGTTAAAAAAGGTATGCGCTGACGAAGAGGTAAGGTTTGCTCCGAAGGTCTTGGCTGGCGGCCCTGTATACGCTTTGCAGTTGCCAACAGGGATTTTTTTGCTAACGTACTGTTTTGCGATCGACGGAGCACACGCTGTGTTTTAAGTATCTCTTGCATATCTTAGTTTATCGACATAAAGCGCTCTTGGCATTATACTCAAGCTTTATGAAATATACGCCAGAGAAAACAAGTCTATTATTGCCCGTCTCGCTCGCTTTTTTTCTTGCCTTGCTAACAAAATTATTTTTTTTTGATATTATGATCGCCGAAGGCCACTCCATGGAGCCAACTATTAAAGAAGGAAGCATTATTTTGATAAACAAGCTTGCCTATGGCCTGCAGGTCCCCTTTTTTAAAAAGCATCTTTTTCGCTGGGCAGAGCCTCAAGTAGGGGACATCCTTGTTTTTATAGCCCCGGACAATAGATTTGCCGTAAAAAGATGCGTCCTTACCGCCGACACTGAATCCCAAATAATGGACCGCCCCCCTAAGGGCAGTATCCTCGTGCTTGGGGACAACTCCGCAGAATCTTGGGATTCTCGCTCCTATGGACCAATCAATATAGAAAAAATTTATGGTAAACTGATGGGTAAAAAATGAACAATTCACCCTATATAAAAACAACAGAGCAAAAAGCCTATCCCCGCCGCTGGCGATTACTGGCCCTATTTGGCATGCAGGCCCTATTTCTATTGCTCATCGCCGTTCACTATGGCAAACTGATGTTGCAAAAAGAAGAACATTTTACAAGACAGGAGATAAAAAAAATTGAGCGGGGCCCCATTTTAGATGCCGAGGGCCGTATTTTGGCAATGGATCAAAGCCTGGCAAATATTAGCCTTTGGAAGCCAGATGTGCGCGATATCCCCGCCCTAGTCCTTGCGCTACAGGCCATTCCCCATTTTATCGACGAAGATGCAATTGCCCTAACCGAACGCATTGAGCAATCGGCAAGCGATTTTTTATACATAAAAAAAAGAGTTGACCAAAAGACCAGGCTTTTAATACAGGAGGCCCAGCAGCAGGGAAATTTGCCGGGAGTGGGTATAGAAGAGGTCTCGGGGCGCATTTACCCCGAAGGCCATCTGGCAGCCCATATTATTGGCTATGTGGGCGATGACAATCGGGGCTTGGGCGGCGCAGAATTGGCCTTCGACCGCGATTTATACCCAACGGATGGCAGGCAGTTTGGCAGCCAATTAAAACTGACCATAAATGCCAAAATCCAGTACGATTTGGAGCAAATATGCCGGCGGTCCATGGTAACAAACAATGCCGAATCTATAGTTATGCTGGCAATGAACAGCACAAATGGAGAAATTCTTGCCTGGGTCTCCCTCCCCGATTTTGACCCCAATTTTTTAAGAAGCTCCACCGATTTTCAGCGTATCAATAGAATTACCACCCTTGCCTTCGAGCCGGGCTCGGTCTTTAAAATATTTTCGCTGGCAGCCGTTTTGGAATTGGGCGGCATAGATGCCAACACCTCCTTTTACTGCGATGGCAGCTACGAACGCAAGACCGCCAGTGGAGAAATAATACGGCTCGGCTGCGTCTCCCCCCACGGGTGGGTAAAACTGCCCGAAATAATTGCCTATTCCTGCAATGTGGGCACCGCCTTGGCCGCCGATAGGGTTGCCACCGATGATTTTTACCGCATAATTCTCGATTTTGGCTTTGGCCAGCGCACGGGAATAGGATTGAGTGGCGAATCTATTGGCTATTTAAGGTCCCCGAAGGACTGGTCTTTGCGTTCAAAGCCCACCATTGCCTTTGGGCAGGAAATTGCCACCTCGCCTATTCAAATAATGCAGGCGGCGACGGCAATTGCCAATGAGGGACTGCTTATTAAGCCGAAATTTGTAAAATCTATTGTCGCTCCAAATGGCAGAGTGGAAAAGGATTTTCCCAGCGAGGCCCTGCGCCAGGTTGTCTCTAAACAGGTGGCAAATACCATATTAAAAAGTCTGGAACAGTCGGTGGCCCCCCGCGGTACCGGTCGCCGGGCCAATATCGAGGATGTTCGCACCGGTGTAAAAACAGGCACAGCTCAAATTATAGACCCGAAGACTGGAACCTATTCAAAAACAGATTATATTGCCAGCTGCATTGCCTTTTATCCTGCGGATAAGCCAGAGCTGATTATATACCAGGCAGTGGTAAAGCCAAAGGGCAGTTCAATACATGGCAGTATAATTTCGGCCCCCGATGTGGGAGAGGCTGCCGATTTAATTATCGACTACCTGGGGATTGAGCGGGGCAAAAGCCTGCGCCTTGAACATCCGGGAACAATTGTGCTTAAAACAACCGAAGCCCTAAAAATTGGGGACCAGTTGCCAGATTTTACCGGGATGTCCAAAAAACAGCTCCTTCCCCTATTTGCACACCAGGGCATTGACCTTAAAATATATGGCAATGGCTGGGTACTGCGCCAATTCCCCGAGGCCGGAACAGCCATTACCGAAGGGATGGAAATTATTCTGGAGCTCGAGTAGTGAAGTCAGCCTTCGAAATTATTCAAACTTCCAGTGGCCACCCCAGCCTGCGCATAGATGGCAAATACATTCATTCGAGAATGGACCCGCAGCGGGAGGCGCAAAGGTCTATCCAGGGTTTAAAAGAGAATGTCTCCTGCGTCCTTGTCTATGGCCTTGGCCTGGGCTATTTGCCGGAAGCATTAATACAGCACTTTGCCCTTTCGGCCTTGGAAGACTGGCAAATAATCATACTGGAAGCGGATGCCGCCCTGGTAGATATTGCGGTAGCAAGCAGGAATTTACAGGCGACCCTCTCCCATCGACATGTCTACCTCATTGGCCCCGATAACGAGGATAAACTAGCTTCACTTTTGCCAAGGCAGGCTAGTTTGGTGCAGACCTTTGTCAATCAAAATCTATTCTCGCGCCATCAAAAATGGTATGAAAAACAAAAAAAGCTCATCGATCTTGTTTGGACCCGCGAAAAAACCAATAGGGCAACCAAGGCAAAGTTCGCCCAGCGCTGGGTCTCGAATACGGTGCAAAATGCAGGGCTTATCGCCAAGCTCCCAGGGGTCCGGTGGCTATACAATCTTTTTAAGGGCGAAGATATACTGCTCATCGCCGCTGGCCCCTCCTTAGATAGCCAGCTCGCGCTTTTACCTAGGCTGCGAGAGCGCTCAGTACTTGTGGCAGTGGATACCGCCTTAAGTAGCTGTATGCGCGTTAACTGTATTCCCGACTTCGTACTGGCAGTGGATCCCCAGTACTGGAATTCCCGCCATGTGGACTATGTCGACACCGGTCTTTGTACATTGATTGGCGAGGTGGCCCTTTGGCCCAGCCTTTTTCGCCGCCGCTGGGCCAGAGCCTTTCTTTTTTCTTCGCTATTTCCCCTGGGGAGTTATCTAGAAAGACTTATCGACTATAAAGGAGAACTGGCAGCCGGTGGTTCAGTGGCCACCACTGCCTGGGACTTTTGTCGGCTATTGGGGGCAAAAAGGATTATTGCCCTTGGCCTGGATTTAGCATATCCCAGGGGCCAAACCCACAGCAAGGGCGCGCGCTTTGAAGAAGTTGGACAACAGGTATCGCAGCGCTTAGCCCCCTTCGAAAGCGCAAACTTTAAAACCCTCCATTCCCCTTTAATGCAAAAAGTTCGCTCCCAAAGGGGCGAAAGCCTTTACAGCGACAAGCGAATGCTGGTGTATGCCCAGTGGTTCGAGCGCGCCTTCGAAGAGCCAAAAAGCACCCCCACCCTTTCTTTAGGGGGCGAGGGCCTGGCCCTTAAAGGCCTAGGAACGATGAACGCGGCCGATATTCTTGCCCTAGATAAAACCCGTTTGAACATTGATAAGAAAAAAGACCAATTATATGCCAAAATTGACAGCAACTGGAAATTTCAGGCAGCCCAGAGGCAGACAGCCTTAGAAACCAGCCTTAAAAGGCTGATAGAAAGCCTTAAAGAGCTGGCAGAGGCCTGCACAAAGGCGGCAAGCCTTTGCAAAAAGGCCTATTTTGCACAAAAAGCTAGCCAAGACCCAGATTTTTCCGCCAAAAACACCGAAGACCTTGTAAAACAAGCATTCACTGCCAGCGACGCCTGCGAAGAATTGACAAAATCGCCAATTGCCAAAGAAGTGGCAGCTTTTTTATTTCCCAGCACCGAGGAACTACAGGAATTGGTCGGCGAAGAAACCGATAAACTGGCCTACCACCTCCGTTATCTACAAAATTTATGGCAGGAGCTGGGAAAATCTGCTATGTGGCACCAGCGCATATTAAAAAAATTTAAGTATTCCCCTATGCACGTCGATACTCTATATAAGTGGCAATAACACCACAGATTTGACGGTGCGCATCCGACGTCCAGGCGTACCGTCTTTTTTTTAGCCTATTTGACGATAGGTCTCTAAAAAGCTGGCCATTTTACCGAAGGCGGTTTTTAATGTTTCGACATCGGGCAAGAAGACCACGCGAAAATGATCGGGCTCTGCCCAGTTAAAACCGCTGCCGTGTACTAAAAGTATTTGCTTAGAGCGCAAAAGGTCCAGTACAAAGGCCTCGTCGTTTTTTATATCAAATTTTTCTACATCAATTTTAGGAAAGCAATAGAGGGCCCCCCGCGGCTTGACCACCGAAAGCCCCGGAATGTCATTGATAAGCTGGCAGGCTGCATCCCGCTGATCGCGTAGACGGCCGCCCGGAAGCAGAAGGTCGTTTATCGACTGATAGCCCCCTAAGGCTGTCTGAATTGCATACTGGGCAGGCACATTGGCGCAGAGACGCATATTTACCAACATATTCAGCCCCTCGATATAGCCCTCTTTCCCCTTTTTATCCCCACACAAAACCATCCAGCCAGAGCGAAAACCCGCCGATCTATAGGCCTTGGAAAGCCCATTGAGCGTAACAACAAAGAGCTCGGGATCGATGCTGGCCATGGGAATATGCTTTGCATCGTCGTAGAGAATTCTATCGTATATTTCATCTGCAAAGATAATAAGATTTTTTTCCCGAGCAATTTCGGCAATACCTTCCAATATATCGCGCTCATACACCGCACCGGTGGGGTTATTCGGGTTTATTACCACAATTGCCTTACAGCGATCGGTAATTTTTTGACGAATATCCTGCAAATCTGGTTGCCAATCGGATTTTTCATCGCAGAGATAATGCACAGCCCGCCCCCCGGCCAGGTTTGCCGCGGCCGTCCACAGTGGATAATCCGGGGCCGGTATTAAAACCTCGTCGCCGGGGTTTAGCAGGCCATTGAGGGCAATCATTATTAGCTCGCTTACCCCATTGCCTAAATAAATATCTTCAATTTCTACATCCATAATGCCCTTGGACTGAAAATCGTGCATTACCGCTTTGCGGGCAGCAAAAATACCCTTCGAATCGCTATAGCCCTGTGCATTGTGCAAATTTATTATAATATCGTGGACAATTTCGTCGGGGGCATTAAAGCCAAAAAGACCGGGATTCCCAATATTTAATTTGAGTATCCGTCGCCCTTCGGCCTCCAGCCGGCTGGCCTCGTCCAATACTGGCCCTCGTATATCGTAACAGACATCGTTAAGACGGGAAGATTTAGGAAAAACATTCATTGTGAGCCTCCTTAAAGGCAGATAGCAGGGTACAGTCGATTGCTGGTACCCTTAATTGCATTAGATAAAACCACGGTATGTAGTTCGGTTAAAGCCCTGTCCAGCTCTTTTTCCCAGTTCTTTCGCTGGGGAAAGCTGGCCAAAACCCTTGTCTTTGCTAAATTAATTGCCTCTTGCCCCTGGTCTAACAGGTCCCCCCCAAGCTTTGGAAGGCTGTCCTCCAGATAAGAGGCAGAAAGTGCAAGTAGCAGGCTATCCCTCGTCTGCTGTATTATAGAAATAAATGCTTCACCGGCAAGCGATATATCGCCCATTAAATAATGACATAGCGCACCATACCAGTGCAGCCACTGGCTTTGAGCAGATTTCGTTTTAGCCTGCCACTCCATAAAAAAAGCCGCCGCCCCCTCTTGGTTCCCCGCAAGCATACGAGCTAAACCAAAGATAATGGCATTTTTTTCCAGCAGATCTGGTCTGCGGCGGGCCAATTTTGTTTCCAATATCTCCAGAGAGGCTGTATCGGACAGCAGTAGATAGCCACTTGCCAAAAGTTTTATACGCCGCCCCGTATAGCGATTTTTTCTAAGCACCTGTATTTCCAGTTCCTGGCAGAGAGCTGGCCAATCTTCACGCTCCAACAGGCGTAAAACCTTCCAATTGATAAGAAAATAGGTATTTATCCCTACAGCAATTATTACAATTAGGGCGAGTATATAATAATGAGACTGCCAAAAAACTAAACTTGTGATAGAATGTAAACTGAACAGGGGGATAGCACTTATCATGCTTAAAGAAATAAGTATACTAATGTTAAAGCCTATGAACACGCGACGTATTTTCAAAACAATATCTCCCCTGAATTCAATAAAAATAATAGATGAAAGCTTTTTTAGGGTCAACGGGGGAAAACATGAATAATTATGCAATCAAGGACTTAGAAGCAGGACGTTTTTTTTCTAAACCCCTCATGCTCGATGCCAAGTACATCCTCCTGTCTCCGGAAATGCCCATAAGACAGGAATTAATTAAAGCGCTTATCGAATGGGACTATAAAGAAGTTTTTAGCGAGGGCGAGCCCTCCGAAAAAAGAACAATATCATCAGCAAGTGGCACTGGCGATGACGAAGCCGATCAGGATGTTGTCGAAACTCAATTTGTCCCCCTTGCCAGTTCCTCTGCAGAAGCCGAAAAAATACGCGAAGTTCACGGCCAATATCGAGCCTTTTATCAATATGTAGCAAACCTCTTTGCCCGCTATATTTCCAAGGGCGAAATAAATAGCCTGGAATTGAACGACCGCATAAAGGCCCTCTGCGAGCTTATAAAAGAAGACCGACGTTACCTCCTTCGCATTAACGAAGAGGGGGATGCAAACAAAAATTACCTCGTCCTGCATACCGTTCGCTCGACGATTATTGCTATTTCTATCGGCTTTACCCTTAAATTTGCCAACCATAGACTTATCGAATTGGGAGTGGCCGCAGTTTTACATGAAATAGGCATGTTAAAACTTCCCCCCCAGCTGTATATGACCAACCGCCCCCTTGAACCACAGGAGCGCAAGGCCATTCTTACCCACACGATTTTAGGTTTTAATATTCTTAAAGCCCATAAATTTCCGCTCAATGTCTGCATTGTCGCCTTGGAACACCACGAAAGAGAAAATGGCAATGGCTATCCGCGCCGCCTGACCGGCGATAAAATTAGCCAATATTCTAAAATAATTGCGGTTGCCTGCTCCTACGAGGCCCTTACTACGGCCCGCCCCTACAAGACGGCAAAGGATGGCTACACCAGCATGATCGACCTTCTTAAGAATGTGGGCAAGCAATACGACGACCAAATTATCCGCGCCCTGGTCTTTACCCTTTCTATCTATCCAATTGGCCTATATGTGCTTTTATCAAATGGTCAAAAGGCACAGGTAATCGATGTAAATCCCGAAAATCCCCGCTTTCCTATTGTACAAATACTCGACGACCCGCTACCCGACGGCCGGCTTCAGCAATTAGAGACCGTTCAAAATGGCATACATATTAGCCGCCCCCTTACCAAGGAAGAGCTTCCCGGCAATGTAAAAAGCCTATAATTCAATGCAATAGGAATTATTTTCTGCCCTTATGCTGATGCCCTGTTTTTCAAGAACCTCAGCTGATGCCTTTAATTTTAAGGTTCCCGCCTCGCCGATAGTAGAGCTATTTTTATCAGTTAAATAAATACTAAGTTTTGTCGGTCTCCCCACTTTAAAGCGCTCGCCTTTATACAGGCCCCAAACCAGTAAATCGCAGTAAAAAAGACCGATGGATCGAGCAATACAGGCGTCTACTAGAATGCTTGGCTCGTAATTCTGCGCCCACTTTGCCTGTTTTGCCGGCAGGGCGACAGATGGGCCTAGATTTAATTTTAAAGCCATCGAAACAATATAGTGTAAATGGCGTTTTAAATTGATGGTGGTAAGAGAATTATCGGTAAAGGGTGCATATAGGCCTGCGACACTGGCATACAGATACAAGGGATGGATATCACTCTGAGGATCTTTTAATAAAAGCTTGTGAAAAAGCTCTAAGGTAGAGGCAATCTCTGTTTTAAGCAATTTAAGAGCCGAGCCCTCGCTAACAGATGAATCCATACTGTCAGTGAGTATACACTCTCTGATAAAGAATTGCCTAGCCAAAATTCCCGCCGTATTATGCCTATTTGGAGCAAGCATGACCGCTGAATTAGCTAAAATTATATCTATTAATATAAAAACAGCCCGCAGTATTCTAAAATATAGCCAGGCCGAATTAGCTGAACGCAGTAATTTATCTACCAGCTATTTGGCAATGATAGAATTGGGGAAACGCTCCCCCTCGCTCGCTAGCCTCGAGGCCCTTGCCAAGGCATTACAGCTGGAGGTCTTCGAATTACTTATGCCCCCTGACCAAATTTTGCCAAAAGCCAGTGCTACCACCCTTTATAATTTGCAGACTCAATTGGAAAAAAACATGAGAGATGCCATTAAAAATGTACTCTCCTATGGGGAACTGGACAGCCCCGAAGAAGAAAATGAGCATTAAAAAGCACAGGTAATCTGGCAATAGCCCAGAAATTGTGCTATCTTTATAGCATATTATGGAAGAGCCTCCGTCGTGGGAATTGCCCCTGCTTTTTTTATTAATCCTATTAAATGGACTTTTAGTACTCGCGGAAATGGCCCTGGTCTCATCGCGCAGAACAAGGGTAAAGCTGCGGGCTGAAAATGGAAATAAGGCCTGGAAGCAACTGCTCACTGCAGTCGACGATCCCGGCCCCTTTTTATCGGTAATCCAAATAGGTATCACCCTCATTGGCACGCTTACCGGTGTCTTTGGGGGGGTGCGCTTTTCGGCCCCACTGTCGCAATTTTTTTCGACATATGCAATCTTAGCCCCCTGGGCAGATATGCTGGCCTTTATTGTAATTGTCGTGGCCATTTCCTATATAAGCATTATTATTGGCGAACTTCTGCCTAAAAGAATTGCCCTGTCTAACCCGGAACCCATTGCCCTTGTTTTAATCCCTTTTTTATCGCTTCTCACCAGTATTTTTAAGCCCCTGGTCTGCTTCCTTTCGGCCAGCACCGCAATCTTACTTAAGTTGATGAGAATTAAAAATAAAAAAGGCCTGGATATTAGCGAGGAGGAAATTCACTTTGCCCTAAAAGAAGCTGAACACAACGGCATAGTAAAGGAGAGCGAACGCAATATGGTCGAGGGGGTTTTTTATCTGGGCGATCGACCAGTAGAGACCTTTATGACCCATCGGGCCAATATAACTTATTTGAATATTGATGCCAAAAAAGAAAGCCTGTTAAAAACCCTGGCCGCCCACCCAAACATAGATGTCTTTCCGGTAATTCATGGCGAGGATATAGACAGTGTCATGGGCACTATTACCACGAGGGCCATACTCGAGGCATTAGTACGGCGGGGGGATATACATTTAAAAAATCTTTGCCAAAAGCCCATTTTTATTCCAGCCAGTATGTCGGCCCTAACTGCCTTGGAGCTTTTTAATAGGCACGAGGTCCCCCTCCTTATAGTGCTGGACGAATATGGTGGGTTTTCTGGCAGCCTTTCGGTCCAGGACCTCTTGGCCGAAATTTCGGTCTTCCTTCAGGGCGACGAAAAGCCCAATGAGCATATACAGCTTCAGGCCGACGGCTCCTGGATTGTTGGGGGACAGGCCAATATCGACGATGTCGCCATCACCTTAAATTGGAATAATATACAGACAGAAAAGCGCGAATACCACACAATGGCCGGCTTTGTGTTGGAACAGCTGGGACATATACCGGCAGTGGGCGAGTTTTTTTGGTGGGAGCTGCGACGCATTGAAATTTTAGAGATGCAGGGAAACAGGATTAGCAACCTGATTATACACCCGCCCCATATCGGCACACAGGAAACAAAGGAGTCTAAAAAACCAGAACCAAATTGACGGCGGTTGTTCCACTGCTCGAGCGCTCTTTGACAGAGGCTTCAAACTGCACCCCCATTTTTTCGCAGGCTTCGGCAATAAAAGACAGATAATACCAGCCCATACCGTCGTCGCCATAGGGGCCGGTCCCCTGATCGTAAAACTCTTTCAAATTTCTTTCGCCCAAAGACAGGCGCCCCCGCTCTTCAAACAGACGCTTTGAATCTTCGAAGGAAGAGGAGCCGTCGTGCAGGCTCAGACGCAGCCTATAGCGCCAGCGCCCTAAAGACCAGCGCCTGGCCAAAGACCAAACCATGGCAGAGGCCAGCCCATTTGGCAGGCGCGCCAGTAATTCGGCCCGTTTTTGAGGATTTTCCAATCGGCTTCTAATTTCGGAGGCGGGAACCTCGGATCCTAAAATTTCCAGCAGGGTTGTCCGTTCTGCGGCCGTCATCAGTTCCAGCACCATAAGGGTTAAATAATCGGCTAAATCGGTTTTTTCAATGCTGGAAAGAATTTCCATTGTAATATCGCCCATCAATTTTTTGCGAATTTCCGGTCCACTGCTGAGCAAGACGAAATAGACCAAGGGATCCAAGCTATCCACTAAATCTTTTGCAAAGGAGGCAAATTTTTTCTGTTCTTCGGCACTGCGCTTCTGCCCCACCGCCAGTGAGCGAGTTACCGGAGCAATAATGTCGCGTTTTAATTCGGCTATTGAATCTGAACGGGCGGCCATGGCCTGGCGCAGTTCTGGCGGGGAGACCGCATTGTGCGCATACAGGGATTTATTCGGATGCGCCCGGTTCCATTTTTTTATAACCTCGGTCTCTACGGCCCGGGCAATTACCGCCGCCTTAAAATGCCCGTAAATCATGGAATAGACCACCAAGCGGGAAAGATCGTCTATATCTGCCTTGACACCGGCAAGCTCGCGGACAGGAAACTCTGCCTTGTCGATAAAACCAGAATGCAAAAGGCGTTTTATCCAGGGCACATCTATGGCTTTAAGTCGAAAGCCATAGCGCGGCTCACCTTCGGCCCCCTCGAAGCATTGGAGTGGGATTTTTCTATTTTTAAAAAACTCTGTCCCCATGTCGCAAAGGACCACCCGGGCACGCAAATCGAGCATTTTTTTCTTCTCTGGACCCTTCATCCCAGGCGCCACCTTTTTGTCATCTGAATGTACTGCAGATCCCGTCTGTGCAATAGTTGTACCAATCATCCGCTTCTCCAGAATAAGAATATCTTATTATATCATGCCTGTAGCCGTTGACAAGATGCTAACGACTATCAATGATAGAGAATCGCTTATAACGATTGCATATATTATCTTTCCAGGAGTACCAATGAACAAGAAAATTACAATGACCAAACCAATTGTGGAAATTGATGGCGATGAAATGACCCGGGTTCTCTGGGCGGTAATTAAAGAAAAATTGCTTTTGCCCTTTGTAGACTTAAAAACAGAATACTACGATTTAAGCTTAGAAAACCGAGAGAAAACCAATGATGCGATAACGGTCGACTCGGCAAAGGCCATTTTACGCCACGGGGTGGGGGTAAAATGTGCCACAATTACCGCAAATATGGCGCGGAAAGACGAATACAATTTAACTGCCCTGCATCCCAGCCCCAATGCGACCATTCGCGCCATTTTAGATGGGACGGTCTTTCGCAAACCGATTGCTTTAAAAAATGTGCAGGCCACGGTGAGCACCTGGGAAAAGCCCATTGTCATTGGCCGACATGCCTATGGCGATGTCTATAAAAACGCAGAAATGTCCATAGATGGGCCGGGAACGGTGGAATTGGTATATACAAGCAAAACTGGCGAGGTAAGGAAAAAGCTTGTCGCCGATATGCCCGGACCGGGCGTTGTGCAGGGCATGCACAATGTGGACGCCTCTATAGAGAGCTTTGCCCGGGCCTGTTTCCTTTACGCCCTCGAGGAAAAACTGGATATTTGGTTTGCCACCAAGGACACTATTTCTAAAATTTATGACCACCGTTTTAAAGAAATCTTCCAGAGAGTCTACGAACAGGAGTATCAGGAGGCCTGTAAAAAGGCGGGGATTTCCTATTTTTATACCCTTATCGACGATGCCGTGGCCCGCGTAGTTAAGGGCGGGGGTGGCTTTCTTTGGGCCTGTAAAAACTACGATGGCGATGTCATGAGCGATATGGTGGCCAGCGCCGCAGGCAGCCTTGCCATGATGACGAGTGTTTTAGTCTCGCCCACTGGGGCCTTTGAATACGAGGCGGCACATGGCACCGTGCAGCAGCATTATTACCGCTGGCAAAAGGGCGAAAAAACGAGCACTAACCCCGTGGCGCTTATCTTTGCCTGGACGGGGGCCCTGCAAAAACGTGGGGAGCTGGACAATCTGCCAGCGCTGGTAGACTTTGCAAAAAAACTGGAAAAGGCCTCGCTGGATACCATCGAGGCAGGGGAAATGACCGGCGATCTGTTGCGCCTGGCAAATCCGGCTCCGGCAAAGGCCCTGGACTCCTGGCAGTTTATCGATGCCATTGCCAGCCGCCTGTAGACGCCTGCCCAATGTCCGATTTTTTAAAGGCCACTGGCAAGCTGGTGGCCAGGCATATTGCCCAGCGTCTTAAAGGCCTAGAGGGTCAGCTGAGCAAAATTTCCCCTGCCCTGGCGCGGGAAAGCCTGGCTCTTTTAAACGAATTTGCCACCGCCGGTAAATTGTTGCGCGGTAGCCTTGTGTTTTTGGGCTACGAGCTAGGGGCCGGCAGGGCCCCTGACGAAGGCGAGCATCAAAACCTATTGGATCTTGCCTGCGCCATGGAGCTTTTGCAGTCCAGCCTGCTCATTCACGACGACATAATGGACCGCGACGAGTTTCGTCGGGGCAGGCCTGCAATACACAGCCATTATAAAAGTCTCCTGCACAACAGGGGCATAGCCGAGGCAGGGCACCATGGGCAGTCTCTGGCCATCTGTCTGGGCGATATAGCTATTTTTGCCGCTTGGGATATTATTGGTAATTTACAGGTTCCGGCCCCCCTCCTTATTGAATTGTCCAAAAAAATTAGTGGCGAGCTTATGGGGGTGGGCCTTGCTCAAATGCTCGATGTGGCCGCTGCAGCGGCCGCTGAAGCGGGCCTGCCCGGCTTTTTTTCGGAGGTAGAAAACGAGGCAGAGATAATTGAAAACATCTACCGCAATAAAACTGGGCGCTACAGTGTTTCCTTACCGCTAAGCCTGGGTGCCCTCCTTGCAGGGGCCCCAAAGGAAGATATTGCCCTTTTAGAACAGGCCGGCGAAGAGCTGGGCCTTGTGTTTCAGATTAAAGACGACGAATTGGGCCTCTGGGGCAATGCGGAAAAACTGGGCAAGAGCCTGGGCCTGGATATTCGCGAAAATAAAAAAACGCTTTACCGCCACGAATTTCTAAAAATCAATACAGATCCACATTTTGCTGCCCTTTTTGGCAATGCAAGGGCAGAGGCGAAAGAAATAGACGAGCTCATCAATGAAATTGAAAATCGGGGTATTAAAGAAAAACTTAACACTCTAATGGAAGACAAAATGCAGGGGGCAAGGGCCTTACTCGCCGATTTTTTGGCAGACCTGCCCTTAAAAACACAGAAAAAATTTGAAGATTTTATTCAATACAATTTAAAACGGGATTCATAGTAAAAATATATTGATTCAAAATATGAGAACTGTGTAGTATTGTGCCAGGAGGAAGACGAATGAACATAGTATTTTTAGGGCCACCGGGATCTGGTAAGGGGACCCTTGCAGAGAAGGCGACCGAAATACTCAATGTGCCTCAAATATCGACAGGAGCTATTTTTCGAACAGCCATTGCCAATAAAACCGAACTGGGCTTAAAGGTAAAGGCAGTTATCGATGCCGGCCAGCTGGTAGAAGACGATATAACTATCGCCCTTGTTAAAACCCGCCTAAAAGAGGCAGATGCCCAAAATGGCTATATTCTCGATGGTTTTCCCCGCACGATAGCCCAAGCTGAGGGCTTGGTGCCCATTTCCCGCTTGGATATTGTTATCAATTTTGATGTCGGCGATTCTATCCTGCTGCAGCGCCTTGGGGGCCGCCTTACCTGTCGCGCCTGTGGGGCAAATTATCATACCTCATTTAAAAAAAGCAAAATTGCCAATGTCTGCGATATCTGTGGCGGCGAACTGTATACGCGCGACGACGATCAAGCAAGGGCAATTCAAAAACGCCTCGATGTATACCGGGCCCAGACCGCCCCTTTAATTGACTATTACCGGGGCAGGGGCATTTTAGTCGATATCGATGCAAGTCTAAGCCCCGAGGCAGTCGTGGCCAACTTTAAAAAGGCCATAGACAGGAAGACGGCATCAATTATCTAGCTTGTCCTTTATTGGCTTGAATTGATACGCTCTATAGAGTATAAAGGTCTTTAGGAGGAATTACGTGATTGCTAAAACCGATATGCCGAATATCAACTCGAGAACCCCAGACGGGTTAAAGCCAGATGGTACCCCCTATCGGGCGCTGATAATTGACGATTCCCTGTTTATTGCAAAACAACTTGGGCAGATACTTACTTCCGAAAGCTTTGAAGTCGTTGGAACCGCCGCGGATGGCATACAGGGCTTTGAAAAATACAAAGAACTTTACCCCAATGTGGACCTTGTTACCATGGATATTACCATGCCAATTTTAGATGGCGTTTCCGCCCTCGAAAAAATCCTGGAATTCGATAAAAATGCCCGGGTAGTAATGGTTAGCGCCCTTGGCAAAGAGGATGTGGTAAAAAAATCCCTCCTTATCGGGGCTAAAAACTATATTGTTAAGCCCCTAGACCGCAACAAGGTATTGGAAAGAATTTTAGCTGCAATTAATACTTAATTAAACGGGCTTTTGCCCGCTTTTTAAACAATCAAGGAGTTCCCATGGTGGAAGCCCTCAAAAAGAACCCTGCCTGGCAGGGCCGCAAGGGACCGGTTGTCCTTATTATTATGGATGGTGTTGGCTACGGAAAATATGCAGAGGGCGATGCCGTTGCCGATTCTAAAATGCTCGCCCTCGATGCCATTAAAGAGCTTAGCTCCCACACCCAGCTCAAGGCCCATGGCAAGGCGGTGGGCCTGCCCAGCGACGAGGATATGGGCAATAGCGAGGTGGGCCACAATGCAATAGGCTGTGGTCGCGTATTTAATCAGGGTGCCGCCCTGGTGAGCAAGTCGATTGCCAGCGCTGCCCTCTTCGAGGGAGGGGCTTGGAGGGAAATTTCCGAGAATGTGCGCAATAAAAATACCACCCTTCATTTTATAGGCCTTTTTTCCGATGGCAACGTACACTCCCATCTCGACCACCTTAAGGCGATGATTGAGCGCGCAAAGGCCGAAAAAATAAAAAAAGTACGGATTCATATTTTATTTGATGGCCGCGACGTGGGCGAGACCAGTGCCCTGGACTATGTAGAGCCCTTCGAAGCCTTTTTAGCCCATTTAAATAGCGAAAATTTCGATGCCCGCATTGCCTCTGGCGGTGGACGTATGTATATAACCATGGACCGCTATGGTGCAGACTGGAGCATGGTAGAACGGGGTTGGAACTGTCATGTTCTGGGCAAGAGCCGACAATTTTCCAGCGCAAAAGAAGCCGTGCTGGCCTACCGCAAAGAAATTCCCGGCATTATCGACCAAGATTTAAAAGACTTTGTCGTTGCCGAGGATGGCAAAGCAATTGGCAGTATAGAAGATGGGGATTCGGTCGTCTATTTTAACTTTCGTGGCGACCGCTCCTTGGAAATAACCGAGGCCTTCGAAAGCAAAAACTTTGACAAATTCGACCGCAAACGATGGCCCGACGTGGTCTATGCAGGCATGATGGAATACGATGGCGATTTGCATGTGCCGGCCCGCTATTTGGTAAGCCCCCCCGCTATCGACCGCACCATGGGCGAATATCTTGCCAAAACCGGTATTCGAACCCTGGCTATCAGCGAGACTCAAAAATATGGCCACGTTACCTATTTCTTTAATGGCAACCGCACCGGTAAATTCGATGAGAAACTCGAGACCTACGAGGAAATTAAAAGCGATGTCCTGCCCTTTGAACAGCGCCCCTGGATGAAGTGCGCCCAAATTGCCGACCGGGTTATCGAGGCAATTGACAGCGGGCAATTCGACCATATACGGCTCAACTTCCCCAATGGAGATATGGTTGGGCACACAGGGAATTATCAGGCAGTTGTCTGCTCGATGGAGGCCATGGACCTGCAAATTGGCCGCATTAAAAAGGCAATTGATAGAGCTGGGGGCATTTTGCTTATATCTGCCGACCATGGCAACTCCGACGATATGTACGAGCACGAAAAGAAAACAGGTGCTGTATCGCGCAAAGAGGATGGAAGCCCCAAGGCAAAGACGAGCCACAGCCTAAATCCGGTGCCCGCCATTGTCTACGACCCCGCCTTTAAAGGCGAATATAGACAGGGTAGCGATGCTCTTAAAAAGGGCCTGGGTGTTAGTAGCCTGGCCGCCACCACGATTGAGCTTTTAGGCCTTGTGCCCCCAGAGGACTACGACCCTTCGCTCCTGGTTTTTAAGTAAATTGTAAAGGCATGGGCGAGATAAAAAAATCTTGGCAGGAGATTAACGCAAAGCTGGCGGCCGGGAAGGCAATTGTGCTCACCGGCGAAGAGGTGGCCAAGATGTCCAAGGAGGCCAGCCCAAAGGAAATAGCCAAAAAAGTGGATGTGGTAACCACGGCCACCTTTGGCGCAATGTGTTCTTCCGGCTTTTTTATCAATTTTGGCCACAGTGATCCCCCCATTCGCATGGAAGAAATTAGCCTGGATGGTGTTCCCGCCTGTGCCGGCCTAGCTGCAGTGGATGCCTATATGGGCGCCACCGAGGTTCACCGGGAAAACCCCCGCTTTGGTGGGGCCCATGTGCTGGAGCGTTTAATTTCTGGCCAAGAGGTGCATTTAATTGCCAGCGGCAAGGGCACCGACTGCTATCCACGCAGGGAAATTGATACCTGGATACACCGGGATCGGGTAAACGAAATAATCGTAACCAACCCGCGCAACGCCTACCAGAATTATCCGGCGGCCACCAATAGCACCAAAAAAGCCCTGTACACCTATATGGGCACCCTTTTACCCAATAAACTGAATGTAAATTATTCCACCTCGGGCTGCCTCTCCCCTTTATTAAATGACCCCTATTTGCGCACTATTGGCATAGGAAGCCCCGTTTTTTTTGCCGGCGCCCATGGCCATGTAGCCTGGCAGGGAACTCAGTTTACCACAGCAAAGGCCCGCAGCGAACGGGGCATTCCCGAATCGAATGCAGCCACCCTTATGCTTATGGGCGATGCCCGCCAGATGGACCGGCGCTGGTTGCGCGCCGCCTATTTTCATAATTATGGCGTGAGCCTGTATGTGGGAGTGGGCATTGCCATACCCGTTTTAGACGAGGACATGGCCTTTCGCCTGAGTATTCGGGACGAAGAAATTCACACCAGCCTTTGCGACTATGGCCTCGATGGGCACCCCAGCATTGGCAGGGTCAATTACCGAGATTTGCGCAGCGGGACAATTGAAATTGATGGCAAAAAAGTGCGCACCGCCCCCCTTTCCAGCCTTTACAAGGCGCGCGAAATTGCCGCAGAGCTTAAAAACAGGGTGCTTGGAGGGACTTTTATTTTAAACGCCCCTATTCGCAGTTTTGGCGAGGCCGGACCAGTTAAAAGCCTTTTCGAGTATACGCGCGAACCAAGGGCAGAAAAATGAAACAAAAATATGTTTTGGATTACAGTGTACAGACCACCTCCGAGCCCCTTTTGTGGCATGTGGTTAAAAACTGGGACTTAAAAATAAATATTCTTCGGGCAAAGGTCTCCGAAGGCCAGGTGGGAAATCTTTTAGTAGAGCTAGAACACCCCAGCGAAGAGATATTTAACGAGGCCATTGGCTGGCTCGAAAAAAGAGGGGTCTCCTGTACGCCGGTCTCCAAGCGTTTAAACTGGAAAGAAGAGGCCTGTATTCACTGCGGGGCCTGCACGGCGGTCTGCTTTTCTGGCGCTCTAAGCATGGACAGGGAAAGCTGGCAGCTTCAGGTCGATGCCACGCGCTGCACCGCCTGCGAGCTCTGCATAAAGGCCTGCCCAATGGCCACCTTTAGCCTGGACTTTGGCTAAAGGAATGTTCCTGGCGCGCAGTTACCGCGATGCCAAAAGCCCCCGCCTTACTTCCACCCACATTGCATATAGGCAGGCCGACATTGAGCTGCGTTGGCGCCTAGCAACAGACGAAAAAGCAGACCTAAAACAGGCATTGGAGCGGGAAGCACCGCAATTGTTAAAACAGCTGTATCAAACCGTTCACTTTTATGGCCTTGCCCAGCCCCTTTTTTTAACAAGCCTGGAACCGCTTTCCCTACCCGCCGGCAATTTAGAGGAGACAGTAAAAGAGATGTATATATCTGCCCAGATAGCTAATACCGGGCCAATGGCTGCCGTTGCCGGCGCCATTGCCCAGAGCCTGGGCAAGGCCCTTATGGCGCGTTTTCCGCTGGAAGAACTAGTTGTCGAAAACGGTGGCGATATCTACTATGTTACCCAGGCCCCCCTCTATGTGGGCCTATATGCCGGGCTCTCCTCGCTCAGCGAAAAGCTGGCAATAGAGCTGGCCCCCGGCCGGGGGGGCCTGGCAGCCTCCTCGGGGCGCGTAGGGCCATCACTTAGCTTTGGACAGGCCGACCTAGCCCTAATTATCCATAAAAACGCAGCCATAGCCGACGCGCTGGCCACAGCCTTGGGCAACCGAATTAAAACAAATGCCGACCTAGAGCGGGCTGTAGCAGACTTTGCCCCAGAGAATAAGGCCTATAACTGTCTTGGGGCCCTGGCCATAAAGGGCGAAAAACTGGCCGCCCTTGGAGCTATCAGCCTTAGACCGCTTGCCTAATTCCCTCTTTTTAATAGACTATACAGAAGATGAAAGGCCAAGACCGCGAGCTATTGCACCAAAACCTACACTGTATTGCAGATTTTTTGTCCCTGGGACACCGGACCCCTGCCAAGGCCTTGCCCCCAGCGCCCGAGGTATTGGACTGCCAAGACAAAAGCCTGCTTATCATCCTTGTCCCGCAACAAGACAGCTCTTGTGCCGCTGCTCAGGAACTTTTAGCTAAGATGATTGGGGCTATCAATATTGATATCGAAAAGGACTGCACAATAGCCGAGGGCTATTCGATACCTCCCTTTACCGGCTGTCCTGGCCCGCGGGGCATTATTATTGCCGATAAAACTGCCAGTAAGAGCCTGAGCCCTGGCCCAAACAATGTGCCAATTGTTCAAATTCACCACCCGGCCCAAATTCTTAAAGACGATGGCCTTAAACGCCCCACCTGGGAGGCCCTAAAACTTCTGGCTGCGGGCATGGCAAAAAATGCCAATAATGCGGCCAACGATGGCGGGCAATGAAGAGCCGCTATGTCGATCTGCTTTTCGATATTCCCCTACAGGAGCGCTTTACCTATTTAGTGCAAGAGGGCCAAGAGGTGGCCGTGGGCAAGCGGGTAAAGGCCAGCTTTGGGCGCAGAGAGGCCCTGGGCTATATTGTGGCCTGCCATTCCAACTTGCCAGAGCATATTCCTCCGGAAAAGCTAAAAACAATAAGCCGCGTTGTGGACAAGCTGCCCCTATTTGGACAGGGTGAAATTGACCTTGCCAATTGGCTGGCCAGTTACTACCTCTGTTCCCCCGGGCAGGCCCTGAGCGCCATTGTGCCTTCGGCAAAGCGAGAAGCCAGTATACCGGCCTTTTTAGACGAGGATATCGATATTTCTAAAGAGCCCCTTCCCCTTTCCGACGAGCAAGAGGCAGCGCTAAAGGCTATTTTATCCGGTGCGAATACTAAAAACCCTTGGTACTATCTGTATGGCATAACCGGCTCGGGCAAGACCGAAGTTTTTTTACGGGCCGCCCAGGCCATTATAGATAGGGGCCAAAGCGTGATTTATCTTGTCCCCGAAATTTCCCTTACCCACCAAGTAGTCCAGGCAATTCAAGAGCGCTTTGGCTCGGCCAGTGCCACTCTCCACTCGCATTTGACCGCCAGTGAACGCCTGAACCAATGGCAACGCATACGCAGTGGGCAGGCAAAAATAGTGGCAGGCCCCCGCAGTGCAGTCTTTGCCCCCCTTCAAAATCTGGGCCTTATTATTATTGATGAAGAGCACGATGGCTCGTATAAAAGTGGCAATACCCCCCGCTACCATGCGCGACAGGTGGCCCTACACCGCAGTAGCAGCGAATCGGCCATTCTGCTTATGGGTTCGGCCACCCCCTCGGTGGAGGCCTGGAAGCTGATGGGCGATGCCGTCCTACACCGCCTGCACCTGAGCCAACGATTGTCGGGGGGCAGCCCGCCGAGCATTGAGCTTGTCGATATAAAAAATTCTCAGGGCTCTCTGAGCCAGCGCTTAAAAGACGAAATTCAGGCGACAGCCCTTGCCGGCAGGCAGTCGATACTTTTTTTAAACCGGCGGGGCTTTAACCTTTTTTATTCCTGCCCCGACTGCTCCTTTGAGCTAAACTGCAGACAGTGTTCGGTATCGCTGACCTATCATAAAAATATTGGCCGGGCAATCTGTCATTACTGTGGGTTTTCCCAAGCCATTCCCCAGGCCTGTCCCAGCTGTGGTTCGGTGGCAGCGGGTTTTACCGGTTTTGGCACCGAGCTCGTGGAGGAGGAATTGGCCCAATCCTTTCCGAACCTGCGCATTCAACGTCTGGATACCGACAATGCCAGCAAGCGTGGCAGCGTTAAGGCAGTCCTGGATTCCTTTAAACGCCGTGAAATTGATATTCTTTTGGGCACCCAAATGGTGGCCAAGGGCCTAAACTTTCCCGGTGTGCAGCTGGTGGGTGTTATAATGGCCGACACCGGCTTGCAGCTCCCCGATTTTAGGGCCGCCGAGCGCACCTTTTCCCTAATTGTCCAGGTTGCCGGGCGCGCCGGTCGTTTTTTTCCCGATGGCAAGGTCCTTGTACAATCCTGGAACCCCGATGCCCGCCCCATTGTTTTGGCATCCAAACTTGAAATTGATACTTTTTACCGCCAAGAGCTACAGACACGCCAGGAGGCGGCATTCCCCCCATACTCGCGCCTTATTCGCATGCTTACCCGCTCTAAGAACCGAGAGGCCTGCGAACAGGCAATAGAAATGCTATATGCAATGCTCAATGCCCAGCTACCCGAACAGGCCGATATTCTGGGCCCGGTGGACTGCCCACTTTCGCGCATTGCCGGCAATTGGCGTATGCACCTTATTGTGCGCGGCAAAACAATGGCCAGCATTCATCAATATTGCGCCAAGGTATTGCACGAATATAAAAAGAAGCTGCCCTACTCCGTCTACCTAGAGACAGATGTAGACCCTGTCAGTCTTCTCTAGTACAATTAAATCTATGACGCAGTCCTTGGAAGATTACCTGGAAGTTGTGAGCCTTCTCTCGGAAGAGGGAGCAATCCGGGTTACCGATATTGCCAACCGCATGGGGGTTTCTAAGCCCTCGGTTATAACCGCCTTAAAAAATCTCGAAGAGCGAGGCATGATAATTCACGAGCGCTACCGCGGGGTAACTATTACCGAAAAAGGCAGGGAGCGGGCAATGCAGATACGCGAAAAACACGACTTTCTAACCAGTTTTTTGCGCGACATTGTGGGGGTGCCTGCAGAAATAGCCGAGGACGAGGGCTGTAAAATTGAGCATATCATTTCGGACAACACCGTAAAACGTCTTAAAGCCTTTCTTAAGAAGGTTGAGGCCTGTCTTTAGGCCGGCAAACTTCGGGGCAACCCAGGTGAAAGATTCGGTAAACTACTTACCAGAAAAAGGCCTCTTGGCCGGTGTGGTGGGGGTTTTTTATTTTTTGCACATCCAAATTCCATACCTGCTTAATTAACCCAGGCTCAAGCACCTGTTTGGCTAGCCCATCAGCCTGAATTTTTTTTTCATGGAGGACCAGAACCCGCTCTGCATGGGCAAGGGCTATATTGATATCGTGTACGGCCATAATAATGCAATGGCCCTGATCGACTAATTCCCGCAAAAGAGCAAGTACTTCCTGCTGGTAGCCAATATCCAGCTGGGATAGGGGCTCGTCTAGGAGCAATAGGCCGGCCTCCTGTGCCAGTGCCCGGGCAATATACACCCTCTGTAGCTCCCCGCCAGAGAGCTCGGTAATTTTTCTATTGGCAAGGGCCAGCAGACCGGCCCGCGAAAGGGCATGGCGCACTACATTTTTATCCTTTGGGGATATTGGCTTAAACGAGCCAATATGGGGATAGCGGCCCTGCATAACGAAGTCCCAGACGGTAAAGGGCCATTCGGCCTTTATCTGTTGGGGGAGCCAGGCGACATTGCGGGCCAATTCTTTGGCGGAAAGTTTGTAAATATTTTGATTATTCAAATTGATATTTCCACATTTGGGTCTGAATAGACCGGCAAAGGAGCGCAAAAGGCTACTTTTTCCACTGCCATTGGGCCCTAAAATGGCAATTAATTCTGGCTTAGAACAGGTAAAATACGGAAATTCTAAAACGCTGCGCCGCCCCCAGGCAAGCTGTATCTGCAAAGCTTCGATATTCATTATAAAACCGCCCCCCCCCTGCGATAGGCGCGAACTAAGAGCCAGAGAAAAAAGGGGGCACCAATAAGGCTGGTTAAAATTCCCAGGGGCAATTCCACCGGAGCAATAAGGCTGCGGGCCAGCATGTCGGCGAGCAGGGTAATAAGGCCGGCCAGGGTGGCGGCAAGCGGAAAGAGCCAGCGGTGCCTTGGCCCAAGGAGGAGGCGGGCAATGTGCGGGGCAATAAGGCCGACAAAGCCAATAATGCCGGCCACCGACACCGCCGCTGCCACGGCAAAGCTACTGCCCAACAGTATTAAAAGCCGGGTCCAGAAAAGAGAGAGCCCTAAAGAGCGGGCAGAATCTTCACCACTGGCCAATATATCCAGGCTGCGCGCCATGGGCAGAAGGCAAAGCAGGCTCAAAAGGCCAAAGGCTAGGACAATATACAGGTCTTCGTACCAGACCGCGGCAAAGCCCCCGAGTAGCCAAAAATAGACGCGGTGCAGGTGGCGGTCCTGGATTACTAAGAGCAAAGAAAGCAGGCTCGAAAACAGGGCCGACACCGCAGTGCCCGAGAGCAGGAGGGCACTTAGGGGGGCGGCCCTTCCGGCGGTTCGGGCAAGGCTGAATACTAAAAGGCTGGCCCCAAGGGAGCCCAATAGGGCGAAGAGGCTTGGCCCGCTTAAAACACCGACCCCACCTACCCCAAAGACCAGGGCCAGGGCTGCGCCAAAAGCGGCACCAGCAGAGGTGCCGGTAATATAGGGATCTGCCAGTCGGTTCTGGAAAAGGCCCTGAAGGGCTGTTCCAGAGAGCCCCAAAAGAGCACCGACCGACCAGGCCAGCAAACTGCGTGCCAAGCGCTGTTCCAGAATAATGTCGCGCAAAAGCCCTATATCACTTTTTAACAGGATGGCCGTTGCAGGCCCCAGGGCAAGTGAGCAGACAAAGGCGAGAAAGCTTAAACCAAGGCCGGCCCCAATAAATAAAACAGGCCGGGCCCGTCTTTCCGGCTTCATTCTACCGTCCCCAGGGCCCTAGCCAAAATCCAGGCCGCCTGTATTAGACGGGGGCCCGGGCGAGACAGTAGGTCCCCATCAATTGCTATAATATTTCCCGCCTTAACCGCCCGAAGCTTATTTAGTGGGCCCCGGTAAGATGAGCCCCTGCCAAAAAGACGGGCGTAGTTCTGGCTATCCATTAGAATAAAATCGGGATCGGCAAGGCGCAGAGCTTCGATGGATACAAGGGGCCAGGCCTCTTGCACCTCGGTAAATATATTGTGCCCCCCAGCGCGTTCGATAAGCTCGTCTATAAAGCTGCCCCTTCCACAGCTCATAAGGGGATCCTCCTGTAAAAGGTAAAAGACCCCCTTGCCCCCTTTACCATTTCTACCCGATGTATCGACCCCGGGAGGAAGCGCGGATGCCAGGGTAGCATCTAAAGCGGCTAAATCGTTAAGCATTCGAGCTGCCAAATTCATACCCTCCTCATCCCTTCCTATTGCCCTGCCAAGACGGCGGGTATCCTCGATTATCTCTTCGAAAGAATTGCTGTCGGCACCAAAAAAAGCGATGCCAGCGCGCTTAAAAAGGGGAATAAGGCGGATATGCATAAAGGGCGAAAGCAGGACTATATCTGGATCAATTGCCCGAATTGTCTCGATACTGACACTTGCACCCGAAAAACCACCCACAATGGGGAGCTGCAAGACTTCTGGGGGCCAGTCGCACCACTGGCTGCGCCCCACTAAAAGTTCTCCAGCGCCAAGCTCCCAGGCAATTTCGGTTAAAACTGGCGAAATACTCACTATTTTTGCAATATGGGGGGCTTCTTCGCCATGTACCGCTGGCAGAAGGGCGAAAGCTATTAGAAAAACAGAAAAAAAATGTACCATGGAGAAAAATCTATATTTCATACTGCTAGCCTTTTTCGTAATAGCTGATATGCCAGAGAAAAAGCCCCTTTGCAGGGGCTGTTGGCCCAACTAATGAGGCATCAAAATTGGCAAGGCGCCGCGAAAACTCGGCCTTGGACAGGCCCTGCTGCTCGCCATGCAAAAGACTGCCCACAATAGAGCGTACCATTTTATATAAAAAGGCATTTGCCTCAATCTCGTAGACGAGCATATTCCCCTCCTGGACAAAGCGGGAAACCCAGATATAGCGCGATGTAGAATGGCTTTTATCACGGGAACCGGCAAAAATACGACAGTCCATTTCGCCTTTTAGGCAAGTGGCCAGGGCATTTAAATGTTGAAGGTCCATTTTGCGCCAAATTTGCCAGGCATAGCGCAATTCGTGGGGACGGGCAGGACGGTTGGGGATGATAAAATAGCGGTACAGCCTGCTGCGTGCCGAAAACCGCGCATGGAAGTCGGGGTCAGCCAGTTCTGCCCGTAAAACACGTACATCCTGGGGCAATAGCGAATTGAGGGCGGGCACGAAATTCTGGACGGCAATGTTTTTAATATCGCTATGAAAATGTAAAACCTGGCCACAGGCGTGCACCCCAGTATCGGTACGCCCCGAACCATAGGCATCCACCGGATGCTTGTGCATGCTAGCAAGGGCCTGTTCAATACAGCCCTGCACAGTCCGCCCCCCTTCCCGCCCCTGGCGCTGCCAACCAAAAAAATCGCTGCCATCGTAGGAGACGAGGAGCCTTATTTTTCGCAACTCAGTCATCTGCCTGATTCAGTTCCCGGTTAAAAGAGTCATATAGGTCGCGGGCCACCTCCAAAAGAGGGCCCGGCTTGTTTTTAGAAGACTTACCCAGACCAAAGAGCTTTGCAATAGTCCGTTTCGCTTCGTCAATTGCGGCAATTCGCTTTTCGCCATCCTCGCGTTGCCCATATTTAAATTCTAAAAGGGCACTTAAATATACAAGACCGTCGTAGCCAAAGTTTTTATCGGTGTCGGGGCCAAAATTGCGCATACCGCTCAATGCCTCCTTGCCCATCTGTTCAAGGGCAAGGGCTTCGCGATAAAGGAAGAGGGCCTTTTGCTTAAATAGGGTCGATAGCCAGTCCCAGTTCTCCTCGCCTTCTTTTTGATGCATTATATCGAAAATCCAGCCAGTACGAAGGGCGCATATTCCCCCTTTAAGCGTGGGATTAAAATCTTTGGGGTAAAAATGATAACAGCGCAGCGCAAGATAATTGGCAGCGGCCCCTTCGTGCAAGCCCCGGGGAACGCTAAAATCTATTGATGGAAATATTTTCTCGACATCGGCCACTAGGGCCTCGTGGTCTTCCATTACATCGTCTTTAAATTTTGCCGGAAGATTGGGAAAATCGGCATCTAAAGAGGCAAACCAACAGGAAGGGCAGACCGTTGGCTGATACAACAGGGGATAGACCTCGCCATACTTTGCCGAGGGCTCGTACAGTCGGTGTAGCTCGTCGGTAAGGGGCCCGGCAATGAGCCTGCCCCCGCCAGAGAGGAGTTCTTCGCGATTAAAGCGGGTATCGCAAATTGGGCAGCGTGTGGACTCTTTTGCCTGATACGTCAGTTTGAGTTCGCGCTCTTCACGGATCATTGCCATTTAAACATCCCTTCCTTCAATTATTACCATTGCAATGGCGTTTCCCTCGTCGTGGCTCAAAGAAAGATGTATATCAGTTCCGCCAGATTGCTCGAAGGCTATTTTAGCAGTCTTATGTAAAATAATATATGGCCTTCCATTGTGGCTGTTTATCACTTGAATATCTTTTAAAATGATGCCCCGAAGTCCCGTACCCAAAGCCTTGCCAAAGGCCTCCTTTGCGGCAAAGCGGGCCGCCAGCGAAAGGGCCATACCAGCCCCCCGAGAGCGGGCAGCCTTTATCTCCTCTGGATGAAACCAGCGCTCACAGAGCTCCTCGCTCCATTTTTTCATTCGCTCTGTGTGGACAATGTCTATACCTGTTCCAAGAATCATTCATCTTCCTCTTTAATTTGAGGGCTCAGTTTAACTTCTAGCTCTAGAGTATCTTCGCTAAGATCCTGTATGGTAAATTCGGCGGGGATCTCGAACTCGATGGGCAGTTGATACCTTCCCGCTCTTTTTATACGGGTCCCATCAATATAAACTGCCTGATTGCCTATTGTCCAAGGTTGCAGGCGGGGCCAGGGCCCCGAGAGCTTAAAGGAAATAATCTGCGGATCCATTTCGGCATCAAACTCGGCATTCAGCCCAATAATCTCCGGAACAATATTTGAAAAATCGCGCACGAGGGTTGCCTCTTGAATAAAGGCCGAAAGCAAGACGGTGCCCTCGCCAGAAATTTTAACGAGGGAATCCGGATTGAGCACCCGCAATGAGAGCGAAAAATTTCCCTTTCGCCCCCCAAGTTCTACGGCCTCGCTGGAAAGTTCCTGTAGCCGCGCAATGCGCGAGGCGGGCCCGGTAATAGTAACCATCGAGGGGGCCAGTGTCCAATTGCTCAGGTCGTAGCCGCTGTCGATACTGCCCCGAAACGAGGGGAGGACCGGCACCATTTTTTCTTCCCGGATTTCCATATTGAGCTCGACCTCCTCGGGTTCGACATGGATTTCCAGCGGGTCCACGGCTGCCGCACTGCCAGTTTTTACAATACGAATAGGTACGCTTGCCGGCCCCTCTTTTTGAATAGTGTGTAAATCGAGCCAAGCTTCAATATCATTCTCGAAAATACCCTTTACCACATTGGGTTCGCCCCGCAGCGAAATGCGCACCATCCTTGGCCAGTCGCTCGCTGGTACCAATTCGCTGCCACTGTGAACGGTAAGGGGAACCATGAAAAATCGCTCCTCGAGCGAGGAAATTCGATAGACAAGAAAAAGAATGATTGAAATTGCCAAACAGAGAATTTTAATGGGCCAATTGTGTAAAATGCGCTCAATAAAGGGTCTAAATTTCAAGGAAGCTCTCCTTTATATCGTCCTTGCTATCCAAAGAAATGTCCTGCTTGGGCCGTTCTAAAATTGTTTGCAATCGCGTTAATAGGTTTGCGGGGGTCAAATCGTAATACAGCCGCGAATCCCAGGCCAAAGATAGCGCCCCAGTTTCTTCGGAGACAATTAAAACAACGGCATCACTTTCTTCGCTCATACCCAGGGCGGCCCGATGCCTTGTGCCAAAACTTTTTCGAATATCCTGTTGGTCGGAAAGGGGCAAAAAACAGCCAGCAGCCAGGAGTTTTCCATTTTGAATGACAATTGCACCATCGTGCAAGGGTCCATCGAAGGCAAAAATACTGATAATTAAGGCTGAGCCAATATCGGCATTTATTTTGGTACCAGTGTCTAAAATATGTTTTAAACTGGTGCGGCGCGGAAAGACCATAAGGGCCCCCCGCCTCTGGCGCGAAAGGAGCTCGGCGGCATGTACGGCCAGTTCCACTTGGTCGGTGCGGCTGCGCAGACCAGGTCCAAACCAGTCCCCCTGCCCCAGTTTTAAAAAGATTGCCCGAAGCTCCTGTTGGAAAATAATGGCCATGCCAATAAAAAGTCCGGGGGCCAAAAAATTGAGTATCCACAAAAGCGTGGAAAGCTTAAGAACAAAGGCCAGGCCGTACAGGGCAGCCAAAAAACCGGTGCCCTTAATCAATTGAATTGCCCGCGTGCGAACTAAGAGCTCCCAGGCCCTATATAGCAAAAACGCAAGAATGAGAACATCTAAAATAGGGCGCACATTATTATAAAGAGTCTGCAGAAAACTGAGAAAATTCACTTTTTTAGCCCCTTAACCGCATTGTACATACCTACTAAATCGGCAGTTTCACGGACATCATGAACGCGCAATATGGAAGCCCCCCTATCCAATGCCAACATGTGAGCTGCAATGCTACCTGCCAGGCGCTCTTCTACTTTTCGCCCGGTAATAGCACCAATAAAGGATTTACGCGAAAGGCCGACCACAATAGGATGGCCGGGCAGGCTCGCTTTTTTTAAATGGGTCAATAGCTCGATATTGTCTGCCACCCGCTTGCCAAAGCCAAAGCCCGGGTCGAGCAGGAGGGATTTTGGCGACATCCCCTGGGCCCGCGCCAAGGCAATGCGCTCTTTAAAAAACTTATGGACCTCTTTGCACACCGCCTTATAAAAGGGGGCATCCTGCATTGTCTTTGGTCTTCCCTGCATGTGCATTAAAATAAGAGCTGCCCCTTTTTTGGCACAGAGGCCGGCTATCTCTTTGGCATGGCCCAGGGCGGTAATATCGTTGACAATGTCGGCCCCCAGATCGAGAGCCTCTTTTGCCAGCCTAAATTTATAAGTATCGATAGAGACTGGCAGATCCGAACGCCGTCGAAAGGCCTCTAACACGGGTAGGACGCGGTTTAACTCTTCCTCCTCGCTCACCGGATCGCTATTTGGGCGGGTAGATTCGCCCCCAAAATCTAAAATATGCGCCCCATTGGCCTCGGCTTTCAGCGCGGCTTCCAAGGCCCGCTGCCCGTCGCTCCGGCTCCCGGGATAAAAGGAGTCGGGGGTGCAATTAATAATCCCCATTATTTTCGGGCTCGAAAGCTCTAGAACTTTGCCATTGGGTAGGGAAAGATTCATAGGACTAATGCCACCTTTTTTTTATCGACATCGCTCATATAGCGCGTCTGGCCGGCAATTGCCCTTACCATTGCCGGAGCATCGAGGCCAGCAGAGGCCAAAAGTTGGTTTCGACTGGCCTGTGCAGGAAAGCTATCACCTGCCCCATGAATTTGAATACAGAGCTCTGGCAGGCTTCGAGAAAGCTCGTAGTACATTGCCTGAGCTATGCCACCTTGTAAAATGCCCTCTTCGAAAATATAGCATTCTTTTTTATCGACAAGCTTTTGGGCCAACCAGGGGTAATCCATAGGTTTAATATATCGCAGGTTATAGAGTTCTACCTGAATTCCCCGACTGGCCAAAAATTCTTGGGCAAGAATCGCCTGGCTGTGCAGACTGCCGGTATAGGCAAGTAGAATTGGCGCCTCGGTCCTACCACAAAAAACCCCACGCCCAAGTTCTAAAGCCCTAAAAAGGAAGGCCTCTTCGGCCGGACAGGCAGCCTTTGGATAGCGAATAATTACCGGCCCATCAGTGTTTAAGGCCTGCGCGAGCATGGCCGAAAGCTCCTGCGCACTGGCCGGAGAAAGCAGATGAATATGGGGAATACTCCGCAAAAGGGCTATATCGAAAAGCCCCTGATGCGTTTCGCCATCCTCGCCCACAAAACCAGCGCGGTCGAGCACAATGCAGACCGGCAGATTGGGAATAGCAATATCGTGAATAAGCTGATCCATCGCCCGCTGCAAAAAAGTAGAATAAAGGGCCACCACCGGGCGTTTTCCCCCAGCGGCAAGCCCGGCAGCATAGGTAAGGGCATGCTGTTCGGCAATACCCACATCGTAAAACCTATCGGGAAAGGCCTGGCGGAAGGCCTGCAAGCCGGTACCAGATTCCATGGCCGCAGTAATTGCGCAAATATTGGGATTGTCTTTGGCCAGTGCCACTATTGCCCGCGAAAAGGCATTGCTAAAAGAAAAAGAGCTCAGCCTTTCAAGACTGCCATCTTCCACTTTAAAGGGGCCAATGCCGTGAAAAGAGCTGGGGTCTTCTTCGGCAAATTCATAGCCCTTCCCTTTTTTAGTGATAACATGTACAACCACTGGCCGGTTCAGGTCGCGGACATCCTTTAAGACCTCTTCCAGCTCGCGCAGGCGGTGACCATCAATTGGTCCGACATACTCAAAGCCCAGATCCACAAAAAAATTATTGGCATAAAACAGTGCCTTGACCCCGCGCTTAAAGCGCATCATAAGGGCAAAAAGACGCTCACCAAAAACAGGAATTCTGCGCACAAAATGGTCTATCATTGAGCGAATCCGCTGATACCTATCGGTCATCGATAGCTGGCTCAAATGCCGAGACAGGCCCCCAACATTTTTGCCAATCGACATATTGTTATCGTTTAAAATAACAATGAGCGGCAGGCCCAGCTGCCCGGCATGAGAAAGCGCCTCGAAGGCCATGCCACCGGTCAGGGCGCCATCGCCAATTATTGCCACAACACGCCTATTCGCATCTGCCGCCAAAAGGCCCAGGGCAGCAGAAATTGAGGTAGAGGAATGCCCAGTATCGAAGGCATCGTGCTCACTTTCGGTGCGCTTAGGAAAACCGGCCAAACCATTTTGTTTGCGCAAATTACAAAACTCTTCGCGCCTGCCGGTTAAGATTTTATGGGTGTAACACTGATGTCCCACATCCCAGACAAATTTATCGGTAGGGCTTTTAAAGACCCGGTGTAAGGCAATCGTCAGTTCGACAACCCCTAAATTGGAGGCCAAATGCCCCCCATTTTTACCGGTGGAATCTATAATGAGCTGTCGTATTTCATGGCTGAGTTCGTACAATTGGGGATAGGTGAGCTTTTGAAGTTGATGAGGAGAGTTAATAGATGAAAGAATACTTTCTGGCATATACCCAAGGACCCCTTATATTCAGGTAACCTTGAAAAAATTCAGTTTTTCATGGCCAACCAAATAGAAATGCAAAGTCTAAAAAGATTTGCCAAGGCACCTCTAAGGACTGAGGGAAGTTTTTAGAGGCGCCCTTTAAGGTGAACACCAGCCAAAAACAAAAAAACCGCGTTCCCTGTTCTACACAACTAGCCTAGCTAGCGCAAACAAGCACGCGGTTCCCTGGCAATCAAATAATATAGAGCTTATTTGTTTTTGTGCCTGTTCTTTCGAAGTTTTTTCTTTCGCTTATGTGTTGCAATTTTTCGCAGTTTCCGTTTTCTACCGCAGGGCACTTTGATGTCTCCTTGTATTAAAGAATGAATCCCGCCACCGCCCCTGTATACGGAGGTCTATCGGACGGCACTAATTTAGTATGCAACAGGGCCTATAAAAGGTCAAGTAGCTAGCTTAGTTCAATGCATCGAGAGCCAGAAATTCCTCTATGCTGCCCCTCAATTTTTGTATGCCTTCCTGGGTCCTCCCCCTTTCTATATGCAGGGACAGGCGATTCTCTAAAGACGAGAAAAAAGTAATTTGGCGCTTTGCATAGCGCCGGCTATTGCGGGCAATAAGCTGCCGAATATAAGTGGAAAGGTCGCCATTGCCCTGAGGGTTTAAAAACGTGCCGTCTTCATCGAAAAATTCGCGGTAGCCAATGGCCTTCATGCCGGGATCCCCACTGGTATAGCCCCTGGCCACAAGGCCTATAAGCTCTTCTGCTAGACCCTGTTCGAACATCTGTGCTGCCCGCTGGTCTATACGCTGGTACAGCACCTTTCTTTCTCGCACTAACTCAATGGCCAGTATCCGATAGGCCCTTTCACCAGCCCACACCGCCCCCTCTTCGGCGGGATTAAAAGCGCTCAATGGCCGACCGGTGGAGCGATAGACCTCGAGGGCTCTTTTTATGCGGTAATGGTCGTTGGGATGAATGCGAGCGGCCGATACAGCATCGACCTGGCAGAGTTCCTGATACAGGAGCTCTGCCCCCCGGGCAAGATAGTCGGCCTGTACCGCCTCTCGTATACCGGCCTGCGACTGCGGGGCTGCCGGCAGACCCTGGCAAAATGCTTTTAGGTAAAAGGCCGTACCACCGGAAATAACCGGCAAAAGGCCACGCTGTAAAATATCCTGGCAATGCTCCTGGGCCAAGCGCACAAAATCGCCAACATTAAACTGTTCTTTGGGGTCCCTAATATTGATAAGATGATGGGGCAATTCGGCCAAAAAGCTGGCAGAGGGCTTTGCGGTGCCAATATCCAGACCTCGGTAAACCTGCATTGAATCGGCCGAGATAACTTCGGCCGGAATCGACGAGCTACCAGTAAAAAGCTCCTGTAAAAAAGCTGTTTTACCGGAAGCTGTGGGGCCAAAGAGCAGGAGGACTGGCTTTTTCCCAGCCATGGCCTATATCACTGTTCCTCTATTTTAAACTGAATCTCATTTTTAAAAACCTGGCGGGCTGCAAGTGAGACCACCTTGCCATCATTTTTTTCGACCTCTTCGTCCCTTAAGACCGAAAGCTGTGTTGCACGCCGACTGGCCGCACAGGTTATTTCATACATATTGTCCTGATATTCTACAAGTTCTTGCAGGGGAAAAATCATACATTCTCCTCGATAAATAATTAAGCTATAATGAGTATTGGTTGAATATAGCAAAAATATCTTCCCCTGTAAAGACTGCCCAAACTGGCTTAAAACCGAAACTAGTTTACCGAACCATTCACCTGGAGCGCCCAGAAATTCCCCTTGATGGAAACCGGTTTCTATGCTCATAATGAGGTATCAATTTTCAGGAGAGAAATATGGCCACAAAAATTATTACAAAGGGCTGCCAGAACCTTCCTTGGGAAGAGCGCCCAGCCAATTCCAAATCGCCACTTTGGCGCTACAGCCAAAACCCCATCCTCGGCTGGAACCCCATTCCCAATGCTGCACGCGTGTACAACAGTGCAATCGTACCCTTTCAGGGCGCATTTGCCGGTGTCTTTCGGGCCGATGCCAAAAACGGCCGCGCCTGCCTGCATTCGGGCTTTTCTAAAGATGGCATTGATATTGAGCTTTCCCCCGATCCCATACAGTGGGTGGATGAAGATGGCAAGGCCTTTCAGCCAAATTACGCCTACGACCCTCGGGTAGTACAGATTGATGACTGGTACTACATCAATTGGTGCGTCGATTTTCATGGGGCAGCTATTGGCATGGGCAAGACAAAGGATTTTAAAACCTTTATCCGCATTCCCAACCCCACCATTCCCTTTAACCGCAATGGCGTACTCTTTCCGCGTAAAATAAATGGAAAATACCAACTTCTAACCCGCCCCTCCGACTCTGGGCACACTCCCTTCGGCGATATTTTTATCAGCGAATCGCCCGATTTAATTCACTGGGGTAACCATCACTATGTGATGGGAGCCGGTGGCACAGGCTGGTGGGAGGGCACAAAAATTGGGGCTGGGCCCATTCCTATCGAGACCAGCGAAGGCTGGTTGCTCATATATCATGGGGTTTCGGGGACCTGCAACGGCTTTGTATACAGCATGGGGGTGGCAGTCCTAGACCTCGAGGAGCCCTGGAAGGTAAAATACCGCGCCCGCGATTATATTTTGACCCCCGAAATGCCCTACGAGACCACCGGCTTTGTGCCCAATGTGGCCTTTCCCTGCGCTGCCTTACACGACGAAAACAGCGGTAACATAGCCATCTACTATGGTGCTGCCGATACTTACACCGCAGTGGCATTTGGCAATATTTACGAGCTTCTCGATTTTGCAAAAACCCGAAACTAGTTTATCGAATCATTCACCTGGGTGTAGGGGCCTAGACTTGTTTTAGGCTCCTACACCCGTCCTTGACAGTTTTAAGCCAACCAAGCCCTTTATTTTAGTCAATATAGACACTTTTTCACTTCTGAATGAAAGAATTGGTATTTTTAATTCTTTACCCAATAATAGCTTATTTAGGTGAAATCTTCGATACACTAATTACAGGCCACAGGTTGACTGGCTTATTTTCTTAAAACTTATTATACTTCCAGCGGCTGGAGGAAGCATGCAAGAACGTGAATATGGCATAGCAATATTGGGAATTGGCACCGTCGGTGGAGCCGTAGCCCAGGAAATAGTAGAGAATGCAAAACTTGTAGCACATAAAACAGGCATCAAAATTGTTTTAAAGCGAATTATCGAAGTTCGCGACGAGCGTTTTCATGAACTGAATCTGGATATATCACTTAAATCGACCTTGGAAGAGGCAATTGAAGACCCCGAAGTGCAACTGCTTGTCGAACTCGCCGGCGGTCTTGGCTTTGCCGCAACTGCAATTGAAAAAACACTGATGGCGGGCAAGCCGGTGGTAACAGCAAACAAGGCCCTTTTAGCGGCAAGGGGTCCGCAGCTCTTTGCCCTGGCGCGCAAACATGGCGCCTGGATCTCCTTCGAAGCCTCTTGCGAAGGGGCAGTGCCCATTGTCCGCGCCTTGAGCGACGGCGTTATTGCCAACAATATCGAGGCGCTATATGGCATCACCAATGGCACCTGTAATTATATTTTATCCGCAATGACCAGCGAGGGGCGCTCCTATGCCGATGTCTTACAGGAGGCCCAGGCCGATGGCCTAGCCGAAGCAGACCCCAGCCTGGATGTACAGGGCTACGACACCGCCCACAAACTGGCCATTCTCTCTTCTCTGGCCTTTGCGCAACAGGTAGATGACGCCTCTTTTCCGGTCAAGGGCATAGACAGCTTAGATATTCGAGATATCAATTATGGCAAGGAGCTGGGCTATACGATCAAGCTTTTAGCGGTGGCTGTTCGCCATTGCGAGGGGCTTTCTTTGTCGGTGGCTCCACATTTTATCAGCGACAGCCATCCACTGGCCTGGGTAAGTGGGGCCTTTAACGCAGTGAGCGTCTACGGCCATGCAGCCGGCCATTCCATGTACTATGGGCGGGGAGCCGGGGGCAAACCCACTGCCTCGGCGGTAATTGCCGATATTATTTCCAGCGCCCTTGGCACCGCAGAACTCCTTTTTAAACAGCTGAACATTTGGCCCGACTTAACCCCAAAAGCAAAGGTTCTGCCAAGCGGCTTGCAGGAAAGTCGCTGGTATCTGCGCCTCGAAGTGCGGGACAGACCAGGGGTACTGGCAAAGGTATCGGGCATTCTTGGGGAATTTGATATTTCAATTTCCAGTGCCCTGCAAAAGGAAACCGCAGAAAAGAACGCAAAAAGCGATACGGTCCCCTTTATTATTACCACTCATCGCAGTAAGGCCGGCAATATCGAACAGGCTATCGAGAAGATTTCTGCCCTTGCCGACTGTCCGGGAGGAGTAATAAGTATTCCCATATTGGATGAACATCAGGAGTTCTCGCAGTAAGCTTTCTTTAGCTCGCCAGCAAGGCATCAATATCTATATTTAATTATCGGATATCTTGACAAATCGCCTTTTTTTTTTGTAGGCTTTGGACTCATGGTAAAGATTAAAATTGCGGCAGCCCCCTCGGTTCGCCGCCTCCCCTCCTATTTACACCTCATTTATCAGGCTCGCCAGGACGGATTAGAATATATTTCCGGCACCTTTATTGCGCAAGAGCTAAATTTAGAACCGATTCAGGTTCGCAAGGATCTTTCGATAACGGGCATTGTGGGCAAGCCCAAAAAGGGCTACCCGGTCGAAGAGCTCATCGCCGCCACCGAACGATTTTTAACCTGGGACTCTGAACGCAAGGCCGTCGTCGTGGGCGTGGGCAATCTGGGGTCCGCGCTCATTGGCTACCAGGAATTTAAACTTCATGGTTTAAACATCGTCGCAGCCTTCGATAACAATCCAGAAAAAGCAGGCGGCGAGGTCCATGGCATCCCCATTTATTCCGACTCAAATATGCCCAAAACAATTAAAAAATTACAGGCTAAGGTGGCCATTCTTACCGTTCCCTCAGCCTATGCCCAGGAAAATACTGATACCCTAGTGGCCGCCGGAATTGAAGGTATTTGGAACTTTACCAAGGTCAAACTGAAGGTACCCGATTCGGTAGTCGTTCAACGAGAAGATCTTTCCTCTGGCTACGCAATGCTCTGTGTTATGCTCAATGCCCAAAGAGCATGAGCGAGATGCCAAACAAAACTCTTTTACAGGCCCAAATGCTGGGCAATCGCCTGATTAAACGGGATAGGCATATTGGCAAATGGGCCCGACGCACGCATACCAATGCCTACCGGGTCTACGACCGCGATATTCCAGAAATTCCCCTTCTTATAGAACGCTACGACGATGCATTGTATGTCTCATATTATGAAAGATCTTGGGAAATTGATGCCCAGTTTGAGGCCGATTGGCTACAGGCAATGCTCGATGCGGCTTCCAATGCCCTTACAGTGCCGCCGGAACATGTTTTTTTGCGTCGCCGCAAACGCCAACGCGGTTTAGAACAGTACGAAAAGCTTTCAAATAAAATGGCCCAGCGCATCGTCCTCGAGCATGGTACAAAATTCCTAGTAAATTTAACTGATTGGCTGGATACAGGACTCTTTTTGGACCATCGCCAAACGCGGGCCTGGGTACGGGAGGCGGCCAGCGGCAAGACCCTACTCAACCTCTTTGCCTACACCTCAGCCTTTAGTGTCCAGGCGGCGGTAAATCCTAGGGCGCCGGCGGCGGTTAATCCTAAGGCGCCGGCGGCGGTTAATCCTAAGGCGCCGGCGGCGGTTAATCCCTGTGCACTCAGCACAGATTCGGTAGACCTCTCCAATACCTGGCTGGATATCGCCGAGGAAAATTTTCGCCTCAACGGTATTAAAACTCAAAAAATTGATGCCCAGGACTACCTACAGTCCCGCAAGTCGGGTACCACCAAGGATGGACAAGCCCTAGCCGCCCACCGCCTTGTTCGCGCAGATGCCCTTAAATTTATTCACTACGCCAAAGAAGCGGGCCTGAGTTGGGATATCATTGTGCTGGATCCCCCCTCCTTTTCCAACTCTTCTGCCATGGATGGCAGTTTGGATATCTGCCGAGATTCCAAGCCACTTTTATCAGCTACCCTAGCCCTATTAAAACCCGGGGGTGAACTTTGGTTTTCTACCAACGCTCGAAGGTTTAATTTTCCCTACAGTGATTTTCCCCAATTCCAAATAAAAGATTTAAGCAAATCAAGCTTGGATGTAGATATCGGTAAGAATATCCCCCGCCAACTCTTTCGCATTTTCTCTTAAAATATTTTTTATTCTGTCGATACTTGTACTATGAACAGAACATTTTCCAGTATCACCTTAATAGTAAGTTTATTCCTCCTTTTTACTGCCAATATTTTTGCCCAGGACTCAACCCTTGTAGAGCGGCAAGAAGGCATTGCGTCTTGGTATGGTGCCGAATTTGAAGGCCGCCCCACAGCCAGTGGCGAAACCTTTAACTCCTCGCTTTTAACAGCTGCCCACCCCAGCCTGCCCTTTGGTACCATGTTAAAAGTTACCAATCGCCACAACGGGAAATCCGTAATCGTGCGGGTTAACGACCGTGGCCCCTTTGTAGCGGCCCGAATAATTGATGTCTCGCGCGGAGCCGCCGAACGCCTCGATATGATTGTAACCGGCACCGCCCCCGTAATCGTAGAAAGCGCCGATGCTAACAGCCCCTCGTCACCAGTTAATCCTGAAACAGTGGCTCCGGATCAGCCCATAGCGGCGGCACCGGTTAATCCTGAGGCGGTGGCGCCGGTTAATCCTGAGGCGGCGGCACCGGTTAAACCTGAAGTGGCGGCGCCGGTTAAACCTGAAGTGGTGGCGTTGCCAAAGCTTCCTCCAGCAAGGCTAATTCCGCAAATACCTGGCAACCGCGATGGCAAGCACTATCGGATTCAAGTGGGTTCCTTTAAGGTTGAACGCTTTGCTGCCGAGGCCTTTGATCGCCTGGAACGGGCAAACCTCAATCCTGCCTACGAAAAGTATCAGGATATGTTTCGCGTGGTAATTCCCATGGTAGCTGGGAATAGAATTGAAGAATACGCAGCTATTTTAGGGAATTTGGGGTTTAAAGAAGCCCTTATCCGGGAGGAACGAAACTAGTAACTAGTTTGCCGAATCTTTCACCTGGGTCGCCCAGAAATTTTCCAGCGCGCCAG
>CAZBJJ010000003.1:75465-80786 GCA_964492245.1 uncultured Spirochaetales bacterium | reverse complement strand
GTGGCTTTTTTTTTATGAAGAAATGTAATGAGTTGGAATTAATGATATTTTTTAGAATTTTTTGGTAGATAAAGTGTGTTGTGTTTATATAGATATGGGTGGTAAATGTGGTATATTAAGTGTATCAGAGAAAAATTTTATTTTGTTGAAGATGTATATTAGTGTTATCTGGAGCGGCATCCCTTTGGTTACTGCCACGTAGATTTAAGCCAGGCCAAACAGCCCCTGTCTGGCAGGTTTGGTGGCTAGTTTTCGCGGCGCCCGGTTTTTTTCCTGGGGCGGGCCTGGTTAAACAGGCTGGCAACGCCGAATTCTTCCACTTCTAGGCCCTTGCGCGCCGTAAGCCGAATATTGCCTGGCTGGGCGTCCCTGTTCTGTGCGGGCCGGCCCTTTTCGGTGGGCTTGCCCGCTGGTCGGCCCCGTTGGGAAGTTTTAGGTTCCTGTTTGCCGGGGCGAGGTGGCCGGGGTTTAGGCGCCGCCTTGGAAGGTTCCGGCCGGGGTTTAGGCGCCACCTTGGAAGATTCCGGTCGGCCCTTAGGCGCCGCCTTAGAAGGTTCCGGTCGGCCCTTAGATGCCACCTTAGAAGGCGCTGCCATTGGCGGGGTTTCAGGGTCTATGGCGAAGGGGTGTTCGTCCTGGATGGGAATGCGAATACGCAGGAAGCGTTCAATATTGCGCAGCAAGTCCTTTTCTTCGGGGGTGCAAAAAGAGATGGCCAGTCCCGCAGCCCCCGCGCGGGCTGTGCGCCCAATGCGGTGGACATAGGTTTCCGCCTCGTTGGGCAGGTCGAAATTTACCACCAGCTCAATATCGTCCACATCGATGCCACGGGCGGCAATATCGGTGGCCACTAAAATAGGCAGTTTCCCTTCGCGAAAAGCGCGCATTGTGCGCTGGCGCTGTCCCTGGCTCTTGTTGGCATGGAGGGCTTGGGCCTCCAGCCCATCGGCGCCCAATTGGCTGCTCAGGCGGTTGGCCCCATGCTTCGTGCGCGTAAAAACAATGACACGGGAAAACCCATCCTCTTTAATAATGGCCGACAGAAGGTGGCGCTTATTTATTTTTTCTACATATAAAAGACGCTGCTCAATGTTTTCGGCACTTGGCCTGTCGTGGGGAACCTCGGCCTGAACCGGCTTGGTTAAAAAGGTGGCCGTAAACTCCTTGAGCGCCTTAGGCATAGTGGCCGAAAACAGGAGGGTCTGCCGTTTTTTCGGCAAAAGTGCCACAATGCGTTTTATATCGTGGATAAAGCCCATATCGAACATGCGGTCGGCCTCGTCGAAGACCACCGTCTGAACCTGCGAAATACTCAGTTTGCCCTGGCCGGCCAGGTCCAAAAGGCGGCCCGGCGTTGCGGTAAGAATATCTACCCCATCTCTTAGGGCCCGCTCCTGTGCACTGCTTCCCACGCCGCCAAAAATACAGGCGCGACGCAAACCGCTTTTGCGCCCATAGGTGGCAAAACTTTCATCAATTTGAATGGCCAATTCGCGGGTGGGGGCCAAAATAAGCACCCGAGCGCCACGGGGGGCCACCCAATCTGGGCTCTGTAACAGGTTCTGGATGATGGGCAGGGCGAAGGCGGCTGTTTTTCCCGTACCCGTCTGCGCAAGGCCCAAGAGGTCCCTGCCCGCTAAAATTGGCTCGATGGCCAGTAGTTGAATAGGGCTCGGTTCGCTATAGCCCTCTTCCCGTAAAACCGAAAGTAGGCCTTCGTCAAGGCCAAGGGATGAAAAGTTTTTAGTAGACAAATTGTATCCTTATTGCAGACTGCCAAATATGTAGATATGTAGCGGTCCATTAAATATCGATTGCAAAAATTGAGCTTTTGCGTTTGCTATCGTATACGGATAGCTTTTTGGGGGGCAGCGTCTGCAGGTCGACTTGGGAAAAACCGAGGTTTTCAAACCAATCGCGGCCCTGGGTTGTAAGTACAAAGACCCTCGAAAGCCCCTTCTCTTTGGCCTTCTCCAGAAGATAGCGCACAATGCGCCGGCCAATTCCCTGCGTCTTAGCTGTGGCCTCGGTGGCAAGGGCCGCAATTTCGCCCTGGCCTTCGCCCCAGTCGTGCAGGGCCGCACAGCCATATATAGAGCGGTCTATTTCGCAGACAAGATAATCATCTTTCTGTGCCTCAATATCCTGGGCAGTTCGCGGCAAGACCTGGCCCTGCTTTATGCCATCTTCCAATATACGTAGGACTTCGGGAATATCATTACTCTGTAGCGGGCGCAACGATTCGTACTCATCTGCGTATATCATGGTGCCCTGACCCAGATTGGAAAAGAGTTCGCGCAAAACCGCCCCATCTTGGCGGCCATCGACCAAGTGCACCCGGTCCACCCCCAAAAGCGAGGCCTCTAGGCCAAGTTTTAAATCGGCAAGAGTATCGCTCTGGCGATCGGGATTTATGCTGAGTATATCCCTTGCCTGGCTGGGACGCAACTGGGTCAGCAGGCCCTGCATGTGGCCTTTTAGGCTTTCTGGCAGCTGAATCTGTTCGGAAAAAAGGCCCTCCTTGGCAGAGAGCACAAAGAATTTAGCCGGATTAAAAGCGCGACAGACCTCTAAGGCAATGTTTTCGCTGGAAAGGTTATAGCAGCGCCCACTGGCCGCCCAGCCCACACAGGGGATGATGGCCACCATGCCGCGCTCTAAAATTTGATGTATTTCGTCGGTATAAATTTTGTCTACCGTGCCTGTATGTAAAAAATCTACCCCATCGACAACACCCAGGCTGCGGGCTCGCACAAAGTTTCCAATAAGGGCTTGGCAATTGTGGGCGGCAAAGCCACTTATAAGCTGGCTGGCCACATCGAAGGCCGCCATTTTTACAAAAGAAATAGCCTTTTCGCTGGTAATACGCAGGCCATGCTGCCAGTCGTCGGCAATATGGTACTCTTTAAGCACGGCATTTATTCGCTCTTTTGCTCCGGGTATTACAATAATCTTAATGCCGGTGCGGGCCAAAAGACAGAGGTCGCGCACAAGGGTATCGAGAAAGCTAGCAGAAAGTAGAGGATTGTCAATTTTAAATACCATGGTGCTACCGGCGAAGCGGCTCTGGTAGTAAAAGACCTCGCGAATAAGGTCCACCTGCTGGCGACTATTGTCTTTCATTTTATAGATTAAATATTATCGCATTCCGGAATAATTGCCTAGTTGGGTAAAGAAGCTGTTCTAGGCCCTCCCTCCCTGTTGGGAAGATTTTGTACTTGATTTTTTGCGCTCAATTTATAATCTTTTAAGTAAGATTAATTTGGTTTTGCACCAAGTTTTTGGCAGTTTGCGCCATCAACAGGGAATTTTACCTTAAAATATATCAAAGGCAGGTACTTCAGTGGATGACAACAGTATTATAACTATAGAACAGGCTCTTCCCAATAAATTGCATTTAGTGGCCCTTATGGGGCGACCCATTTTTCCTGGAGTGTTTACACCAATAATGATTGGCAACCCCAACGATGTAAAGGTTGTAGACGAGGTCATCAATGGCGATGGGCTTATTGGGCTGAGTATGCTCAAAAAAGATAACGAGGACCCAAATATCGAGGACCTGCACCAGGTGGGCACCGTTGCAAAAATCGTAAAGCGCATCAATTTGCCCGATGGCGGGGTAAATATATTTATAAATACCCTAAAGCGCTATAAAATTAAAAAAACGCTCAATGCCCAAAATCCTATTGTGGCGGCAGTTGAGTATTTAGAGGATGAAGATAGTGATAGCATGGAAGTAAAGGCCCTTACGCGGGCCATGCTTGTGGAAATGCGCCAGATATCCGAGAACAATCCGTTTTTTTCCGAGGAAATGCGTCTGAATATGGTAAATATCGACAATCCCGGTAAGATTGCCGATTTTATCAGCTCAATTTTAAATATCGACAGCGAAGAGCAGCAGCGCGTGCTAGAGACCGTAAATGTGCGCAAAAGAATGGAGCTTGTCTTGGTCTTTATTAAAAAAGAACAGGAGCTGTTAAAAATTCAAAACCGGGTTCAGTCCGAGATTAACGAGAAAATCGAAAGGAGTCAGCGCGAATACTTTTTAAAAGAGGAGCTGAAGGCAATAAAAAATGAATTGGGCATTGCCAGCGATTCGCCAACTTCGGAGTATCAAAAATATAAAAAACGCTTGCAAAAGTTCACTTTTGAGGGTGAAATAAAAGAGGCCGTGGACCAGGAGTTGGAAAAACTAAAGGTAATGGATCCCAATTCGGCAGAGTTTATGGTTACGCGAAACTGGTTGGAGACGGTGGCCAGTCTGCCTTGGAAGGAAGACAATGGCGAATACTTCGAGCTGGAGAGCGCGCGAAAAATTCTGGACGAAGACCACTATGGGCTTAAAGATGTAAAAGATCGCATTGTCGAATATTTGGCGGTGCGCCAATTGCGCCAGGACAACAAGGGCACAATTATCTGTCTTATTGGTCCCCCCGGCGTGGGCAAGACCTCGGTAGGGCGTTCGATTGCCCGGGCCCTTAACAAGGAGTTTTTTAGGTTTTCGGTGGGGGGAATGCGCGATGAGGCCGAAATTAAGGGGCATCGCCGCACCTATATTGGCGCTCTCCCGGGAAAGATTATTCAGGGGCTCAAGATTACCAAGAGCAAGTCGCCGGTGTTTATGATGGACGAGATCGACAAAATGGGCAAAAGCTACCAAGGCGACCCTGCCAGCGCCCTTTTGGAAGTGCTGGATCCCGAGCAGAATGTGAATTTCCGCGATCATTATTTGGACCTGCCCTTCGATATATCGGATGTGTTTTTTATTGTAACGGCCAATACCCTCGATTCAATTCCCCGGCCTCTTATAGACCGCATGGAGGTTATCAAACTGCCTGGCTATATTGATAGTGAAAAACTGGAAATTGCCAGGAAATATTTAGTTCCCCGCAGTTTAGAAAAAAATGGCCTTAAAAAGACACAGGTTAGATACACGCGCGATTCTCTTTTGCACATCGCAAATGGCTATGCGCGCGAGGCGGGTGTGCGGAATTTCGAGAAAAATCTGGATAAAATTCATCGCAAGCTTGCGAAATCGCTTATGGATTTTTACCAAGAGAACAGCGAAGAGCTTATAGATCCCAGCCAATCCCTTAAAGATCTAAACGAACAGTGGGAAAAAAATGTTGCCTTAAGCCTGGACCTCGAAAAGACAGAGGCCTCAAAGGCCGCACAGGCCAGCGAAAAAAGCGAAGAGCTCTATGGGCAAATTAGGGAGCTTAAAAAAGATCTGGTCAAATTTAATCGGGACCGCGCAAAACTGCTGGCTTCGCAAAAATATAAAATTGATAAGCCCCTTGTAGAAAAATATTTGGGCAAGC
>CAZBJJ010000003.1:36583-75455 GCA_964492245.1 uncultured Spirochaetales bacterium | reverse complement strand
TTAGCGAGGACACGGTAAAGCGCGCTAACCGCCCTGGTATGTCGGTGGGCCTGGCTTGGACAAGCATGGGCGGAGACACACTTATAATAGAAGCAATTGCAATGCCAGGTAAGGGAGGCCTTACCCTTACTGGCCAAATGGGCAAGGTAATGCGGGAATCGGCCCATCTGGCGATGAGCTATGTGCGTAAAATTGCAGTGGAAAAATACCAAGTGCCGGCAGCATGGTTCGAAAAAAACCATATCCATCTCCATATACCCGAGGGGGCTACGCCAAAGGACGGGCCATCGGCGGGCATTAGTATGGCTACGGCCCTTTTGTCCCTTGTTACCAGTAGAACCATTCCCGATGGCCTTGCCATGACGGGCGAGCTATCGCTTACCGGCCAGGTGCTCTCTATTGGGGGGCTCAAAGAGAAGAGCCTAGCGGCAAAGCGCAACCGCATTGTCGATATCATCATCCCCAAAGGAAACATGAGGGACCTTGAAGAAATTCCCGAAATTGTATCTAAGGGTATGACCTATCACCCGGTGGAGAGCTTCGAGGAAATTCTGCCCTTAATATTGCCATAGGGCAGGGACAATGGGCGGACACGTAAAACAGCGTCAGTTGGAAAAACGCATTAAAGCACTCTTGGACGAGGTAGACCATATATTGGAAGATTCTTGGGGGAACGAATTTGCCCTCCACCCGAACCGGCCAGAGCGCGGGGAAACCTGGGACCCCGAAATGGATGGGCTTTTCGAAATTGCCGCCGACTTTACCCTGGGCCTGGGCTCGCAGTATGGGCGGGGCTATTTAATAAATTTGCGTGTGGCAAGTCTGCAAACCCTGGCCCCAGAGCGTTACGAGGCCTTTATGCTCGAGGCGGCCAAGCTTATACAAGAGCGCCTTGCCGCACATTTTCCCGAGCGCCATTTGGACATTGTGCGCGATGGGCCGCGCTTTAAACTCTTGGGCGATTTTTCGCTGGGGCCTGCCTACGACTAGGAGAGTCTGGCATAAATTGGCTTTCTTCTGTATTATGCCCACAGGAGAGTTTGTATGCTCAAGACAATGCGCAATATTGGCATTATGGCCCATATCGACGCCGGAAAAACTACTACCACCGAACGCATCCTTTTTTACAGTGGGCTTAGCCATAAAATTGGCGATGTGGACGACGGCACTGCCACCATGGATTGGATGGAGCAGGAGCAGGAGCGGGGCATTACAATTCAAAGTGCCGCTACCACTACTTGGTGGCAGAAGCATCAGATAAATATAATTGATACTCCTGGCCACGTAGATTTTACTGCCGAAGTGGAGCGCTCGCTGCGCGTTCTCGACGGTGCGGTGGCGGTGTTCTGCGCAGTTGGCGGGGTCGAACCCCAGAGCGAGACGGTCTGGCACCAGGCCAATCGCTATAAGGTGCCACGCATTGCCTTTATAAATAAGATGGACCGCCTTGGGGCCGATTTTTTTCAGGTTACCAAGGATATTGGCGAAAAGTTTTCTGTACAGACCCTGCCATTACAAATTCCTATTGGCAGCGAGGCCAATTTTATTGGGCTTATAGACCTCCTTACCATGGAAGAAATTCTCTGGACCGATGCCGATGGCCTTGTTATGCAACGCCAAGGGATTCGCGAAGAGCTTAAGGAGCTCGCCGGCCAGTGGCGGGAAAAACTTTTGGATGTGCTTTCGGCCACAAACGACGAGATTACCGAGTGCTGCCTGGAGGACCGCGAGGTCGACATTGCGCTTTTAAAAAAAGAAATTCGACGCGCCACCTTGGCCCGCGAGGTATTGCCCATTTTATGTGGTGCCTCCCGCCGAAACATGGCCGTCCAGCCCCTTTTAGATGCCATTGTCGATTATCTGCCCGCCCCCGACGAGGTTGCGCCGGCCATTGGGCATTCGGATAAAAAAGAAGGTGATATCGAAGTTCCCTGCGACCCAAATGGCCAGCCCCTTGGCCTTGTATTTAAAATTCAAAACGACCGGGAGGCTGGCAGTCTTTGCTATGTGCGCATGTATTCGGGCTCAATTAAATCGGGCACAGCCATCTACAATATTGGCAAGAAAAAAAGAGAGCGGGCCAACCGCATTTTGCGCATGCAGTCCAACAAGAGCGAGCCCATGGACGAGTTGCGCGCCGGCGATATTGGGGTTGTTATTGGCCTAAAGCTTGCCCAGACCGGAGATACCATCGGCAGCGAGGGCTGGCCGATTGTCTTGGAACATATTCAGTTTCCCGAGCCGGTCATTTCTGTGGCGATAGAGCCTAAAACGCAGTCCGAGCAGGACCGTCTGCGCGAGGTCCTTGCAATTCTTGCCAAGGAAGACCCCACCTTTATGACGCGCGAAAACGAGGAAACTGGCCAGCTCGTTATCTCTGGCATGGGCGAGCTACACTTGGAGGTCTTGCTTACCCGCATTACTAAGGACTACAAGCTTGCCGCCAAGGTCGGTAAGCCCCAGGTTACTTACCGCGAGTCCATCGAAAAAAGCCAGAGCCTGCGTAAGGAATTCGATAGATTAGTAGCAGGAAAAGAGGTTTTCGCCGCCCTTAGAGTAAGTGTAGCCCCCCGCGAGCGGGGCTCGGGCAATAGCTATCAGTGTATACCGGGCAGGGAGAAAATTCCCCAATCTATTTTAGCTGCCATCGAGGCTGGCGTAATGGGCTCAATTCCTTCGGGAATCGAGATGGGCTATCCCTGTATCGACATTGCAGTTACCGTGGACAATATAGAATACGACGAGCTTACAGCCAGTGAATTTGCCTTTCAGGCCTGTGCCAGCATGGGCTTCGACGAGGCCTGTAGACAGGCCGGCCCCATCCTTTTAGAACCAATTATGAATATCGATATAACCAGCCCCAAAGACTATGTGGGCGATGCCATTAGCCTTGTGGTGCAGCGCGGTGGCCTGGTACAGAATATGGAATCGAAGGTCTCGGTGGATGTGGTCAGAGCGCAGGCCCCCATGGAGGCAATGTTTGGCTTTATGACCGCACTGCGCTCGGTTTCGCAGGGGCGTGCCAATTTTTCCATGGAATTTAGCCATTTCCAAAAAAAAGCAGGCCGCTAATATCGCGACCTGCCCCTTATTTGGCGAGCTCGAAAAATGTCAGTTTTTTCCAAGCGCCCTTATTTGTTTATTGCCTTTAGTACCTTTTCTCTATCCAGCTTTTTGGTGCAGAAGAACCAATCGTGGCAGTAAATATCTGGATCCTCGCCAGCTACACGAGATTCCGCCACGCCACAGGAGCCGGCCGTTGGCACAATGACATCGTCGCCCGGGCGCCAGTCTGCGGGCATTGCCACCTTAAACTCGTCGGCGGCCTTAAGCGCCTGCACAGCCCTTAAAAGTTCGTCGAAGTTGCGTCCAAGGCTCAGTGGGTAGTAAATAATCGTGCGAATTACACCCTTGGGATCGATAATAAAGACCGCTCGCACCGCCTGTGTATTCGATTCGCCGGGCATGACCATGCCGTATTTGCTGGCCACCTCCATACTGATGTCCTCGATTAAGGGGAATTTAACTTCGATGTTTTTCATCCCCTTGTACTCAATCTTGTCCTTAATGGTGCGCAGCCAGGCAATGTGGCTGTACAGGCCATCGATAGATAGGCCCACTAGCTTACAGTTGAGCTCTTCGAACTTGTCGGCCATATTGGCAAAGGTCATAAACTCCGAGGTACAGACAGGGGTAAAGTCTGCCGGATGGCTAAAGAGGATGACCCAAGAGCCTTCGTACTGCTTGGGAAAATCAATCTCGCCCTGAGTTGTTACCGCCTTAAATGCTGGTGCCTTGTCGCCAATTCTTGGCATGCTCACTACTTGTTCTTCCATTTTCATTCCTCCATCAAAAAATATGTTGCAACCTTAAATGTTGCATGATTCTAACATAGTGAAAAAAAATATATAGGGTCAAGTTTTTACCCCAGTTTCCCAAAGCTTGCACCTGCGATACACTGCTATTATGAGTATACAAAAACATTCCGACCAGCACGAGGCTGCGACCTCCTTTGCGCGTTTAGTCTCTGTTGTGCAAAGGCTACGTGCCCCCGACGGCTGCCCCTGGGACCGCGAACAGAGCCCCATGAGCCTGCGCAGCGACCTTTTAGAAGAGAGCTACGAATGCGTACAGGCAATAAGCGAAGGCGATGCGGCCCATATAGAAGAAGAGCTAGGCGATGTATTTCTTTTAGCTACAATGATATCCTACCAACACGAAGAACAGCACCTTTTTAGTATTAGCTCTGTCCTCGAAGGCATTTGCGAAAAACTCATCCGCCGCCACCCCCACGTATTTGGCGATACCCAGGTGCACAGTGTGGGCGAGGTCCTCGAAAACTGGCAGAAAATTAAAGAGGAAAAAGAAGGCCGGCCCAAGGCCAATTCCATTTTAGATGAGGTCTCTAAGGTCCTGCCACCCCTAGAGCGGGCCTATAAAATGCAGAAAAAAGCGGCAAAAAAAAACTTCGACTGGCCAAGGGTAGAGGCCGTAGTGGAAAAAGTGCAGGAAGAGCTGGGCGAGGTACTTGCCGCTGCCAACCAGCAGGAGCGGGAACAGGAGCTTGGCGACCTGCTTTTTGCAGTAATTAACCTCTGTCGCCACTATAAAGTAGATCCTGCAGTGGCCCTACAGGGTACAAATGAGCGATTTGCCCAGCGTTTTGCCTATGTAGAGAAAAAAATGGCCGAAAAAGGCCTGCCAATGGAAGCCTCCAAAATTGATGTCATGGAAGCCGTTTGGCAGGAGGCCAAAGAACAGGAGGCTAAAAGACAGTAGGTGCAAGCTTCGGGGTACTACTATCAGGGCCCAACTATCGCCCAAAAGGCAGGCTTGGGCTCAAAGTTTTCATCCCAGAGCGAACTGGACTGATTCTTTTTAAAAGTATACTCATCGTTTAGCCCGTCCTTCGAAACATTGGCAATCTTGCCATTGCCAGAACCCAGACTGTGCTCTTTATACAAGGTAAAAAGCATTTTATACTGCTCTGCCTGTTTTTTTAGGATAGCTTCGCTTGGCCAATTGGTATTTGCGCCCGTGCTTACATCCAGCTCGGTAATGCTTATTTCGTTGCAGATTTTTGCAAATTTATTGTAGCTGGCAATCCAGGCCTCCTTGCTGGGCGAATAAAGGCTATTGTGTTCCTGCAGGCCTATTCCTTCTAAAAGCTCTTTTTCGTAAAGGGGTTTTAAAAGTTTTACGATGCCATCGGCCTTGCGGGAATTGTGGGTATTGTAATCATTATAATAGAGGATTATTTGAGCCTCACCATAGTATTCGCGCCAATATTTTGTGTATTCAAAGGCCTTTTCGATATATGAAGCGTTTTTATACACCGTGTACCAGTCATTTTTTGTTGTACGAACTGCAGCGCTGCCATCGTCAATGGCCTCGTTTACCACATCCATCGCAATGAACATATCGGGCCAATCTTTGTGAATAAGGCGCATTACCTCGCCAATATAGGAATTCAGGCGCGCATCCATTATTTCGGGGCTCACAAAGTCGCCGTCCTTGCTCCAGCCCTCGCGGAAAAAAGCGGTGGGGGTCTGGGAGTGCCAGACCAAGGTATGGCCTCTAAAGCCAAAATTGTTGTCTTTGGCCCAGTTTAACTGGTCGATTAAATTTTGGGGAAAGCTGACAATGGCAGTGCGATTGGCCTTTTCCCGGTCCTCGACCTTTGCGCTATTGTAGGCCCGCTCGGCAGCGGCAATATTTAAAATATAATCGGGTTTCATATTGTTGCCCGGGCTCATTGTATTCATATGCTGGCCAATGAGTTTGTCGCCCTCAGTCCCTGGAGCTACGTGGGCATAGGACAGCAGACAGCCAATGCTAAAATGATCTTTAAAAACATCTTTTAAAGCCGGTTCTTTTGTTTGGGTTGGCCTGCTGGCAGTGGAGCAGGAGTTAAAAAAGCCTATAAGAACGAGGAGACAGGAGAGCCTAGTAAAAAAATAATGTGAACGCATACATTAAGGTAACCTATTTAATTGATTGTGGAAACAGTTTTAAAATGATGGTCTGCGAAAAAGTGTAGTATTTGCGCTTTTTTCCATTGACAGGCGGGGAATAAATTCGTATCGTTTGAGTAGATTTTTACCGATATGGAGGATTTTTATGAAAATAGGAATTAATGGCTTCGGCCGCATTGGGCGCATGGTTTTTCGCGCCGCAGTTCAAGATTTTAGCGATATCGAGGTAGTCGGAATTAACGACCTCTTAGAGCCCGCCTACCTTGCATATATGCTCAAATACGATTCAGTGCATGGCCGTTTTAAGGGCGAGGTCGCGGTAGATGGCAACAACCTTGTGGTCAATGGCAAGAAAATTCGCCTTACTGCCGAAAAAGACCCAGCCAATCTTAAGTGGAACGAGGTGGGCGCAGAAATTATTGTAGAATCCACCGGTTTCTTCCTTACCGACGAGACCGCCCGCAAGCATATCGAGGCAGGTGCCAAAAAGGTCATCATGTCTGCACCTTCTAAGGATGCCACTCCCATGTTTGTCTACGGGGTAAATCACAAAGAATACAAGGGCCAGGATATTATTTCCAATGCCTCCTGCACCACCAACTGTCTGGCCCCCCTGGCCAAGGTCCTTAACGACAAATTTGGCATTGCCAAGGGACTTATGACCACCGTTCACGCCACTACGGCAACTCAAAGAACAGTCGATGGACCCTCTGCCAAAGATTGGCGCGGGGGCCGCGGTATTCTAGAGAACATTATTCCCAGTTCCACCGGTGCTGCAAAGGCTGTGGGCAAGGTGCTTCCCTCTCTCAATGGCAAGCTCACTGGCATGGCTTTCCGCGTACCCACCAGCGATGTCTCGGTAGTGGATCTTACCGTTATTTTGGAAAAAGCTGCCAGCATGGACGATATTAAAAATGCCATGAAAGAAGCCGCCAATGGCGAGCTTAAGGGTATTCTAAAATATACCGAAGACGATGTCGTCGCCACCGATTTCCGGGGCGAATCGGCAACCTCGATTTTCGATGGCAAGGCCGGCATTTCTTTGGACGACCACTTTGTAAAGGTAGTTTCCTGGTACGACAATGAATGGGGCTATTCCTGCAAGGTCTGCGAAATGATTCGCGTAATAGGTAAGTAAGTTCTTAGGTGCTATCTCGGGCCTCTAAAAACCTTGGTTTTTAGAGGCCCATATGTAGACAGGCAATCTAACTGCTACCTATACAAGGGCCCTTGGGTCCCGAATTTAAAAGACTGCCCTGGAAAATGTTTGGGCAGTCTTTTTTTTAACTGTATACAAAACCGAGATATTGGTATTGTCCGTTTTTGTTAGTAAATGGCTTTTTCTAAATGAGGAGGATGCAATGATTAGGACGGTAAAAGATTTAGAACTTAAAGATATGCGTGTTATTATGCGAGTCGATTTTAATGTTCCCATGAAAGATGGCCAGGTTCAGGATGACACTCGCATTGTCGCTGCCCTGCCCACCATCGAGTATTTGCTGGAAAAAGGCGTTAAAAGCCTTACGCTTATGAGCCACTTGGGCGATCCCACCAAGGATACTAAAAAAGCCAGGGAAAAGGCCGAGCGCGATGGCAAGAGCTTTGACAAGGATGCCTATATTGTGGGCAAGCATCGGATGCGGCCTGTTGCCGAGTACCTAGCGACCAAATTGGGAAAGCCGGTTGCCTTTGCCGGTGAAGATTCCTGTTATGGGAAAAAAAGCTTTATCGAGTCCCAGCCAGCTGGAAGTGTCATTATGCTGGAAAACACCCGCTTCCATGCAGAAGAGACCAGCAAGGATGCTGGGGAGCGCGATACATTGGCCAAGGAACTGGCCAGCTATGGCGATGTTTTTGTAAACGATGCCTTTGGTACGGCCCACCGCGACCACGCATCCACCGCCTCTATTGCCAAATTTATGAAGACCTCGGTTGCCGGCTTCCTTATGGAAAAGGAGGTACAGTACCTTGAACCAGTTGTGGCGAGCCCGGTAAAGCCATTGGTGGCAATTATTGGTGGTGCCAAGGTTTCGAGCAAAATTGCTGTGCTGGAAAGTCTTTTAAAAAATGCCAGTGCCCTTGTTGTAGGCGGTGGTATGGCCTATACCTTCTTAAAAGCTCAGGGGCATAGCGTGGGCACCTCCTTAGTCGAGGAAGACCAGTTGGACACGGCAAAAAGGGTTTTAGAAGCAGCTAAAAAACAGGGGGCAGAAATTGTCTTACCAGTCGACCATCTCTGCGCCACTGCCTTCGACCCCAATGCAAACCCGGTGCCGGTGGATGCAATCGATATTCCCGAGGGCCTAATGGGTCTGGATGTTGGGCATAAAACAGTAGATAGATATAAAGAAGTACTCTCTACGGCAAAGACCATTGTATGGAATGGGCCGGTAGGGGTCTTTGAATTTGATTCCTTTGCCGCGGGCACCGAGGCCGTGGGCAAGCTCGTGGCAGAGGCCACTGGGCGCGGTGCCATTACCGTTGTAGGCGGTGGCGATTCGGTGGCTGCAGTTAATAAATTTAAATTGGCAAATAATATGAGCCATGTTTCCACCGGGGGCGGTGCCTCCTTGGAATTATTGGAGGGTAAAAAACTGCCCGGCATAGAAGTTTGCAAAGCATAGAAGTTTGCAGAAAAAAGGCATACTTATTTAGGAGATACAGAAATGCGACAGTATTACATTGCAGGAAATTGGAAAATGCACAAAAACAGGGCCGAGGCAAAGGCCCTTGCCAGCGATTTGGTAGCTGGCTTAAAAAATGCGCCCCATAAATATCTTGTTGCCCCCTCTTTTACCGCCCTAGAGACAGTGGCAGCAGTGGTAAAGGGCAGCAATATTCTGTTGGGCGCTCAAAATATGAGCTGCGAAAAAGAAGGCGCGCACACTGGCGAGGTTTCGGTGCTTCAGCTTAAAGACCTAGGGGTACAGGTGGTTATTTTGGGCCACAGTGAGCGCCGGCACTCGTATCGCGAAGACGATGCCTTAATCAATAAAAAGGTTAAACTTGCCCTAGCGGAGGGGCTCGAGGTAATTCTCTGTGTCGGCGAGCTTCTGGAAGAGCGGGAAGCCGGCAGGGCAGAGGCTGTGTGCGAAACCCAGACTGTCGAAGGTCTTAAGGGGGTGAGCCCAGAAGATCTGTCGCGGGTAAGCATAGCCTATGAGCCAGTCTGGGCCATTGGTACCGGCAAGACAGCCACCCCCGAGGATGCCGATGCAATTCATGCCCATATTCGCAAGGTTCTCGCCGGTCTGTATGGCCAGGAGGCGGCAAAGGCTCTTTGTATTCAATATGGTGGGTCGGTAAAGCCGGAAAATGTTGCCGAGCTTATGGCCAAGCCCAATATTGATGGGGCCCTAGTTGGCGGAGCTTCCTTAAAAGCAGAGAGCTTCGTGCCCATAGCAAACTTTTAAGGGCAAGCTTTGCCAATCCTTTTGGCATTCTCATTAGGGTATGGCGGGCATTTGCCCGCCATACCCCTTGAATTATCAAGCTTAGACATATAGAATAAAAGAAATTATTCTTGTTTCCATTTTAAATGGTATCAATAGAGAGGCAGATAAATGGGTTTTTTAAGTGTTTTGCTTTTAGTGGTCTTTGTCATCGTTACCGTCTTACTTGTTTTAATGGTCCTTATTCAAAGCGAAGATGGCGACAGCCTTGGCGGTCTTTTTGGTGGCGGTAGCAATTCTGCCTTTGGTTCCCGTTCGGGAAATGTGCTAACCAAGACCACGAGCATCCTGGGCGCCCTGTTTTTAATTGGCAGCCTTTCCCTGGCCCTGGTAAACAGAACTCCCCGCAGTGTTATTAACGAGGTCCGCGCTATCGAAATGCAGGCCGAAGAAGACAGCGGTTGGCTGCAATCCAGATTAGAGGGCAAAGAAGATCTGTCCGGCGATTCCCAAGCCGACACAAATTCTTTGCAAGACAATTGAGCATAGGAAGCACGATGGTGTTACTTAGCGATATTTTTTCATCAGATAGAATAAAGGTATATGTAGAGGCAGAGGACAAGGACGAAGTCTTCGAGGAACTGGTCGATTTTTTCTCGCAGGCCACCGGAAACACGAAAACACAGGCTCTTTTAGATGCGCTGCACCTTCGAGAAGACAAAATGTCTACGGGGGTTAAAAAAGGTATTGGCATTCCCCATGGCAAGAGCGATGCTGTCGACGAGGTCTGTGGGGTTTTAGGTATTTCTTCCTCGGGTATAGACTACGATGCCCTCGATGATCAGCCGGTCCATTTAGTGTTTATGATTTTTGCACCTAAAAAAGACACCGAGCGCCATCTGCGCATGTTAAAGCGCCTTGCAGAGCTTTTCGACAATCCGCTTTTTTACACCGACTTATTGGCAAGTAAAAACGCCTCGCAGGCAAACGCTGTTATTAAAAAATACGAGGAGATGTTAATTTCTTTAATATAGAGAAAACTATGGAAGAACGGGATGTTTTAACCCATTTGTTGGGTATAGAAAAATCTGCTGCAGAGATGGTATTAGCCGCACAGGAAGAGGCAGATCGCCGTATTGCCGAAGCCAGCCAGTACCATAGAGATGCCTATCAGTCTCGATTCGACGCGGCCAGCCAAGAATTGGAAGCACAAAGCATAAAGACAATTCAGGATGCCCGCAGTCGGGCCGAAAAAGACCTAGAGGAATACCGCAGGAATTTAGCAGAAAGAAGTATGGATAGCACGAGTTTTAATATGCTCTGCAATTCCCTGCTCTTTGGGGCTATCTGAATATGGAAAACAATGGGCCACTATATTTTGCCTATGCTAAGGCCTGTGGCATTACGGGGAAATCCCTTATTGGCAGAGATAAAAAACGCTTAATACCGATAAACCGCCTGGCCGACTTCGATCGCCTGCTTTTTCCCACAGAGCCTTTGGATGTTCCCGAAAAAGAGCTTTCTGCAAAAATTGAACAGCGCATTATCGACCGCAGCTTAGACGCCATTATACGTGTTTTTGCTGCTTGGACCGAGGTCCCCGCTATTTTAGTAACTCTGCTGCGCTCGGTGGAGCTTTCGGAGTTAAAAACACTTTTGGCCGCCCAAAGGGTGGGCGATAGAATTGCGCCTCCCCATTCGGAGCTCGGGCGCTTTGGGCAGATTCGCTGGGCCCTTTGGCCGAATGTTCCCGCCATGCTGGCAGGTAGCGATTATGCATGGATTTTGGATGATGCATCTAAAAACGAGGGCCAGCTGGCCCAGGAAATTGCCCTGGACCGCTGGTATTATCGGCATATGTGGCGGGCAATCTCCCCACTGCCCGGCAGCCCTAAACTTTCGCTGCGCGCCCTTATTGGCCAGGAAATTCAATTGAAAAATGCCATTTGGGCCCTGCGTTTGCGCCTGTACTACGATATGGGCGAAAGCGACATTCGTCCCTATTTAATTGATATTGATGGCGAAAAGCTAGATTTAATTAAAGAGGCCTTAGTGGTCTTACAACTGCCCCTGGAAGAGCGGGAAGCCTGGGAAAAATGGACCTATAGCGAGCTTGTAAATACCGAGGCCGCCGGCAGATTCTGGAAAATTGATCCCGTATATGTGCAAAATCGGGCCGCCGTCCATCTTGCAAACCGGGCTCGTTTTCTTTTTAGGCAAAAACCCTTTACAATAGACGCCATAGCCGCATGGATTCGCCTTTTACAATTTGAAGAGGGCGTTTTAACGGCAATAGCAGAGGGTTTGGCCCTGGGCATGCCCATAGCCGACGTTCTCAATTCCTTGGAGGCCAGTTGATGTTACGCCCACATAAAATGAGGCATCTTGAATTTACCGTACTTGAGCGAGATTTAGATTCTGTGCTTGCCTGGTTTGGTAAAAAATCCCTCATTCATTTTACGCACGAAATGCGGCAGGATGGGCAGGTAGATAGCGAAGACGTAAAGGCCCTAGAAGAGGCCAAAAAGCGGTATAGCGATATAGAGGACCTTGCGCGCTGGCTGGCCATCAATTTAGAAGGGGAGATAGGTGAGGATACCGAGCTCCTAACTGATGAAGATATTGAGCTTTTGCGGCGAATACAAACCCTTATCGACAGCCACCGCAAAGACGAAATTGCCAATCGCGAAGAGGGCGAAAAGCTTAGCGAGGCAGTGGCAGAGGCGGCAGCCTTCGAAAAACTAAAGGCCCCCTTTGCCGATTTTGACCAGCTTTCCTATATGGCCCTTCGCATTGGTCGTCTCGATGCACGGCACCGCGAAGAGGCCCAGAGTTCCTTGGGCGATAGGGCTGTTTTAGTCTCCTTGGGCGAGGGCGATAGGGTCTTGGCTGCCTCTTCGCGCAAGGGTCGTTTTGCCTTGGATAGCGAGCTCAAACGGGTAGGCTTTGTGCCTATTTCGGTGCCCCAAGATTTTACCGGCATCCCCGATGAGCTTTTAGATGGCTTAAAAGAACGGTTAGAACAGGTGCACAGCCGGGAAGAGGAATTGGCGAGCAGCAAGGAAAACTTAAAAAAGGAATATGCTTCGGATCTGCGCAGATTGGCAGCCTCGAGCAAGATGAGCTTAGAAATTAAGGAGCTGCGTTCCCATTTGCAGTCTACGGCAAGTGCCTGCCGGCTTTCGGGCTGGATGCCTGCTGCCAAGCAGGAGGAAGCGGTAAAGGCCTTAGAAGAGCTTACCGAGGGGCGGGTGGCCATTGTGGCCCGGGAACCCGAAGAGAGAAAAGGGGTCGCCAGCGGAAAGGAAAAGGTGCCGGTGTCTATAGAGCACGGTGGCTTTGTTGGGGGCTTTATTCGCATGGTCTTTTCCTATGGCGCCCCGCTGTATGGCAATATAGATCCCACCCCCTTTGTGGCCTTTTCCTTTGTTCTGCTCTTTGGGCTTATGTTTGGCGATGTGGGGCAGGGCTTTGTCCTCTTGCTTTTGGGCTTTTTAACCGCCCGCAAGAGCCTGCCGTTTTTTGGTGGCTTTTCTCGTTTTTCTGCCCCGCTTAAGGGGGTGGGAATTAGCTCTATGTGCATTGGCCTGCTCAATGGCGAGGTCTTTGCCAACGAGCACCTTTTAGTGCGCCCCACTCGTTTTATTACTGGGCTTTTAACGGGGCACGAGATGGATAGAATAATTAGCCTGATGCCGGAAAAGGGCAATATGGATAGGCTCTTTGTATTTTTTGGCTTCACCATTGCCGTGGGTATTTTACTCAATTCGATTGGCTTGATTATCAATATATTAAATCTTTTAAACCAAAAAAAAGTAGACGATGCCCTGTTTTCTAAGACTGGTCTTTCCGGTGCCCTCTTTTTTTGGTGGGCAGTGGGCCTAGCGGTACGCGTCCTGCTTGGCTTTGGCATTGGTCTGTGGGATGTCTTTGGTTTTGGCCTGCCATTATTTTTCTTGGTCACCGGTCATGTCTGGTGGCGCCTGTTTACGGGGGTGCGTCCGGTCTTTGAGCACGGCTTTTTAACCTTTGCCATGGAGGGCTTTGTCGAAATTCTGGAATCGGTCTCCTCCTATGTGTCAAATTCGGTAAGTTTTTTGCGCGTGGGTGCCTTTGCTCTTTCGCATGCGGTGCTCTCCTTTATTGTGTTTACCCTGGCCAATATGGTGGCCGGATCCGAAACCCTCGGGCCCCTGTACTCGTTTTTGGTCATGTTCTTGGGCAATACGGTTATTATTGTCCTCGAGGGCTTAATTGTTGCAATTCAAGTAGTTCGACTACAATATTATGAATTTTTTAGTAAATTTTTTACCGATACCGGCATTGAGTTCGATCCATTCCGGTTTCGCAAGGAGGTCTCCCTATGAAAGTACGCATCTTTGCCCTTGCTCTCGTACTCTCAGTTTCGTGTCTCGTTTTTGTTGGCGCCCAAGAGGTGGCCAGCGATGCTCAAGAGGTTAAAACTGAGCAAAGCGATCAGACATCAGTTTGGAAATACTTTGCTGCCGCCCTGTCGGTTGGTATCTCCTGTATTGCCGGCGGCATGGCCGTTGGTCGCATTGGGGCTGCCGCAATGGGCGCAATGAGCGAAAACCCAGACCTTTCTGGAAAGGCCCTGCCCTATGCCGGTCTAGCCGAGGGCATCTGTCTTTGGGGCTTCCTCGTGGCGCTTTTTATTCTGCTTATATAGGTGCAATACTATGTAATTGCCGAACCCGAATTGGTAACAGCCTTTAATTTAATTGGCATTCGGGGTTCGGCAGTGGCCAATGCAGAAGAGGCCCTGTACGTCTTTAGGCGGCTTACTCGCTCCTGGCACGAGGAGCTGGGCGCAGTAATACCTGGGGGCATGGGGCATCGCGACACCGACATACCCAGCGATATTGGCGATTGCCGAATGCTCATCATGACCGAAGAATTGGCAGATAGTTTGGGCGAGGAGCTAGAGGCTTGGCAGATGTCGGGCGAATACCCCATTGTCGTCGAAATTCCGGGGCTTATGGGTCGGGTAAGTGGCAGAAAGACCTTGGTCGATGTTATTCGCGAGGCAATTGGTGTACAGGTATAGCCGAAATGGCATGGTTAAATAGGAAGTTATATGGAAGAAATTAGGTCTACCGATACGCTGGATCGAGAAATTCTCGACGATGCCCGCAAAAAGGCCGATAAAATATTGCGCAATGCCGATGTCGATATAGCCAAGACGCGCGAACGCTGGTTGGCAAGGGCCGATCGCGATATTGTAAAATTGTCTAAGCGCATAGAGGCAGAGACAAAAGAAAAAACTGATGAAATTATCGGCCATATTCCTTTGGATAAGCGGCGGCTTCGCAGCGAATTTGCAAAAACGAGTCTGAATAAGGCAATGAATACATTTTTAAACTCCCTCGATCGGCAAAAAATATTGCGTCTATTAAAACAGGAAGTACAAAGATTTTTGCCCGCCCTGCAAAAACAAGGAGGGGCAGTGCAGGTCCAGGCCTTTGGTCTGGAGCAAGACGAGTTAGATGGGCTGCTTAAAGCTATCAGCCTGCCAATAGAAAAAACGAGCTTAGAAGCGAATATATCCCCCTGGCCAGCTCTTTTAATTTTAGCCAATGGCATTCGATTTCGTACATCAATAGAAGAAATTGCCCAGGGTTTTATGAGTGAAAAAAGAGCGGAACTGGCCACAGCTCTTTTGGGGGAAGAGGTTTTAAATGACTGATTCAAAAGAGAGAAGTGGAAGGGTAAGTCGGGTAAGTGGACCTATTATTCGGGGCACTGGCCTTGGGAACCTTGGCCTATACGATGTGGTAGAGGTTGGCCCGAAGCGACTTATTGGCGAAATTGTGCGCCTGGAAGCTAGCGATGCTATAATTCAGGTCTACGAAGAGAACACTGGTCTTATGCCCGGAGATCCAATATATTCCAGCGGTAGGCCGCTTTCGGTGCTCTTGGGTCCCGGCCTTATTGGCACCATTTACGATGGTATTCAGCGCCCCCTGCGCTCGCTGTATGAATCCAGTGGAGCTTTTTTACAGCCAGGGGTGCAGGGCGATAAATTGGATACGGCCAAGCTCTGGCCCTTTACACCCAATGGCGAGCTTGCAGATAAGCTTGCTTCTGGAGAGGATGTCTTTATAACTGATGGCCTTTTACTGGGGAGCGTGGTCGAGACTGCCTCGCTTACCTGCCGCATTTTAGTGCCTCCAAGTCTGGGTTTTACCGGCGAGGATAGACTTGCCGGCGAGAATGCACTTGGCCAGAGCACAGAGGGCGAAAAGCTGGTCTTTTTGGCTGGGGCGGGCGAGTACCGGGTCTTCGACGAAATTGCCCGCACAAGTAGTGGGCAATCTATTTCTATGGCCCAGTGGTGGCCGGTGCGGAAGGCTCGGCCTGTTAAGCAAAAACTTATTCCCGACGAGCCCCTTATTACCGGTTTGCGCGTTATCGATCTTTTCTTTCCGCTTTCCAAGGGCGGTACGGCGGCCATTCCCGGCGGATTCGGCACTGGAAAGACAATGACCCAGCACTCAATTGCAAAGTGGTGCGATGCCGATGTCATTGTATATATTGGCTGTGGTGAGCGGGGCAACGAGATGACCGATGTATTGCGAGAGTTCCCCGAATTAATAGACCCGCGCACTGGGCGCTCGCTTATGGAGCGCACAATTCTTATTGCCAATACTTCAAATATGCCGGTGGCGGCGCGCGAGGTGTCGATTTACACAGGGGTAAGCCTTGCCGAATATTACCGCGATATGGGCTACCATGTGGCTATTATGGCCGATTCCACCAGCCGCTGGGCCGAGGCCCTGCGCGAGCTCTCGGGGCGCATGGAAGAGATGCCTGCGGAGGAGGGCTTTCCCGCCTATCTTCCCACACGGCTTGCCGAATTCTACGAGCGCGCTGGGCGCGTGCAAACCTGCAATGGGCCCCTGGGCTCAATTTCGATTATTGGGGCGGTTTCTCCCCCTGGTGGCGATTTTTCCGAGCCAGTTACCCAGCACACCAAGCGTTTTATTCGCTGTTTTTGGGCCTTGGACCGCGAATTGGCCAATGCGCGCCACTATCCGGCAGTTGGCTGGATAGAAAGCTACTCCGAATACGCCGAGGAAGTGCGTTCCTGGTGGGAAAAAATTGACCCGCAATGGGCAGTAACGCGCCAGGGGGCCTTGGACCTGTTAAAACGCGATGAACGCCTATCGGAAATTGTGCGGCTCATTGGGCCCGATGCCCTGCCCGACGACCAGCGCATTGTGCTGGTAAGCGCGGAGCTGGTTAAAAACGGCTTTTTGCAACAAAACTCTTTCGACGAGGTCGACATGTACTGTGTGCCAAAAAGGCAGGTGCGCATTTTAGAGCTTATTATGCAGTTTCACGAGCGGGCTCTGGACTTAATTCAGTTGGGGGCCCCCTTAATTAAAATAACCTCACTGCCCATTGTGGAGCGCCTGGCCCGTTTAAAAAACACGGTTGGCAATGATGAATTAGAAAAACTTGAGCTCTTCGAGCAGGAGCTTAAGGCGGCCTTCGACGAGATACAGCGGTTTTACCGCGTTAAGGAACAGGAATGATAGGTGTAGAATATCAGGGGCTCAACCATATCGAGGGGCCCGTAGTAATTACAAAACGCAGCGATGGCGCAAGTTTTGGCGAGACAGTTGCCGTATATGGTCGAGATGGGGGGCGCCGTCTGGGCCGCATTGTGGATATTAGCGAAGATTTTGCGGTGGTTCAAATTTTTGGCAATTCTTCGGGCCTGAGTGCGGACGACAGCCGGCTGGAATTTCTGGGCCGCCCCATGGAGTTGCGCGTGGGCCCTGGGCTTTTAGGTCGGGTTTTCGATGGACTTGGGCGCCCCACCGATGGCTATGGCGATATTTTTTCCTCTACCTTTTTAGATGTAAATGGGCTTCCCATAAATCCATGGGCCAGAACCTATCCGCGCGATTTTATTCAGACGGGGATTTCGGCAATTGATGGCATGAATACGCTTATTCGGGGGCAAAAGCTGCCCATTTTTAGCGGTAACGGTCTTGCCCACAACCGGCTAGCTGCACAGATTGTGCGTCAGGCAAAAATACGCCATTTAGATGGGACAGGGGGCGACATTACCGGCAGTGAAACTGCAGCCGATGACAACTTTGTTATCGTCTTCTGCGCCATGGGGGTAAAATACGATGTGGCCCGCTTCTTCCTCGACAGCTTCGAGAAATCTGGTGTGCTCTCCAACGTCGTGGTCTTTCTCTCCTTGGCCGACGCCCCATCAATTGAGCGTTTAATTGCGCCACGCTGTGCCTTAACCGCCGCCGAATACCTGGCCTTCGAGCAAGATAAGCAGGTTCTGGTAATTATGACCGATATGACCAATTACTGCGAAGCACTGCGGGAGGTCTCCTCCATTCGGGGCGAGGTCCCCTCGCGAAAAGGCTATCCAGGTTATCTGTATTCAGATTTAGCCAGCCTTTACGAAAGGGCAGGAAAAATTGAAGGCTCAAATGGCTCTATCACCCAAATTCCCATTCTTACTATGCCCAGCGACGACATCAGCCATCCCATTCCCGATCTTACCGGCTATATAACCGAGGGCCAGATTGTACTAGAGCGCGAACTTGCTCAGCGGGGCGTCTACCCACCGGTGGCCGGCCTGCCCAGTCTTTCGCGCTTAATGAAGGACGGCATCGGCGAGGGCATGACGCGCGAAGACCACAAGGATGTCTCTAGCCAACTTTTTGCCGCCTATTCGAAGGTAAAGAACATACGAAATCTTGCCTCGATTATTGGCGAAGAGGAACTGTCGCAGAGCGATAAACGCTATTTGGCCTTTGGCGAAATGTTCGAAAAAAAGTTTTTAAGCCAGGGCGAATTCGAAGAACGCAGTATAGAGCGCACCCTGGAGCTGGGCTGGGAATGTCTTGGCTTCCTGCCCCGCGAAGACCTCTTGCGCATTAAGGATGAGTTTGTCGAAAAATATCTGGGGCACCGGGCCTCGTAAGGAAGAATTATGGCGCGTGAGCAGATAGCACCCACTAAAAGCAATCTCCTGCGAACAAAGGAACGCCTTACCACTGCGCGCGAGGGCTATGAGCTCTTAGACCAGAAGCGCGAAATTTTAGTTATGGAGCTTATGCGCAGCATTGAGCGGGTAAAGCTTTTAGAAATGCAAATTGATGATCGGGTGGCCAGCGCCTATCCTGCCTTAAAAAAAATGCTAATCAATCTTGGGCGGGTAAAGGCCCGAGATATTTCTCGATCGGTGCATTACGATTATGACCTAAGGGAAAAGCGGGAGACGGTTGCCGGTATGCATCTACCGAGTTTGGAAGTTCGCCTGCCAAAGCTGGAATTAAAATATTCGCCATCAAAATCGTTTGCCGAATGCGATGAAACCGTGATAGAATTTTTTGCACTGTTGCAGACCTTAACCGAAATGGCTACGGTGCGTGCAGTGGCCCTGCGTCTAGCGCGCGAAGTGCGTAAGACACAGCGCAGGGTAAATGCCTTGGATAAGCTTGTTATCCCTGTGGCAGAAGAAACCCTGGATTATATTGAATCCTCCCTCGAAGAGCGGGAAAGGGAATCAATATTCACCGCTAAATTACTTAAGAAGAAGGCTGGACTATCGTGAGTGTTCCCCTGTTTTCTAAATTACTTGTCGCTGTTACGGGCTCGCAGGCCTCAATTGATGCGGCAAAGTGTGCTATTGTCATGGCAAAGCAGTACGATTGTTCGCTAGCTGCTACCTACGTGGTAGATACCGCTACAATTCGTCAATTGGCCATGAGTAAAATATTTGTGTCCGACGAAAGCGAGGAGTTTGAAGATAGCTTGCAGGCCAATGGCGAACGCTATTTGGATTATGTGGAAGAGCTGGCCGAAAAACGGGGCGTACAGATAGATAAATTTCTGCGCAAGGGGGCGGTCTGTACCGAAATTTTAACCCTTGCCCGAGAGCTCGATATAGACCTAATTCTTTTGGGCGGTTGGGAAAATGACCGCAATCCCCGCGACATTATTTCGCAGTCTCACCGGGAAGTGCTGGTCAATTCCACCTGTTCTGTCTATATTGTAAAGGAGCCCGATATAGACCAGCTCTATAATCAGGCTTAAATTAAGTTAAGGCCCACCTAAAGGATGAGATATGCGAGTTGCAGTGTTGATAATTTCTCCTAAAAATGGAAAAACCAAGTTGGACATCTTTGCCAGCGAGCTGGCAAAGGGTATGGAGGCAGCTGGCCATCAGGTCGACCTGCTCAATGCCAAGGATGGCATTGGTTCCCGCCTGCCTGGCTACGACTATATCGCCCTGTGTACCCAGACAGCCTCAGCTTTTTCCTCGAAGCTTTCGCCCCTTGTTGCGCGGACCCTGGCCAGTCCCAGTTCTTTGGTTGGCAAGCGCAGTGCCGCATTTTTAATTAAAAAGGGGCTTTTTTTAACGAAGGCCTTGGCCCTAGTAATGAAGGCAATGGAAAAAGAGGGCATGGCGGTCAATTGGAGTGATTTTCTTTTCTCTGCCGATCAGGCCCTGGCCCTGGGAAAGAGCTTAGATTTTTGAGGGCGGCAATGTGGAAAATTATTATACCCTGCTCGGCGTTTCGCCCAAGGCCAGCCTTGCAGAAATAAAACGGGCCTTTAGACAAAAAGTAAAAAGCATTCACCCCGATGCCGTCAATTCTGTTGGTGTCGCCAACTCTGTTGGCGCCGTCAGCTCTGCTGGCGCCGGTCAGCAGATGAGCGAGCTCATCCAGGCCTACAAAATTCTGGTCGATGCCGCTAAACGTTGCAATTACAACAGCGAACTGCAGTTTACTCGCCGACAAAAAGAGCCTTTTAACTACCGGGAATGGCTTTTAAAACGCAGCGACGATCCAGAGTCGATGGCAAAACTCATTTTTTACGACCTCTTGCATCTGCGCGAGGGAGAAGCAGTAAAACGATATGTAGAGATGGGAGGGCCGGCCTTTTCGATGCGTGAATATTTTGAGCGGGAAGAATGGATGGACTGCTCTTTTATTCTGGCCGAGGAACTGGATAGGGCAGGGGATCCCTGGGCGGCCTGCCGCCTATTGTTTGATATAATAGAAGAGGAAAATAAAAACCCCTGGTTTCGCCATTTTTTCCCCGATGTCCTACAGTATTTAAAAGAAATTGTGCGCCTGCGCCTTGTTCCCCAAACCGATCCAGAGCTGGTACTCGACATTCTCGAAGAGATGGTCCGCCTGCCCATGCCCCAAAAAGAAAGGGCCCGCTATTGGCGCATGCTCGGCGATGCCTATGATGCAATAGACGAAGAAGAACAGGCCCAAAGAGCCTGGAGCCAGGCGCTGAACTGCGATGGCAATTTAAAACTTGCCAGAAACAAAATGCAGCGACTACAAAGAGAGGTATTATAATGCGTTTAAAAAACAAGACTCAGTTGGAGGGCGTGCGCGCCTCCTGTCGGCTTCTTGCCCAACTTTTTAAGGAGCTCAAAGGCGAAGTACAGCCGGGCAGGAGCACTAAAAGTTTAGATACCTGGGTACAGGCCTGGATAAAGGAGGCCGGTGGCATCCCTGCCTTTTTAAACTATGGCGATAAGAGCAATCCCTTTCCCGCCGCCCTCTGCGTCTCGGTAAATGAGGAAGTAATCCATGGTATACCGGGAAACCGAATACTGCAAAACGGCGACCTGGTCTCGCTGGACTGTGGCATCAATTTAAACGGCTATTTTAGCGATATGGCCATGAGCGTGGAGGTGGGCAGCTGTGCGCCCGAAATCCAAAAATTAAACCAGGTAACCCGCGAATGCCTGTACCAGGGAATAGGGGCAATTAAAATGCCGGGCGGACGCATAAACGATATAAGTCGCGCAGTAATGCAGCATGCGCAGCAACATGGATACGGCGTAGTTACCGCCTACTGTGGCCATGGCGTTGGCTTTGCCCCTCACGAGGAGCCCAGTGTCCCCAATGTTCCCTATCTGCGACCGAACCCCCGCCTGCAAAACGGCCTAGTTATAGCCATTGAACCCATGATAAACCTGGGCAGCCACGAGGTAGATCATCTGGATGATGGCTGGACCGTGCTCACCGCCGATGGCAAGGCCTCTGCCCACTGGGAACACACCGTGGCAATTGTGGACGGCCAAGTGGAAGTTTTGACCGAAGTGTAACCGCGACATCAATTATTTATTATATTTTACATAGGGAATCTGTCAATGATTGACAGCAAACTTAAAACCAAAAAACTAGGAGGGTCTATGAACCTTTTTAAAAAGCTCTCTTCCGGCAGTGTGCTGGTATTCAATCTCGTGCTTTTAGGCAGTATTTTCGGCTTTTCACTGGCATTCCTCTCTTTTTCCTGCTCGGTGCCCAACGGCAAAAAAACAGCACATGCAGAGGCCGGCCCCCTGCCCAGTATACCGGCAGACTCGCTGGCGGTGGCCGAGAGCCTGCAGGAGGTCTTTAATACCGTAGCCGAGCGCACTCTGCAAAGTGTAGTAGAAATTAAGGTGGTCCAACTTAAAAAACAACAGGTGCCCCGTTTTAATGGCATCCCCTGGGAATTTTTCTTTGGCCCAAATGATAAAAGCGACAACGGCGAAGAGCGCGAATACCGCTCCCAGGGCCTTGGCTCGGGAATTATCCTGCGCCGCAGCGGCGATAGCCACTATGTTATTACCAACAACCATGTCATCGAGGATGCCAGTGAAATGAGCATTGTGGTTAACGATGGCCGGGAGTTTTCGGCAAAGCTCGTTGGCAAGGACCCCCGCAAAGATCTGGCCCTAGTCTCTTTCGAATCTAAAGAACACTTTCCCCTGGCAATTTTAGGCGATTCTTCCAGCGTTAAAGTGGGCGACTGGGCCATTGCCGTGGGCAATCCCCTGGGCCTTGTCTCCTCGGTAACCATGGGCATTGTCAGCGCAGTTGGCCGCACTGGTGGGCCTGCGGGGAATATTAACGATTTTATTCAGACCGACTCGGCAATTAACCAGGGTAACTCTGGGGGCGCGCTGGTAAATATTCGGGGCGAGGTGGTGGGCATTAACACCTGGATTGCCAGCAACACCGGTGGTTCGGTGGGTCTGGGTTTTGCCATTCCCATCAATAATGCCAAAAAGGCCATCGACGACTTTATTTCCACCGGTTCCATCCGCTATGGCTGGCTCGGTGTCTCCCTTCTCGAGGCAGATAAGGACATTCTTAACGATATTGGTGTAGAAGGCAAAAAAGGTGCCTTTGTCTCGCAGGTCTTTTTAGGTTCCCCCGCCGACAAGGGGGGCATGCTGCCGGGCGACTTTATTACTGCAATAAATGGCGAGAAGGTGAACAGCCAGAACCAGCTGGTGCTTAAGGTCGGCGATCTTATGGCCGACGAAAAGGCGAACTTTACCTTTGTCCGCGATGGCAAGGAGTTAGAGAGCAGTGTTACCATCGAGGTACGCAAGGACGATGTGGCCGCCGACAACAATAAGCTCTGGCCCGGTTTTAGTCCTATTCCCCTTACCGAAGACATCCGCAAGGCAATTAAGGCCGACAAAAAAACCGAGGGCCTGTATGTGGCCGAGGTGCTTGCTCGCAGTCCCGCCGCCGCAATGGGCCTACAGCGGGGCGATATTATAACCGGGCTCAATGGAAATGCTGTTAAAAACTTAAGGGGCTTTTATCGCGCCTTGGCCTCCTCGCCAAAAGAAATTTATTACGAGGTCCAGCGCGGCGAAAACACCTTAGAAACCATGCGCTATAAAAAGTAGCCATTGGCGGGCGAACTTGCTATACTTGCGCTATGGAATTTTCGATATTCGGCAACAAGCTGGCCCGCAATAGTGGCATACTCAGCCTGATGGACGACCTCGGCAGGCCCCTGCCGCCGGGGCTGCCACATTTTCCCCTTGGCGGTGGAAACCCTGCGCGCATACCCGCAGTGGAAAAGGTCTACCGCCGCCAAATGGAGGAGCTTTTAAAACAGGCCGACGTTTTCGAAGAAAGTATTGGGCGCTACGACAGCCCCCAGGGGCGGGTTTCTTTTTTGCAGGCCATTGCAGAGTTTTTACAACATGAATTTGGCTGGGCAATAGGGCCAGAAAATATTGCCATCACCAATGGTAGCCAGAGTGCTTTTTTTTATCTCTTCAATCTTTTTTCCGGCAGCTTTGCCGGCAATGCCGCCTCGGGTGGGGCCCCATCAAAAAAGACCATTCTTTTTCCCCTTGTGCCAGAATATATTGGCTATGCAGACCAGGGCCTCGAGCGCGAATGCTTTGTTACCTTGCCGAGTCGGGTCGAGTTGATAGGCGAGAACGAATTCAAATACCGTCTGGATGATGAAAAAGTTGCCGCCTACCTAAATGCGCATCCCGAAGTGGGGGGCATCTGCGTCTCGCGCCCGACTAATCCCACCGGCAATGTCTTAACCGACGAGGAGGTGCAGGTTCTTGCGCGTCTGGCCAAAAAACATAGCATTCCGTTGCTTATCGACAATGCCTATGGGCTTCCCTTTCCGAATATCATCTTTCCCGATCTTATCCACCGCGGCCAAAATAGTCCTTCGCCGCAGGCACGCCCCTATTGGGACGAGAACATCGTGTTGAGCATGAGTCTTTCTAAAATTGGCCTGCCCTCGCTTAGGACGGGCATTGTCATTGCCAACACGGAAATTATCAGTGCAATTTCTGCCCTCAACTCCATTGTTGCCCTTGCTTCGGGCTCCCTTGGCCAGGTTCTGGCCGAAGGCCTTGTCCGCTCTGGCGAGCTACAGCGCCTTGCCGATACTGCCGTTCGCCCCTTTTATCGCGAACGTCTAAGGCAGGCAAAGGAGAATTTGCCCAAAAGCTTTGCCCGCTTTCCCTGGCGCAGCCACGTCAGCGAGGGAGCCCTTTTTCTTTGGCTGTATTTCGAACATTTGCGCATTCCCAGCTTGGAACTCTATCACCATTTAAAAAAACGCGGTGTTATTGTCGTGCCCGGCGAATACTTTTTTTTCGGACGCAGTCAGGGGAGCCCAGAGGAGACCGCCTGGCAGCGCCACAGCCACCGCGAAAAATGCCTGCGCATCAATTATTCAGGCGAGCCAAAGCTTGTAAGGCAGGGGCTGGAGATTCTAGGGGAGCTAGCCGCAGAGTATATGTTATAGACTTTTAGAAATGTCTCGTCAAATTGCCAAATCTTGTGTAGACTGATAGCTATGATTAAGGAATTTTTACCCTACGACAAGGTGCGCAATGCGGCGCTCAAATTGGCGCACCAAATTCACTGCGATGGCTTTGTGCCAGATGTCATTTACGTGTCGCTGCGCGGCGGAGCATATCTGGGAAATGTTATCAGCGAGTATTTTAAGATTGTGCGGCGCAACGAAAGGCCGGTTTACTATGCCGCAGTGGTGGCTCGCTCCTATACGGATGTGCGCGAGAACTCTGCGGTTATGGTTGATGGCTGGACCTATTCGCCGGATTATCTGCGCCATGGCGACAAGGTCCTCTTGGTCGATGATATTTTTGATTCTGGCAACACGATTAACCATTTGGCAAAAATTATTTTGCAAAAAGGTATTCCCCGCAATCATTTAAAAATTGCCGTTCACGACTATAAATATTTTCACGACAAGGTGGAGCAGCATCCTATTCAGCCAGATTACTGGTGTCGACGCCACGATTTATCGATAAAGGACGAAGACTACTGGATTCACTATATGAGCCATGAACTTATTGGGCTCAAAGAAGGGGAGCTGGAAGAGCATTATTTTAACGAGGATGGGCAATTGCGTGATATACTTGGACCAATTTTAAAGGAGTCCTGAGGTTTTTAATGAAAAAGACGAGGCTGTCCAGAGGGTCGACGGGAGTTTTAAGCTTTTCTTTTGTGCTTGTCTGCCTTATCCATTTTGGGCTATCGGGCCAAGGCATCTTTGCCGACGAGCTTAGGCAGGGCCTTGGCATTAAAAGTAATATAGAAGAGGGTATTTTTCCCGACGAGCGTTCACTCTGGTTCAGTGTCCCCGATGGGCAGTTTCTGCGGCTTTCGGTAAATGGCCACGAGGTCTATTCGGGGGCGGGGCCGGCCAATGTGGAACTTGACTGCCCGGTGGGGCAGGAGCGTTTTTTTGATATCCGTGCCGAACGCTTTTTGCTGACTGCGACCGCAGTTGGATCCGCCACGGCCACGGCCACGGCTGCAGAAAATCTGCGCTGGTCGGTCGTTATAGATCGGTCCCCGCCGCCCATGCCCAATGTGGACTTTCTGCCCATGCGCGAAGGGGGATTGCGTCCGGTCTTTGCCCCAATTGCCGACAGCAAAATATATTTTATAAGCACGGCTGCCTGCCAGGAACAGGGGCCCTGTTTGCCAGCTCGCCCTCAAGAGCTCTGCGAAGACATGGTTTTTCCCGCAAACTCCTTTGCCTTTATCGCCTGGGCGGTGGACTCTGCCGGCAACGAGAGCGAGCTCCTCATAAAAGAGGAAAGCTCTCGGCGCCTTCAACTTATAAACCCCGTGCCCGGGCTCTGGGCAAACCGCCAGACCCTCGCTATAGCACAAAAAGGCTTTAGCGAAATTCGCTACACCGTCGATGGTTCAGATCCTGCCCTTCCGGGTGCCTTACATTATTCAAAGCCAGTTCTTATCGATCGCCAGGGCACAGTATTTTTAAGGGTGATGGCCAAAACGGAGGAGGGCCATATTGAGCGCAGTGAACTGCGCTTTGCCGTGCAGGAAGAAGAGGCCGAGGAGCTTGGCTTTTTAGGCGAGCTTGAGCGCGGCGAAGGGCAGGTAGAAGAGGCAGACATACCCTTGGCCTATACACGAGACTGGGCAGATGCGCTGGCCATAGTTAACGAGGGGGCAACCTGGGCGCCACGCTACAGCCCCCCAACGCGGCGTGGTCCATTGGCCCTTCCAGCCCTGGATGGACCATTCAGGCGAAAGGCCCTTGTATTGAGCCGTTCCAGTGGCCGTGCAATGTGGCGATTTATACTGCCTCTGGGTTCAATACCCCCATTGGCCGAGGCCCCCGGGCGCACTGGAATTCGTCGGGAATTGCTTTCCGTGGATGGGGCCGAGGCTGATATTGAGCTTATCCAGGCCGAGAGTCTGCGTTTGCTCAATTGGAAAAATGCGCCAGAGCGGGCCCTATGGCGCTATGTGCCCACCGACACTGCCACCTATGAAGGTGAGCAGGGGTGGCAGCGGGGCCGGCAAGTCCTGGCTCTACCAATGGGCCCCGGCCGGCTCGAATGGATGGATGGCCCGAGCCTTACCGGGAAGGAAAAGCCAAGGTTGCAGAGCCTTGAATTTTTGGGCTTACAAGAGCTTGGCCAGGGCGCATTTTTACATAAAGAGCGGCCCTTAATTGCCAACACCCCTTTGCAGATCGATGGCAATGGTCAGCTTTTTAGCATAGAGATACAATCCTTGGGGCCTGGGGACCATCAGTCTTGGGAAGAAGTCTTTTTGTTGCCAAAGGGAGAAATATTGAATATACAGGCAGCCGAAGACGAAGAGATTGAAGTGCGGGTCCTGGGGCCCGGCGGTATCAAGCTGGGCAGCTGGTTAGTGGACCGCAGAGCTCCCCCAGAGCCTGTAGTACAGGGCCCAGAATCGGGGGCTTGGCTGGAACATGCGGCAGAGTTTTCGGTGCTTAGCGAATTTCCCCTTGTGGGAAGTCTATACAGCAGCCCAGATGGGGGGCAGCGCAAAGAACACAGCCTGGATAGTTGGCCAGTAATATTCGAAGGCAATAACCAGAGCCCCATCAATATACATTATACTCTGCGTGCCCGCGATGGGGCCGGCAACGAGAGCGCCGAGCTTAGTGGCAGCTTTACCGTGGACTATAGCAGTATTTATGTAGATCCGCAGGCTGCACCCACAGCCCAAAGCGATGGTTCGCGCCAGCGACCCTACGCCCGCCTACATCAGGCCCTCGAAAACATTCAACGCCTTAAAAAAACAAGGATAGCTTTAAAGGGCGGGACCTATACAATAGACAAAGACATCGATATTCCCCTGCTGGAAGAGGCTGCCTGTTTTTGGCTGGATGGCGGCTATGACGAGAACTGGAAAAAAACAGCCCGCCCCAGCGAAATAGTTCTGGGGGGAACAAGTTCCCTCATTATAAAAAATCGGGCGGTAAAAATAAGCGATATATCCCTGCGCTCGGACATCCTGCGCCAGAACAGCCTACTAAATATTGCCAGCTCGTCCCGCCTTACCCTTTTGCGAACCCAATTTCGAAGTGCTGGCCCCCTTATTTCGGGCAGCAACTTCAATTTAGAAGCCAGTTTTTCAATGTTTACCAGCGGTCAGCAGGCAATTGAGGCAAAGGATGCCAAGATTTTTTTAAACGATTGCATTCTTGGCCAGTATCCGGGCAGTCTGGTCTTGCCAGAACAGAACAGCATCTACCTCGAGCGCTCCCAATTGGAGGGGCGACGCATTCGCTTAAGCTTAAATGTCGGTCGCTTTGTGCGGGCCATGGTTTTTAAAGATTCGCAGGTCAGTTTTTCTGAAAGCGGCTTTACCCTCTTTGCCGAGGACCTCGGCCGCCTTATCGATGCCCAGGGTGGCTCCTGCCAAATTGTCGACAGCGAGATCAGTGTTCACGGCCGCGATGTACTTATGTTTACCCTAAAAAATGTACAGGCAACGTTTTCCGGCTCCCAATTGAATTGCCAGGCCTCGGGGCTGGGCCGCGCCTTCGAAATAATTGGTACATTTCCTACTGTGGAAAATAATCGCATTGCTTTTAACAGTGGCTCTAAGTTTTCAAACAGCTCGAATTTTTCGCAGATATTTGCAGGCCTAAGCCCCTTGCCCGGCTCTGTTATGGGCAATGAATTTATAAACTGGGCCCTGTTGTACGACGAGGTCTGGGCCGACGAAGACCTAGGGCTTTTTAATGCTCGCTATTCGCGGGCTGGTCGGGCAAATTCCTTTCGTATTGATGGCCAATAGATGATCTGCGGTATCGACGAAGCCGGGCGTGGCCCCTTAGCTGGTCCAGTATGTGCTGCAGCGGTGGTGCTGGGCCCCCATTTTCACACAGAGGGCCTGAACGACTCTAAAAAACTTTCGCCCCGCCGGCGGGAAGAATTCTGTGCCCATATTATGCAGAACGCCCTTTTTTGGGGTCTTGCCTGGGCCAGCGCCCAAGAGATTGACCAGCTAAATATTTTGCAAGCCAGCCTTTTGGCAATGCGGCGGGCCTGGTTAGAGCTGGAAGCTCCGGCTCAGGCCTTGGTTCAGGACATTGTGGTCGATGGCAATATTTGCCCCAATATTGATGGGCCGGTGCGGGCCCTAGTGCGGGCCGATGCCTTGGTTCCCGAGGTGATGGCGGCAAGTATTTTAGCGAAAACGGCGAGGGACCGGGCCATGCTCCGCTGGGACTGGATATACCCCGACTATGGTTTTGCCCAGCACAAGGGCTATCCCACGCTGGCGCACCGCCAGGCTATTGCCCACTTCGGTCCCTCGCCCATCCAGCGGATGAGCTTTTCCGTAAAAATATAGAGCTGGCCTGTAGGGCATAGTGCTGGCCCTATTTGCTGTCCTTTCGCACGGCCCGAACGCGGGGCCTTTGGGCCTTAGCCCCTGGGCTGCGCTTGTCCTCGGTTCGGCCAGTAGGTCGCCCCTCGGTTCGGCCAGTAGGTCGCCCCTCGGTTCGGCCGGCGGGTCGCCCCTCGGCTCGGCCAGTAGGGCGCCCCTCGGTTCGGCCAGTAGGTCGCCCCTCTGGGCGTCCGTCCGCTCGGCCGCGAGGCCTTTGGGTCTTGCCCCCCTGCCTTCCCGCCGGACCCTTTTCGCTCGAGGACAGCTTAGCTACAGGTTTTCTGTTTTTGTCGCGGTTTGCCTTTTCCAGAACATTGAGGGCCTCGTCGAAGCCGCTTAAAAATTCTTTTAAATCCTCGGAAAAGAGAATAATCGACTGACGATCGAAGCCACCAGAATCCTTGTTCCTGCTTTCGACAATGTTGAGGTATAAATCGCCAAAACGATTCTCCTTGACATTAAAAAAATAACTGCGTTTATCCAGTTGCACAGCCCTGGAAAAAATTTCTCCCCTAATTCCCATTCCCATCCTCCACACCAATTGGGTCCTGCCCATTCGTATCTGCTTCTTCGATCATGGCCCTAAGCCAGGCCAGAAGTTCTGCCTCTATCTCGCTGTTTTTTACCTCGCTGGCATCCTCGGTTACCTCGGGCCAGCCATATTCTGCCATTATTCTAAACACCGGTTCGGTACCCGAGGCCCGCATCCAAATAAAGGCCCGTTCCCTGCCCTGGCTATCTTTAAAGAGAATGCGCAAGCCCCCCTTGCCACTTTGGGCAAAGTTGTTTTGTAGCACTCGCTCTTCAATTCCATTATACGCACTGGCCTGCCAGGACGCCAATTGAGCCTTTTTTTCCCAATAGGCCTTCTTCTCTTTCCACTGTCGGATAAAAATAGCTTCAAACTTTCTTTTTAAATTTTCTTGGCTGGAACTGCCAATGTGCAAAAGGGCCCTGTCTTCGTAGGCTGCCGTGGTAGAAAATTTGGGTAAGCTCAATAAAATATCGCCAAGGGTGAAATCTTCGCGGTAGCTATCAGCCTGGCCACTTTTTATGCACCAGAGCTCAAAAAGTCCTGGCCCGCGCTCGCTGCGGCGAATAAGCAGGAGCTTTAAAAGGGCAAAGAGCGTATTTAGTGGGTCGCGCACTGCAGAAGGGTGGGTAATAACACCGCCTGCCGCGCCCTCGCCCAAAAATTTAATTGAATAGCCCTCTTTGCGCTTTGCCGCTGCCAAATTAACCACATTCGCTTCGCCGACCTCTGCCCGAAACACCTGGGCCCCCAACGGCCTTGCAATGCTATCGCTGCGCAGCGAAGTGGGATCGTTTAGCACTACTGCGCTCTGCCCAGGGGAATTTTGCCACAATTGAAAACTCAACTCCCCCAAAAGAGCCAAGGCAAAAACTTCCTGGGCCTCCAGGGCCCGCGTGCGCCCCAGATTTTCGTCGTAAATAACAAGATTGCCCCGGTCGCCATCGCAGTCGCTCATATATCCCAGAATAAAACGCTCGTCCTTGCGATGCGAGCTCTCTAAAAGCTGGGCCACCGGCTCCAGCGAAATGCCCTCGGGCACAATGCGGTGAGCTATCTCCCCGGCCACACTGTGAATGCTTTGGACGGCAATGCCCAAGTCTTCCAGAAATGCAACATCAATACTCTGGGCCCGGGCAGACCCATTAAAGTCTATTGCCACCGCAATGGGGCTTTTTTGAATTGCCTCCTGCAGATTGTCTAAAAAATTATCCTGCTCTTTTAAGTCCTCGCTGTCGGCAATTACCCGGCGTGTAAAAAGCTTATAGGCCGAAAGGGCCTGTCGCTTTGCATCGCGCACACCGGCAAAGACACTTTTTAAAGCGCTGCTACTACAGCGGGCCAAGAGCTGTCGAAGCGATGGCAAAAAGGCCTCGTCTTCTAGGCTCCTTCGAAAATTATCAATTAATTGATGTGCCAAAGCGCCCTCGAGCACCCCGCCATCGCTTAAGCCAAATTTTAAGCCATTGTGCCCAATAGGATTGTGGCTGGCAGAGACATAGATAAAGCCATCGCAATGTGCATGCCCTAGGGCATCGCTGCGGCACCAGGCCATGAGCTCGGGAATCGCGGTAATTGAGCTGTACGAAACCCGCAGCCCAAGACCCAAGAGACAGCGCAGAATATCGTTGGCAATGGCCGGGCCTGTTGGACGGCTATCGGTTGCCACGACAATGTGCAGATCCTCTATCGCTTTCTCTTTTAGGATAAGACTAGCAAAAGAGAGGGCCGCTGCAGCCACAATGTAGCGGTGGGAAAGGCCAATTTCGGCCAACTTTCCCTCGTCCCTGCCATCCTTGGAAAAAATCCCCCGCCAACCAGAGGGCGAAAGAATCATTTTCGAAAGACTGGCAAGAATTTCGCCCCGCTCAATTTCGGGCAGGCCCTCGGCAGTACATAAAAAATCGGCATCCCCCAACTCGAAATTAAGATCTGGGTGGTATGATGGGGCCATGCGAAACTCCTTGTAAATTCTTGTAATATATCGCAGTATATCGCGGATAGTGTTCTTTATTCTAGCAGTTTTAGTAAATTTGAGCAAAGATTTATGCCTTTGCCCCGCCAAAGGTATTGTCTTGCTTTGAATAACCTACTATTATAGTCGTGTATGAGTATGACAAGCTTACAACTTAAAGCCCTACCTCCTCCCGGCTCCACCGTTGCGGTGGCCCTCTCGGGCGGGGTGGACTCAAGTCTTTGCGCCCATATTTTAAATGAGGCCGGTTGTAAGATTATAGGCCTTACTATGCAGACAAACACCTCCTATCCGCTGGGAGAGGGGGGCAGGGGCTCCTGTTTTTCGGGGGGCGAGGAGGCCGACGCCCAGGCCTGTAAGCGATTGTGCAATGCCCTAGGAGCCCCCTGGTACCATATAGACCTTTCGGCCGTCTACGAAAGCGAGGTCCTCGATTATTTTCGCCAGGAATACCTCTCTGGGCGCACGCCCAATCCCTGTCTGCGCTGCAATCCAGTATTAAAATTCGGCCTTCTACCGGCTGCCTTAAAAGAGCGGGGAATTGAATTTGATTACTATGCCACTGGCCACTATGTGCGGCTTTTCCAGAACTCAGAAAATATCTGCTATATTGGCAGTGCTCTAGATAACCCAAAGGACCAGTCCTATTTTTTGCAGCGCCTGCCAAGCCAGGTCTTAAAAACCATCGTCTTTCCCCTAGGGGGTATGAGCAAGCAGAAGGTGCGCCAGATGGCCAAGGAGCGGGGGCTGGAAGCGGCAGACAAGCCAGACAGCCAGGACTTTGCCGCTCGCGAAGACTTGCCCCTTATTTTTGGCGGGCAGGGTGGGGCAGAGGGCAATTTTGTTTTAGAAGATGGGCTGGGTGAGCGGCGGATAATTGGGCGGCACCGCGGTCTGGAATACTACACCATTGGCCAGCGCCGAGGCCTAGGTTTAAGCCTGGATTCAAAGCCCCTGTATGTAAGGGCCCTCGATGCTGGGCGCAACGAGGTAATAGTGGGCAATAGCGAGAGCCTATTTGCCACAGGCTTAAAAGCCTCGCAGACTCTTTGGCAACATGGCTTTCCACCCGAGCCAGGCAGGGCCTTTAGGGCTCTGGTAAAAATTCGACTGGCCAGCCCCGCTGTGCCCGCCCATATCAGGCCCATGGAAGACGGCAGTATAGAGGTCATATTTGATACAGCTCAGCGCTCGGTGAGCCCTGGACAGTCGGTAGGCATTTACCTGCCCCTGCAAGAGGCAGAGGAAAATTCCTATGTCTTTACTAGCCCAGTTCAACGGGAAGGGCAGACAATGGTGGTCGTTGGGGCCGCCATTATCGATGCCGCCATTACATCGTAATACGAAATGATATAGCAAAAGAAAGGGCTTTGCGATATTATCGCAGCAAAGGAATTGCAGATGAAAAGACCGCGCATTTACATGGACAACAACGCAACCACTGCTCTACGAAGCGAGGTAAAACAGCTGCTCATTGAGCGGCTCGATATGTTTGCCAATGCCTCAAGTATGCACGAGGAAGGGCGCCAGGCGGCCAAGCTTTTAGAACAGGCCCGCTCGCAGGTGGCCGACCTCATTGCTGCCCAAAGTGAAGAAATCTTATTTACCTCTGGTGGCTCGGAATCCAACAATATGGTTTTCCAGGCAATGCGCAAGGAGGGAGAAAAACGGGGGCGCAAAGAAATTATTATTTCTACCATTGAGCATCCCTGCGTTCTAAATGCCGCAGCCGAATTGGAAAAATCGGGCTTCACCCTCATTCGCCTCCCCGTCGATGCGGCGGGCATGGTGGATATATCTGCCTATACATCGGCCCTGAGCTATAAAACGCTCTTAGTATCGATAATGCTGGCGAACAACGAAATTGGCAGCATACAGAATATTCCTCTTTTAGCGGCTCAGGCTCACAAAGTGGGGGCCCTTTTTCATACCGATGCGGTACAGGCAGTTGGCAAACTGCCCGTTTCTGTGCAAGAGCTGGGGGTGGACTATCTGAGTCTTTCTGCCCACAAGATATATGGCCCCAAGGGAGTGGGGGCACTGTATCATAAAAAACACAGTCCTCTTGAGCCCTTAATAAGGGGTGGCCACCAGGAAGGGGGACTGCGGGCGGGCACCAGTAATACAACGGCAATTTATGGCTTTGGCCTGGCAGCTGAGTTGGCAAAAAAAGAATTGGCCGAGTATGGCAAAAAAATGACCGAATTGCGCGAATATTTTAAAACAGAACTGCTAAAGGCTGTTCCCGCCATCAGAATAAATGGGCACGAAAGCCAAGTATTGCCCAATACCCTAAATGTCTCTTTTCCGGGGGCGGAGGGCGAGGCAATTTTGCTCCATTTAGACCTCTTGGGCATTGCCGCCTCTACGGGATCTGCCTGTGCATCGGGCAGCCTCGACCCCTCGCATGTGCTTATGGCCACCGGGCTGGGACCGGAGCTCTCGCATGGCTCAATACGCTTTTCGATGGGGCGAGACACAACCAAAGATGAAATTGACTATATTTTAGAGAATGTACCTGGGGTAATAGCCACGTTACGGGCTATGTCCACGGTTTCTTAAGGAGATTTTATGACCGAGTGGCTCTATTCAGATGTGGTAAAAGATCATTTTATGAATCCGCGCAATGTCCTTATGGAGGATGCCGATAGCTTCGAGCACAATGCCAAGGGCCTTGTTGGCAATATAAAATGTGGCGATCAAATGCTGTTTTTATTAAAAATCGAAGATGATATCATTGCCGATATTCGCTGGAAGACCTATGGCTGTGCCAGCGCCATTGCCTCGACAAGCATGCTTTCGGAGGTCGTAAAGGGCATGTCCATAGAGGACGCCTATTATATTACCCCCGAAATGATAACCGAACGCCTTGGGGGCCTGCCATCGAACAAAATACATTGCTCTGTCCTGGGCGACAAGGCGCTGCGAGCGGCAATCGATGATTATTTAGAAAAAACAGGGCGATCGGGGCTTTTTAAAGAAAATACCACCGTCATTTGCACCTGCCTGGGCATTACCGACAAGGATATCGAGCAGGCCTATAAGCAGGGCGCGCGAAACTGGGAGAGCTTACAGGAAAAAACCAAAATAGGCACCGTCTGTGGTGGCTGCCAGGGCCAGGCCTTGGAGCTGCTTCATCAGTTTGACCATCTTTATGGCGAAAATTAATTTTTGTAAAGACAATTGGGCATTTCCCTGTTAGACTGATGCCATGAAACACCTTATTCGTCCCTTAGCCCTGTTATTCAGCGCAATATTTATATTTTCCTGTGCTTCCAACCCGCCAAAGGCAAGACCGACAAAATACGTCGCAGCCCTTGCGGGGCATTGGACTGGTACCGGAAGTATTGCCGATGAAGTCCTTCTCGCTAATTTAGAAATTTTCGAAAACGGAGCCCTTTTAGATATACCCGAACAGGGGCTATGGTCCTATCCGCTGGGTAACATTGAATTGATGAACTCCAGCATTTCCTTTGAGCTTTTTATGAGTGGCGTTCAACAGACCGTGAAACTCAGCCTACAGGGGGATGAGTTGCGGGGACCCTTTAGCTTGGACGACTTCGAGGGCGAATTCGTTTTCAAACGCCTTGCAGCCGAAAAAATTGAACACCCCTTCGAGGTGCCCACTGCCGACGGCCCCCTGCGGGGACAGATAGACTTTCCCGAAAAAGCTACCAAACCCAGCCTTGTTATTTTTGTCCCCGATTCCGGGCTTATAGACCGCAATGGCAATGTTTTGGGCTCCGGCGGCCAGGGCAATACGTATAAACTTCTGAGCGACGACCTTCTATTAAAGGGCTATGCCACTGCGCGCTACGATAAGCGGGGAGTGGGGCTTAGCTATCCGCTTGTTGGAGAGGAAAGCAGCCTGCTTTTCGAAGATTATGCAGAGGATCTTCTGGCAATTATAAGTACATTAAAAAAAGACTGTCGCTTTAATAAAATATATGTGCTTGGCCATGGCGAGGGGGCATTGCTTGCGGCCTGGGCTATTCAACGCCCGCCGGCAAAGGGGATGGGTCTTTCTTTAATCTGCCTTTCGCCACAGAGCCGCTCGGTGCAGGAACTTCTGCGCGAAGAGGTTTCCGGCTATGGCGAAGAGTCTATAGCCGAATACGAGAGGGTCTATGCCGACATCCTTGGCGGTGGAACGGGGGACCCCATGCCCGAATTTTTACTGGATGTCTTTACTCCAGAGGTAATTCCCTATTGGCGCTCCTGGTTTGGCTTTGTGCCCAGCGAAATATATAAAAGCCTTAAATCCCCCGTTTTGCTTGTCCGTGGAAGCAAGGAACAGGGTAGCCGGCAACAGGATATCGAAGCGCTATCTAAAATCCTGCCCCAGGCCTCCGTGGTCTCGGTACCGGGCATGAACCAGGTGCTAAAAGAGGGCGAGGGGGACCAGAATTCTCTGTATTACGCCTACCTCGATACCGAGCAGCCGATATCGCCGCTTTTAATTGAAGAGCTGGTAAGATTTATCGAGGCGCAATAGGGAAGGCTATAAACTAGGTGAAAGCTTCGATACACTAGGTTTTTTTTGCCAAAAAAATCATTACATCCCCAAAACCCCAGAGTTTGGCCAGCTTATCCAGCGGTTTTTTAACCCAGGAGGGGGCAAACCCCCTGCCTATGCCACCCCAGCTGCGTATTTTGCATATTTTAAAGCCGTTTTTTTCTAAAAGTTTGCGCAAACTGCGCTTAGAAAAAAGATAAAGATGATCAAATATTGCCGAACGCCAAGCGGAACCAAATAAACGGGCCTGAAGCCCGCCAATATTGGGGGTAATTACTATAAAATAGCCACCTGGGTGCAAGCTTCGGTGTACTGCCCTCAGGAAATCCGCAGGTGCATTTACATGCTCAATCACATGCGAGGCGTGAACCACATCGAAGCTGGCGGGCAAAAAATCTGCCTCCTCTAAACGCGAGTTAAGAACATTTAGGGCGCGCCTTTGCCGTGCGTAATCCGCCATCTCTTTGCCCAGCTCGATACCGGTAACCTGCCAGCCATCGCTTTTAAGATTGGCTAAAAGCGCCCCCGTGGCACAACCGACGTCCAAAAACCGCCTCTGGGTAAGGCCCTTGCTTAAGCTGTTAAAACCTATATCGGCAAGTGCCTTTTTTTGCAAACCTAAGAAATTCTCTTCGTTTGCCAGCTCATAAGCCAAATAGCCCTGCGATTCTTGGCTTTGATAGCGCAAAAAAACCTCTTCGGGCAGGGGCTGGGGGTTTATTTGAACTAAATTACACGTTTTGCAGCGGACATATGAAAAACCTTCGCATTTTAGGGCCGGTACAAAGAGGCTGTTAGTGCAAATTGGGCAGGGAAGTGCTTTTCGTGCCTCTTCAAGGGCAGGGGTCGACCAGGTTTTTCGCATTGCCTATTCGACACGTAAAATATAGATAACCTGTCGCTCATTGCCCACAATATCGCGGACATGTATCTGCAGGCTGCTGCGGCCCCGATTAAGGCGAATTTCGCCAAGTTGATACTGTTTTTTCGGTAAAAACACCTCATTTACCGAGCGCACTGGATTGCCAGGAATAAGAAATTCGCCATCCTTGGCGGAAAAATAATCCATGCGCAGGGTCTGCTCCTCGATGCCATTTACAAAGCAGCTAATTTCCTGGGGACCAAGGCTCAGGGGGAGGTTTTTTTCTTCGTTGTCCTTGGCTTCAATTACCACCCTATAGTAGCCTTGGCGAATTGTCCTTGCCGTTTTGGGGTTTAAGATTGCGTTGTCCCGGCCAATTAAAAGCACCTGCTCAATAATGGGCTGGGTGTTATCCGGGCGCAGGGGCGAGATGAGGGCAGGGTTTACCCACCTGCCGGCCAACCTATCGATTACCGCATAAAAGAAGCCAGAGGAATTACTCCAGCCACTAATGCCAGAATTTGCCACAATCGAGGCCTTTTCAAGGCGTTTTTCGCTGCGTTTTTCTGTCTTTGGCGCATAGCGCGAGTAAAGGCTGATTATCCCATCCTCGTGTTCCAGGGCTGTCCAGGCCCCGAGGGGCTGGGGAAAGCGGTGAATTAACTGCTGGGTATCGCTATTAAAAATGATTTCGCCAAAGTCGCTGGCGCGAATGGGTTCATCCCCCCTAAAGCCTATGCCCACGAGGGCCCGGCCATCTTCGTTCGAGCCAAAATTACTTGCAAGCGAAGACTGTATTGTTGGCCAATCCAGGGCATGGACCTGGGCAAGGCTCATAAAAGGCATCAATAGACTGATTAAAAAATAAAAGCGGGTTTTAATCATTTTGCAGCCTCCAAAAGAATTCCGGCAAGGGCGTTTTCGCCCGAAAGAAGGAGCAGGTCTCCCTGGCGGTGTAAAAAATTAGTATAGCTGTCCCACTGCGCCTCAAAAAAAACAAAGCTACTGTTTTTAATGCCGGTTAAAATGCGCTCGCCATTGTCGGTGGCCGAAAGGATAAAAATGGTCCCATCGCCTTGCTCATCGCTTGCTGCCAATGGGCGGCCCTTGCTTTCGATATGCCGTATTTTGCGGTATTTGGTATCAATTATATTGACCCCTGCAACATCCTCGTACATAAGGAGCCTGTCGCTGTGAATAAATTTCATAAAGGTGGGCCGGCGAAAATCGCTGTCGGTAAATTGATGCCAAATGGCCTTCCAGGCCTGGGGGGTTCGCTCTAAAAGCAGGACCCGCTGGCGGTCCAGGCCACAGGTAAGGGCAATAAAGCGGGCATCCTCGGACAGGGCCAGGCCATAGATAACTTGAATGCGGGAGGCACCGGGGAGAAAATCGAACAGGAGTTTATTCTCATTATTTAAAATGATAAGTCGGCCCTCCAGAAGGCCAATTGCAAGCACCTCGCCCCTGCCTTCTAAGCAGGTTATTGGCGAATTAAAATGGCGGGTCCAAAGGCTAAGACCATTTTTATCTATTAGGCTAATTGCATTTTGTTCTGGCCCAATTATCCAGGTCCTTCCACCGGAGAACCAAGGATAGCCTGGAACTTCTGTCTGCACTGTTTTTCCGGTTTTGACATAGTTCAGTTCGAGCTTGTCGCCCTTGTTGGCATAGCTGGCCCAGGCATCCTCAGATATACTAGAGTTTTCGCCTTTCTGCAGGCTCTGGTACAGGCTGCCTGTGGGGGCAATATAGCCAAAATGATGCTGGCTTTCGAAGGGAATTGCCCGAGGATCATCAATTTGAGGGGCTAAAAGTTCTTTTGTATCCAGCTTGCTCAGCCATTTAGGCGAAAGTTTTGGTTCTACAAGAAGATGTTGGGGAAAAAGAAAGATATATAAAATAAGAATGGCTATAGTAATGGGAATAATATAGCGCAATTTTTTTTCTGCCATAAATCCATGGTATATAGTAAGATTGCTGTTGTCAATTATCAATATTCTGGAGGAAACATGGATTTAAAGCTGCTTTGGAAGAGGGCACAGGAGGCTGCCAGTGCCAGCTATTCGCCATACTCTAAGTTTTCTGTTGGGGCGGCCCTGCTTGCGGCAG
>CAZBJJ010000003.1:0-36573 GCA_964492245.1 uncultured Spirochaetales bacterium | reverse complement strand
CGATCTGATGGCAGGGTCTTTATGGGGACAAATGTGGAAAATCGCTCCTACGGTCTGACTATTTGCGCCGAACGCAGTGCGGTAGTGAGTGCCATATCTGCGGGCTATCGCGATTTTGAAGCAATTGCCATTGCCACTCCCTGCGCAGATTATCCGGTGGGGCCCTGCGGTGCCTGCCGGCAGGTCTTGTCGGAGTTTCTCGCCTCCGATGCTCCGGTAATTTTTGGCTCGCAGGAAGGGGCCCTCCAGCAGCAGAATATTGGAGCATTACTGCCCTGCGATTCCCTGCACGAGCTATCCGGCCTCGATTGAGCTATTTATATTTCATATTGGCACAATTACCGAGTAATTGTGGGTCAATTTGGGCTTCTTTTAATGCTTTCTCTTGACATATAATGCGCTTGCTTGCATTATAATGGAGGTGATTGGAATTCACTTGCATTAACTTACATCCGGAGTAATCAATGGAACTGGAAGACGAAATACTGACAATAGAAGAAGTCGCAAAATATTTACGCGTTTCCGAGCGCACCGTGTACGATTGGGCCCAGAAGGGCGAAATTCCTTCGGGGAAAATTGGTACCGTCTGGCGCTTTAAAAAGGTCGAAATTGAGCGATGGGTAAACGACCGGCTCTCCATTGGGCGCATGAATCCTCAGTATTCCTCTATCCGCATCGAAAACATATTGAGCAAGGACCGGATTATTTTTTTAGATTACGAAAACCGCCGCGATGCCCTTATGGCACTCGCCGAAAATCTTTCCCTTGCGCCCCAGGTAAAAAATCGCCAAGAGCTGAGCAAGGAAATTTTAAAGCGGGAAGAACTTATGAGCACCGCCATTGGGCGCGGTATTGCCATTCCCCATGTTCGCCTGTCTTCGGTTACCGATTTAATTGTGTCGGTGGGAATTAGCCGTCGCGATATTGTGGATTTCCAAACCCTAGACGACCAGCCGGTGCGCCTTTTGTTTATGATTGCTGCAGCCTATAATCAGCACGCCTATTATCTACAGGCGCTCTCCTTTTTTTCTACGCGCTTAAAAAACGATAGTTTGCGAAATGGGCTCTGTGCAGCTAAAAGCTCCCAAGAGGCCTGGGACCTGCTCTGTGGGCCATCGGCCTAGGGCATAAAATCTATTCCAATCCAATCTTCCCAAGCCGCCTGAGACTGTGCAATCTGGCCTGGGGCCACCTTTGCGGTGGTTTCGCCCACCAGCCAGTCTGTGCCCATAAAGGGAAAGCGGCCCCCCTTACCCTTAACATCGGCCAAAAGCATGGCGTGGCTGTGTTTGGGCGAGACCATAATGCGGGCGGGAACGCCGGCCTGTTCTAAAATTATGGCCAGAAGCATTGCCCGCGAATCGCAGTCGCCACGCCCCTCTAGGGCCGCAGAAACCAAATTGACAAAGTCGCTGCCCTGTAAGTCGCGCTCGTAGGTAAAGCCCTGTACCCAGGAAAGGCCCCGAGCAAGGAGGTTAAAATGGGGAGCCTGGGTGGAATCTACTTTTTTTGGAGAAAAATATCGTTCCACTTGAAAGGCCACATGTTTTAACCGGCTAAAGGCATCGCAGTATATGCGTCGGTAAAAGCGTTGCCAGGCCTCCTGCCATAGAGGGCTTTCGCCATAGCGGCGTAAAAGCTCTGCCTCTCGGTCGACGACCATCTGATTTGCCTGTGCATCCTGCTGCCCAATCTGGGCCTCGATGGACAGGGCAAAGACCGGCTGGGTTTCGGCCTCATTCTCCGGCCAGGCGTAGCAGCTTATTGGGCCTGGTTGCAGTTTTTCTGCTGGACCAATGGCTATTGAATCCAGGGCCGAAAAATGCAGGATATCGTAGTTTTCGCCATGCAGGGGCGCACTGGAAATTGCCAGCAAAAAACTATCGCCATTGAGGCCATTTTGTATAAGCGGTAGGACAAGTGCCCAGGCCCTGTGCTCGCTGCCCTGCAACGAATAGGTAAAATTTGCAATAATACAGTCCCGGTCGTAGGCGTAAAAGCTATCGGTATCGCCCTTTGCTCCCAGTTTTAGCATGATATCCTGCATACAGCTTGCGCCGTCGAGGTAGCGACTGTTTTTGTACACAAAGAGGTCAAAGACGCTGGGACTTAGGCTGTCCTTAAAGGAAAAATTTTCCCTGCCATTGCCGTCTACAAATTCGTAGCCCTCTGGCAAATCTATTGAAAAACCGTAACTTGGCGATTCCAAGGGCCGTGCAGGGGTGGTAAGGGGCCAAAAAAGGGCAAAAAAAGCATAAAAAAGGCTTATTTTAATAACTTTCATGCATTAAACTCCTTTGGGAATCCCAAAAAACCATTTTTTCCGTGTCCCCTTATTTTTTTTCTGCCTTCCAATGGGCAATAAAGGCCTCCCAGGCCGCTAAGGTGGCGGCCATTACGCTGTCCTGTAGCGTGCCCCTGCCGCCACTGTCCATACCGTCTAGGGCGTACAGGTGCTGCAATTGGGCCTCTGCCTCGGCGATATCAAAATTGGGGTCCCTTTGCCGCCGGCGCTCAAGGCCGATGGTTTCGGTTTCGAAGACCTCGTTATATTTTTTATCAAACCAATCTGGTGAACTCTTCATATTATAGTAGATCCTCTCTGCCCTCTGCCCGCAGTTTTTCGACTAAGTCTTTTACACTCTGGCTCTTGCCCTTGCGGCAAACGAGGGCGCGCGGGCGGCCGTTGGGGGTGTCGCTGCGAATAACCACAATGAGATCCTCTACCTCGCACAGGGCCACCGGGATGTCGCTGTCGACAAAGCAGTTTGCTGAATTGTAGGCTGTTCCCGAATTATCGTGCACAAAGAGGTTTGCCCTCTCCGCAGCCGTCTGTGTATGCAGGGCCGCCCAGTCGTCCCAACTGCCAATATCCGTCCAGGTAAAACTGACCGGCACAACCGCTTTTTTCTCGAAGTGCTCGGCAATGGCATGGTCGAAGGAGATGGGGCGAACAGCCTTAAAGGCATCGGCAAGGCCAGGCCAGTTCTGAATATATACATAGCCATCTGCATTTTTTTTTGTCTCCGGCCTGGGGAGGGCCATAAAATGGGCCAAGATGTCCCCGGCCAGGGCTTCGTAGGCCCGGTGGATGGTATCGATAGAAAAACAAAACATGCCCGAGTTCCAAAAATAGTTCTGTCTGTTCTTTTCGCTTAAAAAAAGCTTTGCCCGTTTAAGTTCCGGTTTTTCGACAAATGCCAAAACCTTTCGGGCAGGTAGATGCTCTGGAATTTCGCTGCCGCATTCAATATAGCCAAAACCCGTGGCCGGATAGCTGGGGGGAATGCCAAAAATACTAAGCCAGCCCTCTTTTGCCAAGCGATATGCCTGTGCCACATTCTGCAAAAATTCTTCCATTGGCGAAATTAAATGATCGCTTGTCAGCACAATGGCTGTAGCTTTGTTGCCCCGGGTCCTTTGTATAAATGCTGTGGCCAGGGCAAGGGCTGGGGCCGTATTGCGGGCCTGGGGTTCTGCAATAAGAATGAGCTTTCCTCGGGATTCTGGGGGAATGTTAAAAATTGTCCGCTGCAGGTCCTCGATATGCGATGCCGCCGCAACAATAATGAGCCGCCCATCTTTTTGGTTTTTTATAATAGCCAGCGCACGCTGTATTGCCAGGTCTATAAGGGTCTCATCCCCATTTACCGGCAAATATTGCTTTGCCTGCCCGGACCAGCTGGCCGGCCAGAGGCGGGTACCCGAGCCACCGGCCATTATAATGACGTCGTCGAACAAAAAATTAGCCCATTCCTTTAACTAAGCTATGTAGAAAATCGATGGGGCTAATTTCTCGGTTTAGGATTCGGTACAGTCCATCCGTAATTAAAAGTTTTATCTCCAGCGAATCGGCAATTGTCTTGCCATATTTACAGGCGGCAATGCCTTCGGGCAAATACTCAAGTTCGCCAATGCGATTGAGCAGGTCGTCGATGTCCTTAAAATTATCTAAAATATTTTTTTGAATGATGTCCTTACCAAAGCGCCTGTTCCTGCCCAGCTTGGAGCGACAGGTTACATCGAGGTCGCCCACGCCGGCTATAGACGAAAATGTCTCGGCATGGGTGGCACCCATAGCCTGTCCCAGATATTGTATCTCGTTCAGGCCCGCGGCTAAAAGCAGGGACTCTGTTCCGTCGCCGAACATCTGGCCCAGGCCGCCCTCTTCCTTTAAAGCATCGAGCATACCAAAGGCAATGGCCACCACGTTTTTAATTGCCGCACAGACCTGCACCCCGCGGATATCCAGGGAGGAGTAGATAAGCACATGGGCAGAGCTTATAAGCTCGCGAAAGCGTATAGAGTTTTTAGCATTTTCGCTTGCGGCGATAAGACCGGTAATCTTGCCGCGGGCCACTTCCTCGGCATGGCTGGGCCCAGAAATATAGACAAGGTTACCCTTGTAGGCCTTGGGAAGTATGTCTTCCAAGCTTTCCACAATAAGGCGCGGCCCCCGAGCCGAGGGCAAAAAGCCCTTGGTAATTACCCCAATAACAGTCTTGCCCGATTGAATGCTCGGTGCATTTAACAGGCCCTCTAGGGTAGAGAGAATAAAAAGTGAGGGAGCGGCAAGAATTAAGAAGTCGGCATCCTCGGCGCACCAAAGGCTGTCGCTACTGGCATGTAGCGTCGGGGGCAGTTCAACCTCGGGAAGAAAGCGAGTGTTGCAGTGCCTTGTATTGATATCTTCTACGGTATCTTTTTCGTAGCTCCACAGGCGCACCTCTATATCTTTGTCGGCAATAATTTTTGCCACCGCCGTGCCCCATGCCCCGGCGCCAATAATACAAACTCGTGTTCCCATTTTTCCCTCCATTGTTACTCAGGCTTTGGCCCTTCATGCCCGCAAGTTAACTTGCGCGCAAGCTTACTGGTCCCTTAAAACCAGTGGGCATTCCCATCATCCCAGGAGATAATTTCCTGGGGCTCAAAAAACAGCGGTATTTCCCTGGCGGCACTCTCTGGCGAATCCGAGGCATGTACTAGGTTTAGCCTAGTGTGGTGGCAATAATCGCCGCGGATGGTCCCCGGTAGCGACTGGCTCACCTCGGTAGGGCCCACCAATTGGCGAATCATCGAAATGGCTCCATCGCCTTCTACGACCATGGCCAAAACCGGCCCCGAAACAGTGTATTCAATAAGTTTTTTATAAAAGTCCTTGCCCTCGTGTTCGCCATAGTGAATTTTGGCCAGGCTCTCATCAATATGCATAAGTTTGGCGGCGACAATATTTAAGCCCTTTCGCTCGAAGCGCAAGAGAATTTCGCCAACAAGGCGGCGCTGTAGTGTGCCAGGTTTTAGCATGACAAAGCTCTGTTCGATTCCCATATTTATTTTCTCCCATAAAGCGGAATAGATTCCGGGTCCCTTTAATAATCGCCAATTCTAGCCCAAAGCGGCCGAAAGGGCTAGCACTTTCGCCAGGGGCTTAAAGGCCCCCATTGATTGCGGGAAATAGGCAGGCTGGCCGTATACTGTTTTATACATTTAAAGTATAGTTGCCGGATGATTGAGTATATAATATCTAACAATATTGATACCCGCATACTTCAGCGCAGCGCACAGCTTTTGAACAATGGCGGGGTCATTGCCCTACCCACCGATACCAGTTGGATAATTGCCTGTTCGGCCCTTTCCAAGGCAGGGGTGGATGCCCTTAGGCTTGTTTCCACCCAGCGCGACGAGCGCCATTTTACTTTTATCACCAATAGCATTTCGATGGCTGGGGACTATTGTGCCCTGGACAATACTCGATTTCGCTTAATAAAACGGCTTTCCCCCGGCCCCTATGTCTTTATTCTCGATGCCCTGCACGGGACAAGCAAAAAACTATCGCTGCGCCGGGGAGAAATTGGTCTGCGTATTCCCAACCATCCGGTGCCCCTTGCCCTCTGCCAGGCCCTAGGCGAGCCGCTGTATTCAATTACCGCTAAGCGCTCCCTTATTGGCGAATCCGCGGCCTTCGATGCGGAGGAGCTGGCAGACGGGTTTGCTATTCCCGAAGAAGACCTCTTCGACGAGGCCTGGGAGTTAGAGGCCATCGAGGGCGTGGATCTGATTTTGGACAGTGGGGAGGATAGACCCCGTATTCAATCTACCGTCTTGGATATTCGCCCCGGAGAAGTTGAAGTCTTACGCCAGGGGGCAGGGGTCTGGCCGGCCTAGGTTTCGCAAGCCCCCAGCTGGCACAAAAACATCCCTTGATATAGAATGGGCCATGTTTTGTTTACTTATGCCTGCGGGTATTATAAAATATGTGGTGCTGGCAATTGCCAGCCTCATGTACGTGGCGGTTATCGTATTTCCCGATAAAAAATCGACCTCGGTTTTAATTGCAGCCTTTTTAATAATGATATCTGGGGCGGTCTGCCCTAGCGAGGCGCTAACCCAATTGATAAATTGGAATATAATGATGATATTCATGGGTTCCCTGCTTATAGCCGAGCTTTTTATCTATTCTCGGGTACCCGCTCGCCTGGCAGACGAGATAATAGACCGCTCGCCCAATGTGGGTCTGGCGATAATCTCGATATTAATTATGACCGGCATTATTTCTGCCTTTGTCGAAAACGTGGCCACCGTTCTGGTAATGGCACCCATCGCCCTGGCCCTGTCTAAAAAACTGGATATGGACCCCAGCTATTTTCTAGTGGGCTTAGCGGTAATGGCCAATTTACAGGGCACCGCCACCCTGGTGGGCGACCCTCCCAGCATGATATTTGCCGCCGAGGCAAATTATAATTTTAACGATTTTTTTTGGCACGCCGGACGGCCCAGCATTTTCTTTGTCGTTCAGATTGGCATGTTGGCCGGGGCGCTCTATTTTTGGTTTCACTTCCGAAAAACCGCCAATACGCGGCCCAATTTAGACAAAGAGGCAATAGTCTCTTGGCTGCCGACCCTTTTGCTTGTGGCCATGATTGCCGGCTTGGCCCTTGTCTCGTTTTTTTCCACTGGTGGGGGCGTTTCTTTAGCGGCTGGCCTCTTAGTGCTGGGCCTGGCCCTAGTGGGCCTTCTTTGGTACAGCTTTGTGCGCAAGGAGGGTTTTAAAAAAGGCCTAAGCCTAGTGAAAAACCTGGATTGGGACACCAGCATCTTTCTTATGGGCATCTTTATTGTCATTGGCGCGATAAGCCGGGTAGGGCTTTTAGACGACCTTTCCCTGCTTATGCAGGGCCTTATTGGAGAAAACATCCTCTTAGGCTTTGTGGTTATCATTGCCTTTTCCACCCTTCTTTCGGGCTTTATCGACAATGTCCCCTATATTATTGTTATGCTACCCGTGGCGGGCCAGCTTATAGCAGGGCTCAATGCCAGTACCGGCAGCAGTATACACAGCGAGTTGTATATGTTTGCCCTGCTCATAGGCTCCTGCCTCGGTGGCAATCTTACGCCCTTTGGGGCAAGTGCCAATGTGGTTACAATAGGCATTTTGAATAAACAGGGCTATAAAATGAATTTCGGCAAATGGTTAAAACTTGGCCTGCCATTTACCCTTATTACCACCCTTGCTGCAAGCCTCTTTCTCTGGCTTGTATGGCGCTAATATAGATAAAAAATGCTCGCCTCGTTGACAAGGGGGCATACTGGAGACTAGACTATCGGCGTGAAACATATTTTAATTTTGACCGATACTGGCAAAGGGCTCAAAGAGATGGCCAGCGAAATTGCTGGCGTTTTTACAGAAGACCGCCTTGTCCAGGTGGAGGCATCAGAATTTACTGCCACCGATATCTTGCCCGCCGACATCTGTTTTTTAGGTTGTTCAGCGCCCAATTCACCAGCCTTTGCGGAGTTTGAGCGGGTCCTGCAGGGCATCAATCTGGCTGGCCGCTATGGGGGGCTCTTTACCGAAGATGCCCCAGAAGCCATAGCCTGGCTGCGAAAAATTTGTAACGATAGCGATTTAGCCCTGTCGCCAGAGGCAATGAGCTATAGCGATATTAAAAACCTGGGCGAATGGGCAAAAAAAATATCCAGCGGGAAGTAGACATTATATGAGCGATACCTTCGACTTAGATGGGGCAATACGGCGGGTAAAGGATTTTCCTAAGCCCGGCATTCTTTTTTACGATATCACCAGCGTTTTGGCCAATCCTGTGGCCTTCAATTACTGTCTACAAAAAATGGACGAGCTCTATAGACCCAGCGATTTTGACTGCGTTGCCGCTATAGAATCGCGCGGTTTTGTCTTTGCCGCCCCCTTTGCCGCAAAGCACGGCCTGCCCCTTGTTCTTATAAGGAAAAAAGGCAAGCTACCGGGAAAAACCATTTCCCGCTCCTATGCCTTGGAATATGGCAGCGCAGAAATCGAGATTCACAGCCAGGATATACCCCAAGGGGCCCGAGTTCTTGTGGTAGACGATTTAATCGCCACCGGGGGCACCCTTAGCGCTTCGGTAGATTTAATTGATGCCTCTGGAGGCAGGGCAACCGCCATTTTTGGCGTAATCGGCCTGCCTTTTTTAAAATACCGCGAGGCCCTGCCCGATATTCCCATAACAACCCTTGTCGACTATGAAAGCGAAAACGTATAATCTAGCTATGGGCGTGCAAAAAGCATGAAAAAAAAATCTTCCAAACTGTCATCCGCCGCTGCTGCAGCTGCAAATAAGGGCTATTCGCTGGAAGAGCTCCTGGAAAAACAAAATAATTATTGCAAAAACCACGAACTCTGGCCGCTTCTGCTCCAGCACTACCGCGCCAATGCCCGGCTTCGCACTATTCGCCTTAGAAAAAACTGTTACCAGGTAATGAGCCGGGGCCGGGTGAGCGAGTCGAATGTGCCCCATTTTATTCGCACCTATAAGTTGCCAAACGATCCCTTTTTTTCAATTTATTTTCAAATTAAAAGGGCTCAGATTGTCTATAAAAAAGAGCGGGCTCAGGAGCGGGTAAAAAAAATTGCCCTCCTTATGCGCAAACTGCCACCAAATATCAACCACTTTATTATTTTTCTTGCCCATTTAGAGCAAATTCAAAACGAGGCCTATCCCCTGTGGAAATCCTTTTTTTTCCCCCGCACCATTAAACAGGCCCGGGAACTCAATCAATTTACCCTGCCCCAGTGGCAGGCCTATTTTCGCGAATACCTCGATGAGCTCTTCAAAAAACATGCTCAACTTCCTTTTAATAACATTGATAGGCTTCTGTCCTGCATGCTGCTCGACTGTCCGCCAGATGTTCATCTGCGCCGCTGGCCCACCAACGAGGAAATAAAAGAGGCCTTTAGGGCCCTGAGCAAGCTCCACCATCCCGATGCTGGGGGCGATCCGGAATATTTTAAGGCTATTTCCGAAGCGCGTATGCTTTTTATGAGCAGCAGCATTTATTAATGGCATTGACTTTTTTCTTGCTCTAGTATATTTTTCTACTCGAAAGACAGTGTTTACGGACAACTTTGTCCCTTTCTTTCCCCGGTTGTGTAATGGTAGCACCGCAGATTCTGGTTCTGCTTGTGGGGGTTCGAATCCTCCCTGGGGAAATCATGGCCCCTTCGTCTATCGGCTAGGACATAAGATTCTCATTCTTAGAAGAGGGGTTCGACTCCCCTAGGGGCTAAACGTAAATTAGAAAATAGAACAGAAGAAAAATCTTTAAGATAAATGGCAGATATTTTTTGACTCCAAATCTGCCACCTTGTAAGCTAAAACTAAGGACTAGAAAGGTGCAAATAACTCCGGAATAATCACCCATAAGGCATGATGCTAACCAAACAACAAATTTTAAAGAGCTGTGATGATAGAAGTGATTCTCATGTCCTTTCTTTGAGTTTTAATATTTTTTTCACGATTTACCATATTTGTGTTGCAACCGGCCCATCACCTACCACGGAGAGCAAAATTTCAACTATTGGGCAATCATTTAGGCTTAAACTGAGTTTTCCGTGTAATTAGGTCACATAATTCGAGTTTCAGCTACATTATTGTGCAGCATTGCCGCAAATTTATTTCTGGAAAATTGTCTTAGTATTATTTGCCATGTTTTTATGCAGGTGCAAGGTTCGGGAAACTAGTATTTGACCTAACAAGGGCTAGGGCATATAGTTTTAGCTATGGGTGAATTTGTCTTTGATCGTCTTGTGGCCAACCTCTCCTTGCAGGAGCGACAGAAGCTGTTGGAACGCATATCTAAAAATATTCCTCACGATGGCGAGCCGCTGATAGCCGTGAATGGGGAAAGCGAAGAAGTGGATCCCATCCAGCTATTGCACGCGAAGCCCTGGTATGTGCGGGTGTTTTATAAATTGAAATCTTTAGTGACAAGCCGGAGCGTGGAAAACCTCTTCGAAGATGCGCTAATATCTAAGATAGCTCAGGAGTATCATCTGGGCTCGCCCAACTGCTACAGCCACAGCCAGGGCCTATTGCTAAAGGGGCTTTACACAGAATTGCTCAAACTTAAGGAGAGCGCGCGCTTTTTTTTCGACGCCCTCGATGGCAGCATGGTGCGAGACCGGCCAGCCTTTATTGCTTTTTTGGGCTCGCTGAATATGGCGCGCAGCCACCAGCGCATTCTCGACGAGGCCGACCCCGCCACTTTGGGCGAACAGAATCTGAGCCTGCCAGATCATGACATCCGCCTATTGACTAACAAGGCCCTCGAGACCGTTTTGCAGGACTTAGGTGAGGACGAACGCGCCCTTATGTATCAGGATGTGCGCACCCTTTCGTATTTAAAAGAACTTTCCACCTTTCTTTTTGACCGCCTGCTGTCTTCGTTTACTTCGACCCACGAGCCAAGCTGCCCCGCGTATATAGTGGTTGACCAGCTTCAGGTATTGTCAAATATTTTGTTTTCGTTAAAGGCGCCACCCTCGTTGCAGGTGCTTGAATCGCTCTTTGTCTTTAATCATCAGGAAAAAATGGGTAGCCAGAGCTACGATGTTTCGCAAGAGTTGAACGTCTGGGTGGGCAAGGCCCAAGCCGCCCTACTGCAAATACGACTTTTTAATAAAAACATTAAATTGCCCGTGCTTATCCGCTGCATAACTCGCAAACCTCATTGGCGGCCAGAGGCCCTGGGGGCAGGCGAGGACTGGTTTGCTGTTTACCGCGAATTTTGGCGCAAAGAATTGGAGGCCAAATACAGCGAATTTATCCAGAAACGGCGCCGAGACGCCTTGGATGGCGCAATAAATGCCCTTTTTAAGACCGATAGGCTGCCGAAAATTCAGCATATACAGAGCGAAAGCGAGCCCTGGGCCATTCCCTTTCGCTATGCTGCTACCATGGCCTTTTTGAAGGCCTTTCACCAGCAATTTATAGTGGGCCAGACAAACCGCTTTTTGCGCCCCATTGTTGTCGATGGGCAGTTTAGAAAAAAGGAAAACAGGGCAGAATTTGTCGAGGCCTATAACGAGCTTATGCGAATTCCCGCCGCAATTAAGGGCATTGAGTCCAAGCTTTCGCCCAATGGCGAATGGGGGGCATCCTATGCATTGGCCCAGAGCGAGGTTTTGGCACTGCCGGTAAAACGGCGGAAAATGCAGGGCATTATTTCGCAGGCCGACTCTGCCGGGCAAGAGCTATTAAAGACCAGTATTCAGGCCCTGGTTTCGATGAATACGGTGCTCATGGCCATTTTGGGCATTTCTAATTCGCTTAAATATGAATTATTAGAAAATTTCGATGATCTATTTTCTAACCTTGGGGCAGCTAGGGCGGGAATAGACCTTGCTTTACAAAATTTTGATAAAGCGTTACAAATTCTCAATGAGTTAGAGGCACTGGATTCCGGTCGCCTTTAAATACATTGGAGTTGAATATGAATAATCTTAAAGAGCGATGGAAGGCAGAAATTGCGGATATTTTAGCGGAACAGGCCAAAGAAGCGGGTATTACCGCCAGTATTTCTGCTGCAGATATATTTACCGAGGTGCCGCCCAAGGAGGAATTGGGCGATTTTGCCATTCCCCTGTTTTCATTTTCTAAGGTTTTTAGAAAAAATCCCGCTCAAATTGCCAGTGCGGTTGGCCAGGCCCTGTCCGAAAGGCAGTTGCCGGGTTCGGCATGTGTAGAAGGGGCCTATATAAATATAAAGCTTTTGCGCAAAGAGGTTTTTGCCTCGCTTTTGGTGGATACTGAATCCCTTCCACGGCCAGAAAGTCTTAGGGGAAGGAGGATAATGATAGAGTTCTCCAGCCCCAATACCAATAAGCCCCTGCATTTAGGGCATTTGCGCAATAATGTTCTGGGCGAAAGCATGGCGCGCATTTTAAAGGCCTGTGGGGCAGAGGTGCAGAAGGTCTGTATAATTAACGACCGCGGCGTACATATCTGTAAATCCATGCTGGCCTGGCAGACAAGTTGCCAGGGCAAGACGCCGGAGAGCGAGGGGGTTAAAAGCGACAAATTTGTGGGCGACTGCTATGTGCGTTTTAATCAAATGGCAAAGGAGGACCCCAGGGCAGAGGCCCAGGCCCAGGAGCTTTTGCGCAAATGGGAGGCCGGCGATCCGGCGACCCTCGAGCTGTGGAGGACAATGAATCAGTGGGCATTTGATGGTATGCAGGCCACCTATAGGCGCACCGGTATTTCCTTCGATACCTATTATTTCGAAAGCAAGACCTATTTAGAAGGCAAAGAAGAGGTGCTCGAGGGCCTTGAAAAAGGGGTCTTCTTTAAGGCCGAAGATGGTTCGGTTCAGGTGGATTTGACCGACGAGGCCCTGGATACCAAGGTGCTTTTGCGAAAGGATGGCACCAGTATTTATATTACCCAAGATATTGGCACGGCAATTTCGCGCCATCGGGACTGGCCCTTTGACCAGCTTATCTATGTGGTGGGCTCTGAACAGCAGTATCATTTTAAGGTGCTTTTTAAAATACTGGAAAAACTGGGCTTTTCGTGGGCCCCCAATCTGTATCATCTTTCCTATGGCATGGTAAACCTGCCCGATGGCCGCATGAAAAGCCGCGAGGGCACTGTTGTGGATGCTGACGATCTTTTAGACAGCCTGCGCGACCTAGCCTTAGAGGAAATTCGACAGCGGGAACGGGAAGAGAGCCTTGAAAAACCCGCAGAAATTGCCGAGGCGGTGGCCTTGGGGGCCCTGCATTATTATCTTTTGCAGGTATCTGCCCAAAAGGATATGGTCTTTAATCCCAAAGAATCGCTGTCTTTTAATGGCAATACCGGCCCCTATTTGCAGTATATGCTTGCCCGCATATATTCGATGCTGGCAAAGGCCCAAGCCCAGGGCATAAAAGAAGAGGAGCTGCAGCCAGGGCTTTTGCAGGACGATGCCGAATGGGCCCTGGCAAAGCTTGCCAGCCAATATGGCGAGGTGCTGGCCCACTGTGCTCAGCGCATGGATCCTTCAATTTTAACCGCTTGGATATACGATTTTTCCAAGGCCTTTAGCCGCTTTTATCACGATTGCCCCATTTTATCGGCTGGCGATAAAGCCCTGCGCAATGCCCGACTTGTTCTGGTAAAGAAGGTCCTTGCCCTGTTAGAGGATGCCCTGCAGTTAATCTGCATACCCGTATTAAAGGCTATGTAGGCTGATGGGGCGGTAGAGGGGGCGGTAGGTGAAGCGGTAGGTGGGGCTGCGGCCTGTTTTTGGCCCCTCAATTTAATTCCCTACTTGACCCTGAGCGCTCTTGCGGTGTATAAAATGGGGAATAAAGAGTTTTTAATGCCAATTATTATAGAGGAAGCTAAATTATGTATGCACTGGTAGAGTTTAAGGGGAAGCAATATAAGGCAGAAAAAGGTGCCTTAATTAAGGTTGATAAAATTGATGCCGAAGAAGGCACAAAAATTGATATCGACAATGTGCTTTTGGTAAGCGGCGAAAAGGTCTTGGTGGGAACACCCTATGTTAAGGGTGCAAAGGTAAGTGCGGTCTTGGAAAAACAGGGCCGAGATAAAAAAATCCTTGTTTTTAAATATAAGCCCAAAAAAGATTACCGACGCCTGCGTGGGCATCGCCAGCAGTATTCGTATATCAGAATAGAAGAAATTGTCGGGGCTTAACTGACAAGTGGTACAGGTTTGCCTTGAATACAGTAGCCAGGGTCTTTTAAGAGCCTGCGAAATTCAGGGGCATGCCAATACAGGGCCATTGGGGCAGGACATTGTCTGTGCTGCGGCAACGATACTTGCGCGGACAGCCCTAAAGGTCTTGGTAAAAGAGGCGGGACTAAAAGTTCAGGCCGATGCCCCCGAGCGGGGCCGGTTTACGATGGAGATTCGGGCTGCAGAACAGGGCGAACAGGCCCTGCGCACGGTGGGAAGCTTTTTAAAAGAGGGCTATGCCTCTTTGGCAGAGGAATTCCCCAAGGCCCTTAGTTTGAAAATACGTTCATAGCGGAGGATTATATGGCACGTAAAAAAGGTGGAAGCGGTTCTAAAAATGGCCGCGATTCAAACCCTAAATATCTTGGTTTAAAGGCATCGGCCGGGCAATTTGTGCATGCAGGCTCTATTATCGTGCGCCAGCGCGGCACGAGCATTCACCCCGGGCCCAATGTGGGCTGTGGCTCCGACTACACCCTATTTGCCCTAGTTGATGGCAATGTGGGCTTTACCAGCCGGCGCGGGCGCAAACTTGCCACGGTAAGCTTACAGAACGAGGCCTAAGCGTTAATAAAGGCCGCCTTGGGCTTTTATTCTATTGTGGTAACATGGCGCGCCTATTGGCGTGCCATTTTTGTTTAAGGATGTTTTATGAACAGATTTGCGGATGAGGCTTTAATCGAGGTTTCATCTGGAAACGGTGGCAATGGCTGTGTGGCCTTTAGGCGGGAAAAATATGTGCCCCTAGGAGGCCCCTCGGGGGGCGATGGTGGCAAGGGGGGCGATGTTATTTTTGTCGTCCAGCGAAACCTGCGTACCCTAGTACATTTGCGCCAAAGACAGCATTTTAAGGCCGCCAATGGCCGGGATGGGGAGGGGCGGAATCGCAATGGCGCAAAGGGCCAGGATGTCTATATCCCCCTGCCACCGGGCTCCGTTATTAAGGATGCAGAGAGCGGCGAGCTTATTAAAGATTTTAAAGACGACACGCCCCATTTTACCTACCTTGTCGGTGGCAATGGGGGCTGGGGGAATACGCATTTCAAATCTTCGATAAAGCAGGCCCCCCGCCATGCCCTTCCGGGAAAGAGGGGGGAGGCCCGCCGATTAAAGATAGAGCTTCAGGTTATGGCCGATATCGGCTTTGTGGGCTTTCCCAATGCCGGCAAGTCCAGCCTGCTCGACCGCTTTACCAATGCCCGCCCCAAAATTGCCCCCTATCCCTTTACCACCAAGATTCCCAATCTGGGTGTTTTAACTTTGGGGGACCGGGACATTGTATTGGCCGATATCCCGGGCATTCTGGAAGGGGCCAGTGGGGGGCTGGGACTGGGGCTGCGTTTTTTAAAACATATTGCGCGCACCAGTGGGCTGGCCTATTTAATCGATTTAAGCGAGGAAAATTACCTGGAGGCCTTCGATATTTTAAAAAATGAATTGGCCAGTTTTTCGCCGGAGCTGCTGGAAAAAGATTATGTCCTTATTGGTACCAAGCTGGACCTCGAGGGCTGCCCCGAACGCCTAAAAGAGCTCGAAGAAAAACTTCCAGAGGAAAAAATATTTGGCATTTCGGTGTTCACCGATGAAGGCCTGTCGGCGGTTTCGCAGGCCTTTGCCCAGATGGTCGTGCAGGGGGAATCTGCATCATCAGATGGCGGGACAGGGGACCTTACCGGCGTATGAGGATGGGGATATTTGGTGGCACCTTCGATCCAATTCATCGGGGCCATGTGGCAATTGCCCAGGACGCGCTAACACAGGGGAAGTTGGACCTTTTGGTCCTCGTCCCCGCAGCCAAAAATCCATTTAAAAGTCATGCTCCCTATGCAAGCGATAGCGACCGCCTTGCTATGGCGCAGCGGGCAATTATGGGCAGGGCGGGCCTCTTGGTGGATCCCTTAGAAATTCGGCGGCAGGGAGCCTCTAGGACAATCGACAGTGTTGAAGAAATATACCGGCGCTACCAGCCCACCGAAAAAATAGCCCTCGTTGTGGGGCCAGATGCCGCCGCCGATATTCCCCATTGGGCCCGATCGGACGAGCTATTAAAAAAAACAGACATCCTCCTCTGCCGGCGGGGAGGCCATCAGACTCCCTCACTTCCCTTTTCCTATACGCCCATAGAAAGCCAAGAGCTGAGCATAAGCTCGCAAGAAATTAGGGCCCTTATTGCCGGCGCACAGCCATGGCAGGATGGGCTGAGCCAGACCGTGGCGCATTATATTGCCAAAAATCAGCTCTATGGCTATTCTGATGCCCCGAATATGGGGGACAGAACAGCTGCCGGACCAGAATTAAAACTTGAAAAACTGATAAGCGAAAAACGCCTAGTCCACAGTAGAAGTGTTGCCGAGTACGCCCGCCTCCTTGCCCCACGCTTTGGAGAAGGGGCGGACAGGGCCTGGTATGCCGGGCTCGTTCATGATATTGCAAAAGAGTTTTCGCCCGAGGCCATAAAAGAACTCTTAAAAGAGGAAAAAGACAGTTTTGCCGAGGAGGATTTAAAAACTCCCCGGCTATTGCACGGCCAGGCTGGAGCGGCCTATCTTAAAAAGCATTGGGACATTCAAGATAGCGATATCCTCGATGCGGTGCGCTATCATACCTTTGGTCGCCTAGCTATGTGCCCGCTTGCAAGGCTCGTATATATTGCCGACAAATTGGAGTTCCTGCGCAGCTCGGTGGACCCCCACCTACGTGCCCAGTCTTGGAGCCTTGGGCCGGAAGAACTCTTTCGCCTTGTGGTGCGCAAAACGGCCGGATATCTGCAGCAGAAGGGGGAGCTAATACACCGCGATACCCTTGAGTTATTAAAGTCTTTTGACGAGGAGGCCTATGAAATCAACAGGTAAATCGGATGCCAGTTTACTGCTTTTAATATGCATTATTTTATTGTGTGCCGGGGGGCTGGTAAGTTTTTTTCTCTTTGCAAAGGAAAACCCCCTGGAAGAAGCGCTCTCGGGCGATAAAATTTTAAATACCTTAATTGTGATAGAAAATGAGGACCGGCCAGTAACCAGTTTTGTGCTCATGTACTACCCGCAGACCAGAAGGGCAGCCTTCTTCGATGTGCCAGGGGAAATTGGCCAAATTTTGCCCTCGGTTAAGCGGATGGACCGCATAGACAGCATTTATTCGCGCAAAAATATTCAGCCCTTTACGACAGAGGTCGCCCAAATTCTTTCGGTAGATATTCCCTTTAGCATTATAATAAGTGGCGAACATTTTATTCAGTTAGTAGACCTGCTGCAGGGCATAGAGGTCTTTGTGCCCGAGGGAATCTCCGAAATTGATGGGGAAAAAATTACCCTTATTCCCCCAGGTTCGGTAAGGTTGGATGGCCAAAAGGCCCTGGACCTGCTTTTGTATAAGACTGATATCGAGGATGAGTCCTTCCTCCATTCCCGCCGCCAGCGCATTATGGTGGCCCTATTAAAAGAAATTTCCGAAAAAAATGAGTATTTACTTTCTCCCGGGGTGCGATCTTATTTTCTTTCATTGATGGATAAAAATATTAAATCTAGCACACTTATAGAATTGCTTACAGTAATTTCGCGCATCGATACCGATAGATTGAACCCACAGCGCGTTGGAGGAAACTACCGTATGGTCTCCGACGTGCTTATGCTCTTTCCCTTTTGGGATGGCGCTTTAATAAAAGACATTGTAAAACAGGCCTTGGCCTCTCTAAGCCAACAGGGCGAAGGTGGGGTGCTGGAGCGGGTACAAACGGTAACCGTACTCAATGGGACGGCAACAAATGGCCTAGCTAGGCGTGCGGCAAACCTTCTGCAGGGCTTTGGCTACGATACCTCGGCCGTTGGCAATGCCGAAAACAACGATTACGATAGAACACTTATTATAGACCACATGGGCAACGAGGACGCGGTAAGTCTTTTTGCAAACGTCATTCGCTGCAAAAATATCAGAGTGGAAAAAAGAGAGCTTAGCACTTCGTTTTTATTGGACGAGGGCACCGACTTTACCCTTATTTTAGGAAAGGATTTTAATGGCAGATATGTACAGTAAGGAAAACCGAGACAGTGAATGGGAAGTGGCCCAAGCTATTGTGGAGCTGGCCAAAGAACACCGAGGCATTGATGTAAGTTTATTAGATTTGCGGGGGCTTTCGTCCTGGGCAGATTATTTTATCATTGCCACGGTAACGAGCAACACGCATCGGACGGCAATTCATAAATATGTGTGCGAATATGCCCGCGCCAAGGGCTATGAGATACGCAATAGCGGGAAAAAAACCAGTGCCGAGGATACATGGATGCTGGTAGATTTAGGCAGTATTGTGGTGCACCTGATGAGCGCCGAAGCGAGGAACTTCTACGAACTGGAGCGCCTCTGGGCGCGCCCTAAATAAGGGCGCGCCCTGAATAAGGGCGGGCGCGACCTGAATAAAATGGGCGCGCCCCCAAAGGGCCGAGTGCGATTAATCGTCGAAATCGTCGTCTAAAGAGTCGTCGTCGTAATCGAAGTCGTCATCTTCTTCGTCGTCGTCGAAATCGTCGAAACCATCGTCGTCGAAATCGTCATCATCGTCGTCGTCGAAATCGTCGTCGTCGAAGTCGTCGAAATCGTCGTCATCATCAAAATCGTCTTCGAAGCCGTCGTCCATAGAAAACCGTGAACGGGACTGAAGAACACCGGTAGGGGCTTTTTCTGCCCAGAGGTCAGGCCTTATGCTATCAATGGCCACATATCGAACCATACAAGTCTCCATGTTAAGCTAGTGTTTTCTCTTGAAACATAATTGAGACAATCATGCATTGTCAACAGGTTTAGCTAAAATGAACAGAAAAATGTAAGCTTTTATTCATTTTTTATTGCCAAGGTACTGTGAATCATTCCCCAAGGTAATTTAATGGTAATTTCTTTCGTAAAATCGCTGGTGGGAATACTGGCTTCGATAGATTCACCGCTCAAATTGGTGGGTGGAGTAATCATACAGTCGATGCCAATTTCGGACAATTGCACTACTGCGGTCCCCGCAATTTGGTTTGCCATTTCGGCAACCGTAGAGCGACACCAGCGGGAACGGTCTTCATCGCCGGGTACAAGGCCTAAATAATTTTCCATATGCTTTACCATTGCAAGGGTGGCACTGCCACAGAGCTGTAATATAAAATAGCCCTTTACCTGTCCCACTAGGCCTATGATAGAGACAAAGGCGGGGGGCGTGTCGTTAAGTTTTGTATCAAAAATATCAACTTGATCAAAACCATATTCGGCAAGCACCGAAGCAGCGGCCTCTTTAAATACTTTCAATAGTTTATCTTTCATTCAGGCATTATAAGCTTATAATTTAGGCTGCGTCAAACATTCATTTAACAGACTTGTCTTTTTAACTTGCCCCGCATACTCTTACCTAAATGGCAGAGCGCATATTTCTTGAAACACCAAGTAAAATAAACCTCCACCTTGCTGTAGGCCCGCTGCGGCAAGACGGTTATCATCCTATCGAAAGTATCTTTGTTCCCATCGACTACGGCGATTCATTGGAATTTACCCGACAAGCCCAAGCGGGCAGCTGGCATTTGAAAAGCAATTTAGATATTTCCTCCGAAAAAAACATTGTAACAAGGGCGGTATTAGATTTCCGCAGGGCCAGCGGGGAGGACTTCGGGCTCTCCTGCGTTTTAAAGAAAACCAGCCCACCGGGGGCCGGCCTGGGCTCTGGTTCGGCAAATGCCGCCTACAGCCTTTTGGCCCTGAACAAAATGGCTAAGGAGCCCCTGTCGTTTAAGGCCCTGTTAAAGATAGCCGCGGGCCTGGGCAGCGATGTGCCTTTTTTTTTGTATACCTGTGCCGCCTGGGTACAGGGACGGGGAGAAATAATTCAGCCACTATCCTTGCCCCAACACTGGGCCTTTGTCCTTTTGATGCCAGGCTTGCACAATAATACCGCTGCCCTCTTTGCCCAGCTAGATGCCCTGCGCCAGAGCAGCAACTGGAAGCCCACAAAAGAGGACCAGAAAGTCCTTGCAAACGGGGAACAGGCCAAGTATTGGCTTAGCCAGCCCTTCCGGTGCTGGCCCTTTTATAATGATTTTCAATCAGTTTTATTGCAGGAGGGCGAAGAAAATAAAAACATCTATCGGCAGATGCTCGCCGACCTCTATACAGCTGGTGCGGGCTTTGCCGCAGTTAGCGGGTCCGGTTCCACCTGTTTTGGGGTCTTTTCTGGCAAAAAAGAGGCTGAAAGGGCCAAAAACCAGCTCCTTACCCGCTGGAAGAGCGTTTATATTGCTAATACGCTTGCGCGCCCGGCTATTGCGGGTCTACAATAGAATTACTGTTTTCATTAGCGTCAAAAAAGGGAGTGACATCATGGAAATTACAGACATTCGAGTTAGAAAGGTGAGCAGTGAAGGCAAACTGAGAGCCTATGTTACGGTGACATTTGATGACTGCTTTGTTATTCACAATGTGAAAATCATCGAAGGCAAATCGGGGATGTTTATTGCGATGCCCAGCAGAAAGACAAGGGCAGGAGATTATAAGGATGTGGCCCATCCCATTCACCCAGAATTTAGAAGTAGAATGCAGGAACAAATTTTGGCCTATTATAACTCCGGCGATGTAGAAGAAGATTTGCAAATAGAAGAGTAGCTAGTTATCTCACATGCCAGCGCGGGGGCTTCCCATAAAACGTTCTTTTTGCTACATTTCAGCAATAGTACACTCAATTTTTCTTTGGGACGTCGGCAAGCGGTAAGCCACCGGTTTTTGGTACCGGTATGCGCTGGTTCGAATCCAGCCGTCCCAGCTATGTAAACTGGGCTGGAAGCCCAGAGATGACAGTCTGTATGTGTCAATTTTAAGGAGATTGTTCATGAACCAAATAGTTGTCAATGCCCGTGCCCGAAAAAGTCTTGGCAAGGGGCCTACTGGCAGGTTGCGCCGCGAAGGGCGCATTCCCGGTGTTGTATATGGGCGGGGCCTAGAGTCTATGTCTTTAGATCTGAACGAAATTGAGTTCTTGCGAATTTTAAAAGAAGTTTCAGAGAGTACTATTTTAAAGCTGGACGTGGAAGGCAAGGAATTTGAAGTTTTTATTAAAAAACTCAATCACAACATTATCAACGGCAAACTTGTACATGTCGATTTTTATGCCATTGAGCGGGGCAAGCTCTTAAAGACAAATGTACCCCTCTTAATAAGTGGCACGCCAAAGGGTGTGTTCGATGGCGGAGTGCTCGAAACCCCCTTGCGAGAAATTGATGTAGAGTGCCTGCCCAAGGATTTGCCCGAGCGAATTGAATTGGATGTATCTGGGCTCAAAAATAACGAGGCCCTCCATGTTCGCGACATTGAATTGCCCGAGGGAGTCCGCCTTGTTTCTCACGGCGAGCTCGTAGTGGCTCTCGTTAAAACAGCAAAGGTGGTGGTCGAAGACGAGGTCGAAGACGGCGAAGAAGTTGGCGAAGTTGGCGAGACCGACGGAGCTGGCGAGGACAGCGAGGCCTAAGGAAGGCAATAAAACTGCCCTCCTTTTTGCAAAAATTACCATGATCGGCCTTCAAAAAATTTGAAGGCCGATTTTTTTTTAAGAAGGCTATGAAAAAGCGGGTGTTAAAGCGATTGGAAGAATCGCTGCAAGAAAATGATCGCATCTTTTTAGCCCTCTCTGGCGGGGCAGATTCCACTGCCCTTTTTTGCCTGCTCGTAGAGCTCCTCGACAATGCCGCCGAAAGGCTATCCTGTCTGCATCTCGATCATGGTCTTCGAACTGGGGAAGAGGCGCGCAAAGAAGAGGCCTTTGTTCAGGAACTCTGTGCGCGCCATGGCATTGCACTTAGGGTAGAGCATATTGTCCCCGGCAGCCTTTTAGAACAGGCAAAAAAAAGTGGCGACAGTATAGAGGCCCTGGCTCGCGCCGCGCGCCACGATTTTTTCCAGCGACAGCGCAACCTTGCCCTGGGCCCAAAGAACATCGAGGCCCAAGAGGAGATGGGGCAGAGGCCAGAGTCGGGCGAAGTATGGCTGGCCCTTGCACACAATGCCGACGACGTCTACGAAAGCCTGTTAATGCGCATTCTGCGGGGCTCAGGCCCCCGGGGCCTGAGCCCCTTAAAAGCCAGCGACCGACCGCTATTGCGCCCTTTAATAGATGTTTCGCGTGCAGAGATCGAGGCCTGGTTGCGCCAGCGCGGCCAGATCTGGTGCGAGGATCCCAGTAACCGCCAGGACATTTATTTGCGCAATAAGGTCCGCCACCAGCTCATACCTCTATTAAACGAACATTTCCCCTTTTGGCCCGGAGGCCTAGAAGGCCTGGCAAAGACGCAGGAAGAGATTAAAAATGATATCGAATCCAGGCTCTTGGCCCTGCCGGCCTGGGAGAGGCAGGCTTTTGGGGCCAAGCTCTCCTTTCCGCGCAAAGTGTTCTTTGAACAGAGCTCCCTTATGCAGGAAGAAATTATTTTAAACGGCATTGGCCAGCTTATAGGCGAGGCAGGCGAGCACATTCCCCGTTCGGGGCCCGACCTTCTGGCCCCTCGACTGCCGCGCAGGCCCCGGCGCCAGAGCATTAGGAATTTCCTTGCCGCAATTGCGCTATCGCCATCAATTGGACGGGAAAAAATTTTAAACCTTCCAGGCCTCAGTCTTTTTATCGACAAAACCTCATTGTTTTTAACTGCCGAGAGCCAGAAAAAAATTTCGCAGGCGCTAATAATTCGCCATTGCGGGTATTATAGAATTGGCGCATTGAGCTTTTCTTTGTATATTGATGGGGACAGGAGGGGAGATGAGGGGGCTTGGCCAGTGGCCCTGCCCGTAGGCATTCGCTTTTCCAGCCATTGTGCCAAAAAAAAGCGGCAGATACTTGCTTTATTGGTGGATTCCACTGGAAGAATGTATGAATTTATTGGAGAATCTAATAGTATGTCTATACGGCCCAGGAAGGGGGGAGCCATGGCACAAGCATCTGTTAACCGCAGCCAAAAAAATACCTACCTTCAGTTGGGTTAATTTTACATTAGATATGGACTAATGGGGACCTCGAAAAACTGACCGAGTTTTTAGAAGTGCCCTAATTGCCATAATTAAGGGGACCAAATTTGAGCGATCCTAAAGATCAATTGCCAAAGCCTCCTAGCGGGGGCCCGGTACACAATGGCCGTATGAACGGCCGTTTTAGCTTTATGTTTTTAATTGTAGTTCTTATGCTTTTTGGCTTCTATTTTATAAGGGGCGAAAAACAAGTAGCCCGGGAACTTTCGTGGACCGCCTTTACTGCGCATTTAGAACGGGGCGAAGTGGATGCGGTTAAAATTTTGGACAACGAGAGCATCGAGGGGAGCCTGCGCACGAGCAATGGCGAACTGGTGCCCTTTAAGTCTCGCATACCCTATACCGATTTAAACCTGCTTTCTCGCCTAGAGGAGAAGGAGGTAAAAATTGTGGGGGGCAAGACGGGGATATCACCTATTCAGATTATTCTTCAGTTATTGCCCTGGTTTGTGCTCTTTGGTTTTTTCTTTTTGATGATGCGCCAGGCCCAGGGTGGGGGCAAGCAGGCCTTTCAGTTTGGCAAGAGCCGGGCAAAGCGCTATAGCGACAAGGGTAAAAAAATAACCTTTAACGATGTTGCTGGTCAGAAAGAGGCCAAATACGAGCTGGAAGAGGTGGTGCATTTTTTAAAAAACCCCCAAAAATATGTTAAAATGGGGGCCAAAATTCCCAAAGGGGTGCTTTTAGTGGGCATGCCAGGAACCGGAAAGACCTTGATAGCCAAGGCTGTTGCCGGCGAGGCAGAGGTAAATTATTTTCATATGTCTGGTTCCGATTTTGTCGAGATGTTTGTGGGCGTTGGGGCCAGCCGGGTGCGGGACCTCTTTGAACAGGGCCGGAAAAATGCCCCCTGTATTATTTTTATTGATGAACTGGACGCTGTAGGCAGGACCCGCGGTGCCGGCTATGGCGGCGGCCACGATGAGCGCGAACAGACCTTGAACCAGATGCTGGTAGAAATGGACGGCTTCGATACCAAGGACGGTGTCATTATTTTAGCGGCGACAAACCGCCCCGATGTCCTGGATCCAGCCCTGTTACGACCAGGGCGCTTCGATCGCCAGGTGGTGGTGGCCATGCCCGATATTAAAGAGCGCGAGGCCATTTTATCGATCCATGCGGCCAAGATACCTATGGAAAAAGAGGTCGATTTATCGATTATTGCCAAGGCCACACCGGGCACCAGTGGCGCCGACCTGGCAAACCTGGTGAACGAGGCCGCCCTTTTAGCTGCTCGCAAAGACGATACCACGGTGGGCATGGTGCACTTCGAGGAGGCCCGCGATAAAATTTTAATGGGTGTTGCCCGCAAGTCGATGGTGATATCTGAACGAGAGCGCCGGATGACGGCCTTTCACGAGGCCGGCCATGCCATGCTCCATTATTATTTAGAGAACGCCGATCCCCTGCACAAGGTTACCATTGTCCCCCATGGCCGGGCCCTCGGGCTTGCCATGTCTTTGCCCGAGGAGGATAGTTACTCCCGGCGGCGCGGCTGGCTGGAAGACCGCATAAGCATTACCTACGGCGGCTGGGTGGCCGAAAAAATATTTTATAGCGAGACCACCACCGGCACAAAGCAGGATTTGCAACAGGCCACCGAATTGGCCCGAAAAATGGTCTGCGAATGGGGCATGTCCGACGAAATTGGGCCAATTGCCTTTGGCCAAGAGGACGAGCCTATTTTTATTGGCAAGGAAATTGCCCGCCACAAGGACTACAGCGAAGAGACTGCCCGCCGAATAGACGAGGCAGTGCGCGTAATACTCGAACGCTGCCGAAATCGGGCCTCCGATATTTTAGAAACCCACAGGGAAAAACTGGCCCTTTTGGCCGAGGAGCTCATGCAAAGGGAAACCCTTTTAGATGAGGATGTGCGAAAACTTTTGGGCCTAGAACCCCGGGTAACGGGCGTTTCACTGGAGGCATAGCTTGCTTAGAAAAAAAGAGCTAGGATTTGGGAAGTTAACAGTCTTTTTAGGGCCCCTTCTTTTTTACCTAGTCTTTTTTTCGCCTTTTCTATCTGCCCAGGACAATCTTTTACAAAAAGAGGAGGCCGCCGAGATCCTTGAAATCCTGCCCTACAGGGCGCAGGGGGGCCAGGGCGATATGGACCTGGCCATTGGCCGGCGCTACCATCAGCTTGCAGTGGGCCTTTTGGCCAAGGGCGATATTCATGGGGCCGAAGAGGTCCTTGTCGCCGGTATGGACTGGGCCAGTAGCCTGTCGGATATACCGGCAGAGCTGGCCCTGCTTTTCGAGGGCCAAGGGCGGCCCCGCTACGACATTATAGACTTGCTCAGCCAGGCCTTGGAGCGCGATGTGTTTATAGAAAAATCGCCAGCGGCCATATTGGAGTTTCGCGCCAATCAGTATTTTGAAACCGGCAACTACAGTCGGGCCCTTGCCGACTTAGACCAACTGGAAGATAGCGAATCCTGCAGTCTTTTGCGCCTGCATATTTTTGAGCGTATGCGGCAATTGGGGCTAGTCCAGGCCCAGCTTGATGCCCCCGGGAAGGAGCCCTACCAAAGGGCCCTTTCGGCCCATCCTTTTTCGTTAGACATTGCCAGGGCCACCGCCGACTACTGCCGGCAAGTGCCATTAAGAGCGGGTGGGCAGCTGCTTGTTGAAACCCTTTTTAAGCGTCTACCCCTGCTCGGCGAGGAAGATGCAGGGCTGTATTGGCGCATGTCCGAGCTTACCGCAAACTTCGACGAGCGCCGACGCCTTGTTGCCCGCAGCCTTGCCGAGGGCTGCAAGGAGACCGGAGCAGTTTTGGCCGCCCTCGATGTCGGTGTGCTCGATGGCAGGCGGGCAGTAGAGCTTGTCTTTGAGCAGGAAGAACTAGAAATTGAAGACCTTACAAACCTTTGGAAGCTTTTGCGCAGCGACGAAGAGCGCGAGCTTTTTTTAGATTATGCTCATCATTTTAGCGGCAACCTAATTGCCAGATTATCTAAAGAAAACTGGCGCCGGGCCATTATTGTCTATGAACAGGGCAGCCCCCTTCTTCTTAAGGCCGACTGGGATGGGGACAGAAGAACCGATTACACCCTTATGTTTAATGGTGAAAAGCCTATATCGGCCCTGTGGCGCCTGAGCGGCCAGGGACATATGAAAGACCCCGAATACATGGCCCTGCGCTGGTCTGAGTATCCGGCAATTGAATCGGCCCGGATTGGCAGCTACGAATATCAATTTAGCCCGGGCGAGGTGCTTTGGGCCCCCCTGCTCTTCCCCGAACCCGCCTGGGGCGATATCTGGCGCTACCCAACATTGGAGCTGGAAAACTCCGAAATTGGCAGTGCCTTTTTGCTGGCCCATGCCATCCAAATAAAAAGACCGGGCCGACGTTTTTTGCAGAGCACCGAGATAATCAGCCTTGAGCAGGGCAGGGTACGCAAGAGCATAGAAATGCTTGGCGATACTCATGTGGCAAAAAAACAATTTTCTGCCACAGGCCAATTGGTTTTTGAAGATATAGATATGGATATGGACGGCAGTATGGAGGCCAGGCTCATTTATGCCCAAGAGGACTATGTCCCCGATTTTATAGATGATGTCTATGGCCCCATCCCGCCAATTATAGATATTGAATTTAAAAAAGGCGAACAATGAGGCGACGCAAAGTCGGGGGGCTGATATTGGCGGCCCTATATATGCTAATTTCCAGCTCCTGTACTAATCTGGCAAGCAGGGGAGGTACAGCCTCGCGCTCCTTTACCGAAATTCAGTTTTCCGACATCGAAGAGCTTATAGACAGTGACCCCCTAGCGGCCTACCGCGAAATTGGCCGCTTTGTATGGCGGCATCAGGATAGCGAAGATGAGTGGCGCGAGGGCGATATACAGGAGCTGGCAGAGCGGGCAAAGAAGGCTATTTTTTCGCAGTACCAACAGGCCCTGGAAGAGGCAGATTACCACCGGACCCTACAGCTGGCCCGCTCGCTTTTGGCAATTGATGGGAGCGATTCTCGTATAAATTACGCACAATTATTAAAAACAGCTAGCCGGGGCGAGCTTGAGGCGGGCAATTATTTAGCCGCCGCCCTGTATGCGCAGAAGGCTATTGAATATGGCCCTCTAGAAATCGAGCACTACCGACAGCTGCTGCAGATGTTTTTAGAAAAAGAGGAGTGGACCAATGCCCACTGGATTATTAAAAATCTTGCAGAGAATATAGAAAAAGAGGTGGTCGAGGGCATCGAGACTGAGCTTTTAGATCGGGCCCTAACGCCGGTAGAGGCGGCAGACTTAATAAAGGGCATTGCCACCGTCTGGGTGGACAGGGGCTTAAAAATTGAAAAGGGCAATGCCATTTTAGACAGGGTCATCGGTTCTGCTTTTTTTATCTCCTCTTCGGGCCTTATGATAACGAATTATCATGTAATTGATAGTCTTGTAGACCCCGAGTACGAGGGCTATGCCCGCCTGTATGTGCGGCTGGGCAGCAGTAGCAGCGCCAGAATACCGGCAAAGGTATTGGCCTGGGATCCCCTTATGGATCTTGCCCTTATCCAGACAAATATTAAGCCTGAGCATGTCTATTCGGTCTTCGATTTAGGTACGGTGGCGGTGGGGGCCGAGGTCCTAGCAATTGGCTCGCCAGCGGGCCTGGAAAAAACCGTTACCCGTGGTATTGTCTCGGCCCTGGGACGGCGGCTTTTGGAAAGCGGTGCGGTATTCCAGCTCGATGCCGCGGTAAACCAGGGCAATTCCGGCGGGCCGGCGGTGGACAGCGCGGGGCGGCTTGTGGGCATTGTCTTTGCCGGCATTCCCATGTTTCAGGGCCTCAATTTTGCCCTGCCTGCCGAGAAACTCTTGCAGGCCCTGCCGGCCCTGCTTAAAGAGGGCCCGGTATGCCGCCCCTGGTTGGGCATTGCCACCTACGAAAGCGCAAAGGGCCTTGAATGCGCCTATATTAGCCCTTTTTCGCCGGCTGCCGCATTGGCAATTGGCGAGGGCGCCTATATTCTATCCATAAATAGCCACCGTCTACCTAGGGAAGAGGCCACCGTCTTTGTACAGGACTACCTCTACCCTCTAGAAGAGGGCGAGCTGGTACGACTAGAACTGGACGACGGCAGTAGCCGAGTATTGGCCCTGGAAGGGCGGCCTAAAAAACCAGGCCTGCAAATAGTGAATTCGGATTCGGTAGAACGGGCCCTAGTTCCCCTGCTTGGCATGGCGGTTTCGGTCTCTAGGCCGGGCGTCTTTAAGCCAGAGTATTTAGTTCAGCGGGTTTTCTCTGGTTCAATGGCCGACGAGGCCGGTATATCCGAACTGGACAATATATCAATTAATAATTTTTCTTGGGACAAAAAAAATTCTGGTGGCTATATAGATATGCGCGTTAAGCGGCGAAAATCCGGCTACATCGAGGCCAATATCCGCCTTCCCTTTTCTTTTTATTTTAACGATTTAATTTAGAACCACTAAAAAAACCTGTCTATAAACCCAGGTGCAAGCTTTGGTGTACTAAGTTCTCAAAAAAACGTCGCTATAATTGCGAGAAGAGAAAAAAACTATTATACTTATTAATTAGTTAAAGGGAGGAATTAATGGGAAAACAGGTTTTGGTTGTAGATGATTCAGCTGCTATTCGTCAGAGTATTACCTATGTATTAAAACAGGGGGGCTACGAGCCCGTCGAGGCCAGCGATGGGCTGGAAGGGCTTTCTGCATTGGAAGGCATGCCCTCCTGCGATTTAATTATTACCGATATCAATATGCCCAATATGGATGGCATTGCCTTTATAAAAAAAGTGCGCGAGATCGAGGCCCGAAAAGAGCTGCCCATCCTAGTGCTCACCACCGAAAGTCAGGGCAGTAAGATGAACGAGGGCAAGGAGGCCGGAGCCACTGGCTGGATAGTAAAGCCCTTTAGTGCAGAAAAACTTTTGGCGGTTGTCTCCAAGGTCATTGGCTAAAACGAGTCTGTAATATTTCGAAGATCCGCAGAGGTAAAAAGTGATGGTGCTATGGCTAGAATATTAATTTGCGAAGACGAGCATATCGTTGCATTAGATATGCAACAGCAATTGGAACAGGGCGGGCACCAGGTTGTCGGCCTCGTCGACAGTGGCGAGGAGGCAATCAGTCTGGCGCAAAAGGGGAATATCGATTTAGTCCTTATGGATATTCACCTAAGGGGGCAGCTGGATGGCATCGAGGCCGGCAGTAAGATATATCACAATCATGCCATTCCCATCATTTTATTGACCGCCTATAACGACGAACAGACCATAAAGCGGGCAGAAAAAATACAGCCCTTTGCCTATTTAATTAAGCCCTTCGAAGAGCGGGAACTGCGCACCAGCATTGCCCTTGCCCTACATCGGCACAACTTAGAATTGAGCCTGCGCTCTAGCGAGGAGCGCTACCGCAGTCTTTTTCAAAATGCCCCCAATGCCTTTGTAAACACCAATGCCGAGGGCCATATAAACGAATATAATCGGGCTTTTTATCAGTTGTTACAGGCCAGCCCGCAGGATAATTATAAGGGCCGAAATATATTGGACATCTTCGAAAATCCCTCGCAGGCGCGCAAGGTCTTGTTGGCGGCAATCGAGGGGCGGAGCCTAAAGGGCCAAGAGCTGGTCCTGGTGTGCGAAGGAAGCAAGACCTTGCAGGCCATAGTTAATGCTTCTCGCCTGCCGGCCGCCTCCTCCCAGGACATTAACTGGTCCATTGTGGATATAAGTCAAAAAAGGGAGTTGGAAGAGCAATTGCATCAGGCCCAGAAAATGGAGGCAATGGGGCGCTTAGCTGGGGGCATTGCCCACGATTTTAACAATATTATTACCGCAATTATGGGCTATACCAATCTTTTGGCCGAGGATTTAAGCGGGAACCAAAACGCAAAAGAGGACATTGCCGGCATTCAAGATGCCTCGGAAAAGGCGACAAATTTAACAAGGCAGTTACTCAGCTTTTCGCGCAAAAAAAACTTTGAGCCCCAGATCCTCGATGCAAATGTCATTGTCCTGGGTATTCAGAATATGCTGCGCCGCCTTGTGCGGGAAAATATCAGTATATCCTTTAATCTGATTGCCGAACATGCAAATGTTTCGGTAGATCCCGGCCAGTTCGAGCAGGTGTTGATAAACTTGGTGGTCAACGCGAAGGATTCAATTGCCGAAAGTGGCTCAATTTATGTAGAGACAGGAAACGAGAGCCTTGCAATGGGGCATAAGGCCCATTTTTCGCAGGATTCCCCCATGCATAAAGGTTATTTTACACTTTCGGTAAGCGATACTGGTTCGGGCATAGCCAAAGAGGATTTAAGTCGGGTATTCGAACCCTTTTATACTTCTAAGGGGCTGGGCAAGGGTACGGGCATGGGTCTTTCGATTGTCTATGCCACAATACAGAGGCACGGTGGCTATATTACCATCGAGTCGGAGGTCGACAAGGGCTCGCGTTTTACCATTCACCTGCCTCTGGCCCCTTCCAAAAGCCAGCAGATTGCCGGCATTGGCTTTGAAGAAGAGCAGATACAGCGGGGCAGGGGCGAGATACTCCTTGTCGAGGACGACGACTATTTGCGCTCGCTCTTGGCCAGAATTTTAAACAAGGCCGGCTACCGCGTTCATGCTGCCTCGAACCCGGGCGAGGCCCTTATAATTGCCGAGCGCGAAAAAGACTTTATTCTGCTTAGTGATATCGTTATGCCCCGTATGAACGGCTTTGAACTGGCCGATAGGCTCGTGACCATGCACCCCGACTTAAAGGTGCTTTTTATGTCCGGCTATTACGACGTATCGAGCAAGCAGGAGCTGGATAAGCGACCTTGGGGCCGTTTTATCCAAAAGCCCTTTGCCCAAAACCAGCTCCTCTTAGCCCTGTCCAGCTTGTTAGACTAGCAAATTTCGGCTATAGTCGGCCTATGACAGATAAATCCCTTATTCGCAACTTTTGTATTATTGCCCATATCGACCATGGAAAATCCACCCTTGCCGACCGGCTTATTCAAAAAGCCCGCATTGTGGCCGAAAGAGATTTTAAAAACCAGTTGCTGGACAACATGGACATAGAAAGGGAGCGGGGAATTACCATTAAAAGCCAAGCCGTTACCATTCCCTACACCGATAGTCAGGGGCAGGAGTATCAATTAAATTTCGTAGACACCCCCGGCCATGTCGACTTTACCTACGAGGTCTCGCGGGCAATATCCTCCTGCGAGGGGGCCCTTTTAATTGTCGATGCCACCCAGGGGGTCGAGGCCCAGACCCTGTCCAATTTATATTTGGCGATGGAACACGATTTAGAAATTATCCCGGTTATAAATAAAATTGATATGCCTGCGGCAGATATCGACATGGCGCGGCATCAGATAGACCACGACCTGGGTCTGGATGGCGAAAGCGCCCTGCCGGTATCGGCAAAGCAGGGCCTGGGAATTGATGAGCTGTTCGAGGCAATTGTTCAGCGCATACCGGCCCCCAAGGGCATGGGCGAGGATCCCCTGCAGGCCCTGGTCTTCGACTGCCACTACGACCCCTATAGGGGGGTTATTGTACATATCCGTATTTTTTCCGGCTCCCTTAAAAAGGGCCAAAAGGTGCGCTTTATGAACTCCAAGGCCGAGTACGAGGTTGAAAATCTGGGCATTTTTCAGCTTGGGCTTATCGACACCGAGGCCTTGGCCGTTGGGCAGGTGGGCTATATTATTGCCGGTATTAAAACCGTTAGCGATGTGCGGGTGGGCGACACCATTACCTCGGTACAACAGCCCTGCAAACAGGCTCTCGCTGGTTTTAGAGAAATTAAACCGGTTGTCTATTCATCAATTTACCCCCTAGATAGCAACGACTTCGCAGAGCTTCGCTCGAGCTTAGAGAAATTAAAGCTCAACGACGCCTCCTTAATATACGAACAGGATTCTTCGATGGCCCTGGGCTTTGGCTTTCGCTGTGGCTTTTTGGGACTGCTTCACTTGGAGGTGGTCCAGGAGCGCTTGGAGGTGGAGTTCGATCAGTCTATAATTTTTACCGCCCCCTCGGTCCGCTACAAGGTCTTTTTAAAAAATGGGGAAGAGCTTTTAATTGATAACCCCGCCGACTTCCCCGACGAGGGCGGTATAGAATCGGCAGAAGAGCCCTATATACGGGCGGCAATTATTACGCCCACCACCTACTTGGGCAATATTATAAGCCTCTGTATAGAAAAGCGGGGAACCCAGACAAATATGACCTACTTGGACGAAAAACGGGTAGAGATTATCTTCGATATGCCCCTGGGCGAGGTGCTTTACGATTTTTACGACCGCTTAAAAAGCGTTAGCCGGGGCTATGCCTCCTTCGACTACGATATTACCGGCTTCAGGCCCACCGAGCTGGTAAAACTTGATATTCTTTTAAATGGCAAGGTGGTAGATGCCCTGTCGCAATTGGTCTTTAAGGGCAATGCCTACGAAAGGGCCCGCAAGGTCTGCGAGCGTTTACAGGCCGAAATTCCCCGCCAGCAGTTTAAAATTCCCATTCAGGGCTCAATTGGCAGCACTGTTATTGCCCGCGAAACGGTAAACGCACTGCGCAAAGATGTGCTGGCCAAATGCTATGGGGGCGATATCACCCGAAAGCGCAAGCTTCTGGAAAAACAGAAAGAGGGCAAAAAGCGTATGAAGATGGTGGGCGATGTCGAACTGCCCCAGTCTGCCTTTTTAGCGATTCTTAAAACGAGCGACGACTAGGTCTTTAGCTGCTCTAGGGTGCTCAGTGCCAGCTGCCAGTCCTTGGCCCGTCTGCCCGCTTCTGCGCTGATGCGCTTTAAAAATGATATATCCCCCGAAAGGCTTTTAATGTCCTTTTTCCCGCCATATTCGGGAAAATGCGCCCAAAGATAATCCAGCTCTTCCAGCAAATCGGGAAGGGCCGGCCCCTCCTTGCCAGATCGCCCCTGCAAGATCGCCTGCAGGTCTTCGAGCAGCTGAATTTCATTGAGAATAAGCTTTTTTACCTTCCGCCCACGAGAATGCGCGTCTGTAGACGCGTCTACAGACGCGTCTTCAAGCGTTCCGCTCGACGTCACCGGAGGTGCATCTTTAGGTGCACCTAAAGGTGCATCTACTGGTGAACCATCCCCATGCAACAAGAGCCGCTCAATCTCCTTGGGCCCCGCCTTCTGTACATGTAGCTCAAGGCCAAAATTGCGGGCATCCCAAAGCCGGGGATTATGGGCAAAATGCTCGTTAAAAATATTTGCATAACTTTGCAGGCTGGGATCGCTGAGCATATTCTTCGCACCCTTTACCCCCGGGCGAAAGACCCGCTGGCCTTGAAAAAATGGCTCCAGCCTTGTCTGGCGGGCCTCCTGCCTAAGGCGAAAAGAGCTGCCCTTGCAATGATACTCGTCGAGGGTAAAGGCAAAATCGAGGCCTGCAAAGACAATGGGCCCCCTACCAAAGCGCAGAGCAAACTCAATTAAGCTCAGGCCCACCGAACCCAGTGGCGGTAAGTCCTGGGGGTACAGGCCCGCCTTTTTTACCCGCTCAAAGAGGGCCAAATGCACCCAGGCCGTGGTAAAAATTCCCGCAAGGGGGGCAGCCCCCAGCACATGCGGAAAAAGCCGGCTACTGGCATAGTGCGAGGATAGGTCCAAAAGCAAGGGCGTATCGGGGCAGCCAATAAAGTCTAAAAGGTTCCAATACTGGGCCTCTAACACAAGGGCAAAGTCCACATAAATACCCCGCCTGCGCAGGGGGGCCAGGGCGGTATCGACACAGATTATCTTAAAGGGGCGCTGGGGGCAAAAAAGAAGCTCCTGTAGGCCTTTAGGTAGGCCATCTAAAAAAGCATCGAGGCTCGGACCCGCCCCTAGGGCCAAAAGACCCCTATCCGAAAGGTCTAGGCCAGGCGGGCCCGAGCTGGCCAAAAGGGGCAGATTGCGTATAAAATTTTTGGCATACAGACTGCCCAGGCGAATCATCGTAATGGTATTGCTCCAGGCCCGATGAATAGCCAAGTCCAGTTCCCGCTCAATGGCCCCATAGGCCCCACGGTGCAGCGTCCAGGCAATATTGCCCTTGTGCACCACAAGGCGACGAAACTGCCTTATAGGCCATATATCGCAAATAAGCTCTAGAAGTCTGTGGGCCTGTTCGGGCCCAATATACAAAAGGCGCTGGGGATATTTTTTTAAAAGGGGGGCCAGATGTTCCTGGCTCAGGCGGTGCAGGCCCTCATCCAATTCCACACAGACAAGGGCGTTTTCGGGGGGACTTAAAGCTATCAGTTTTTCAAGGCCATAGCCCAAAAGCGGGGAGGGCAGCACATAGAGGTTGCCCGGGCGCATATCCAGCTGTTGAACAAGGCGTTCGGCCTGGGCCAAGGGGTCAATTTTAGAAAGGAGCAACCTGCCCTGGTAAAAAACCGAAAACCCCCGCCGGGCCGCAGCCAATTGGGGGCGCTCGTCAGTCATAGTCCTTACCGGAAGGTCTTCATATAGGTCTCGAAAAATTTGTTTTCAAGACGGTCGCTCTCTAAAATATGGCTGGATATCCTCGTATCGCTGGTGTTTTGCACAAAGCTGGCATATTCACTAGAAAAGGACTCTAGGGCCGAGCTATCGGCGGCTTCCTCCCTTACCGGCGAAAGCAGTACCACATACTGGTCTAAAACAAGGGGGCGGGAAACTCCATCCAAGGGCAGGGAAAAGGCAATAGACAGCAGGTCCACATTCTTAGAAGCTCCCTTTAAAAAGCTTGAATCGGTATCGTCGAAGCCGGGAAAAAGGGAAACATTCCCATAATTCAGGGCCACTGGTCCAATCTCCTCTGTTTGCATACCCGCTTCCCGGGCAATATCAATAAAATCTTCCGATCCAGCCTGGGCAACAAGGCTATTGGCCTTGGAAAGATAATAGCTTTCAATATTTCCCCTTTCGTAGCTCTTATAATAGCTCTTAAGGGCATTGAATTCATCGACATCCTCAAAATCTGCTGGGCTCAGGGCGGTATCAATATAATAAATATTCCACTGCTCGCCACTTTGAACAGGATCGGATATCTGGCCCTGCTCTAGGGCGCTAACTTTTTGGCGAACGGCGGTATCGGCAAGTTCGTATTCAAGTTCCCAAAGGGCCTTTATGCCCAGGGAGCCACCGCGGTCCTTGGTTATATCTATCGAGTGTGCAATTGCGGCATCGGCAAAACTTATGCTGTCTGCCTCGATAGTTTGCTTTAGGTCTATTGCCTCTTTTTCGCTTTCCACCCTTATCTTCGAAAGCCCCAGGCGGGCAAATTTTTCGGCATTTTCCTCTCCCCAGTTTCTTATTTCCGAGTCGGGATAGTCGGCAAGGGAGTAGGCGGCCACATTAAAATAGCGTCGGTTTGTGGCCAATTTCTTTATATACTCCTCTTCGGCGCGGGGTATTGAAAGTTCTTTAAAGGCATATACGTACTGCTCTTTGGCGGTCTCTTCCTCTACCGACTTCCTCAGGGCCAACATGCCCGACTCGCTCATTGCCCGTATCCTGGCTGCCGAGAGTCGGCCGTTTTCGTAAAATTCGGGGTTTTTAAGTACTTTGCGGTCTAAGAGGTCTTTTGGCAGGGCAAAGCCGGCTTTTTTTACTTCATCTAACATTGCGGTATGTATGACGCTGCTCTGAAAGGCATAATACATTATTTCAAAGGCCTCTTGGTCTCCCACTTCCATACCGTACATCTTATACAAATTATAGCGGTTCTCCCGCACCCGGGCCATGTAGCTGCCCATGCTCAGTTCTATGGGTTTCTTATTCCAGCTGCCAAAGCTTATTGCATTTCCTGTCTGGCCAAAATCGCTTTTCGATGTGAGGGGCAGGGCAAAGGTCAACACGAGGAGTATCATCACTATCATGGTGCCGGCGGTCATAAACGGGTGGGCTTTAAAGCGTTTTACGAGTTCGTTCCATCCACTATATCCTGTTTTTTTGGGTGTTTTTTTATTCTTGGATGCCATTCACATTCCCCTTTTGCTCAAAAAGTAAGGCAATTCTTCAAATTGTCTTCCCCTGTATAGAGGTTTTAAACAATACCACGCGCCTTTATCAGCGTCAATCTAGTTGGCTCTGGTCTTTTCTTCTCTTCTTTTTTCCTCATTTTCCTATTGACATTTTTTTTCATTTTGGCTAAAGTGCTTTTACATATGGGGGCGTAGCGAAGCTGGTTATCGCGCTGGCCTGTCACGCCGGAGACCGCGGGTTCGAGTCCCGTCGCTCCCGTTCAAACCTGCTTGGAAGCTTCCAGGCAGGTTTTTTTATGTAGTTTCCCGAACCTTGCACCTGGGTCGCCCAGAAAATTCCCCAGGCTCTCAGTTAAAAGCCCCTGGCACGAGCGTGAACATGTTCATTGCCCTTTTGGCCACATTTTGCGTAAAATATTTGTTCTCCCTATGATGATTTGCTAGCCTTCCTCCTACTACATACTATTGAAAGAAAGTGCAGAAAAGGCTGGTTTTTTAGGTGAAAGATTCGGTAAACTACCTCATATGATGAGACCTCTGTCAATATAAAAAAGGGACAAAGTTGACGAATAA
>CAZBJJ010000002.1:40959-99379 GCA_964492245.1 uncultured Spirochaetales bacterium | reverse complement strand
ACAAAAGGATGTATTTTCCCATAAAAACTCCTTTTGCCAACAAATCGCCAACTCTTATGGCGTTTTATTAGAAAAATCGCCAACTCTCTTGGCGTTTTTACAGTAATCGAGCTATAGGGTTTTGTCAAGATTTTCTAAGTAAATATTTTCAAGCTCATTTTCTATACTACTTCCCCTTTTTCGCTTTCTAATATTTTAATTGTAGATTCACAACAGGTTAATACGAATTTTTCAGACTATCTTGTAAAATACCAGACAAATTAAAAGCTCAACAGCCTTGCTTTTCCTCGCGCTACCGACTTTAATGGAGTTGAACTCCAGAATAGTCGGCATAAAAAGGAGGATGCATGTATATTCCCCGCCCTTTGGCAAACTCGATGCAATTCCTGGGAAAAAACGTGGGCAAGGAAGCTTGGTCTGTTTAGCTAAAGAAATCCTTCCCTTAACAGGCGATACTACAATTCTTCCCGTTGATGAATGCTCACTTTTATACCGCGGCGAGCAAAATTCTGATTATTTCATAGCGCGGCGAGCAAAATTCCAACTTTTGGGCAATTATTTTGGCTAAAACTGAGTTTTCAGCGTAATTAGGTCATATAATTCGAGTTTTAACTACAAAATCCAGCTGAATAATCGCAAATACACCAATTGTCTGCCCAGAACTTGAATTTTTGCACACTCAGGGAGGGGGACTTTATGACCGGAATAATCAGTTCTGAGTCTCCAAAAAAATCTAATGTTTTATATTCAAGCTTGCGTAAAGGCCATCTTTTTCCATAAGAGCTTCGTGTTTTCCTTCTTCTACAATTTCGCCTTCTTTTAAAACAATGATCGAGTCTGCCTTTTTTACGGTACTCAGTCTATGTGCTATAACAATGATGGTGCGTGTTCCAGCAAGGTTTTGTATAGCCTTTTGAATATTTTCTTCGGTTTCGACATCCACACTTGCAGTTGCTTCATCGAGAATTAAGATGGGCGTATTTCGAAGTACCGCACGAGCTATAGCAAGGCGCTGTTTTTGGCCACCAGAAAGAGTTACTCCACGCTCCCCAATATAGGTATCGTAGCCATTAGGTAGGCTCGAAATAAAGGCATGGGCTTGTGCGATTTTTGCAGCAGCTATAATTTCATCAATCTGTGCTTTTTCGTTTCCATAGGCAATGTTTTCACCAACTGTCCCATTAAATAAAAACACATCTTGTAAAACAATGCTAATTTGCCTGCGAAGAGATGCAAGTTTTAAATCCTTAATATCCATACCGTCGAGTAAAATACGCCCGGCAACTGGTTCATAAAAACGAGCAATTAAAGAAATAATAGTTGTTTTTCCTACGCCTGTCGGACCAACAATTGCAATCATTTCTCCCTTATCCGCTTTAAAGGAAATGTTTTTTAAAACCGGTTTTTCATCAAGATACTGAAAGCTAATATTTTCAAAGGTAAGATTCCCCTCTGCGCCTTCCATTTTTTTCGCATCTTTTGCATCGACAATATCGGGCTCTGTATCGAGGAGCTCAAAAACCCGCTCTGCCCCCGCATTCGCCTGTTGTAAATCTTCCATAACACGGGCAAGCGTGGTGATGGGCTGATAAAAAAGCGAAAGGTACATAATAAAACCAACAATGTCAGATGCGCTCACTCTTCCCTGCAGAGCAAAATAGCCTCCGAGTCCCACAACAATGACTGTTCCAAAAGAGCTTAAAAGTTCTACACTCGGATGAAAAATAGCACTTAAACGAAGTGCCTTCAAAATAGCTTGTGCATAATTTTCTGACTTTACTTGCACACGGCCTTTTTCTTTTTTTTGCTGATTAAAAACTTGAATTTCTTTTATGCCAGAAATATTATCCTGTACAACCGCATTGAGTTCGGCTAGCGTCAACTGTGCCTTCTTAAAATTGGGAAGAATTTTTTTTGTAAATAGAAAACCACCAACAAAGAGGAAGGGTACTGGAATGAGCGTAAAAGATGCAAGCATGGGATTTTTGATAAAAAGAATTACAGCAATACCAAAAAATATTAAAATATTTGCAACAAGGTCTGGTACCGCATGGGCAATAAGCACTTCAAGAGTCGCGGTATCGTTTACAACGCGGGACATAAGTTGCCCTGTCTGTTTGTCATGATAATAGCGAAGCGTCAGTTTTTGCAAATGCGCATAGACAGCAACGCGTAAATCGGCTACCAGCTTCCAAGCAGCGACATGGCTAAGGTAGCGCTGAAAATAGGTAAACATTGCACGGGCCATATATACGAGGACAAGAACAATGGTAATATTCAAAGATGTCTGAAGGAGGATATCTTTTTCTCCTTCTGTGAGGACTGTTACAAGATCCATGACGAGCCAGGGCGTAACTAAATTGAGTGCGGTTATGACAAGGACGGAAATACCGGTAACAAAAATAAGATGCCAATACGGTCGAGCATAACGTAAAATGCGAAGTAGATTTTTCATGCCCTTATCGTAAATACATGAAGTATTTTATGCAAGAAGTAACTAGTTTATACGCGTTCGACGAGCTCCGAAAGAAGGGGCATGAGCTGTTTTTTGCGCGAAACAATATCGCCTAAAAGCCAGACCTTTTCGCCATATTCCGGAAAGCGAATGGCGCGCAGCAGGGCCCTGTCGCCTTCGACAAAGAGCAGCGAATTGAGCTCGGTAACATCGGTGACCATGAGGGCGCTAAAAAGGCGGCCTCCTTCGCGGCGAGCTGCCTCGAGTTCGGCCAGAATGTCGTCTTTGCGCAGGACAAGATCTTCGGGGTTTTCGGTTTCTATTTGGCTTACACTAAAGCGGGCACCGCGCTCCTCGTATTCTTTCATGTCCATCTGCACCAGCTCTCGGGCTGGGCGGGTGCTTATTAAGCTGGCGGCCTCTTTAAGCTCGGCGCCAAGCTGTTCGACATCCAGGCCTGTAATCGAGGCTAGGTAGTCGGCGGCTTCGTGGTCGACCTCGGTTGTGGTGGTGGATTGGAGAATGAGGGTGTCGGCAAGGATGCCGCAGAGCAGAATGGCGGCAATATTGCGGTCTATTGGCAGGCGCTGTTCGCGATAGAGGTTGGTAATGATGGTGCTGGTGGCGCCGACGACCCGGTTTATAAAGGTGATGGGATATTTTGTGGAAAGATTGCCAAGGCGGTGATGGTCGATAACTTCTTGAATTTTGTAATTTTCGATTCCCTCAATTGCCTGAGTGGGTTCGTTGTGGTCTACCATAATAACTTCTATATTTGGCTCTTTTATTAAATCGCCCTCGCTTAGGACACCGACTACCTGGTCCTCGGCATTGAGCACTGGCAGACAGCGGCTGGCAGATTCGGCTAACAGCGGTTTTACTTTTCGCACAGTCTCATTTATCAATACCGCCTTGGTAAGCTCGTCGCCCATTGCCGAAACGGGGGTAGAGTAGATAATGAGCAAGGAAGTGGAGCTGGTATCGAAGGGGCTAATCAGAATGGATACCTTGTTTTTTTTGGCGAGGTCCAAGAGGTCGCGATCTAAGGTGTTTCCGTTGGTAACAATGAGGGCGCGCACTTTTTTTTGTATGCAGAATTTTTGGATATCGTAACGGTCGCCCACAATGACGAGGGCGTTTGTGGGCATCTCGGCATCTAAATGCTGTTTAAAGGAGTCCATTGTGCTGGCGGCGACCACAATGGGCGACTTAGATATGGTATCGGTTTCGAAGCCCTCTACAAGCTGTGCCTGAAGGGTCTGCTGCAGAAGGTCAATTGAGGTGAGGATGACGGTCTTTTTTCGGGGGTTTACTTTTTTTAGAATGTTCTGGGCAAAGGCATTATAGTGCAATAGAGAATGATACGAGCCATCGGGGCGCACAATGGGCAGCACCTTGAGCTTGTTCTTTTCCATTTTTTCCAAAGCTTCCCAGAGGGGGCAGTGTTCGGCGACAACGCTGACCTCACCATCTAAGTAAAAACCCACCTTGGGTACGAGGTCGCCAAGATATTCGGGAATTTCCACGCCAAAGCGCTGAAAAATGTATTCTGTCTGGGGATTTATTTTACCCGCCCGAGCAGCGCGGTAGCCTTTAAGGCCCATTGCCGCCTTTAAACGTGCGTAGGCCGCTGCCGAAACCACCGAGTCGGTGTCGGGGTTTCGGTGGCCAATTATCCATATTGTCTTTGTATTACTCATACTTCCCTATAGCTGATGCCCTTTATTGCGGGGCAAGAACCAAACTTATAGATCTCGCCGCCACTTTTAAAGCAGAATTGTTCTTTCTATTATCTACTATATAGTTGCCTTTTTGGAAGAGCTCCCGCTCCTTGGCCTGAAGCAGGGGCAAAATATTTGCCGAGCGCGAACGCAGATTTACCACGCCGGCCAGGCGTCCGGAGCGCGAAAGGATTTTCCAAATATCTGGAGCCAGTTTTAAGGCTACATATTCGTCATCCAGTTCGTCGAGGCTGTCGTACAGGGCCAAGATGTGCATGGTAAAATCGGCTTCGGGGCCAAAGTTTGCTGGATTGTCGGAAAACATTATCTGCGAAGCACAGAGATAATTGACAAGGCAGATAAGCTCTTTTTCGGTATCACTTAACGAGCAGTTTTCCCGCCGCATAAATACTACGTCGGGATCGTTAATAAAGACCGAACCGTCGATAAAACTGCGCCCGAGGCTGTCGCGCAAATTTATCCAGGCCGAGGGCCGTGCTGCATGCCCAATTGCACGCAATAATGGCCAGTCCCAGTTTTCGCGGGTGTCGGCCCCGATGCGCGACAGGGGAAAGTGCCGATAAGAGGACTGGAAGTGTAAACCACAGCCCAAATAGGCCACTGGCAGCCCGTTGGGGCTTACTTTGCGGGCCGTTAGCCGGTCGATTGCCCGCCGGTAGTGGCGGAATGCGGATCCGCCCTTTGCAAAGGCGCCCTCGAGTTGGCCGGTGTAGAGAAAGTCCAGTTTTATATAGCGAAAGCCCCAGTCCTCTATGGCCATGGCCATTAGGCCATCTATATAGTCCAAAACTTCTGGCTGCGAAAGGTCTAAACAATAATATTTGCCATCCCACTGGTCGTTGTAGCCGCAGGCAAGGGGTTTGCCCCTTGTGTCTTTTAAAATCCACTGGGGCTTTTTCTTCCATATATTACTGGCGCGGGTAACTAAAAAGGGGGCAAACCAAATGCCGGGTATAAGGCCCTGGCCCTCAATTTTTTTGGCTAAGGTCTTCATGCCGCTGGGGAATGTATCGGGACATGCCTCCCACTGGCCCACCGCCTTTTCCCAACCATCGTCTATCTGAAAGACCAAAGGGGCCTTGCGGTCGAGGTAGCGGAGTTTTAAAAAGTTTTCGCTGTGCATTAGGGCCTGTAAATCGGCCAAGAGGATTTTTTCGTCGATATTGGTGTAATGATTGTACCAAGATTCGTAGCCTCCTGGCACCCGGTTGCGCGGCAGTGGATAATTGGCGTTGCCATCTACAGGCTCGGCCTCTAAGCCATCAATTTGTGCTTCTTGGGGAAATAGGAAACCTAGTTTATCGAAGCTTGCACCTTGGCGATATATTTTGCGCAGGCGGTCACGCAGGGCAAAAACGCCATGAACATAAAAGACATTGACAATGGCAAGGCGGTCGCCTTTTTGCCATTCTTCGCCCTTGGCCTGAATTTCGAAGCTTATATTTCCGGTTTTCCGTTCAAAGCGGAAACTAAGGGGGGGCAGCGGTTCATCGCCAAAGCCCTCGCAGGTGCGCGCCCCCTCGGCTGCCAGACAGAGAAAATGCTCGCCGTAGCGAATAAAGGCGATAAAATGGCCAATTACCGTATGACGCCCCTGAATATCGCCGGCCCGCCCATTTAATAGGTCTAGCACGGGCAATAGGCGCACTTTTTTGGGATAGTGTTCGTGGCGCATAAGCTCCCAGCCCGCCGACCAGGACTGCCAGGGTCCCGGTTGTAAAATAAGCTGGTCGAAGGAGGAAAAGCGTTCGAGAATTTCGCCGTCCATGCCGGCCATAAGTGCCAGCTCGCGAATATGCATTATGTCGATTGTGCCGGTGCGTGCCCCCCCCTTCGCCTGCCAGGCCAATGCCAAGTTTCCATGTGCCGAACTGATAATTTTTCTCTCTGCCATATTGGACCCCTTTATATAAATTGTGCCAACAGTGTACTATGGCTTAGAGAGTCTGTACATAAATATGATTGAATTAATTGCCCTTCTTGGGAATGTGGGAAGTAAATACGCTAAAAATCGTCACAATGCTGCTTGGATTTTTGCCGATTCGCTATCGTGGTTGGCAAATGTGCACTGGCAACATAAATTTCGCGGCGATTATGCAAGCTTAGATCCCCTTAGATTGATGGCTGACACCACATTACCGGCCGCGGTTTCAAGCAGCACCGCATTACCAGCAACCGCCAAAGCCCCTGATCGAATTCATATAATAAGGCCCCACACCCTTATGAACCTCTCCGGCTCCTCGGTGCGCGAGCTCGCCATCTATTATAAAATTGATGTCAACAATATTTTAGTGGTACACGACGAACTGGAACTGCCCCCCGGAACCGTCTCGTTTAAGTTTTCCGGAGGCCTAGGCGGACACAATGGCCTGCGCTCTATGCGGGAAAGCTTTGGCAGCGCCGATTTTTGGCGCTTGCGCATAGGCATTGGGCGCCCCAGCCACCGCGATGTAGCCGGCTGGGTACTTTCGGACTTTAGCCTAGAGGAATCTATTTTGATGGCCAGCATCTTCCCCCCCCTAGGACAGGCCCTATCCAAGGCATTAAGCCAGGGCCCAAAAACCCTGCTTCCGCTCTGGAACAAAAAAAAGCTGGGCGAAATCGAGGTTGGCAAAGCATGATGCTTTTAAGTGCCCAAGCCAAGGACATTGCCCTAGCCGCCACAGCCTTAAAAAAAGGCCAGTTGGTGGCCATTCCCACCGAAACCGTCTACGGCCTTGCCGGCGACGCCTTTAATTCCCAGGCCCTTGCCCGAATATTCGAAGCAAAAAAACGCCCCTTTTTCGACCCCCTTATAGTGCACATTGGAAACTTGGAACACTTAGAGCTTGTAGCCGACCTTACCCAACTCTCGGCCCAGCAACTACATAACCTGGAACATTTGGCCACAACGTTTTGGCCCGGCCCCCTTAGCCTCGTCCTGCCCAAGCGAAAGGAAGTGCCCGAGCTCATAAGCTCTGGCCTATCTACCCTGGCCGTCCGCTGGCCCAGCCACCCCATTGCCCAGGCTGTCATTGCCCAAGCAGGCCCTCTGGCCGCCCCGAGCGCGAACCCCTTTGGCTACCTGAGCCCCACCCGCGCCGAACATGTAATAAGTCAATTGGGCCAGAATGTGGACTACATTCTCGATGGCGGCCCCTGTACCCTCGGCCTTGAATCCACCGTTTTAGACATAGGGGGCGAAACAGCTCGTATACTGCGCCCAGGGGGCATAGCCAAAAGCGATATCGAAGCCTGCATCGGACCGGTAGAACTTATAGACCGCCTGAACGAACAGCCCAGTGCTCCCGGCCAACTAAAAAGCCACTATGCCCCAAGGCGGCCCCTTATCCTGTACGAAAGGGGCCAACTGCACCCCGAACAGGCCCAAAGTGGCGATGCCCTTCTTTTTTTTAGCGATGTCGACCGGGAACAGAGCCTTAAAAAAGGCCCCCTTCCCGCCCAAGTGAGCTGCCATGTCCTATCGCCCAAGGGGGACCTGCGCGAGGCCACCAGTGAACTCTTTGCCATCCTGCACCGCCTCGATGCCGAAACCCAAGGCCGGATTCATGCAGAGCGCCTGCCCGACGAAGGCCTGGGGTTTGCTGTAAACGACCGGCTTCAAAAAGCCCAAAGCAAGAACAAGGCATATAATTAGTAGACGAAGTTTAGTTATACTACTATATTAGTAATCTATGATGATTCCAGAATATCCAGAATTTACCCCTATTTCGCTAGATTTACGGGACGATCTCTACCCGCGACTCAATTTTTCTGCCGATGGTATTTCCGAATTCACCTTCGCAAACCTTTGGCTTTTTCGGCGCCGCTACGAATATACGCTTTCACGGGTTAAGGACAGCTGTATTATTATTTCCGGCAGGCAGGATGGCAAAAGCTTTTTTATGATTCCCTGTGCCGTTCCTAGCAAGGAAATTTTAACCTTGCTTTTCCAAACCCACGACTATTGGAAAAATATCCCCGCCCGGCTTTTGGAACCGGCTCGCCTAAAACTCGAAGAATATGGCTATACAGCCCGCGAAGATCGCAACAATTTTGACTATCTCTACATACGCGAAGACCTGGCCCTGTTAAGCGGCAAAAAATATCATAAAAAAAGAAACCAGGTCAATAGTTTTACCAACTCCTATACCGCTATAATGAAAAAACTCTCCTCTAAGCGCATAGGCGATGCCCTTGCCGTGCTCGAGACCTGGCGGGCAGAAAAGGGCCAGGATGGCGATTATGTGGCGGCCAGGGAGGCCCTGGAGAACGCCGATATACTTGGGCTCAATGGGGCTATATGGTATGTGGAAGGCAGGCCAGTGGCTTGGACCCTTGGCGAACGCCTGGCAAAGGGGCGCATGTACGCAGTGCATTTCGAAAAGGCGGTGGAAGGCTACAAAGGGATATATCAATTTATAAACCAGGCCTGGGCAAATGTTTTGCCCTCTACCATTAAACAGATTAACCGCGAACAAGACCTGGGCGACGAGGGCCTGCGCCAGGCCAAAATGACCTACCGGCCCAGTGGCTTCGTCTACAAATACGTGGTATTTCCCGAAACCAAGGACCCCGGCATTACCTGCAGCTGTAACGGCGAACACCGCCTAGCCGAGGGCATGGCAGCGGTGCAGGCCTAGGACAGGCGCTCTAAACTGCCACCCTGCCACTGATAACAGGCTCCCTGCTCCAGTGGGCGATACAGGGTTGAAGGGGCATGCTTGGAAAGCGAGTTCTTAAACGGGAAGGGGTCCAGAGAATTGTGCGGAAAAAGATCCCAGTGGGTCGGAACGGCTATCTGGGCCTCTGCTGCCCCCGCCAATTTTGCCGCCTCCCAGTGGGAAAGGTTACCATAGCCGGCATTTATACAGACCGCAAAGACATTTGGGCGAATTATAGAGCCATCGGCATTTTTTAACACCGCACAGGCCAGCTCGGGCAAAAGTTCGCTCCAGGCGGTATCGCCTGAGTTCCAAAAACTACTGCCGTCTTTCCCCATAAGCAAAAAACCCAAATGGTTCAAATCGCTGCCATCGGTGGGCAGAGCAAAACTTACGCGCACTTTTAATTGTGCATCTAAGTCCAACTCCTCGCCCGGGCACAGCGGATAACAGCGACTTACCTCGAAACCGGCCTCGTGGGCCACTGCCAAAGACTTAACCCCCCCGGCAACCTGGGCCTTTGTATTTTTTGCAAGGGCCTGTAGAGAAAGTGGATCGGCATGGTCGCAGTGCGAATGCGTAAGTAAAATCCAGTCGCAGTCCAGCTCCTCTGGCTCGATGGCCGGTGGAAAACGCCGACTCCGTTCGGTGGCCGCTCCAGCCTGCCTGCCGGTGGCACAAAAATCGCTCAAATAGGGGTCGATGGCCACCCGAGTCCCCTGCGCATTTTTATAGACAAAGGAGTTTTGCCCAAGCCACCACAGCAAAAAACCATTCTCTGGTGCACTGCGGGAATACAGGGGCAGACCGGTAATTGGAAGAACCTGTGTACTCATACTACCATCCTGACCGATAATCTTTTAGAGCGCAAGCCCAAATCTTGCTTTGCCAGCTCCCCCTAATATGTGATAGCATAGGCACAGGTGTTAAAACGAGGAGGACGATATGAACCGACAGTACAGGTATATCCTATTTATATTGATAGCTTTCTTGGCACTTCCTGCAAGGCTAGAGGCAGAGCCCAAAATGATACCTGCCCGTTCAATAGCCATCCATGGCAAGCCAAAATATGGCGATAGCTTTAAACACTTCGACTATGTAAACCCCAATGCGCCCAAAAATGGCAGCGCCGTCTTCCATGCCATTGGCACCTGGGATAACTTCCACCGCTATGCCCAACGGGGCCTGGCTGCTGCCGGCTCCGAGGACCTGTACGACAGCCTTTTAGCCGGAAGTAGCGACGAAGTTGACTCCTACTACCCCCTTATTGCCGAAAAATTCGAATATGCCGAAGATTATTCCAGCATTATCTTCTATATAAACCCCAAGGCCCGCACCCACTCCGGCAAACCCATAGAGGCCGAAGATGTTGTTTTTTCGTTTAACACCTTTTACGAAAAAGGCGTCCCCCAGTTTAAGGCCTATTACGAGGGCACCAACGTAAGGGCCTTGGACAGATACCGAGTGCGCTTTGACCTCCCCGAGGGTGGGGATAAAGAAAAGCTCTTTGGCCTCGGGGGAACAAAAATCCTGGCTCGCTCGTGGTGGAAGGGCAAAGACTTTTCCGAACCCCAGACCAGCCCCCCCGAGGGCACCGGGCCCTACCGTTTTGGCGAATACCGCATGGGGCAGTCGGTAAGCCTGGAGCTTGTGGAAGATTATTGGGCCAAAGACCTGCCGGTAAACAAGGGCCGCAACAATTTTAAAAAAATCCGCTACGATTATTACCGCGACGACACCGTGGCCTTCGAGGCCTTTAAGGCCGGCGAATACGACTACCGCGAAGAAAACGTGGCCATGCAGTGGGCCACTGGCTACACCGGCCCGGCCTTCGATTCGGGCAAGCTTATACGCGAAGAAGTGCCCCACAGCATTCCCCAGGGCATGCAGGCCTTTGTGTTCAATACCGACCGCCCCATGTTTAGCGACTGGCGGGTGCGCCGCGCCATTGGCTATGCCATGGACTTTCCCTGGATGAACAAAAACCTCTTTTACGGCCAATACACGCGCACCCGCTCGTATTTTCAGAACACCATTTACGAGGCAAAGGGTCTGCCCTCTAAAGAGGAGCTTGCCGTCCTTAAACCTCTACAGGGCAAAATTCCTGCCGAAATCTTTACCGAAGAGTATCAGCCTCCAAGCACCGACGGCAGTGGCAATATCCGCAGCCAGACCCGGGCTGCCCTTGCCCTTTTTAAAGAGGCCGGCTGGGAGCTAAAAAATCAAAAACTTGTTCACAGCCAAAGCGGCCAGCCGATGGCCTTTGAACTTTTAATTTACAGCCCCTCCTTTGAGCGGATTTCGATACCCATCCAGGAGAATCTAAAAAAATTTGGCATCGACATGAAAATTCGCATGGTGGACACCACTCAATTTACCAACCGTCTGCGCAGCCGCGATTTCGACCTTATTTCCAATGGCTATGGGGCAAATTACTACCCCAGCTCCTCGCTCAATTTTAGCTGGCACTCTGCCTATATCGACTCCACCTGGAATACCGCCGGGGTAAAGGATCCGGCGGTCGATTATTTAATCGAGGGCATTTTGGAACGCCAGAAAAACGACGAGGAGCTCATTGTCTGGGGCCGCGCCTTGGACCGGGTTCTTACCTGGAACCACTATGTCATACCTCAGTGGCACCTTTCAATGTTTCGCCTTGCCTACAATATCAAATTTAAAAAGCCGGCTATTCGCCCCCAATATGCGGTAGGCCTGGATACATGGTGGATACCCTAATATGTTAGCCTACATTGGCCGGCGCCTTTTGCTCATCATCCCCACCATTTTGGCAATTATCACCATCAATTTTTTTATTGTACAAATTGCCCCCGGCGGGCCGGTAGACCAGGCAATTGCCCAGATGCAGGGCATCGAAAGCAATATGGCAATGGAAAGGATTTCGGGAACGGGGCGCCAAGAGGTGGCAAAAACGGGCGAAGGCGATAGACAGGCCACTAGCTCTTCGTACCGGGGGGCCCGTGGCCTGGATCCACAGATAATTGCCGAAATTGAACGGCGCTACGGCTTCGATAAACCAATGTGGAAGCGCTACCTTATCATGCTAAAAAATTATTTAAGCTTTAATTTTGGCAACAGCCTTTTTAAGGGCGGCACCGTTATCGAGCTTATTAAACAACGCCTGCCGGTCTCTATTTCGCTGGGACTGTGGAGCACCCTTATTATTTACCTCGTCTCTATTCCTTTGGGTATACGCAAGGCGGTTAAAAATGGCAGCCGCTTCGACAACTGGACAAGCACCGCCATTGTGCTTGGTAACGCAATTCCGGCCTTTCTCTTTGCCGTCCTGCTCATTGTGCTGTTTTCGGGGGGAAGCTTTATAAAAATTTTTCCGCTGCGGGGCCTTGTCTCGGCCAATTTTACCGAACTGCCCTGGGGAAAAAAAATTCTGGATTATTTCTGGCACCTCGTGCTGCCCATTACCGCAATGGTCGTCGGTGGCTTTGCCGGTCTGACCATGCTCACAAAAAACTCGTTTTTAGACGAGATAAACAAACAATATGTAATGACCGCCCGCGCAAAGGGGCTTACCGAAAAGACCATTTTAATTAAGCACGTCTTTCGCAACGCAATGCTCATCGTTATTGCCGGCTTTCCCGCCGCCTTTATTGGCATGTTTTTTGCTGGCTCCTCGATGATCGAAATAATATTTTCGCTCGAAGGCCTGGGCCTGCTGGGTTTCGAGGCCACCATGCAGCGCGATTATCCGGTGATGTTTGCCAGTCTATATATTTTTACCCTTATGGGCCTGGTGCTCTCGCTGGTAAGCGATTTAATGTACACTGTTATAGACCCCCGCATAGACTTCGAGGTGCGCCAATGAAAAAAAACACTTTTTTTAGCCTGCGCCTAAAACGCTTTACCCAAAACAGGCGCGCTTTTATCTCGCTCATCATTTTTTTAAGCCTCTTTGGCATCAGCCTATTTTCCGAACTCATTGCCAATGACCGCCCTGTTTTAATTCGCTTTAAAGGCAGTTTTTTCTTCCCCCAGCTCCAAAGCTATAGCGAACTGGACTTTGGCGGCGAATTCGACCTCGAAGCCGACTACCGCGACCCCTACATTGTCGACCTAATCGAAGCCGATGGCTGGATGCTGCGTCCCCTTATTCCCTTTAGCTACCGCAGCATTAACTACGACCTCAGCGGTCCGGCTCCCACCAAGCCAGACCGAGTAAATTGGCTGGGCACCGACGACCGGGGCCGCGATGTCCTAGCCCGCCTTCTGTACGGTTTTAGAATTTCCGTCCTCTTTGGCCTGGCCCTTACCAGCATATCCTCGGTAATTGGCGTTGTGTTGGGGGCGCTTCAGGGCTATTATGGTGGCAAATTGGACCTTTTTTTCCAGCGCTTTATGGAGGTCTGGTCCAGCATGCCCACCCTGTTTTTGCTTATCATTTTATCCAGCGTAATCGAACCCAATTTTTGGTGGCTCTTGGGCATCACCTTGCTTTTTGGCTGGATGGGCCTGGTGAACCTAGTCCGCGCAGAATTTTTGCGGGCGCGCAACTTCGAATACGTCCTGGCCGCAAAGGCCATGGGCATGCACAATACTCGCATAATGTTTGTACATATCCTGCCCAATGCACTTACCAGCTCCCTATCCTACCTGCCCTTTATCCTTGGCGGTTCGATAACCACCCTCACCTCGCTGGATTTTTTAGGCTTTGGCCTGCCAGTAGGTTCCCCCTCCTTGGGCGAATTGGTGGCCCAGGGCAAGGCCAACTTGCAAGCTCCGTGGCTGGGCCTATCTGCCTTTGCCGTCCTTGCCAGCACCCTCATCCTCTTAGTTTTTATTGGCGAGGGCGTGCGCGACGCCTTTGACCCCCGGAGAAAAGCATGAGTTTTCCACTGATAGCACTACGCGACCTAAGAATTGCCTTTGGCAGCAAGGAGGTGGTCCATGGTATTTCTCTCAATATTGATGCCGGGCAGACTTACGCCCTTGTTGGCGAAAGTGGCTCGGGCAAGACGGTAAGCGCACAGAGCATTCTGCGTCTTATACCCGAGCACTGGATAAGCTATACCGCCGGCGAGGTGCTTTTTAAGGGCGAAAACGTGTTGGCAATGGACGATACCCAACTGCGCGCCATCCGAGGCGCCAAGGTGGGCATGATTTTCCAAGAGCCTTTAAGCTCGCTAAACCCGCTAATGAGTATCGAAAAACAGCTGGCCGAATCGCTGGCGGTACACCAGGGTCTAAGCGAAAAGCAGGCCCGCGACCCCATTGTGCATTGGCTACAGCGGGTGGGTCTGCGCTCGGCCCGCGACCGCCTTGGCGCCTATCCGCACGAACTTTCCGGCGGCGAACGACAGCGGGTAATGATCGCGCTGGCGCTTTTAAACCGCCCCCAACTCCTCATTGCCGACGAACCCACCACCGCCTTGGATGTGAGCATTCAAGAGCAAATACTCAAACTCCTTAAAGAGCTCCAGCGCGAACTGGGCATGGCCATCCTCTTTATAAGCCACGACCTAGGCGTCGTACGCCGCCTAGCCGACCGCATTGCCGTAATGAAGGATGGCCGCATTATCGAAGAAAACGACACCGAGGCCCTTTTTGCCCACCCACAAGAGGCCTACACCAAAGAGCTTATGGGTTCGCGCCTGCGCGGCCAGCCCCTGCCAAAACCCGCCACCGCCCAAGGACCCACCGGCGCCACCGCCCAAAGCTTCACCGACGCGCCCCTGTTGCAAGCCAAAGGCATTAAGGTCCACTTCCCCATTAAAACGGGCCTTTTTAGGCGGACCACCAGCTACATAAAAGCCGTTGACAACGTCGACCTAAGCCTACAGCGAGGCCAAAGCCTGGGCCTTGTGGGCGAAAGTGGCTCGGGCAAAACCACCCTCGGCCGCGCCCTTATCCGCCTACAAAACTGCGAAGGCAGCATCGAGCTCGAAGGACAGGCCATACAGCAACTCAACCCCAAGGAACTGCGCCCCCTGCGTCGCAACATCCAAATTATCTTCCAGGACCCCTACGGCTCGCTGAGCCCGCGCATGAGCATTGGCGAAATAGTCGGCGAAGGCCTACTCATCCATGAACAGGGAACTCGAGAAGAACGCGAAGAAAAAACAATGGCCGCCCTAGAAGAAGTGGACATGGGCCAGCGGGAATACCTTTTGCGCTACCCCAACGAATTCTCCGGCGGTCAGCGCCAGCGCATTGCCCTTGCCCGCGCCCTCGTGCTTAAACCCAAGCTATTAATTCTCGATGAGCCCACCAGCTCCCTGGATAGAACGGTACAGTTTCAGGTAATCGAGCTATTACAGGCCCTCCAAGAGCGCCACCGCCTTTCGTACATCTTTATTTCGCACGACATGCAATTGGTGCGGGAACTTTGTCATGAACTGGCCGTTATGAAGGATGGAAAAATTGTGGAGGCAGGGCCAGCGGCCGATGTCTTTCTTAACCCCCAACACGAATACACCAAAAACCTATTGGCAACTGCCTTTGCCCAAAATAAATTTTAGGAGTTCAATATAATGTCTAGTTTACCGAAGCTTGCACCTGACCATTTTTATGACCTTTTAGAGGGCCTAAAAGGGCTTTTTAGACTTGGAAAAACCCATAGGTGCAAGCTTTGGTATACTATATTCGTATTCATGGGTTTTTTCCCTCTTTTTGCAAACCCAGCCTTGAACCCGAGCGAAGAAGATAAAAAGGGCACAGTCCTACGCTTTAAAGAAATTTGGGGCTACGTCCTGGATGGGCGGGAACACGAAATTGCCAAAACTGCCGAGCTCAGCGACATTGCCTATTTTAGCGCTGGAGTCGATCGCACCGGCAGGCTGACAAAGGCCCCAAACCCGCAGAAGCTAAAAAACCATAGAGCCCGCATTCACCTTGTTATTACCCTGCTTTCCAACCAGAGCCTGAGCCACTTTACCCTACACCAGGAATACGGCGTACGCGACCGGCTTATAGACGAAATTGTGCAGGCAGCAGGGCCCTTCGACGGCCTTCAGCTGGATTACGAGGCAGTCCACCGCGACGACATTCCAGCCTTCCTCGAGTTTGTCTCCCTACTTCGCCAACGCCTACCAAATAAAATATTGAGCCTGGCCCTTCCCGCCCGCCTCAATTCTGCCGGCGACATCTTTGGCTATGCACATATCGCCCGCATTGTAGACCGCATTATTTTGATGGCCTACGATGAGCACTGGAGCGGTAGCAAACCGGGTCCCATTGCCACAATAGGCTGGGGACTCAAGGTGAGCGACTATGCCCAAACTCAAATTCCCCGCGAAAAACTGGTTATGGGTGCCCCCTTTTATGGTCGTTCTTGGGTTAACTACAATCCGGCAAGTGCCCACATCCACTCTACCGTCGAACGCATTAAAAAAGAGGCCGGCATACAGGAAGTGCAACGCAGCATCGGTATTCCCTGGTTCACGCGCACCGTAAACCTAAAGGTAACCACCTGGTACGAAGATGCCGAATCTAACCGAATTCGCCTTAAGGCCTACCGCGACAGTGGAGTACACAATATCGCTTTTTGGCGCATTGGTCAGGAAGATATGGCCATTTGGGATAAAATTGGTCTCGAATAACGTGTAATACAACCGGAGCTTTTATGTCGACTTATGAAAAACTAGTTTCTCGAATCTTTCACCTGAAAAACTAGTTATTATCCGCCTTGGCCTTTCCTCTGTTCGCAAGCCAGAGGCCCCCTAAAGCCAAACTGCCCATATCAAATTGTGTACCAATGTTAAAATCAAAATTATGGTCAAAACTCATATAAAAAGAATTTCGCCAAGAGTATTTAGACGAACTTTTAGGATTTACATGGAGAATGCCCATCTTAAAACCAGCTTCGGCATAGGGGAAAAAACCAGGTTCCCCAAAGCCTAATTCGCCTGTTAAAAACAAGGCCAGGTTAAGAGCCCGAAAGCGAAAAAAATTAAAATCGAGCTCAATAGGGAATAGGGCTATATACATTTTTGGGTTATAATAGCTACGCCCCTGAATTAAGGATGTGCCGACAGACAGATAGCCATTGAGAAGATGGTACTGAAAATCCAAGATTGAAAGCCGGCTCTTTAAAAGACTCATTTTGCCATCTTCCCGGGGCTCGGTATGATTATACACCAAATCGACAGTCCCCAGATTCCAGGTGAGTACATTTGTCTGCGCAAAAACAGGGGCAGCAAATAGGTAGAGCAGAACTAGAAGTAACTTGGTCTTCATATCTATTAAGATATCACCCTATAAAATGGATTGCTAGCCAATTATGTCTATTTAGCGGACTTGCTATACTCACTTAAGGAGGTGGGAATGAGCGAAGAGGCAAAACGGCCGCTGTGCCTGCGCTGCGAGCATTTTAAAATTACTTACGAGCCGGCCTATCCCAATAGCTGCCTAGTGTTTGGCATTAAATCGCGGGAAATGCCTTCGGCGGTCGTGTTGCGCAACACCGGGCAGGCCTGCCCCGCGTATAAAGAGCGGCTTCGACGGCAATAGTACTTGCCGGAGCAAGGTAAAAGTTTGTATTTTTTTAACTGATATTACACTAAGGAGCATTTTTACATGGCAAATTACAAGTTTCAGACGGAAGTAAGCAGACTCTTGCACTTAATTATTCACTCGCTGTATTCGAATAAAGAAATATTTCTGCGCGAATTGGTATCCAACGCCTCGGATGCGCTGGACAAGCTAAAATATTTAACCGTAGCCGATGATGCGTATAAGAGCATCAGTTTTGAACCAAGAATTGATATATCCTTCGACGAAGAAGCCAAAACCCTTACAATTGCGGACACAGGAATTGGCATGAATGAAAAAGATTTAACCGAGCACCTAGGCACCATTGCCCGCTCCGGTACCCTCAATTTTTTAGAAAACCTCGCAGCAGATGCAAAGAAAGATTCGAACCTCATCGGCCAATTTGGCGTAGGTTTTTATTCTGCCTTTATGGTTGGTGACCGGGTAGAGGTTGTAAGTCGAAAGGCCGGCGAAACGCAGGCCTGGAAATGGTCCAGCGATGGCAAAGAGGGCTACGAAATCGAAGAGGCAGAGCGCGAAGGCCATGGCACCACGATAAGGGTGTACCTAAACGAGGAAGGTCACGAATATGCCAACCGCTGGTCGGTAGAGGACATTGTAAAACGCTATTCGAACCACGTGGCCTTTCCTATTTTTATACATTACGAAGAAAAAGAGTACGACGATAAGGGCAAGGTAAAGTCGAGCAAGCCAGCGGAAACCCAGGTTAATTCTGGTTCTGCCCTCTGGCGGCGCAGCAAGAGCGAACTTAAAGAAGAGGACTATATTGATTTTTTCAAGCAGTCTGGCCACGACAGCGAAGATCCGCTTTTATATCTCCACACCAAGGCCGAGGGAGCCCTTGAATATGTGACCCTCTTTTACGTGCCTAAAAAAGCTCCCTTCGATATGTACAATGTAGATTACCGCCCGGGGGTCAAACTCTTTGTAAAACGAGTTTTTATAACTGATGACGACAAGGAACTAATGCCCAGCTATTTGCGCTTTGTGCGGGGTGTAATTGATAGCGAAGACCTACCCTTAAACGTGAGCCGAGAAATTTTACAGCAGAACCGCGTGTTGGCAAATATTAAAAATGCCTCGGTCAAAAAACTTTTAGGCGAATTCAAAAATCTGGCCGACAACAACAAAGAAAAATTTGCCGATTTTATCGAGCAATACAACCGACCGCTTAAGGAGGGACTTTACCAGGATTTTGCTAACCGCGAAGCGCTACTGGAACTGGTCCGTTTTTATTCCACCACCGAAGAGGGGCGGGTAAGTCTTGCCGAATATGTCGATCGCATGAAAGAAGACCAAAAGGCCCTATATTACATTAGTGGGGGCGATAGAAAAACCCTTTTAGCCAGCCCCCTCCTAGAGGCCTACCGCGAAAAAGGTATTGAAGTACTTATTATGGATGACGATATCGATGATATTGTAATGCCATCGGTGGGCAAATATAAGGACTGGGACTTAAAGTCGGTTAACCGTGCCGGCGCCGACGAGGAGTTAGGGGTCGAAAAGGACAAGGAAGTCGAAAAAACAATGGAGCCGGTTATCGAAAAAATTAAAAAGGCCCTTGGCGAGCGGGTTAAGGATGTAAAAGTTTCTCGGCGCCTTAAAGATTCGCCCTCTTGCATTGTGGCCGACGAAAACGACCCATCAATTCAATTTGCCCAGATGATGAAGGCGATGGGCCAAAACGAAATCGAGGTCAAGCCAATTTTAGAGGTAAATGGCGGACATGCTATTTTACAAAAGCTGGCCGACGAGGGCGACGAGGGGCGAATTGCCGATATAGCGGGGGTGCTTTTAGATCAGGCCCTGCTGGTAGAAGGCATTAAACTTAAGGACCCGGCGGACTTTGTGCAAAAACTAAACCGCCTTTTGGCCTAAAAAGATTTCACCAGCCTTGCTGGTGCATCAGCAAGGCTGGCGTAGGAGGCAGGGGTGGCAGCAAAAAAAACAGATAAAACAATATTTCGCTGCGGGGGCTGTGGCCACGAAGAGGCCCGCTGGCTGGGGCGCTGCCCCCGCTGTGGCCAGTGGAACAGCTTTAAGGAAGAGCAGCACAGTGCCACAGTAGCAACACGCTTGGCCGGATCTGGGGCCCTTGCCAACACCCTGCCCCTAAATGCCATTAAAGTGGAAGATACCGAACGCATTTCCTGTGGCATTCCCGAATTAGACAGGGTCCTCGGTGGGGGCATTATGAACCGCTCCTGCGTCCTTATTGGGGGAGAACCGGGTATAGGTAAATCCACCCTGCTTTTACAATCTGCCGCCGCAAACGCCAGTAAGGGCAGAGTGCTGTATATATCGGGCGAGGAGTCGGCCGAGCAGATACGCCAGCGGGCCGACCGGCTGGAACTTTCTGGGGAGCGCATCGAAGTTTTTTGCTCGGGGGAATTGGCATCAATTTTAAAAGTCCTAGAACGAATAAAACCCGCAATAATTGTGGTGGATTCGGTGCAGACCTTGCACAGTGCCGATATTGGCCTAGTGCCTGGCACGGTGAACCAGATGAAATACTGCAGCATGGAGCTTATTTCCTGGGCCAAGGAGAGAGGAAGCGCGCTTTTTTTAGTGGCCCACGTCACTAAAGAGGGCTTTATTGCTGGGCCCAAGGCGCTGGAGCATATGGTCGACTGTGTCCTGTACTTCGAGCAGAACGAGACCGAACATCGTTTTATTCGAGCGGTTAAAAACCGCTTTGGCTCGGTAGACGAGCTGGGTATTTTTGTTATGGGCGAGAAGGGGCTTATTTCGCAGGATGAAAACGCAGCCCTGTTTTTAATACCTCGGGAGGGCCCCCCGCCCGCTGGCGTGGCAACGGCGGCGGTGCTCGAGGGCAACCGGGTCTTGCTCTTGGAAATTCAGGCCCTTACGGTGCCGGCAAAGGGGGCCAGTTCGCGTATTTCCAGCGAGCGCATTGATAGCAACCGGGTTTCGCGGATCGCCGCCAGCATCGAAAAACATCTAGGGCTGCGCCTGAGCGACCAGGATGTATATATAAATGTGTCGGGCGGGGTGCGTGTGCACGAAGTGGGAGTGGATCTGGCCATTGCTGCGGCTATTCACAGCGCGCGCACCGGCGTTTCCCTGCCCAAAGAACTGGTCTTTGCCGGCGAATTGAGCCTGGCCGGCGAGCTGCGCCCCATTCGCAAACTGGGTGTACGCATAAAAACGGCAGAAAGCTTGGGATTTACCCGCTTTATTGGGCCCCCTGCCCCGCGGGGCGAGGTGGTTCCCACTTCGGCAAAGCTAGTTCAAAATTTGGGCCAGGCGATTAAATTCATGCTGGACTAAAAAAACTGCTTAAAAAGCAAAAATATTGGGAAAAAGCTTGACGGCCAATACAGGCTGGGATAATTTGAATATATGCCCATCTTAGTGTGGGCATATTTCAGTGTGCCAGGCCCCCTGTGCCTGGCGGAGGATTTTTCTCGATGGCAAATAAATTGTATGTCGGTAATCTCGCCTACAGCAGTACCGAAGACAGCCTTCGCGAGCTCTTTTCCAATTTTGGAACGGTTGTTTCGGCGAAAATTATTGTAGATCGCGATACCGGTAATTCAAAAGGTTTTGGCTTTGTAGAAATGGGATCGGACGAAGAAGCCAGTGCGGCAATTGAGGGCACCAATGGACAAGACCTTGAAGGCCGCCAGATCCGCGTAAACGAGGCAATGGACAAGCCCAAGAAGAGCTTTGGCCCGCGTTATTAGAAAAGAAAACTGAATCCTGCGCCCGCAGGCCGACGGTGTTGGAGGCAGCATCGGCCGGCGGTGCCGGCCGGTGGCCTGTGGCCGCCGCGGCACTCGCCCCGTGGTATCTGCCGCCATATTAGGCCGGGTAGTCGCGGTTGGCATCGGTGGCAGGGCTCTCGTCCTTGGCCAATAGAGCCTCGATAGCGGGCCAAAGGGCAAAAAAGGCTGGCCAGGTCGTAGGCGAAATAATTTTAAGCCCCTGTATCTGGCGGTCGCCTATACGTGTAGCTATCTCCTTCGGTGCAATACTGGCCGGATCGTTTCTCTTAGAACAAAAAGCCCAGGACCACTGCCCTCCATACATATGTACATGGGAAATAAAGCAGCGCAGCACCGGAAAAGCCGGACGCAGGGAGGCAAATATTTTAGCAAAAAGCCGAGGGCGCAGGTCGGGCGACTCGGTGTGCATAACAAAAAAAGCATCGTCGTCGGCCAATAAGTGCGAAACAGAGCGAAAAAACTCTAGGGTATACAGTGCAAGCGAAGGGCCGCTGGGATCTGTCATATCCATAAAGATAGCATCGTAATGTGCGCCCTCTTTAACCTGGTTCTCGACAAAGGCGCGCCCATCCTGAATGTGCAGACGAACCCGATCGTCCTTAAAAGCCTCGCCGCCGAGCTCCGGAAAATAGGCCCTGCAGAATTCAATAACCCCTTCGTCCAACTCGACGAAATCGACCGATTCCACCGAGGCATGGCGCAAAATTTCGCGCACCAGGGCACCGTCGCCCCCGCCAATAACCAGTACCCGGCGCGGCGCAGGGTGGGCCAAAAGTGGCAAGTGCGCCATAGGTTCGTGGTACTGATACTCCTGCGTCTCGGTTAACTGGGTAATACCATCTAAAAGCATCGCCCTGCCATAGTGGGTGGTCTGGACCACCTCAATTTTTTGCCACTTAGTCCTGGCTCGGCGCAGCACCCTGGCAATATCAAAATAACGTCCCCCACCCTCACCCGTGTGCTCGTAGTGGCGCCGCTTAAAAAGACCGTTTAAAAATTGTCGCATTCAAAAATCTCCTGAATTTCCTTTTCCAAAAGCATTTTAACATCCTGCTTTTCGTGCTCGTCCATCGCCTCTATTTCTCGCCCAAAAAGATAGTCGTCTAAGCAGAGGTTTTTCTTGCGCATCTTGGTATGAAAAATCGTATCGGAGAGAATATTTATGTCGTAGGCCAAATACTCGCTCAGTACATCCACCGCAATATAATCCTGAATAGAATTGATATCGTGATCGATAAAGACCTTATTGCCCCTAGTGTCGCGGGTAAAGCCACGCACGCGGTAATCCATAAGGACAATGTCGGAATCGAAGCTGTCGATAAGATGGTGAAGGGCCCGCAGGGGACTTATCATACCACAGGTGGAAACATCAATATCGACCCGGAAGGTGGCCAAACCAGTGCGAGGATTGTATTCCGGATAGGTATGGGCAGTAATATGGCTTTTATCGAGGTGGCCCAGAACCAGGGTTTCCTTGCCCAGGGGAACAGGATGGTCCTCGTTTATAAGGGCCACCACACTGGCACCGCGGGGCTCGTAGTCCTGGGTCGAGATATTGACGAGCTTTGCATCGATAATGCGCGTGACATCTTCTACAATTTGTTGAAGCCGTTGGGAGTCGTATTCTTCATCAATATATTCCAAATATTCAATTTGGGACTCCTCTGAGCGAGCATAGCATACATCGTAGATGTTAAAGCTAAGCGACTTAGTAAGGTTGTTAAAACCTTCCAAACGGATCTTCTGTCCGCGAACTCGTCTAATCAATTTACCATAGACCCCCAAATGTAATAGCGGCAAATGCGCAAGGCACATTTTACCCAGCCAAAGTATATGGACCGAAATCGCAGTATATTGTTTTTAAGGCATATAGTAAAGATAAAAAAAAAAAGATACTATTGATGTACCATGCATGAAATGAAACGCACAGCCAACTGTGGCCAACTCAGCGCCAAAGACGCAGGAAAGACAGTTATTTTAAACGGTTGGGTCCACCGAAAACGCGACCATGGCGAAATTGCCTTTATCAATCTGCGGGATCGCTATGGGCTTACGCAGGTGGTTATCGAGGCCGAGGCCCCGGCAGAGCTAAAAGTCCTCGCCGGAGAATTGCGCAATGAATTCTGCATAGCTGTAGAAGGCCAGGTGCGCGCCCGCCCGCAAGACATGATCAATACCGATATGCCCACCGGCGATATGGAGTTGGTGGCCAGCAGGCTGCTTATTCTAAACCGCTGCGAGGTTCTGCCTTTTCAGATAGACGCCGAGGCCGATGCCAAAGAAGAGCTGCGCCTTAAATATCGCTATCTGGATCTGCGCCGCAGCGGTATGCAAAAGCGCATTGCCCTGCGGTCGGCCGTTATTCAGGCCACCCGCCAATACATGACGGGCGAGGGCTTTTTAGAAATTGAGACCCCCACCTTTATTAAATCTACCCCCGAGGGTGCCCGCGACTATCTTGTGCCCAGCCGCCTGTATCCCGGTAAGTTTTATGCCCTGCCCCAGTCGCCCCAGCTGTACAAACAATTGCTTATGGTCTCTGGTATGGATAAATATTTTCAAATTGCCCGCTGCTACCGCGACGAGGATGCGCGGGGCGATCGCCAGCCGGAGTTTACTCAAATTGATATTGAAATGTCCTTCGTGGACCGCGACGATGTGTTGGCAATGACCGAAGGTCTTATGGGCCATATCTTTGCCACAACTATGGGCATCCAGCTGCCGACCCCCTTTCGCCGCCTTAGCTGGGAAGAGGCCTACGAGCGCTATGGCTCGGACAAGCCCGACCTGCGCTTCGACCTGGAATTGCAGGACCTTGGCCCCTATGTGGCCGATTCCAACTTTCAGGCCTTTAAAGATGCCCTGGCTACAGGGGAGGCAGAGCGCCGCGAAAAAGAAGCGCGGGGGATTACCGGTGTCGGCGGTGGCGTAAAGGCCCTTGTACTGCCAGGGCGGGCCGATTATTCGCGCAAACAAATTGAGGAACTGGAAGCCTTGGCAAAAATCTACAAGGCGCGGGGTCTGGCCTGGATGAAGGTGGGCGAACAGACGGGGGGAAAACCGGGCCTAGAAGGCGGGGTAAGTAAGTTTTTTAAGACTGATGCCACAAACGGCATTCCCGCCGATCTGGAAGAGCGAGTCCTTACAGGCCTTGGCGCAAAAACGGGCGACCTAATCCTTATAGTTGCCGATTCCAAGCGCCATACCGCCAATGTAGCCCTGGGGGCTGTGCGTGCACGGCTGGGCAAAGACCTTGGGCTCTGCGACCCCAAAAAATTTGAATTCGCCTGGATTATCGACTTTCCCATGTTCGAATACGACGAAGAACAGGGGCGTTGGGAGACGGCGCACCACCTCTTTACCTGGCCACAGAATCGCTACCACGAAAACTTGGAAAAAGATCCCGGTGCGGTTAAGGGCGACCTTTACGACCTCGTGCTCAATGGCTTTGAGCTGGCCTCTGGCTCTATTCGTATTCACGACCCCGATTTGCAAAAGCGCATATTCAATATTGTAGGCTTTGACCCCAAGGAGGCCGAGGCCCGCTTTGGCTTTTTAACTGAATCCTTTAAGTACGGAGCCCCTCCCCATGGCGGCATTGCCCCGGGCCTGGACCGCCTTGTTATGATTATGGCTGGGCAGACATCAATTAAAGAGGTTATCGCCTTTCCCAAAAACAGCTTTGCGGTAAGCCCCATGGACGAGGCTCCCAGCTATGTCGACCAGGGGCAGATTGATGACCTGCATTTACGCATTACCATGCCAGAGGACGGCAAATAGGGCCCATGACAACACTTCGCGAGCTTTATACCGCCTTTTTTAAAATTGGGGCCACCACCATTGGAGGGGGCTATGCCATGCTGCCCCTTATAGAAAAAGAGGTGGTGGAAAAGCGCAAATGGGTGAGCCGCGAAGATATTTTAACCTGTATTGCCGTGGGGCAAATTACCCCCGGCGTTATTGCCGTGAATACCGCCACCTTTGTTGGGCACCGCCAACGTGGATTGCTTGGGGGTATTGTGGCAACCCTGGGCATGATTACGCCATCAATTATTATTATTTCCATCATTGCGACCTTTTTGGCGGGCTTTGCCGAAAATGTGTATGTGCAATACGCCTTTAGGGGCATTCGGGTGGTGGTTGTGGCCTTAATTTTGGATGCGCTGTGGCGTCTATCGGCCAGCACGCGGGGCCTAGTTCCTATTGCGGTAGCCCTTGCCAGCCTTTTAGCTTCCATTGTCTTTTCGGTATCGCCGGTCTGGATTGTCCTAGGGGCCATGCTTATCGGTTTTATTCTGTACCCGTATAAAAAATGATATACCTCCTTCTTTTTTACGAATTTTTTAAAACAGGCCTTTTGGCGGTGGGCGGTGGCCTGGCAACCCTGCCCTTTGTCTACGACATGGCCGCCCGCTATTCTTGGATTAGCGCCCACGATGTTACCAATATGATTGCGGTGGCAGAGTCGACGCCGGGGCCTATTGGGGTGAATGTGGCGACCTTTGCCGGCTACCACGCTGCTGGCCCTTTAGGGGGCATCGTCGCCACCTTAGCGCTGGTATTGCCATCAATAATAATAATAGTATCTGTTTCCCGTTTTTTAATTGCCTACCAGGAGCATCGCCTGGTTAAATCGGCCTTCTGGACCTTAAGGCCCGCTGCCCTCGGGCTTATAGGCGCCTCGTTTTTTATTGTTTTAACCCAGGTTTTCTGGTTTTCCGATACAGGGGGCGGATTTTTTGCGCGCTTCCAATGGCGGGAGGCCTTGCTCTTTGCCCTTATTTTTCCGGCAATACGGCGCTTAAAATGGCACCCCTTGGTATGGATTGCCCTCTCTGCCTGCATTGGCCTGGTACATGGCCTTGTTTTTGGCAATTGAGTAGGCAGGCCGTCCACAAAATGATGGGAAAACTCTTTTTTTTAGCGGGGCCCCTTGGTTAAGGCCCTGCCTTTTGGTATTCTATAGGCATACATGATACGAAATCTGCCAAAATGGCTTGTTTTAGGAACCTCTGTCCTGACCTTTTCTGTTGGCATTATTAATGCTGTCGTGCTTATGAACCACCATGGCGAGGCGGCCTCCCACATGACGGGAAACCTTACCAATCTGGCCATCTCTTTGAGCGACATCAATATAAAAAGCCGGGAGCTGGCATTTTTTATTCTCGCTTTTTTGGGCGGGGCCTGCCTTAGTGGTGCTGTCATTGGCGATGCGAACTTTAAACTGGGGCGGCGCTATGGGGTGGCGCTAATTATACAAAGTGGTATAATTTTTGCGGGCTATTTTTTTTTAAATCGGCTGAATATTCTTGGGGCCTATTTATTGGCCACGGCCTGTGGCCTGCAAAATGCAATGATCTCTACCTATAGTGGGGCAACTATTCGAACCTCCCATGTAACCGGTGTTGTATCCGATTTAGGCTCGCTGCTGGGGAATTTACTCTCGAGGCGAAAAATAGACTTTCGCCATGCCCTGCTTTTAATTTTTATTTTTATTGGCTTTTTTAGCGGTTGTTTTGCTGGAGCTCTGCTCTTCGACTATCTGGCTTGGGCCACCCTGCTTATCTCTTGCGGGATTTCTTTTACTGCTGGCCTTGCCTATCTAGTCTATCGCCATTGGCTTTTTAAATCTAAAAAGGGCATTTTGCGCCGCCTGGAGCACGAGGCCCACGAAAGGAAACATGCATAGTGCCCCAATTCGACATGCCCCTCATTGTTCAAAGCGATAAAACCCTTTTGCTCGATGTACATTCAAAGTTGGCCGAACAGGCCCGGGCGGCAATTATGGCCTTTGCCGAACTGGAAAAATCCCCAGAGCATATCCACACCTATAGAATTACCCCGCTTTCGCTCTGGAATGCCGCAAGTGCCGGTTTGCAGCCCCAGGATATTTCCCAGGCTTTGACGGCATTTTCCCGCTACCCTGTTCCCGGTGCCCTCGTTGCCAGCTTTGCCGACACCATGACCCGCTATGGGAAAATTCGCCTCATACCCATAGACGAGGACATGCTGTATCGGCATCCAGAATTACAGGGCTATCAGCTCTTTTTAAGCTGTAGCGACGAGGCTGTACGAGCAGAAGTTGCGGCAAATAGTGGCCTGGCCAGATACCTTTATCCCATTGGCAGTGGCTTTGGCCTTGCTATTGAGTCGCGGGGAACTATTAAATACGAGCTTATTAAATTGGGCTGGCCGGTAAAAGACGAGGCTCCCCTTAAAAATGGCGACCCCCTCGATATAAACTTAAAACCCACAATGGGCTCTGGCCAGGCCCTTGCCCTGCGCGATTATCAAAAAGAGGCCGTTCAGGCCCTAGTGGGCGATGGGCTGCCGGGTACGGGCTATGGGGTAATTGTGCTGCCCTGTGGGGCGGGCAAGACCCTTGTTGGGATGGCGGCAATGGCCAAGCTTAAGACAAACACCCTTGTGCTAACGACAAATGTGGCTGCGGTGCACCAGTGGATTGCCGAGCTTCTCGACAAAAGCGATATCGATCCCAGCCAGATTGCGGAATACACCGGCGACTCTAAGTCCTTGGCAGCTATAACCGTGGCGACCTATCAAATTTTAACCTGGCGCAAGAACCGCGATAGCGAATTTCCGCATTTTAAAATATTCAGAGAGCGAAACTGGGGCCTTATTATCTATGACGAGGTACATCTTTTACCGGCACCGGTCTTTCGCATTACCGCCGAGGTCCAGGCCCTGCGGCGCCTGGGGCTTACCGCCACCTTGGTGCGCGAGGATGGAGCAGAGGATGCGGTATTCAGCCTAGTGGGTCCCAAGCGCTACGACGTACCTTGGAAAGATTTAGAGGCAAAGGGCTGGATAGCCGAGGCCTTTTGTGTGGAAATTCGTATCGACCTGCCAAAGGACATACAGCTTCCCTATGCGGTGGCCCCTCAGCGGGAAAAATACCGCATAGCCAGCGAAAACCCCTTAAAAATTCAGGCGGTAAAACAGCTGATAGAAAACCACCCCGAGGACTATATTTTAGTTATTGGGCAGTATCTGCGCCAGCTCGAAGAGCTTTCGCGCATTTTAAAGGCCCCTATTATAACCGGCAAGACGCCAAACAGCGAACGGGAACGCCTATATGGGGAGTTCCGCTCCGGAAAGCAGCGGGTACTTGTGGTTTCGAAGGTGGCCAATTTTGCCATCGATCTACCCGATGCCTCCATGGCCATTCAGGTCTCCGGCACCTTCGGCTCGCGCCAGGAAGAAGCGCAGCGGCTTGGGCGCATTTTACGACCCAAGGCCCGCAGTGCCTGGTTCTACACCCTGGTTAGCCGCTTTACCACCGAAGAGGACTTTGCCGCCAACCGCCAAAAATTTTTGGCCGAACAGGGATATAAATATTCTATTCAGCACTGGGAGGAGGGCGAGTTTTTATGAAACAGCTCTGGGAAACAGCCCTTTTAACCCTCGACGACCGCCTTTTTTTCGACCTTGTCCGCAATTATCTGGGCAATATTCAAAGTCCTTACAACAAGCAACGCCTTGTTGCCGAATTGGGGGCCTGGATATCTAAGGAGGAGAATAAAAAAACCCTTATCGCACTTTTAGACGACAGCGACAAGAAAATTTTAGCAGCGGTACAGGAGCTGCGAAGTCCATCAATTAGCGGGCTTTCTATTTATCTTTCTCTGGATATTCCCTATAGCGATTTGCACGATGCCGTGGTAAGTTTGGAAGAACGCCTTGTTTTGTTCCGATTTAGGGAAGATTTAAAAAGCCATTTGGCAATTAATCCGCTTTTGTTGCCCGATATTATGGAAAATATCGACAGCCATGATCTGCTTTTCCATTCAAAACCCCGACCAGAGAAGACCGATACAGGGCAGGGCCTGCCTCCCTTCGGCCTTAATAAATTAGCTGCCCTTGCCGCTTGGCTTAATGGGCGCTCCGATATTTTTAAGGTGGATGGGGGTTTAAAAAAGAAGTTTTTAAACGAGCTCACACAACTTTTATCCACCCCGGATCCCGTTGAACTGATGGGCCTTCTGTCGAATTTGCGCATTATTAAAATTAAGCACGATACTTTTTCGCTGAATTCCCCCATTATCGCCTCGATGGCCAATATAAATGCCCCCGATTTTCAATTATATGCAGTGGCAAGCCTTTTAATTGTGCGCACTATCCAGGATGGTGGCTTTCTATCGGCTTCTCGCTTATCCGAACTCTTGTTTTCTATTGCCAGCCTAGTACACCGCCTCTTAAAATTGATGGACTTCCGCCGCGTCTACCCGGCGCAGACCATTCGGCGCATGCTGATGGCGGCAAACCGGCCCCATGTATCTTACTGGAAGCGACTGGACGAGCTTTTCGACAGGCAAACCAATCCCTTTATCGATGCCCTGCTCAGTTTTGGACTTTTGTATGATGGGGGCGACGGCTTTTATGGCCCCAGTGAGGATACCCTTTGCCCTGCCGAACCTGCGCTCGAGAGCGCGCTCTCGAGCGCCGAAATTAGCATCGATGCCACCTTCTCGGTTACGGCCGGAAAGGCCTTGACGGTGGAACATGCCTTTTTGCTGGCAGGTTTTTTGGATGTTTGCGACGCCGATACGGTGTTGCGCTGGGAGCTCACCCGCGATTCGGCAATTAGGGCCTTTAATGCGGGCATCGATAGCCAAAAAATCTTAGATATATTAAACCAGCTTTCGCTAAACAGGGTGCCACAAAACATTCAGTGGTCCTTAGACGATTGGCAAGCGCGCTACAAAAGCCTTGGCATTTACCAGGGAACTTTTTTAACCGTGAGCGAGGAGCGCCGGGTTCTTTTGCAGAGCCCCGAAATTAAGCCCTTTATTTATGCCGAAATATCGCCAGGGGTCTATTTGATTGACGATCGCGATATTCAGTTTTTAGAGCAGGCCCTTGCCAAGGCCGGGGCCGATATAATTGCCCGCCCGACAATTAAGCCGCAAAAACGGCGTGCCGGCCAGTTGGCTTTTTTCCGCTCCTTTGGCCCTTCGCCAACAGAGTTGGCGGCGCCAACAAAGTTGCCGGCGTCAACAGAGTTGGCGGCACCTATTTGGGATGCGGCCTCCTGCCCCGACCCAGACCAGCCCAGCAGCATCCCCGCCAGCGCTCGCATTGAACAGCACAATAAGAAACTTTTTGAAAAACTTGAAAAACTCGCCCTCCCCGCCGATCAAGAGGCCGAGCTTTTCGCCCGCATAGAGCGCCGTCTTATTTTAGACCCTTCCCAGCTCATCCCCCAGGCCCTGCGCTGGGAAAAACTAGAGGCAAGGGGCTTAGATTATGTGGGCAAATTGCGGGTGGCCGAACAGTCGATGGCCCAGGGCGCTCTTTTGGAAATAAATTGGCGCAGCCCCGGAGCCGAAACAAAGAGCACCCTTGCAAGTTTGCGCTCGATTCAAAAATCTGGAAACGAGGTCAATCTGCTGCTGGATCCCATACCCTTTGGCAGTCAGCTCATTATTCCCTTGAGCAAAATTAGCCTTATTCGCCGCGTTAAGCGGTCTATCTTCGGGGAGTAAAAAGCCCAGGGCGGCCCAGGCGGTGCCATTTACCGCTATCTGACAGGCGATCTTCATCAATTATTTTATAACAAAAGGCCGCAAAATCTTCGTTTTTATGCATATCCGTGGGCATAAAGCCCAGGGCCTGCCATTTTTTATCTATACTTTGGCTCAATACACCATCTACAAAGCTTTTAAAGGCCGTGCTTAAAACAGGCCCAATAATATCGTTTTCATCTGGACTGGCCTTTGCGATATCCTCAGTTAAAACCATATACAGCTTGCCAGCAGCCCGGGCCTCGAAAAGGGCCAGACAGTCCTTGGCCAGAAAAAACCAGACCTTTAATAAATCGTCTAAAAGACTGTTGACACTTGCGGGTTTAAGCGCCGGATAATTGGCACGCAAAGACAGGGGCGAGAGAATAAAAAAAACCTCCAGCGGCCCCTTAATTTTATTGGCAATATCTAAAAACAAATTGTGGCAGGCCAGGGGGCTGGAAGACAGCAATTGCAGGGGCCTTTGGCCTTCGATCGGATCAAAGGCACTCCGCCCCTGCTCTTCGCCAAGACTAGACAGATGCAGGGGAAGATAGGCGGTATATACCTGGTCCAAGCGGGCCAAGGATTCCTGTAAAAGCGCAGAAAAAGCCGGCGATGCATTGCCAATTTGAACTACCGAGCGACTCATACACTGAGTCTAGCCTTATTTTAATATTTTCGCCATAGTCTTTTAAGTAAAGAAGAGGTTTTGGAGACGTGTCGATGCATAGAGTTAAAGTTTTTACCCTGCTTTTTCTGGCCGCCCTCCTTGGTGCCCTTGGTGGGGGCCTCCTTGTGTGGAAGGCCCTTCCCCCCTTTTTTGGTATTGATGGATATTCCCCATTTAATAATTCTTTATACCAATTGCCCAAGAACCAAAAAGAAGTTCTATGCCTACAGGCCGTTGGCGACATTCTTTTGGCCCGAGATATTGATTTGATCATTCGCCGCTTTGGCTGGCAGCACCCCTTTGCCCAGGTTAAAGAGCTTATTTCCCAGGGGGATATCAATTTTTGCAATTTGGAATCTCCGGCCTCCTTTTTAGGCAGCCCCTATCCCAACAAACTTAAGAACATTACCTTTAGGGCCAACCCTGCCAACCTCTTTGCCATTAAGGATGCCGGCTTTAACATAATTTCGCTGGCAAACAATCATATGGCCGACTACGGCCCAGCGGCAATAGCCGAAACCCTGGATGCGCTACAACTTTTAAATTTGCCCTATGTGGGGGCCGGGCACCGACGCGAAGAGGCCTATGCGCCCCATATTATTGAGGCTAAGGGCTGGAAGCTGGCCTTTTTGGCCTATGCCGAACCCCTTTGGAGCGTTACCGAGGCCGGTAGCGAGGCTGGGGTAGCCCATCTTAAAAAAGACAAGACCCTTGCGGCAATACAGGAGTTAAAAGCCAATGCGCTTGCCGACCTTGTCGTGATCTCCTTGCACTGGGGCGAGGAATATAGGCACTACCCCCAGCAATACCAAATAGATTTAGCACATGCAATTGTCGATGCCGGGGCCGATGTCATTCTTGGCCATCATCCCCATGTACTGCAGGGCCTTGAGTGGTACCGAGGCAAGCCTGTTTTTTATTCGCTGGGGAATTTTTTATTCGACCAAATTGATGACCCCACCTACCAAGGGGCCCTGGCGCGCATCAATTTTATGCCCGATGGCGGTATTAATGTGGCAATGCGGCCCATGCGCACCCAGCGGCGCAGCCTGCACCAGAGCATTGCCCAGGGCCAGGATGCCCAGATGATTGCGCAAAACCTTATTGCCTATAGCAGTGTTTTTAAGACAGAGGCAATTGTTCAGACCGATGGCTGGCTCCTGCTATCGCCACCCGCTGTAAACGTGCCGTAAGCGCGCCGTAAGCGCGCTTACGGCGTTGACCAAGGGCAATAGCATAAAGTATTCTGCTGCTATGAAAGTCTGGATAAAACTCCTTATCGGCTCAATCTTAGGTATTTCCCTGGGCTTGCTCCTGCCAGAAGCCAGCCCCTTTGTAGACAGCGCCTTAATATGGCTGGAAAGTATGGCCCTGCGTCTAGGCCAATATATTTTAGCGCCCCTGCTTTTTTTCTCCTTTGCTATATCAATTTTCAAACTTCGCAAGGATGATAGAATGTGGCCACTGGTTCTTAAGTCGTTGGCGGTTATCCTTGTTTCCTCCCTTGTGCTGGTGGGCTTTGGCATTTTGGTTATCAATATTTTTCCCCCGGGCAGAATTCCCATTTTAAAAGAGGGGCAGACCGAGCTTATCGCCTTAGATAGCGCCCAATTTATTCTGGACATCTTTCCCGAAAACTCCTTTTTGGCCCTTATTGGTGGCCCAGGCTTTATTGTGCCCATCGTTGTCTTTGCCTTTTTTCTTGGTGCCGGTCTTTCTTACGAAAAAAATCATGCCAAGACAATTACCACCCTTATCGATTCCCTTGCGCGTGTTTTTTATTATGTCAGCTCTTTTTTTTCGGAGGTTCTGGGAATTTTTTTGCTGGCACTTTCCGCCGCCTGGGCGGTTAAATTCAGGGCGGCCCTGCGACTGGAGATTTTTAAGGATATTTTAATTCTTTTTAGCATTGTAACGGGGGTCACGGTTTTAGGTCTTCTGCCGGCCTGTCTCTATGTTCTGGGAAAAAAAGCAAACCCCTGGAAGCAACTCTACGGCACTACGGGGCCCGCACTTTGCGCCCTGTTTTCGGCCAATTATTTTTTCTGTATGCCGGTTATGTTCCGCCATGCCAAGGAAAACCATGGGGTTAAACGGCGGGCCAACACCATCACCATTACCCTGTTTTCTATATTTGCCCGAGGTGGTTCGGCAATGATTGCCATTATGTCCCTCTTTGTGGTGCTTCGCTCCTACTCCAGCCTGGCCTTGGAGCTGGGCGATGTCTTAAGCCTTATTTTTGTTACCATTGGCTATTCGTTTTTGCTGGCCCGCTTTCCGGGCAATGGCGCATATATTGCCCTTGCGCTTTTGTGCACTTGGTATGGGCACGACTTCGAAGCTGGTTATTTAATTCTAAAACCCATCGCCTTTTATCTTGCGGCAATGGGCACCTTAATTGATGTCGTACTTGGCTCGCTGGGAACCTGGCTCATCGCTCGCCTAGAGGGCTACCAAAACGAGGTGGGGGCCATTCACTTTATTTAAAGGGCCCGAATTAATTCCCGGGGCTTAGAGCCCTGGCTGGGGCCCACAATGCCGCGGTCTTCCATTATTTCCACAAGGCGGGCAGCACGGTTATAGCCAATTTTTAAACGGCGCTGTAAATAACTTGCGCTTGCCTTGCCCTGTTGCATGACAATTTCTAAGGCCCGTTCGTAAAGCGGGTCTTCGTCGTCGCCAAAAAGGCCTGCTTCCCCGCCCTCTTCTTCGTCGTCGAAGAAGATATCCTCGTCGATATAATCTGGCGCACCAAGGGTCTTTACGTAATCTACCACAAGTTCTACTTCTTCCTCGCTTACAAAGGCTCCCTGCATACGAATGGGGAAGGGATCTACGGCGCCCGAAAAAAGCATATCGCCCTTGCCTAAAAGTTTTTCGGCACCAATTCTATCAATTATAATGCGACTATCTGTTTTAGAGGCTACCATAAAGGCAATGCGACTGGGAATGTTTGCTTTTATTATGCCGGTTATAACGTCTATGGATGGGCGTTGAGTGGCCAACACCAAGTGTATGCCCACTGCCCGGCTCATCGCGGCCAGTCTGGCCAGTGTGTCTTCGAGCTCCCTGCCCGTTGTGGCCATTAAGTCGGCAAATTCATCAATTATAACCACGATATACGGTAGGTGCTCGGTGGCTATTTTGCGCTCCTTAATGCGCTTGTTGTAGCTGCGAATGTTGCGCACCCCCATCGAATCTAAAAGCGAATAGCGCCGCTCCATTTCGTAAATACAGTACTGCAATGCCTGAAAAGCGCGCTTGGGTTCGGTTATTACCGGGGTAAGCAGGTGGGGAATATCGTTATAAAGTTTTAGCTCTACAATTTTTGGATCTATTAAAACAAGGCGGCAATGCGAGGGCGGGCACTGATACAGAATTGAAAGAATTATGGAATTTACGCAGACCGATTTACCCGATCCGGTGGAGCCGGCAATCAACAAGTGGGGGGTCTGTACGAGGTCGAGGGTCTGCGCCTCGCCGGTTATGTCCTTGCCCAAAATGACTGGTATTTCCATTTTTTTGCCTTCCCGGCTGAGTTCCTGTGTGATTATCTCTCTAAAGGAGACAATGTTTCTTTTTTGATTTGGAACCTCGATGCCCACTGCCTGCTTGCCGGGGATTGGGGCCACAATGCGCACCGAGGATGCCGCTAGGCGCAGGGCAATATTGTCCTGAAGGTTTACTATTTTTGAGAGTTTTACCCCGGGGGCGGGCAGAATTTCGAACATGGTAATAACTGGGCCCTTTCGAATACCGGTTACCTCTGCCTGTATTTTAAATTCTTCCAGGGTTTCCTTTAAAGCAAGGGCGGCGTCCTTGGTAGTTTGGTCAATTTCCCAATAGGCGCCGTCGGGATATTCGGTAAGCAGGCCTTCTACAGGGAGGGCCCAATTAGTTTTTTTTTTTAGTTTTTGCTCCTGCTCGGCCCGCTCTTTTGCCTCGGTTAAGGCCTTGCTTTTCTCGCGGGCTGTTTCCTCTGCCTCGGAAAGCACGCGAGCCAGCTCCTCGCCTTCGACATCAATTTCTATATCGATATCGTCGAAAATATCCTCTTCATCAATTTCCTCATCAATTTCCTCGTCCTGAAAAGTTTTTGCATGGAGCAGGGGCGAGACATCGATGGGCATTTCTTCTTCGAACAATTCTTCCGCAATTAGGGCCACATCCTCTTCCACGGGCAGCAATACATCCACCTCTTCATCATCCTCGTCGAATTCTGGCAAGGATGGAGCAGGCAGAGCTATTTCTTCGATGGGGATGCCATCAATCTCTTCCAGAAAAACATCTGCCGAAACTTCTTCTGCTTCTGCCACTGGTTTATCGGGCTCGAGCATGGTATCTAAGCTGGAAAAAAGAGGAAGATCGGGAGTGTTTTCTTCGGCAAGCTCTTCCAAGCTCTCTATTTCTGCCAGGACCTCGTCGGTAGCTTCCTGTTCGGCCAGAGTTTCGGGTTCAAACATATCGGCCGAGCTCTGTTCTGGCAGATCTTTGTTTGAGTTTTGCTTTTCGGTTTTTATTCTGGTTTTTTTAGGCCCGGGTCTACTGGTTTTCTGCGGGTTAAAAATAAGAGTAGAGAGCATAAAACTTATAAAAATCTGAAGCCCAACGAGCAATGTGGCTAAAAGAATAAAACCGGTTCTGCCTAAAAAGGCCAGAGCCTGCCCCTCGGCAAAAACAATATCATCCCCAATCAACAAACTGTGGGCCAAGGCCGTAGTTAAAAATGGAATTATAGAAGTGGCCAGTAAAAACATATGCCCACCGGAGTATTCCTGTTTTATAGCCAAGACACTTGCCCATATTAAAACAGCCGGAAAGTACAGCGAAAACAGCCCATAGGAATTTAAAAGAAAGCGCCCGGGAAGGGTCCAAAAAAATGATAGCCCAATATAGGCAAACAAAATTGAAGCTGTTAAAAAAACCGCCCCTGCAAGAAGAACAAAGACCATGAGCACGGTCCAAGGCGACAATGTGGCAACAACATATTCGGGAAACGCTTTTTCGTTCTTATCTGGCACCTGATGGTACTCCTTATAGTAAAAATAGCCCAATACATCCAAGGGGAATTAACCAAATGGCAAAGAGCGCCAAGCTTCCGCGGCGAATAAGCGCCATGAGGAATTTTAGCGCAAAAAGCCCAGAGACAAAGGCGGTCAATAGACCAAGGGCAAGGGGAAGCAGGTCCATCTGCCCCATTAAAGTATCGGCATCTTTTAGTTCTAAAATAAATGCGCCAAGAATGGCCGGTATAGACAGCAAAAACGAGAGCTCCCCGGCTGTTTCGCGCGAGACCCCTGTGGCAAGGGCCGCAGAGATAGTTATGCCAGAACGGGAAATACCCGGAAAAACGCCTAGGCCCTGGGCAATGCCGGTAACCAGGCCGTCGCGCACAAGCACTGGTCGCTGTTTTATAGCGGGGTTTTTGCGCGCCGGCAGGCGCTCCTGCCGGCGCTCCTGCCAGCGGCCCAGAAAATGGCCTGCAATTAAAAAAGCGGCTGTCAGTAAAAAGAAGGCCGATATAAGTTTAACCGAGAGTTCTGGAAAAAACTTTCGTATTATTATGCCGATGATAGCGGTAAAAAAAGTTCCAATAATGATAGCTAGGGCATAATTTAAATTGTCTTTATCGGCTTCGCTATTTTTCCGTATGACAAAGCGAAAACAGCTGGCAATAAGGGCGGCAAGTTTTTTCCGAAAGACAATACAGACTGCAGCCAAGGTGGCCATATGCAATAAAACATCGTAGACAAGGGGAATCTCGGAGAGGTCCAGTAGCTCTTTTAAAAGAGCCAGATGGCCAGAGCTGGAGATGGGCAAAAATTCGCTAATGCCCTGGAGCAGGCCAAATAAAATTGCTTCAATATAATTCATTCTAATACTCCTCATGTTTATCGACTGTTTTGCTTTAATAATAAATCAATTAGAAAAAAAATAGCGGACGCTGTTTTCTAAACTGCTGGCTTCGTTTAAAAGCCCATATATAACGGCGCTGCTTAAAACCTTGCGCCCATAGTTTCTTGTCTCGCTAAAAGGCAGGGCCTCTAAAAAAAGATCCTCCGGTAGATGGGAAAACTCTCGCTGCCAGCGTCGAAGGCGACCCGGTCCGGCATTATATGCAAAGAGGGCCAGCATAGGCGATTGTAGCCGTTTAATCCAGTCGCTTAAATACCAGGCCCCCAAATGCAGATTTGTCTTAATATCTAAAAGGTCGGGGGCATCGCCATTATATGCGATATCGACATGTTGGTGAATTTTCCTTGCCACTTCCTGCGCTGTTGCCGGCATAAGCTGGGCAAGCCCCACCGCACCGGCCCAACTGGCTATACCCGCATTAAAGGCACTTTCTGTGCGCACAAGCCCCCGTAAAACCTCGCCAGGCAGGTCGTGCTGTGCTGCCACGAGCGAAATCTCTTCTTCGTAAGCCCTGGGGTATAAAAGCTCGTAATCTTCCCGGGCAAGCTCATAGCCCTCCCAATTTAAAACATAGCCCATACAGCGAATAGATTCATAAAATTGATGGCGCTCCGCCAAAAGTCTGGCAGCAAATTGTATATGCGCTACGTCTATATAGGCGTCTTTTTTTGCAATAAATTGTAATACATCATCGCCAGTGCCCAAATCGGCCAGGTCTTTTAGGTAGGAGCTAATTTCATCTATTCCCTTTTTATCCACGGAAGAATCTGCCCTGTCTTCCCCAAAAAGCCCTTCCAGGGATCCCGATTTTTCCCGAGCCATAATTTGATAATACAGTGGGGCCTCTGGGTTTTTTGCTAAACCAGCATATTCGTGGGCAAGCCAGGCCTCTTTTTCTGTGCTAGAAGCTAGGGCGAGGGCCTTTTGGGCCTCGTTAAAGGGTAGCACATTGCTTTCTAAAAGCCGTAGAACCAGCCAAAGGGAATGGGCCTGGCTTTTTGGGGCATCAAATTTTTGCAATATGATATAGAGGTCTAAAATAGCGGAATACTTCTTATTGGCTAAAAAATACGCCTGTAAATTATCAATTTGATCAAAATGATAATCGGCCTTGGGCGATTGGGCCAAACGATTTTTTAGGGTCGAAAGCATAAGCTCTGGCCCAATGGCAAAGGAGCTTTGTAAGAGGTACCAAAGACAGGCGTTTTTCTGGCCCTCGTCGGGTGCCAGTTCCAGGGCCTTTTCGTAATAGCCTAGGGCCTCTTCTCCCTTGCCCAAAAGCTGGGCAAGGCGACCGGCATAAAAATGCACAATGTATTGGCGCAAATTGTCGGGCGAGCCGGCAAGTGAGGTAAAAAACTCAAGATCCGCCTCGCGCGGGCCCAGGGCAATTTTAAGCCTGCCTATGTCGGCCAGCACCCAGGGGGCAAGGCCCGAGGCGGGCTCTTCGCTTTGAACAGGGTCAAAGAGCCGATTGGCCAGCGAATATTCCCTGTCGAACAGGGCCAGGCGGGCCTTGATAAGCCGGCCTCTATCTGCGGGCAATGCCTGTACGCCTTCGTCAACAACAGAATAATCCGCACGCCGGCGGAGATCCTCGGTAATCGGTTCCTGTAATAATCCCCGTATGCTCTGCTGTAAGGCCTCCGTATTGCCCGCAAGAAGGCGGGCATCGAGGAGGAGTTCGGCCAGGCCCGTAGGCGGCTCCTGCCCCGCAACAAGGGCTTTTGTTATAGCTTTATTTAATAGGGGCAAAAAGTTTTTCTTCGCTATCTTAACATAGCGCCCCTTGTCGCGATCTGTCGCAGCGTCTTCGTATTTTTTCCAGCTTTCTGGTATGAGCAATTCCATGGCCCGCTCCTGGTAAAAGGGCGAAAGCTTTGGAAGTCTTTTTAAAAGACGGGTATATGGGTCCTTTTTCGAAGCATCTGCCAAGGAATTTGGATTTTTAACGTACTCCCACATTGCCCAATAGTCCTCCACTGCCAGCCCCGCTGGTGCGCAGGACAGGCAGCTAAAGAGGAGTACTAATATAAAAAGGCAGCGCTTATTTAGGTGGAACAAGCAACCATGTGCCCGAGATAATAAGATCGGGGTTTTGAATCTTGTTGTGTCTGGCAATACGCGGGTACAGCCAGGCGTTTTTATAAAAAGCATCTGATATATCCCAAAGGGTGTCTCCCCAACTTATTTTATATCTAAAACCATCCTTCGGAATAATCGCGGGCACCTTGTACGAAGAGACAGGGGCCGGCGGGCGGGTCCGAGTGGTTTGCGAAGATGTAGTGGGCGCTGGCGGGTCGGCCTTTTTTATCGGCGCTTGCTCAGCTACCGGCTCTGCCTTTGTTGGGGCCTCCACCTGCGGTGGAGCCTCCACCTGCGGTGGAGCCTCCACCTTCGGTGGAGACTCTACCACGGGGGGTGCCTCTACCACAGGGGGTGGCGCCTCTTCCTGTCCGGTCAAAGGCATGCCCAGCATGGACTTGGGCTTGGGCTTGTTAAAAACAAGGAGCCAGAGCAAAAGAAGTAAAAGAGCTAAAAGCAAGAGGCCTCCAGCCAAAAACAGGGGAAGCCTGTTTTTTTTAGCCTCTTCGCGGTGATCAGGGGGCTCGTACAGCCGGTCTGGGGGCAGGTGCTGGCCATCCTCTTCCAGCTCGAATTCGGGGATATCGTAGGTGGCGCTCTGGTCCAAGGCCTGGAGCGAAACAGTTAAAAACTGCTTTCCCTCGCTGCCACTGTCGTCTAAATCCACTGCCTCGGCATCGATTTCGCTTTCGCCATCAGTGCCAATGGTCAATTCAATTGATGGCTCGCCCTTTGGCTTATCGAACAAGTTTTCCACCACAAGACTGCCAATATAGGTGGCATCTTCCATCGAAGAAAGAGCACTCCGGTATAAATCAATTTGAACACTTTTCTGATTATCGTGCACAGTGGTAAGGATTAAGCGTTTTTTAATGCTCGATCCCTCTTCTAAAATTGGATAAAACTCTCCGTTTGCAACTTTAATACCAATGTTATAGACCATACAGACCCCTTTATCTTTTAAATGTAAAGGCAGCTTAGAGCTTTGTCAATCTTTATAGACTTTTCTTGACTCAAATGCATTCTCTGCCGATAATAAGCCTATGTTTTTGTTAGTACCAATACTTTTGGCCATAATTTTACTATCTATTATAGTTGTTTTTCTTATGGGCCTCAGTTCAAAGTCAAAATCCAAGTCTCGCAATATTAAAAAAAAGCGGACCAAGGGACGAGAAGCAATTTTAAAAGAGGCCAATCGGCGCCTGTCGCAAAACCCGAAAGACCCCGAAGGTTTAAAACTGCTTGGCGAACTCTACTACAACGAAGAATCTTGGGAAAAAGCCTTAAAAACCTACGAGGCCCTTGTCGATCTTTGCTCCACCAATAGCGACCTGGATGAGTTCGAAATTAATTTACGCTTTGGTATGAGCGCGCTTAAAATGGGCCGAATGGACGATGCCTACAAAGGACTTACCATTGCCCGCTCTCTTCAGCAAAACAATTTCGAAATTAATTATAATTTAGGGTACCTGGAATTTACCAGAAAGGCCTACGAAAAGGCAATTCCTCTTTTGCGCCAGGCCCGTAGCCAGGATCCAGACCATGCTGCCACCCTTCGCTACCTGGGGCACAGCCTTTTTAGAACCAAAAAATACTCCGAAGCCCTTGCCCTGTTGCGGCGTGTTATCGACCTCGTGCCCGATGACAAAGAAACCCTGTACACCGTCGCAGAAAGTTATTTTGAATTGAACCAGACCGATCAAGCGGTGCGTATTTTTACCCATCTGCGCCCCGATCCCCAAATGGGTCCAAATGCCTCGCTTTTTGCGGGTACCATACATATGAACCAACACCAGTACGCAAAGGCGGTAATGGATTTCGAAATTGGCCTGAAACATCAGAATATTAAAATTGAAATTGCCGCAGAGCTCAAATATCGCCTAGCACTGGCCTATATCAAGCAACAGGAAATTGGCCGGGCACTCACACTTCTGCGCGACGTACAAACGAGCTATCCCAATTTTAAGGATGTGCCCATTTTAATTTCTAAATATCAGGAGCTCAATGCACATAAAAATCTACAGGTATATTTGATGGCACCCACTGGCGACTTTGTAACCCTCTGTCGCAAGGTGGCCATGACCTTTATTCCAAGGGCAAAGGTAAAGATAAGTGATATTTCGGTAAATAAAAATGAATGGGCTGATATTTTAACCGAGGTCGATACTCCCCGCTGGTCCGATATTGTACTTTTCCGCTTTATTCGCAGCCAGGGCACGGTGGGCGATATTATTATGCGCGATTTTTACGCCCGCCTAAAGGACACAAAGGCCGGAAAGGGCTATTGCATGACCGCGGGCGTTTTTACCGAAGAGGCAAAAAAATTTGTCGAAGCGCGTTTAATCGATTTAATTGAAAAGGACAAAATAGGCAAAATTTTAGACTCGGTGGACAATAACATTAACCCCTTTAATTGAGCGCCCCTAGCCATTAGGGCTCGATAAGCACAAGGTGGCGCTCTTCGTTTAAAAAGGGGACCTCTAAGTCTATTGCCTCCCAATTTCCCACAAGATTCTCTATAGCCGCCATTTCTTTTTCAATGTTCTGGCGCCTTCCCTTATAGGCTGCTAAGCGTCCCCCCGGGTTTAAAAGCCTAAAAAGTCCTTTTAAAATTGATGGCTCCAAGGGGCGAAAGGCCCGAAAGGTAATGATATCGAAGCCTGCAGGGGGCAGTTCCTCGATATCATGCTGTTGTACATCCACATGCGACAGGCCAAGGGTCAAGAGGGCGGTCTCTAAAAAATTGCAGCGCCTTCCCATTCTCTCGATAAGGCTTATATGCGTATTTTTAAGCACAAGCGCCAGAGGGATGCCGGGCAGCCCAGCGCCACTGCCGGCATCGGCCAAAAAAGACAGCCCCGAAGGCAAAAGGCCATGAATATTTGCAATGGGGGCAAGGGAATCTAGAATATGGCGCACCACCAGGTCCTGGCTGTTTTTTACCGAGACAAGGCCCAGGGCTGGGTTGTATTTTTCCAGCAACTGTATATAACAAAACAATTTATCTGCAAGCTCGGGCGAGGACAATAGCGGGTAATCGACACTAAGTTTTTCTAAACCGGCTTGCAGAAGGTCTTTCATTAGCGTTTTTTCTTATCGTCCCTGCTTTTTTGAAAAGCGGCGGCAAAGGGGTTGTACATGGTGCCATCGTCGCTGCCACCGAAGGGGCGGGAAGCGCCCCCCTTGGGGGCCCCCAAGGGGGCCCCTTTGGAGCCTCCTTGGGGCCTTGCCCCCTCTGCTGTTCCGCCGGCCCCCACTTTTTTCGCGCCCCGTGCCGCTGCGCCGCCAGTTGTGGCAGCCTGGCTTTTAAGCGAAACCGATATGCGCCGCCTATCCATATCCAGCCCAATTATTCTAAACTCGCGCTGGTCGCCCACTTTTAAGAGCGACATAGGATCTTTTATATAGCTGTCGCTCATTTCTGAAATATGCAAAAGGGCGGTCTCTTTAATGCCCAAATCGATAAATGCGCCAAAATCCACCACATTTTTCACCTTGCCCTGAATCATCATGCCCTCGCTAAGGTCCTCGAAGAGCACAACTCCTTTTTGCATAATGGGTTTTGGATAGCCTTCGCGGGGGTCGCGGTTGGGTTTTTTAAGCTCTTCGAGCAGGTCAGATATTGTCATATCGCCAACAGAGTATTTTTCCTTTAGAGCGTCGCGATCGGCCTTTTTAAGTTCGCCCCCCGCCTTAAGCAGGTCGTAGAGCTCTCGGGCAATCTCGTAGTTTTCTGGGTGCACCCAGGTGTTGTCCAAAATATCCTGGCTTTCGGGAATTTTTAAAAAACCAGCACATTGTTCAAAGCTCTTGGGGCCCATTCCAGACACCTTAAGCAGGCTCTTGCGATCTTCGATTATACCGGTATTATCCCGGTGTTTTACGATTTTTTTAGCTAGGGAAGAGTTAATTCCCGAGACATAGCGCAAGAGGCTGGCGCTAGCGGTATTTAAATTGACGCCAACATTGTTCACCACCGAGGAGACCACCTCGTCCAGCTTTTCGGAAAGCTTTTTCTGGTTTACATCGTGCTGATACAGGCCAACGCCTATCGATTTTGGGTCTATTTTTACCAGCTCTGCCAAGGGGTCTTGCAGGCGCCTGCCAATTGAAATAGCTCCCCTAATAGTTAAATCCAAGTCGGGGAACTCTTCGCGGGCAATATCGCTGGCAGAATACACCGAGGCTCCGTCCTCGTCGACCATGGTATACAGAACATCCAGGCCGGCACCGCTAATTGCCGCCGCCACCAGCTCCTGAACTTCGCGACTGCCAGTGCCGTTGCCAATGGCTATAAGCTGGGGCTTAAATTCGCTTATACCGCGCAGAAGGAGCTTGGTGGCCTCTACATCCCGCTGCTGATACATTACAAAGCTACCCAAATACTTACCGGTCTCGTCTAGGCCAGCACACTTTGTACCGGTACGAATGCCCGGGTCGATGCCCAGAACCCGCGTGCCCTTAATTGGCTGGGTCATTAAGAGGTTTTTAAGGTTTTCGCTAAAGACTCCAATACCGTGGTCGTCGGCATTTTCGCCCTGGTCCCCGCGCAGTTCGCGCAAAACGGCCGGCGATAAAAGGCGGCGTATACCATCGTCAATTGAATTGCGATGGTACTCGTTATAAATTGAATATTCCTTTTGAAGAAGCTGATATGCCGCCTCTAAGTCTATATCGATACTCACTTCCAGCTCGCCTTCGCGCTCGCCCCGGTTAATGGCCAAAATGCGGTGGGGCTTTACCTGGGAAAGGGGCTCGGCAAAGTCCCAGTACATCTGGTAGGTGGACGTTTTTTTCTTTTCCTCATCCCCAATGCCCTTTACCAGGATGCGCCCATCAGCTAAATAAAAGGACTTAAGCATTGCCCGCATTGCGGTATCCTGGCTCAGCCGCTCGGCCAGAATATCCATTGCCCCCTGGAGGGCGTCTACCGCATTGGCGACCGAAAGCTCCGCGTTTTCGCTGTTTTCCACAACGAAGTCCTCGGCTTTTAGCAGCAATTCTGCATCGCCAAGTTCCAACATGAGCTCTGCCAGGGGCTCTAGGCCCCGCTCTTGGGCCAACATGCCACGGGTCTTTTTTTTGCGCTTATAGGGGGCATAGATGTCCTCTAACTCGGTTAAGGTCGATGCCTTTGTTATATTTTCGTACAGTATGGTATTCAATTTGCCCTGGGAAAAAATGCCCCGAATAATTTCCAGGCGTCGCTCTTCCATATTTTTCTTAGAGCTCATAAAGCGCTCGATATCTCGCACCTGGACCTCGTCCAGGTTATCCGTCATCTCTTTGCGATACCGAGAAATAAAGGGAACAGTCGATCCCTCTGCCAAAAGGCCTACAACCGTAGAAACCTGTGCAAGTCGAATGCCCAAATCCTCGGCAATCTCTTTCATAATATTGACCTCGTTTACCACAAGGCCTTCGATAAATTCGCTTGTAATTTCCATGGGCCAATTGTCCATAAAAAAGCCCCCCGTTTCAAGGCGGGGGGCAGGAAGACAGGCATTCTTTTATTCAGCTAAACAAAGAGATTGATATTCCCCCGGCTAGCAGCTTCCATATAGGTTGCCACACCGGCAATCTCTACTCCTTCTAAAAGCTCCTCGCGTTCGATGCCCATAATATCCATAGACATTTGGCAGGCGACAAGGCGAACGCCAAGCTGACGGGCTTGAAACATCATTGCCTCCAATTGGTCAACGCCCTTTGCCTTCATGCGTTTGCGCATAAGGGCCGAACCCATGCCACCCATGTTAATTTTAGAAAGCCCCAGTTTTCCTGCATGGCTGGGGAGCATAAGGGCAAACAGGCGGCCCAAAAGATCCTTGCGTACCCGCCCTGGCTTTGCCCGTTTAATAACGCTAAGGCCCCAAAAGGTAAAGAACATAGTAACATGTTTACCCGCCGCTGCGGCCCCATTCGCCAATACAAAGCTGGCCAGGGCCTTGTCGAGATCATCGGAGAAAACAATGAGGCTCGCGGCATTGAGCGCTCCCGAAGCCGCCTTGGTACCAAGCTGGGCAGTGGCTGGGCGAAGGCCACCCTTTTCGAAAAATGCGGTAAAAACGCCCTTGTTTTCTTCGAAAGACAAAAGCACATTTCCGGTCATATTTGCCCAAGACGGGGCATCGCGAGCAAAACCTGGATCGCTGGACTTAATGGCCAAGCGCCCTCCCGGCTGCAATCTATCCATTTCCTGCTTTAAACGCATAATTGGCCCTGGACACTGCAGGCCACAGGCATCCACCTCTATAAATGGACCGCCAAGCCCCTGTCCGGGCAGGCCAGATCCCTCGGCATAGCTTTCCATTAGCGCAGGATTTTCGGGATACAGACCCTGTATATTTTTTCCCGGCACATAAATACCGGTAAGTTTCTGTTCCGTTGTTGCGGTAACCCAGGTCTTGTACCCGCCATCAAGATTAAAAACATTCTCGAAACCCCGCTGGCGCAAAATGCGCTCGGCCAAATAGCCTCGAAGCCCCACCGCACAGTAGACCAAAATGGGCCTGTCCCTGGGAAGCTGGCCCAATTCCTCGCGCAAAAGCTCCAGGGGAATATTGATAGCGCTGGGTATTGCAGCCAACTCGAACTCGTCCCGACTGCGAACATCTAAAAGAATGCTCCCGGCCTTTATCTGCTCGTCCAGATCCTGCCACTTAATAGCCCTCGACAGACCTTTGAGCCTATTTTCGGCGACCATGCCATTTATATTGATGGGATCCTTGGCGCTGGAAAAGGGTGGTGCATAGGCCTGCTCAAAATCTACCAGCTCTAAAATCGAGGCCCCCCTTTGCACAAAGGTAGCTAGAACATCGATGCGCTTATCCACACCGTCATAGCCCACCACCTGGGCGCCGTAAAGCTGGCCGGTTTCTGGGGAAAAAATAGTCTTAATGCTCAAAGGCAGGGCCCCTGGATAATAACTGGCGTGGCTATTGCCATGGGTTATTACCGATTCGCAGGGAATATTGTGCGCCTTTAAGGTTTTTTCGTTTAGGCCAGTAACGGCAGCAGTAAGGCCAAAGACCTTTGCAATTGATGTCCCCACCGCACCCTGCCATTTCCGGCTGGTAGGGCCTTTGACAATATTATCTGCCACAACGCGGGCCTGCTTGTTTGCCGGACCCGCCAAGGGGATGGTTAAGGGCTTACCTAAAACAGGGTGCATAAAGGCCATAGCATCGCCGAGGGCGTATATACTCGGATCGGCGGTGCGAAGATACTCGTCCACCACAATGGCGCCGTTGTTGCTCACTTCTAGGCCCGCCTCTTTGGCCAAATGCCCCTCGGGACGCACCCCAATCGAAAGAATGACCAAATCGGCCAAAAGCTTTTCGCCGGTAGAAATATCTGCCGCTATCTGCCCATCCTTTTTGCTAAAGCTTTGAACGGCGGATCCCAGGTAGAGCTCAATTTTCTTGTCTTTTAAAGATTGATGTACCTGCGCCGCCATTTCCGGATCTATAGGATTCATAACCTGGGGCAGGGCCTCGATTAAGCTTACAAAAACACCGCGTTCATACAGATTCTCGGCCATTTCAAGCCCAATAAAGCCACCGCCAACAACTAGGGCGCGGCGGGGGTTTCTCTTGTCGATGGCTGTTTTTATACGGTCTATATCCTCTACGGTGCGAAGACTGTAGATATTTTCTAATTCAATACCTGGGATAGGCGGCTTTATGGGTTCGGCCCCAGGCGAAAGCACTAAAAAATCGTATTCCTGCGTATATTCTTCGCCACTGTCCAGGCGTTTAACCCGAACAGTTTTGGCCTTCCGATCTATGCTTACAACCTCTTGGCGAATGCGTACATCCACTGCCAGGGTAGCGGCGAAGGATTCGGGTGTCATAACAAAGAGCCTATCGCGCTCTTTTATAATTTCACCGGCATAGTAGGGCAGGCCGCAATTTGCATAACTGATATTGTTACCGCGTTCAAAAAGGACAATGTCTGCTTTTTCATCGAGCCGGCGAAGCCGCGCCGCGGTGGAAGCACCACCGGCGACCCCACCAATTATTACATACTTAACCATAGAACCTCCAAACAGGACAAAACATGTCGCTAGCTGTAAACATCGTTATATATTACATATTTTATATATAGCAATCTAGCGTTTTCGCCTTGTTTCCCGAGATTTTCCTGTATTTCCTTTAAACTTCGCAGTTCCCTTGCTCCGGCCCCCCCTGCCTTTAGAATCTGGCTCCTCTTGGGGTTCGGCGGGCCGTATTGCCGGATGCTCGCTCTCGTTGCTTGCAAAGGCAAAGGCCCGCTTTGCGGCATCTTTGGGAAGGGTGGCAAAGGCACAGTAGGGGCGTACATCAATTGCATCGACCAAGCGACCGGGCACCCCAGCAGCGCGCCCAACCAAGGTGGCCACCTCGCGGGGGCCGGCCCCATGCTGGCGCCCCATACCTACATAGACCCGCTGCAAACTGCTGTTTTCCGAAAAACCCGCCGCCATGCGCTGCCTGTTTCTGCTGGGCCGCTGTAGACCCTGTTCTTTTAGCCGCCCAAACCTATCGCGCACAGGATCCCGTAATTCTTCTATAGAAGCATAGCGCGAAGCGTCGAGCAGATTCCCATACGAGTGGGATATAAGGGCCTCCAAGGCCCGCTGTGCCCCAAGTTCTTCCAAAAGCTCCTGGGCCAAAACTGCCCGCTGGTCCTCTGCACCAAAGCTTGCACTTCCGTCCTCTTCCAACTCTGGGGCCGCCTCGAGGCTCTCGCGCAAAATGCGTTCCCGAATTTGGGCCATAACCGCATCGACAGCGGGAACCTTCATTGCCTGAATGGGGCTGCCAAGTACTTTTTCCATACTGCGGGACAGGGTTGTTATGCGCCCCCGCGCAGATGGCAGGACAAAACTGATAGCCATACCCCGCTTACCCGCCCTGCCAGTGCGCCCAATGCGGTGTACATAGCTTTCGCGGTCGTTGGGAAGGTCCCAATTGATAACATGACTCAAATTTGCCACATCAATGCCTCGGGCTGCCACGTCGGTGGCCACTAAGACCGTGGTAAGGCGCGCCCTAAAGCGGCGCAATGTCCGCTCCCGGGCCTCCTGCGAAAGATCGCCATGGATGGCCTCTGCCGAATAGCCATTTTCTACCAGCCGCCGGGAAAGCTCATCCGACTCCACCTTTGTGGCACAAAAAATAAGGCCATAGAAGTTTTCGCTGGCATCCACAATGCGCCGCAGGGCTTCTAGGCGATCCTCTTTTCGCAACATTAAATAAAACTGATCGACAGCCGGTTTTTCTTCGGCGGTAACCCTATCTTCGATTATTTCGACCTCGCCCAAATACTGGCGCACGATGCGCAAAATGGGAGGCGGCATGGTGGCAGAAAACAGGGCAACTCGCCGGTCGGGATTGGCCTTTGCTAAAATAGTTTCAACATCTTCCAAAAAGCCCATATCCAGCATTTCGTCGGCCTCATCTAAAATGAACCAGTCCAAATGTTCCAGCCTTAAACTGCCGCGCTCCAGATGGTCCATAACCCGGCCGGGGGTGCCCACCACAATTTCGACCCCGCGCCCAAGTTCGCGCAGCTGAACGCCCATCGAGGCGCCCCCATATACGGCACAGACGCGCGGAAAGGGCCCCCCAGAGAGCGAGCGAATTTCTTGGCTCACCTGCAGGGCCAGTTCGCGCGTTGGTGTTAAAATGATAGCTTTAACCGAATCGGCAGGGGCGTTAAGTTTTTCGACTAAGGGAATACCGAAGGCTGCAGTTTTACCGGTACCGGTACGGGCCTTGGCAATTAAATGGCCTTCGTCGGCCAGCAGGCGGGGCAGGGCCAGGGCCTGAATAGAGCTGGGTTCGGTAAAACCCTTGCGACTAAGTGCCGAAAGCACGGGAGCAGACAGGCCTAGGCTGTCAAAAGAGAGGGGAGAATCCATACATGTCATTCCTTCGCGTGAGCCTCGGCTTTAGCGCTTCGTACTACCGGTCAGAAACGACAAATGGAAGATGCGCAAACTGCGAGCAACCCCGATATGGGGGCATCAGTGTGCAAATTATATAGCATATAACACTGATGAAATCACGACAAACACAATGTGGCGGCAGAGGTATCAATAATGATAGTGCAAAACCGTCCAATATTTCGCAAATATTAACATTTTTTGCAGATAGTGTCTATAAGTGGAAAATACCGGCTCAATATCTAAAGAGCAGGGCCAGATCGACGGCCATCTGCGGATTCTGCCCAGGGTCTATGCCCTTCTCAATGCCTCGCATAGCCACATCCAGGCGCATAAAGGTTAAATCCATTCCCAGGCCCAAGGACAATAGGCAGTCCTGAATGCCAGCGCGCAGCGAAAGAGCGTTCAAAATAACTAGCTCTATGCCGAAGGAGGCGTTTAAAATGGGATGGCGGGGCACTAGGCTAAATAAATCGAGAATGTCTTTGTAGTCTGCCATAAACAAGAGGCTGGTTATATATTTTTCCAGCCAGTGACTTTTCAACTCGTACCCCAGGCCAAGGTTTAATTTGGGCGCAAGGCTGCAATACAGGGGCGAGCTTGCTGACTGCCCTGCGGTAAAGGCGTTAAAGGAAGCATATTCATAATCCAGAGCTGGGCTGTAGACATCGGCACAGGTTAGGGCAACTTTAAGGGAATTCATAAAGGTATAGGTCAGGCCCAGGTCGAGCCCAATTCCCACAATAGCATGAAAAGGGAGGTCATCAAAATAATCGATATCCAAAACCTGGCTTATGTCTAATAGGCCCTTAGCTCCCAGAATTTCGTAGCGTAAAAAGCCTTTAAACACAAAGCCAGCATCAAAAAAATGTTTTTCTTTTATAGGAAATCTAAAGGAATAGCCCCCTAGGGCCAGGAGATCGGTAAATAGCTGTACATTGACCTTAGAACTGGTCATTGAAATATCGCCATGGGCCCTATTGTAAAAACCAAAACCCAGGCCCTCGCCCATCCAGCCAATGGCAAAGGGACCCACCAGGTCTAGGCCGGTGTGTAAACCGGTCGGCCCAAATAATTTGCCCAAAACCTTTATATCCCGATCTTCTGCAAATTCGATACCCGCATTTATTAAATCGAAAACTGGTCCATATATGCCAAAATCGATCTCGGCTGCCGAAAACGTGTTTGGCACCGAGGAAAAGCCAGCTGGATTGGTAAAGAGAACAGAAAAATCGTCTGTTAAAGCTGAATGCTGGCCCCCCATCCCTTTAGAGCGGACAGAATTATAGGTGAAAGGTACAATGTCCTTAGAAAAAACAAGGTTGGCTCCTTGGACAAATAAAAGAAAAAGAAATATGTTTCGTATTTTTATTTTATAATTGATTTTCATATTAAGTCTCTCCAAAACCCTCTGGTAAAAAGTCGCGTAAAATAATAGACAGGATATTTTCGGGCGCTTCGTCAAATTTGTCGACAAGCATTTGCACGGCAAGCGATTCCGCCGGGCTCATATCTTCGTCGGCCGGATCAAAGTCTTTCACATAATCAGTCACCGAACCACTGGCCTGGGCAGTGGCTAAAAAAATACTGCTGGAGGCCAGGACGAGGTCTACCTCGTCGGCCTCTTCGATAAAGCTATCCCAGGCCTGGCTGCCGTGTTCTGGAGTAATTGAAACCAGTGCGGTGGAAATTGTCGATAGCTGGTCCATATCGCCTACTGTTTTATTTATCAATTCATCTAGACCATCAATATTAATTACACCATCTTTGGAGACATCTGAATCTAAAATCGTTGGTAAAAGCTCCTCTAAGCCCAGTGCGCTGCCTACAAGGGCTACGGCTGCCAGACCCAAATCGACAGCCTGCTCAGGGCTTTCGCCTGCCAGATTTTCTAGGCGTTGGAGCACGGCAAGGGCATCATCCTTGGGTAGATCCTGCCCTGTCCTCATATCGTTAATCTCTTTTAAGCTGAGCTTTGCATAGAGATCTTTTTTATTTCTGGCCAAGGGGCTTCCTAAAGAGGTTGTAAAGAGCTCCTGGCAAGAGCTAAAAAGCAAAACAATCGTTATCAATAGTAAAATTCGCTTCATATCAACATCCTTTCTGGAAAAGCCACCCCGTTATATGCTGGCAATTGGCAAATCAATTCCTTATTTCTAAGTATACTTCAAAATATTTTTAGAATCTCTATATTATCGGCAGATATCCGATAATTCATTATTTACCAAGCGTGCAAGGAGGTCTAAATCGGAGTGCAGCCCGCTGCCCTGCTTGGCTGTAAGGCTCTGTGCCTGGCAATAGATAGCCGATCGCTGCTTGGGCAATGGCAGATTCTGTGGGACCTCTACCTTGCAACGCAGATAGTGCTCGCTAAGGGCATAGACATAGCGGCTATTTTTGTGCGGCGGTTCTCCACTTGCCACTGAGCTTTGTGGAAGCGGGCTCCTTGGCGCCTCTTCCACAATGGCTGCAAAACAGCTTCCCAAGGCGGATTGGGCAAATCTTGCCTTACCCTCCCTGGCTAAGGTCGTCAATTGCGCCACCCTCTGCGCGGCTATTCGTTCGGGCACTGGCATATTTAAGCTGGCGGCCTCGGTTCCTGGGCGCGGAGAAAAGGGAAAGGCGTGTATCCATCCAAAATTGAGCTCGGTGCAAAGCGAGAGTGTCTGGTTAAAATCGTCCTCGCTTTCGCCGGGAAAACCGGTAATAATATCGCAGGCAATAAAGGGCCGTTCTTTTACACTGTGTAAAAGCTCAACCGCCTGGTAGACGGCCGAACGGGTATAGCGACGGCGCATTCGCTTTAAAACGTTGTCGCTGCCGGACTGTACCGAAAGATGAAAATGCGGGCGAATGCGGGGCGAGCTTAGCACCTTGGCATAGGCCTCGTTAAAACCATCAATTTCGCTGGAAGATATGCGCAGGGCGATATGGTCGGTATTTTCCAATAAAAAAGCTAAGAGCTCCGGTAGGCGAGATGGGCCTTCGCGCCAGGAATGCAGATTGATGCCGGTAAGTACCGCCTCGTTGTAGCCGGCTGCCTCGAGGGCCAAAAGGCGTTCCAAGACCTGCTGCCTCCCCAGACTTTGGCTGGGCCCCCGCGCTAGGCGGACACGGCAAAAAGAGCAGACATTGTCGCAGCCATCCTGTATTTTTAAAAAGCCCCGGCTGTGGTACTCGAACATGGAGGGGGCAAAGCTAAAGCGTTCATCTTCTGTAGGCGATTTAGCCCACTGAGCCAGGAGGGCCGGCAGATCGATGGAGGTGCATAAATTTTCTTCTAAAAAGGCCGGCAGTCTGTGCAGCGCCGACTTTGCATCGCCAGAGAGCACCACCAGCCGATTGGCAAAGCCCTCTAGGCCAATAGCTGCAATGGCCTTGCTATCTAACTGGGCATAGCAACCGGTAACCAGAACGGCCGCATGGGCCCGCTCTTTTAAGGTTTTGCGAATTAATCGCCTGGCTTTTTGCTCCGCCATGCTGGTAACGGTGCAAGTATTTAAAATATATATATCGGCCTCTTGGCCCCAATTTTTAATGTCCCAGCCGGCCTCCTTAAAGGCAGCTAGGACCGATTCGCTTTCCAGCTGATTCAATTTGCAGCCCAGGGTGTGAACGGCAATGCTCAAGTGCCCCATCAATCTTACCTTAAATTTCCCAACAGGCGCTCAAGACCTGCCTTGGCCGTCTGCGATTGCGGGCTCAGTTCTAGGCCCCTAGAGTAGGCGTTAATTGCCGCATTGCTATCGCGGCCCTGCTCGCGGGCATAGCCCAGGCGTATCCACCACATGCTGTTTTCTGGCTGGTACCTAATAGCCATGGTCAGCGCAATATCGGCATGGCGAAACTGACCAAAGCGCAAATATAATTCGCCCATATAATAGTAGGCTAGATCGATATTGGCGCCCTCGGGGGCCAGCCGTACATACTCCTGAAACAGGCGCAAGGCATCTTCGTTGCGCCCGATATGGTACATGGCCTGTGCGTAGGCCTGCACAATGCGGGGGTCGTACCGGTTTACAAGGCGGGCCCGAGCGGCATATACGGCCGCCGAATCGTAGCGTTTTAGTTCTAAAAGGCTCCATAGCAGGCCTACATAGTTGTCCACGTTTTTTCCATCCTGCGCAATTTCCTGTAGGGCCTGGTCTACCGCTTCCTGATAGCGACTGGCCTTATAGAGTTCCATCGCCTTCGAGGCCGAAAATAATTGTGTCCCCGAAAATAATAAAAAGATGACGAGAAAAACAATCTGGAAAAAAAGGGGCCTTGACGATTTCAATACCGGGAGCCTGTGGGTTTTGCCATTGTGCAATTGCCGTTAAAGGTGCACCCGCTTTCCATATATATCTGCGGCGAGGTTATGTTTCCTATAACCGTGCCACTAGCTGTAACGTCGACCCGCTCTTCGGCTGCCAAATGGCCTTTGACATAGCCGCGCACCAATATTTGGGGCGAGGTTATATTTGCCTCGATATGTGCCGACTCGGCAATTAACAGGGGCCCTTCTGCCTTAATTTCGCCACTCACCCTGCCCTTAATTAAAAAGGGTTTTTTAAAGGCCAAAAACCCGGAAAAATTGATGTCCTCTTCCAATACGGTGTCGAACTCGTATTCTTCCATGTCTGCCAATATATATTCATGTTTTTTTTCCGGTTTTGTTGCCATTTCTATCTCCTCTTGTTCACCTGTTCATCGCCCACATCAATAACATCGGCACAGGGTTCTTGAATACTGATTTCCGGCGGGTCCTTTCCCTGTTCCAATTCCCGCATGGTCTCCTGGAAGGAGGCCATCACTTTTTTGCGCATATCTTGCGCATAGGGGTTTAAGGTCTGCATATCGGTAAAAAGGGCCGGCGTATCGCGCACGCATTGGCGGGCCACCGACTGCAGGGCCTGGTACCAGCGCGTAGCTATTGGCGAGTCTTCCATGCCCAGCCGCATGAGCGAGCGCCCGACAAAGTGGGTTAGGGCCTGGGTCCAGGCTGCCCCTTCGTCGTGTTCTTGGCAGCTCATTTCTACCGTTTGAAGCCCCAGGCTTTTAAGGCCGGCTAGGAGTTCCTGGTAAAGCGCCTGGGGTATGCGCACGGGGTCCAGCATTATGTTCAAGCCCTGCAGGCCGGCCTTTGCCGATTCCGGTCCGAACATGGGGTGGCAGGCCAGTATACCGCATTCTTCGGGCACATGTTTCTGCATCCAGGCCAGGGGGGCCAATTTTACCGAGCAGGTGTCGGCTAAAACGCTGCCCTTTTTTAAATGGGGCACGAGTATTTTAATTGCCTGTTCGGTTGCGCGCATGGTTACGCATAAAAACACGATATCGCAGCTTCCCAGTTCTTCTAAACTAGCTCGCTGGCAGCCCAGGGGCAACTGATATGCTGGGTTGCGCGATGCAACTAATATCTCAAACTTTTTCGAGAGGCTTTGAGCCCAAAAGCTGCCAAAGCGGCCCATGCCATACACTCCAATGCGCATACGCAGGAGTATAGCCTTCCTAAATACTTGGGGGCAAGTACTAGGTGGTATACCGAAGCTTTCACCTGCCTTCTGGGGCTAAATCCACAAACCAGCCCGAGTAAATAATGTGGGCCTAGTGCCGTCTATTTAGCCTAATGCCAGAGATATCCGATAAGCATGATCGCCCATTTTTTCTATGGTTCGGATAATATCGATATGCAGAAGGGCAGCACGGACATTTCCCCCCTCCTCCAAGGTTTTTTGCGCCACATCGCGCAGTTTGCTGCGGTACTCGTCAATTTCGTCTTCCATTCGGAGCGCTTTTTCCAGCTGGGACTTAGAAAGCTTCTTGTTTAAATTCTGGTGTATAAAAGCAATGAAGTTTTCTACTATCTGCAGATATGGATAAAGAAGCTCTAAATCTTCTTCAGAATGGTCAATGTTTTTTTCAACACCGCGCATCAGAAACATTGAAGCCTTAAAAATATCATCTGTTATGTTCTCTAGATTGTCCACAATTTTTAACATCTGGCGCACATTGTCCTTTGAGCGATCAGAAAGCGGAAGACGGGAAGTTTTAATTAAATAGGCTGATAGCTCCTCCTGCATTTCGTCTGCATAATTCTCGAATCCGGTAATACGTTCAACTGAATCGCCAAAATCCTCATTTTTAATACGCATATTCACCTGTTTTAAAAACAAAGAAAACATTTCTTGAACTATCAACGACATATTCAAAACTTCCTGCTCTGCCCGATATATAAAAGACTCACCGGTTTCTCGAAGCCCAGTAGAGGGGAAATCCAGCTTATATTTGGGCAGCGGCTCATCACTTTTCGGCTTAATAACAAATTCGGCAAAACGTGCAATTACATCGACAAAGGGCAGAAAGATAAGAGTATTGATTAAATTGAAAATCGTATGAAGCATCACAATATGCATGGTGATATTGGCCGTAGTAACTTCTGGGCCAGGCACCAATAGTTCGATAAGGGCCAAAAAAGGCGAAAAGAATATAAAAGCAAAAACGCAGCCAGTGACATTAAAAAAAACGTGTACAAGGGCTGCGCGGCGTGCGTTGGTCTTCGCCCCTAGACCTGCCAACACGGCATCGATGGTAGATCCGATATTACTGCCCAAGACCATGGCTGCAGAAAACTCCCAGCTTAAAAGTCCTTTAAAGGCCAGTGTTAATATAATGGCGGTCATTGCGCTTGAAGAATGCAGGAGCATAGTGGTAAGCATGCTTACCGCAGCAGCACCTAATAGGCCGAGAGTGCCAACTTCCTGGAATTTTCGTAAAAACACTAGTTGATCTGCCGAGATTAAAGGGACTGCATTAGAAAACAGGTCAAGGCCCAAAAACAAGAGTCCAAAACCCATAATGGCCTCGCCTAGATTTTCTTTTCTTAATTTTTTAAAAAAGGTGATAAAATAGCCAATACCAAAAAGGGGAATCGCCAAAAGCGAAAGTTTTAAATTAAAGCCCACCAGAGACACAATCCACGCGGTAACGGTTGTTCCGATATTTGCTCCAAAAATTACGCCAATGGCCTGTTTTAGGCTGAGCAGACCAGCATTGACAAAAGAAACAACCATGACGGTTGTGGCGCCTGAAGACTGTATAATAGCGGTAACACAAATACCGGTGACCACTGCCAACAGGCGATTTCCCGTCATATAATTTAAAAATTTATGGAGCTGATCACTCGCACTTTTTTGAATGCCGTCGCTCAATAGCTTCATGCCGTAAAGCAAAAAGCCCAAACTTCCCACAAGTTGAAAAATTATAACAAATCCCTGCATAGGTCCTTATAGCATACCATAACCGGCATGACTAGCCCACATTTCTCACGCACACCTGCTTTTATTGGATTAGCTCCTTCTAAATACTCTCCAAACCCAAATCCTTCAAAAACGCATTGTGCGCCTTCGTTTCTGCTTCAATCCGCGACTCTACAAGAGCGAGATTTTTATGCACCACTTTTAAGTCCACCTGCACCTCTTCCAAGGCCGTACTCACATAGCGAGAAATATTTAAGTTATAGCCATTTTTTTCGATCTCCTCCATCGACACCTTACGAGAGAATCGCTCAGCCTCTTTGCGGTACTTATAAGTCTCGATAATGCTTTCTATATGCGCTTCACTCAAAGCGTTTTGCCGTTTATTTTTTACAAAATGCTCCGCAGCATTTATAAACAGCACATTGTCCTCTTTTTTACATTTTTTCAAAACCAAAACACAAACCGGAATCCCCGTAGAATAAAAAAGATTCGACGGCAAACCTATCACCGTATCTATATGATTATCCACCAAAAGCTTAGTGCGAATCCGCTCCTCGGCTCCACCACGAAACAGCACCCCATGCGGTAAGATAATCGCCATCGTCCCCTCCCTTGCCAGATAATGAAAGCCATGCAAAAGAAAGGCAAAATCGGCCGCAGACTTTGGCGCAAGCCCATGACTCTTAAAACGAAAATCCTCGGCAAGACTATCATTCGGCTCCCACCGCAAACTAAAAGGAGGATTCGCCACAATCGCATCAAACTCCATTTTTTTACTCGGATTCCGTTCATTCAACAAATCCCACTGGTTCAACAAAGTATCCCCATGAAAAATATCAAACTCCGTATCCTTCATACCGTGCAAAAGCATATTCATCCGCGCAAGGTTATAGGTCGTGATATTTTTTTCCTGCCCATACATCTTCCCCACGCTCCCGCCATTTTTCAAAACCCGATTCCTCACATTCAAAAGCAAAGAACCAGAACCACAGGCAAAATCCAAAACCGCATTCAGCTTATCCTTTCTCCCCGACTTAGGCTCCTGACTATCCAAACTCACAATCTCCGAAAGGATCGTCGAAATCTGCTGCGGCGTATAAAACTCCCCCGCCTTTTTCCCCGAACCAGCTGCAAACTGCCCTATCAAATACTCATACGCATTCCCCAGGCCATCCACATCGCTAGAAAAATCGGCAACACCCTCCGCAATCTTGCTAATTATTTTACAAAGCTTATCATTTCGCTCACTCGACGTTTTCCCTAACTTTTCCGAATTTAAATGAATCTCCGAAAACAAACCCTGAAAGGTATTTTCAAAAGACTCCTCCTCAATAAACCGAAAGCCCCTTTGAAGCACCTCCAACAAGTCATTATTTTGCGTCCGTGCTAGCTCCGCAATGCTACTCCACAAATACTCTGGCTTGATAACATAATGCACCTTCCGACGCATTTGCTTTTCAAACTCCTCAACATCCCCTTCATTTTCTGCATACCACCGCTCCAGCTCCGTCTGATGCCCATTCTTTTGCGGATAATCCTTCCCCAACTCTTTTTTTGCCACTGCTTCATAATTAAACGACAAATACCGCAAAAACAAAAACGATAGCATATAGTCGCGAAAGTCATCGGCATTCATCGCCCCGCGCAAATCATTGGCAATATTCCACAGCGCATCGCCTAGTTTTTTGTGTTGTTCCTGTTGTTCTTTTTCTGTCATCATTTTATCCTTTTCTTTTTTTGGGGGCCTGCGCCTTTGGCGCATCGGGCTTTCCGCTTAAAGCTTTTTTGCTCTCGCAAAAAAGGCTACCGCTCCAATCCCTGGCCCGGAAATAAGCCCTGCATCAACCCCTTTTTATGCTCTTTCAATTGTTCTATTTTTTCAGCCTGTGCTACAATCAATTCATCCAAAGAAGAAAGACAAGAAGCAATGCGTTGTTGTTC
>CAZBJJ010000002.1:28610-40859 GCA_964492245.1 uncultured Spirochaetales bacterium | reverse complement strand
CTTAAACTCAGGGAATCGAAGCCGTGGTATCAATGTATTTTTCTTAGTCATTATCTATTTCCTTCAAAAGCAGTTCTCCCATGGCAAAACTGCTACGCTCTGTAGCAGTTTTGTATCTGCCATCATTCATAGGCAGCAAGTCCACTAATGCTTCGGCCTAGGCTCAGTTTTTTTAGATGAGGGACCAGATCTTTCATCAATGCCAACTCTTTTTGACCGCGTTCTTTCCAACCCAGATCCAAGGGACTTAAAAGTTCGGTAAGCTTTTCGCCATCAAAAATCATACGACCAATAATCCCATCGACAAAGGATTTTAATTCACTCACATCAAGTTCATGAGTGTTGGCAATAGCCAAAATTTCTTGGTTTAATTTTTCATCCAGGAAGGCATCAAAGTTTTGTTTTACCTCTTTGACGTTTTGGCCAACAGACCAATCCACCTGATCGATAAAGGCAGACAAATCTTCTTCTTCGTTCATTAAATTGGAAGTCGATTTTAAAAGACTCTTTATTTGCTCCTTGGTCATCTTTTGTTTGGCAGGTTTTTTCTGCGTGTTATCGGCAATAAGATTCATAATATAATCGTAATCTATAATCGCGGAGGCAAAAAGAACCAATTCAAAGTCTAGGTTTTCGATGTCTTCGATTGAAGGTCCATCCTCTTTTGGCCGAATATCTTGCAATTGCTTTGCTGTTTCTATATAAGAACTGCGGAACTGCAAAAGCTTTTCTGGAGCCAAAATATTATTTATAGTTTTGACCTGCTCAGGCATTAAATCGGTGTATTGGTCAAGTTGAGTTTTTATCCGCTGTATTTCTTTAAAGTTTTTTATAAAAGCAATCCGTGCAGCATCTCCCTTAACATTATAAACAGCTTCAGGCTCGCAAACCAAACCTTGCTCTTGCATAAAAACACCCAGCTTTTTTACCGCTTCTTCATATTTTTCTATCATCACCGGGGCACTATCGACAAGCCAAATTTCTCTTGCCTTTTCACTGTCTTCTCCAGAAAAAAGAGCAATAGCTTCATCTACAGCATTTTTCTGCAAACGGAAATCTAAAATATTGCCATAGGGTTTGGTATCATTTAAGACCCGATTGGTTCGAGAAAAAGCCTGAATTAAACCGTGATGTTTTAAATTTTTATCGACATAGAGCGTGTTTAAATATTTACTATCAAAACCAGTCAGTAGCATATCCACGACAATGGTTATATCTATTTTCTTTTTAGCAGAATAATCCTTGTTGCTGTATTGCTGATCTTTTATGCGACTTTGCACATCTTGATAGTACAGATCAAACTCATCAATGGAATGATTCGTTTTAAAAAGTTCATTATAATCCGAGATAATTTCAATTAAGGCCTTTTTCTTTTTTTCTGGCTCTTGCTTATTGTCTTCTTTTTCTTGAGCCAAATCTTCTTGCAGTTGTTTAATATCGGCAGCATTTTTTTGACTTTTCTGATCCCCATCTTTGGCAATCAATTGAGAAGGCGGAGAAAAAACACAGGCAATGTTCAATGGAATATAAGCTTCGTTTTCTGCTTGATTTTGGATTTGAATTTCTTTAAAGAGCTTATAATATTCAATAGCATTATTTATAGAAGCAGTGGCAAAAAGGGCGTTAAACTTTCGCGCATTTGTTGCCGCAGCATGCTTTTCCAAAATTGCTTCTACTACCGCTCGTTGAGACAGGGCATGCCCTGTCTCAACGAGCCCCTTGCCCTCCGCTTTAAAATAATCAATATGAAATCGTAAAACATTTTTGTCTTCTATTGCATGGGTGATAGTATAGGCATGTAGTTGCTTTTCAAATACATCTTCCGTTATTTTAAACGAGGCGTTTTCACCCTCTCTAACACAATAAATAGCGTTTTCATCAAAGATGGGAGTCCCTGTAAATCCAAACAACTGCGAGTTTGGAAAAAACTCTTTAATTGCTTTGTGGTTATCACCAAACTGGGAACGGTGGCATTCATCAAAAATAAAAACCATTCTTTTGTTTCGCAAAGGCTCTAAGCGTTCTTTATAATTTTTCTTATATTCTCCATCCAAAGCCAAAGCCAGTTTTTGAATCGTAGTCACAATAATTTTATCGGAATAGTTAATAGAAAGCAAACGACGAACCAAACTTTCGGTATTGGTGTTTTCTTCTACACTTCCCTCCTGAAACTTATTGAACTCTTCGCGAGTTTGCTTATCTAAATCTTTTCTATCTACAACAAACAGACATTTTTCTATCTCAGGATTATTTTTCAATAAGGTAGCCGCTTTAAAAGAGGTGAGCGTCTTCCCACTTCCTGTAGTATGCCAAACAAAACCATTCCCTCTATTTTGATTCACGCAGTCGTCAATAGCCTTTACCGCATACATTTGATAGGGCCGCATGACCAATATTTTTTGCTCGGTTTCCACCAAAACCATATACTTGCTAATCATTTCGCCCAAGCTACACTTCGCTAAAAACTTCTCGGAAAAATCATGCAAGTTCGTTATTTTTTTATTATCGATATCAGCAAATTGATAAACAGGCAAAAATTGTTCTTCGGCATTGAACTGAAAATGCTTCTCTATATTATTGGCAAAATAAAAGGTGTTTGTTTGATTACTTACAATAAATAGCTGCATAAAACAAAAGAGGGAATTACCATAGCCACTGCCCACTTCATTTTTATAATCCACAATTTGTTGCATCGCCTTTCGGGGCGAAATATCCAATCGTTTTAGTTCTATTTGCACCAAGGGTAGCCCATTGATAAGAATAATCACATCATATCTTTGAAAACTATTTTCCGTATTCATACGGAGCTGGCTTGCAACTTCAAAGTCGTTTTTGCACCAGTCTTTTATATTCACCAAAGAGTAGTGCAAAGGAGTGCCGTCTTCCCGCTGGAAAAACTGCTTTTCTCTTAAAAACTTAGAAGCCACAAAAACATCTGGATTTATAATTTCTTCTTTAAGGCGTAAAAATTCAGCATCCGACAAATTCACCTGATTGAGAGACTCAAACTTTTGCCTAAAGTTTTTATCCAGCGAATTTCTATCCACAATATCTGGCCTAAGAGTATATTTTAAGCCCTCAAGCTGCTCTATAAATTGTTTTTCTATTTTGCTTTCCTTATTCATTACTCAAAGCCCCTAACTCCTTATTCCCCAAAAGTATAAGCGACAGAAAATGATAACACAAGCAAGATTTTTACTTAAAAAAAAGCTCCTTAAGTAATCACTATAGGAGCTTCTCGTCTCAATGGTTTTACTAATGCTCTATTAGGATGCTTTAACACTAGGTATTTTTTCTAACTCTTTCGCAATCTTTCTTTTTTCTTTTCGTAAATCATATTCATCTTGGATACCTAGCCAAAAATCGGCAGAGTTTCCAAAATATTTTGCAAACCTTAGTGCTGTATCTGCTGTTATTTTACGATTTCCTTTTATAATTTGAGAGATTCTTGTGGCTGGAACATTAGTGTCCTTTGCCAGTCTATACGCTGTTATATTTAATGGCACAAGGAATTCTTCTACCAATATCTCTCCAGGTGTAATAGATGGTATTCTTTCCATAGCATTCTCCTATTCTTAGTGATAATCTACTAGTTCAACTTCGCTAGCAGATCCATTATTCCAAAAAAAGCAGACCCTCCATTGATCATTTAGCCTGATGCTGTATTGCCCTTTTCTATTTCCAGATAATTGTTCCAGTCTATTTCCGGGAGGAACCCTCAAATCATTTATATCTTTTGCCCTATGAATTAATATAAGCTTTCTTAATCCAACGCGCTGAATATCTTTTGGGAATTTTTTAGTATATATTTCTTCCCATATTTTTTGGGTATCCTTATCTTTGAAGGATTCAATCATAGCCCATAATAACACGGAACGTTATCAACGTCAAGCGACAATATAATTCTGATCTCGTTTATTTTGTTTTATCATGCTAATCCTATTTTTCCTGTCCTCGAAATCTCTCTCTCGAGTAAAATTTTTTAAAAAAGCTCCTTAAGTAATCACTATAGGAGCTTTCATGATTATTCCGAAGTTTTCTGCCACCTATTCCGGCTAAATGTGGCAGTTTATGGCCGGAATACTCATGTGGGGCTTTTAACAGGGACCTAGGTGGCCGCAGGGCTAGGTGCAAGCTTCGGTATACTATGTATTTTTTTTATGGACATTATAAAAGTTCGGTGATATATTAAAAATTATATCTTTTTATTTGGCATTAACGGCTTAGCCGTTAAATTATAATCAAGAGGAGTTTTTATGGCACATTTGAAATCAGGTATAATCCTGGGTGATGGAGAAGAGCTGGTAATGGAGATTGAAGCCGAACTTTGGGCAACTAGCACAAATCCATTTGCAGTGGCAATTGGCAATATTAGAAAGCTAATTGCAAAAATACTTGGAACCAGCATTAACGGCTATTTGGTTATTACCAATAAACGCGTTGTCGAAGTTAAAAAAACTATCAATTGTTATTGTATCAACCGAGGCACAACGGTTAAGTATTTGCTTCCAAGCAGCGTTAAAGAAGTAGGTTATATTAAAGAGGCAACCTGTGGCATTTTCTGCCCTGCCTTTTATCTGTATTATGAATCATTTACACAAACCACCCGTGTAATGCTTGCCAATGTAGATGAAACCGGTGCCCAAAAAGTAATTGATGCTTTCTTTAGGGCAATTACTGCAGCACAGACTGGAAATGCCTAAGCTATTTAGATTTATTTTTCTAAATACCTATTCATTTCTCTTGCTATTTTGCGGATTGGCAGTTTTAATGTTGCCTTTATACAGGTCTTCATTTTTACTGCTCATTCCGCAAATTATTTTAAGCCTCCTTTTTTTAAAGCCATCAATAAGATTATTTTCTTCTTGGAAGGATAAGCAGCGCGAGTATAGCATTCTCATTGGAAAAAACAACAAAGAGTTTAGGCCGGAAAGCTTTAAAATTTTTATGCAGGCCCCCTGTGGGCGATTGCTTACTAAGGCTCTTTTAAAGGACTTAAATATGGAAAACCGATACAAAGAATTGCTTGTTTATAAACTTTCTTTTTTCGCATCATTAAAAAGCAATTTAAAGCCTCAAAAGACAAGTATTTATATTAACGAGGATTTCCAATGATCTTTAATTTATTATTTTTTGCAATTTTATCGCTGTTTTTATTAAATTTATTTTTAATAAAAAAAATACCCCTTAAATCTCATAAACAATACAGTGTATGGGCAAATGTAATTCTTATTGTTGTCTTTGCTGCACTGCTTGTTGTAATGAATATCATAAAAGTCAATTATTCGTCCTTTGTAGATAGACAGATTCAAGGCCTTGAAATTAAATCCAATGAATTGTATCCCGGCATTTTCGAAAAACAGATGGGTACATCAGAAATAAAAACAATTTTAGAGAGCTCGTTAGAAATAAGCGACAGCGGCACAATACAATCGGTCTTAAATAATTTAATAAAATCAAAAATCCGGAATTTTTCCTCTTTTGCACTGACCACTATAAAAGAGCTGGAAAGAACAGAGGACAGACTTTCGGTAAAGGAGGCATTGCTTTCGATAAAAGAAAAGACCAACGAAATAATAATCTCTACCATATATATTTTACGAACAATAATAGCCCTTGTATTCTTTTTGCTCTTTGCCATTTCCTTAATAGCGGAGCTTTATTTTTCTAAAAACTCAGATAAAAAAAACCGCTCGATCGTGTTTGGGACAGAGGATGTCGAATAATATTTGGCGCCAAGGCTTATTTTTTCTTTCGCAGTCGAATATAGACCTGGCGGCCCGAGCCCCCCTGCTGCTCTCTTTCTTCTAACTCGAACTGGGGAATTGCGCGGAACATGTCGCCAAGTTTTCTAAAGCCATAATTGCGGGGATCAAACTCGCTGGAGCGGTTCGAGATATTTTGGCCAACACTGCCAAGGTAGGCCCAACCGCTTTCGTCGGCGGTATCGTCGGTGGCGTTGCGAAGCATGTTAAAGGTGCGCCGGTCGGGCTTATATTCTTTGGGCTTTTTAGCGGTGGCCTTGGTTTCGCCCTCATCGCCTTCGTCGTGCTGGTCCTTTAATATTTCGGTATAGATGAATTTATCGCAGGCAGAGACAAAGGCCTTGGGGGTCTTTTTTTCGCCAAAGCCATATACTGTGCGGCCACTTTCGCGCAGGCGGGCAGCAAGGCGGGTAAAATCGGAATCGCTGGAGACAATGCAAAAACCATCGAGGCTATCGGTGTACAGCAGGTCCATGGCATCAATTATCATGGCACTGTCGGTGGCGTTTTTCCCACTCGTATACGAAAACTGCTGAATTGGCTGTACCGCATATTCAAGAAGGCGCTCTTTCCAAGAGCGCAAGTTGGTGCTGGTCCAATCCCCATAAATTCGCTTAACACTGGCAATACCGTACTTGGCAACCTCGTCTAAAAGCCCCTCGATAATTGCGGGCTGTGTGTTGTCGGCATCAATTAAAACGGCCAATTTAGCTTGGCCACCATAGGGAGCGGGATTGGATGAGGGTAATAATAGCATAGGAACATCCTTTCTGATAATATAGGTCTATGAAGAAGAATACACCTTTTAGCATTATATATGAAGATGCAGATATCCTTGTTGTCAATAAGGCTTCGGGTATTGCTGTGCTGGCCGATCGCTGGGACGATTCTCGTGAACGTTTGGACGATTTGCTCAATGCAGCCTATGCTCGCCAGATCGAGGCGGGCCAGATAGATGCCATTCCCTTTCCCCACCGCGTTTTTGTGGTACATCGTATTGATAGAGATACCTCTGGCCTGGTACTTTTTGCCAAAACAGCAGCGGCCCATGCCCGTCTTTCGCAGCGTTTTGAAAGCCGCTCGGTCGCCAAGACCTATTTGGCCATTGTGCGGGGCCGACCGCTATGGCAGGAAGAGGAGTGCAAGCTCCCCCTTCGGGCCGATGGCGACCGGGAGCATCGCACCATTATCGATAGAGGTAGGGGCAAAAACAGTCAAACGCGTTTTAAATTGATGGCTTCGATAGAGGGCCTTTCCCTTATTTTGGCGATGCCGGAAACGGGGCGGACACATCAGATTAGGGTCCATCTTGCCGCCCTGGGTTTTCCCATTGCCTGCGATCCGCTGTACGGCAATACCAAGGGCATTAAGCTTTCGGAATTCAAGCGCTCTTGGCGTGGCGATTCCTTCGAAGAGCGCCCCCTTTTAAACCGCTTGGGCCTTCATGCCTGGAAGCTGGACCTTGGTGGCACCGACAATTTAAAAACCGGTGAAAGCTTTTTCCAGGCTCCCCTGCCCCGAGACATGGCGGCCCTAATTAACCAAATGCAAAAACTTTCGAAAGAGCCCCTGGACCTACAGCTATAAGCCCTGGCACAAAATTAAACCTCGACCAGCCAGGCCCCAGACTTCGCATCTCGCTGCGGCGGCTGCATTGCCAAAGGACCACCCTTTCCACGGCCCCCAATAGGGAAAATGCTGCCAATCTCTAAGGCCTCAATTTTTTGCCTCGGCCCAGCCAACAACATTAGGCCCGCCGCAGCGCAGCCATAGCGCCCATAGCCCCGACCCGGCAGCGGGAAGGCCTCGGAAATAAGGCGCACAGCCTGGGTATCCTTAGCCTCACTGCCCAGCTCGCCCGGCTGGAAAAACAAAAAACTCAGGGCCAGCCGGTCCTTGGGCAGGCCTGCCGCCAAACTTAACTCGCGCAGGGCTCGAGGGGCCCCCTGGTCATCGAAGGTAAAATGGCACCATTTTTTTGCCGGCCCCTGAACTGCGCGCTGAATGCTCGGCATGGGGCAGGCTCGCGCATGGGGACAGGGGGTCAAAAGCTGGATAGGCTTGTCCAGTAAGGCCGAACGCAGGGCCACCAGCTCTCGGGCAGATGGCGGGGTACCCGGCTCCACAACAAGAAAGCGCGCCCTATCGCTCCCTAAAGAAAGCAGATACTCGGCCACCTGCCCCGACTTTGCCTCTAAACTCTGGGCGCGGCTGCGATTGACCTCGTTAAGCACATTTATCGCTGTTATTAAGGCCGCTTTTTTCCCGTCTATCGCCTGCCCAAAGGACTGACGCAGCAACTTTATGCGCCAAGCAGAAGGGTAGGCATCTTTTAAGGTAGAAAACAGAAGCTGGCCGTTTTCCATTATCTTAGATGTCCTATCGACTACCACAAACTCAAGGTCTAGGCGGTGTAAATCGGGACGAAAAAGCAAGAGCGCCAGCGGCAAGGTCAGGGGCCCAGTCCCCAAATCTATAATGCGATCGCCGTTTTTTAAATTCAGGTCCAGGGCCGGCAAAAGCCGACCAAGGCGGTACAAATTCCAGGGTAAAAAATAGCGCATATAGGCCGAAATAAGGGCATCTTTTCCAAGATAGCCATCTTGGCGGGCCTGCCGCTCGCTGGTGAGCAATTGCGAAAGCCGGCGCACATCCTGGGGAAGGCCCGCGCGAAAGCGTTTAGGCAGGGGAAAAAGTACATCAATAAGCTCGAGAACCTCTTTTAATGCCACCCCTTGGCCAGGTGCCAAAGGCGCGAAAAGCTTATTTGCCATGTCTGCCCTTCGAGCGGGAGGGGCTGCCAGCTTGCCGGCTAGAAGGACCCTGCTTGCTTTGCTGCGGGCGACTGTTGCGGTTTTTTTTATGCTCTTCGTAGGAGCTCCGCGAAGGCCTCATTTCAATTTTAATGGGGATAAGGGAATAGCCCAAATCTTTGCGAATTTTATTTTTTAAAAATGATACCCAGGCCTCGGTTACCGCCTGGGGCCGGCTGGCAAAAAAGGCAAAACCCACCGGGTTCACGCCCAACTGGGTGGCATAGCGTATTTTAAAATGGGTCTTTGGGGCAATTGGCGGTGGGTTTTCCTGGAACCAGCGCTCCAAGGCCGCATTGAGCGTGGCGGTATCAGTTTTTTTCTGAAGCTGATTGTACATTCGAATTGCGGTATCCAGCAGCACATCTAGCCCCTCGCCCTCGGTGGCGCTCACCGGAATAATGGGCGCCCACTCCATTTGGCCAAAGAGAAAATGAATGCGGTCGCGAACGGCCTCGAAGGTGTTTTTTACCTTTGGCATGGTATCCCATTTGTTTAAAATAAAAACAATGCCCCGCCCCTGGTCGTGGGCCAGCTTCGAAATTTTTTTATCCTGATCGCTCAAACCCTCTTGGGCATCTATCATCAAAAAAACAATGTCGGCATCCTGAATGCTGCGAATTGCCCTGTTTACCGAATAATATTCAATATTTTCGCGCACCTTGTTTTTGCGCCGAATGCCCGCTGTGTCCAATATGCAGAACTGGCGTTTTTTATATTCAAAGGTCCCCTCGATAACATCGCGCGTAGTCCCAGGAATATCGCTTACGATGGAAGCATTGCTATTTGTTAGCCGGTTCGAAAGGGTAGACTTTCCCGTGTTCGGCTTGCCCAAAAGGGCAACCCGAATATCGCGGTATTCACGGGGCTCGCTAGAGACCTTGGAAAAATCGAGGCGGGCCACAATGCCCGCGGCCAGGTCCTGTATGTTATCGCCATGTTCCGCGCTTACCATATACATCTCGTTAAAACCATAGGACATTAAATTATAGGCATCCCCCTGCCGCCGCCCCCCCTCGGTCTTATTCACTGCCACAATAATTTTTTTCCCATAGGGGCGTAAATACTCGATAAATATTTCGTCCTCCATGGTGGGGTCGTCGGCCTCCATTACCAGAACAATTAAGTCGGCGCGCTCAATTGTCTCCTTTGTCTTTTCTACGACAAGGTCATCGAGAACTTCTTTGTCCAGCTTAAAGCCCCCGGTATCCACCAGGCGAAGGGGCTGTCCATTCAAATAGCAGGTCTGCTCTATTGGATCGCGCGTCACCCCCGGTGTTGGGTCGGTAATTGCTTTGCGGCTGCGGGTAAGCCGGTTAAACAGGGTCGACTTCCCCACATTGGGCCTGCCTACCAGCACCACAAGGGGAAGATTTTTAAGCTGGGCGTTTTCTTCGTAATCGGTCATCGTAATCTCCAATGGCTTTGGTGTAAAAAATGAGGGCGGTCGACTAATTTTCGCCGTGCACTACAAGGCGCTCTATCTCGGTGGCAGTTTTTTGTTTGAGCACCTGTTTGGCCAAAAGCTGGCAGTCGCTATAGCTTAATTCCAGAATCCGCTTTTTAACTTCGGGAATCGAGACCGGGGACATACTAAACTCTGTAAGCCCAAGGCCAATTAAAAGGGCGGTCGCCTGTACATTTGCCGCCATCTCGCCACACATAGCAATGCCAATGCCCTTGGAGCGCGCAGCGTCTATACTCATTTTGATAAGGCGAATAACCGCTAAATGAAAGGGCCTTGCCAGATGGTGTACTTTTTCGTTTTCCCTGTCTACGGCAATGGTATATTGCACAAGATCGTTGGTGCCAATGGAAAAAAATCCGGCCCGTTCTGCCAGAATATCGGAAATAATTACAGCAGAGGGAATTTCTATCATGATGCCTGGAACAATCGAGGTATCGTAGGCCTCGCCCTTTGCTCGGCACTGCGCCTTGGCCAGCTCGAAGCACTCAAGGGCCTCCTCAAGCTCCTCTAAGCCACTGATCATGGGAAACATAATCTGTAAGGAGCCGTGTACACTGGCCCTTAAAAGGGCCCGCAACTGGTCCAAAAACACCGGCCTGTTTGCCAGGCAAAACCGAATTGCCCGCCAGCCCAGGAGGGGGTTTTTATCATCCAATTTAGAGATGCCCGGAAACACCTTGTCGCCCCCAATATCCAGGGTGCGAATAGTTACTGGTCTACCGTCCATATCTATAATTACCTTGCGGTAAATATCGTACTGCTCAGCCTCGCTTAAAAAACGGCCAGAACCTATGGACAAAAATTCGGTGCGAAAAAGTCCAATGCCTTCCGCTCCATATTCCAGGGCCTTCTTGCATTCGCCAAGCTGCTCGATATTCGCCAGTAAGCTAATGCGCCGCCCATCCTTTGTCTCTGCCGGTTTTGCCGAAAGCGCTAAAAGTTCCTCTCGCTCTTTTAAAAATTCTTCCCTAACCTTTGTATAGCGGGCAATGGTCGATTCGTCGGGGTCTATAATAAGCTTTCCGGCATTGCCGTCCACAATTAAAAAATCGTCATTTTGAATGCTCTTTCCCGCGCCACCTAAGCCAAAGACGGCAGGGACCTCGAAGGCCCTGGCCAAAATTGCCGTGTGGCTGGTCGAACCCCCTGCATCCAAGACAATTGCGGCCAGCTTACCGCGGTGCAAGAGCAGGCAGTCCGAGGGCAAAAAATCCTGGCCCACTACCACGAGGCCCTGGGTAAGATTCTCCAGGGGCCCTTTGGAATCGGGGATAAGTTTATTTAAAAGCCTTGCGGCCAGCTCATCTAAATCCAGGGCTCGCTCGCTTAAATAATTGTCACTGGAGGCACGCAATTTATTGGACATTTCTTGGGTGCTGGTATACAAAATTGATTCAATATTTACCAGTTCGCGCTCTAATTTTTCTTTTAATTGATCCAGCCATTCCTGGTCCTGCAATATCAGGGCATGGGCCTCGAAAATACGGGCTGCCTCCTCGCCCATGCTTCGCATGGCCTCCATTTGAAGAGTTTCAATTTCCTGTTTTGCACGCTCTGTGGCTTCTATAAAGCGAGCCCATTCTTCGGCCACCTTATCTGCGGAAATAGTATACCGAAGGGGGGCATCGGATACATTGCCACGATAGACAAAGGCCCTGCCCATTGCAATTCCCCGCGAGGCCGAAATACCAGCAATTTCTGTCATGTAGCCTAAGAATAGACAATTACTTTTCCACTGTCAAACACTTGACCGCCCTAGGCTATGAACGTATCATCTTGCTGTGGCCACTAAGAACGACAGGAACAAGGGAAAAAACAAGCAGTCTGTATCACAAAAAAGCCTCGGCTGTCTTTTTTGGATCGCTTTTGCCCTGCTCATAACAGCGATAATTTTAATTAACAAACCCATCTTGGAAAAAAACCTCAATAAATTTTTTGCCTCTTTTAAAGATTCCTCTCAAACTGATGTTCCGGCTAGCGAGCCAAGGCCGGCCACCGAGCCTCTTCCCAAGACTATTGCCGAAACAGCACCGGAACAAACTGCCCCCGACAAACCCTTGCAACCCGTTACGGTGGCCAAGGAAAAACCTAGGAGCAAGGAAGGCCCAATTGTTGTCCCCACGCAGGATACACCGAAGACGCCCCCTCCTTCGCCACCCGCCGCCACGACTACAGGCGCCGCCACAACTACCACAGGCGCCGC
>CAZBJJ010000002.1:19290-28510 GCA_964492245.1 uncultured Spirochaetales bacterium | reverse complement strand
ACAGGCGCCGCCACAACTACCACAGGCGCCGCTCCTAGCTCGCCACCCGCCGCCACAACGACTACAGGCGCCGCTCCTAGCTCGCCGCCCGCCGCTACCACAGGCGCCGCCACAACGACTACAGGCGCCGCCACAACTACCACAGGCGCCGCCACCCCAAGCCAAGAGGCCCCTACGCCTCGCCCCAAAGCGGACCTGCGCGAAAGCACAAAACCGGACCTGCGCTCTCGCAACCTATGGATGGTAAAACTCGACCGCGACGGCACCATCGTAAGAACCAAGGTGGCGAGAAAACTTCCGGCCACCGACAGCCCCCTAAAAGATGTGCTAGAAACCCTCCTTGCCGGCCCCAGCGGCGAAGAGAAAAAAAAGGGAATCGACAGCCTAATTCCCGAAAACACCCGCCTTCTGTATGTCACCGTGCGGGGAAGCACCGCCTATATTTCGTTGAGCGAAGATTTCCAGTTCAACACCTATGGCATAGAGGGCTATGCCGCCCAATTGCGCCAAATTGTCTGGACCGCTTGCGAGTTTCCCACTGTTAAAGATGTACAAATTCTTATCGAAGGCAAGCGAATAGACTACCTAGGGTTTGAAGGCATTTTCATCGGCAGCCCCTTATCGAAAAACGATTTATAAACTAAGGGGACTACATCCACCGCAAGACCGGTATCGATACTCACCTCTACAATGAGCCCATTCAAGGAGCCCTGCCCCCTGGCCGCAGTCATTTTATGGGGCACAGCAGTCTTAAACCTGCTTACACAGATATCATTTTCCATGCCAATAACGCTATTTACATCGCCGGTCATGCCCAGATCTGTCTGATACGCCGTCCCCTGCGGTAAAATACGGGCATCGGCTGTGGGCACATGCGTATGCGTCCCCACCACCACAGAAAGCCGGCCATCGGCATACAGGGCCAAGGCCTCCTTCTCCTGAGTCGATTCGGCATGAAAATCGAGCAAGAGAATTTTATCCTTTCCGCAGGGGCCTATATCCTGTAAAATATTTTGTAAGCAGATAAAGGGACAGTCGATAGCCGTCATAAATTGGCGTCCCTGTAAATTGATAAGAATATACTCGATATTGTTTTTAACAAGGCGGGTAAGGCCCCGCCCCAAAGTGCAGCCAGAGCCAGATTCGTCTGTGCCATTGGTGCAAGCGGGATAATTTGCCGGGCGTACAATGCGGGAATCGCTGTCCAAGCGCGGCCAAAAATCGCGCTTTTCCCAAATATGGTTACCGGAGCTGACAAGATCAACTCCGGCATCCAGAATTCTATTTAAACCGCCCTCGTCCAGCCCAAAACCATCGGCCGCATTTTCGCCATTGGCTACGACTAGGTCTATTTTGTTTTCGGAAATAGTGGCTGGCAAAAGCCTCTCTAAGGCAAGGAGCCCGGCCTCGCCAACCACATCCCCTAAAAGCAGTACTCTTCGACTAGGCATTAGCGAGCGTACTCTACCACTCTTGTCTCGCGAATTATAGTCACTTTAATGCGGCCAGGGTAGCGCAAATCGGTCTCTATCTTCTTTGCAATTTCCTTTGCCAAATTCTTCGACCCGTCGTCGCTAATTGTTTCATTGTTCACCACAATCCGAAGTTCCCGCCCCGCCTGAATGGCAAAGGCCTTACCCACTCCAGAAAAGCCCTCGGCAATATTCTCGAGATTTTCCAGACGCTTAATGTAGTTGTCCAATGTCTCTCGCCGCGCCCCTGGACGTGCGGCAGAAATAGCATCGGCTATTTGCACGATAATCGACTCTATACAGGTTGGCTCCACATCGTTATGATGGCTTCCAATAGCATTGATAACGCGAATATCTTCGCCCATTTTACGTGCTATATCCATACCAATTTCTGCATGGTTTAAATCGGAATCGGTTTCAACCCCCTTGCCAATATCGTGAAGCAGGGCCCCCCGTTTGGCAATTTCTCGGTCCGCTCCCAACTCTGCAGCCAGCATCCCCGCAATAACGGCGACCTCTTTAGAGTGGTACAGGACATTTTGCCCATAACTTGTCCGGTAATACAGGCGTCCCAGGGTTTTAATGGCATCGGCAGTCATATTGTGAAGGCCCAGGTCGAACAGCACCCTTTCGCCCTCTTCAAACATTTTCTGCGATATCTCTCGACTCACCTTTTGCACAATCTCTTCGATTCTAGCTGGATGGATTCGCCCATCATTGATAAGCCGCTCCAGAGATTCCTTGGCAATTTCGCGCCGCACTGGGTCGAAGCAGGAAATAACCACCGCCTCGGGGGTATCATCAATTATAATATCCACCCCAGTGAGCGTCTCTAAGGTCCGAATATTCCGGCCCTCTCGCCCAATAATTCGGCCCTTCATTTCGTCGTTGGGCAAACTTACCGAAGTAATTGTCACATCGCCAGTAACTTCGGTGGCCAAGCGCTGCACCGTAGTAACCAAGACATCGCGGGCTTTTTTTTCGGCTGTAAGATTTGCCTCGGCCTCAATCTTGTTTAAAAGAGCCTGCGCATCGTGGCGGGCCTCGTTTTCGAGATCGGCAATAATTAACTGCTTCGCCTCTTCTGCGCTTAAACCGGACACCCTTTCCAGTTCTGCCCGGTATCGCTCCTCTTCGTGGGTAAGCTCCTCCTCGCGCGCAACTATTGCGTCTTCGCGGTTCGAGAGGACTACTTCCTGCTTTTCAAGTTGCTCTACCTTTTTATCAAGAGTTTCTTCTTTTTGCTGTATACGGCGCTCTTGTCGCTGTATATCTATTCTTCTCTCGCGGGTTTCCTTTTCGAGCTGGTTCCTGTCGCGAATAATTTGATCTTTCGCCTCTAGGAGAATTTCTTTCTTTTTAGCTTCAGCTTCTTTTATCGCGTCTATTCTGACACGTTCGGCCCGCTGTTCCGAAGCCGAAAGTTGAATTCTGGCATACAGCCATCTAATAGTCCAGCCTAATAATAACCCGGCAAGAGGAAGCACAACATACCACATAAATCCTCCTACCTATTAATGTCAATCAATTATATCCGCAACAGGAGTATTGTCAAGGAAAACCTTTGCCAGAAGCTGGTATTCAATAAATCTTTTACATCCTAAATTCTGTTCCCAAATACACTTGCCTTGCTAGCTCATCCTCTAAAATAGTTTCTCGGTCGCCCTCGGCCACAATAAGGCCCTGATTTATGATAAATGAGTGGGTTGTAATTTCCAGAGTATCGCGCACATTGTGGTCGGTAATTAGGACACCAATGCCATTATTTGCCAGCCGCCGTATGATATTTTTAATTTCGTAGACCGCAATGGGGTCAATTCCGGCAAAGGGCTCGTCCAAAAGCAGAAATTTTGGATCTGTCGCCAGGGCCCGTGCAATTTCGGTGCGCCGCCGCTCGCCGCCAGAGAGCGTATATCCCGGCTGGCTCCTCAATCGCGCCACCCCAAATTCTTCCATAAGAAACTCGGTGCGCTCTTTTTTTTCTGCCAAAGTCAAATCCTTGCGGGTCTCGATTATGGACCAAATATTCTGTTCCACCGTCAATTTTCTAAACACCGAGGCCTCCTGGGGCAAATAGGCCAGACCCTCTCGGGAGCGCATATACATCGGTTCTTGCGTAATTGGAGTAGAATTTAACCAGACCTCGCCGAAGCTGGGCCGGTAAAAGCCCACAATCATATAAAAAATAGTCGTCTTGCCCGCACCATTGGGCCCTAAAAGCCCCGCCACCTCGCCATTTCGCATCGAAAAATCGACCCCACAGACCACCTCGCGCTTGCCAAAACTTTTGCGCAGGCCCTGTACTCGCAGCTCATGTTGGCCCCTATCTGTACTGTCCATTACTCATCCTCTTTGGAAGTAACCTTAAGCGTTCCGCTCACCCGCCCCTCCATAAGAAGTTCTTCGGTATCGAGATTTATCTTCATGCGGGCCGCACGAAACTCGTCGTCGCCCTTGAATACCACCGGCGAAGAGGCCAGTTCTAAGTCCTTTTCTTCCCGACGCCACAGCGCCCAATTGGCACGGCAGACAAGGTCGCCCTTAAAAATGCGCACTGCAATTTGCAAAAGGCTCACTCCTTTTTCATCGTTATATTCAATTATCCGTGCCTTTGCAACAACCTCATTCTGCTTGTCTTCCATAGTGGAATTGCCAGTTAAACGAGTAATTTTTGCAATTCGATCGTAACTAAGGCGATCTGTGGCAAAATACAGGCCCTTTTCGCTGTCCACACCGCGCACATTGCCGGTACAGACAATAAGGTCAAAATCTTCGCCGATAATTTCTATGCGATCGGCATTCAGGGTAAGCGATTCGGAAGCCAAAACAGCCCGCCCCTCTAAAACAATTTTTTCCCTGCCCTTGGCCCGCGAACCACTTTTTTTGTCGGCACTAAAGGTAAAAATTTCGGCAAACAGGCAACTGGCCATAAAAATATATATTAAACTGATGGCTATACTGCGCAGCAAGGCTCTCATTCCCACTCACCCACTATTTCTGTAGTATCCGCCACCTCTGCCTCTTCGCCCTCGCCAGCCTCTTCATCCTGTTTTTTTTCATACACATACCGCCCAGAGACCGTATTTGCAAACTCCCAGCGGTGGCCACGGGCATCGGCACCAAAGCCCAGGCCGGAAATCATCGTGCCATTCTGCTCTTTCATAAGCACCCAGGAGTTGTCCGGCGAAAGCAGAATGCGCTCGTCGTCGTACCAGCTCAGCTGCCCCGACTCGATAATTAAATCGTCCTCCTGGGCATACAGCTGCACCCCATCCGAAAGCTCAATATCTCCGCTGTCGAACAGTATTATCGCCGAACCTGCCCGCCCACTGGCTCCAATTGTCTTGCCATCGCTTTTATATTGAGCAAATTTGAGCCTTTCCACCGCCATTTTCTGTGCCCGCTCCCATTTTTCTGCCCGATCACCCTGCATTTTAATCTGAATGTTTTTATCTATCACCCGCACATATTCAAAATTTTGCAACACAAGATCCGAAATACTGTCCTCCTCTTCCTCGTTCATAATTCCATAGTCGAAGGAGCATGCGAGAAGCAGCAGAGGGAGCAGTAAAAACATTGCTGGCCACCGTGTTTTTTTGGCTTTTTCTGTAATATTTATTCCTCGACGCAGCATATCGCATTGTAACATGCAGAAAAAATCCGTCAATCTATAGCTGAAAGGTCTTGCTCCGTTGACAGTACATAAACCTATCCATAAACTGAACTTATGGCAGACTTTATGGGCAATGGCAACTTTGAACTTTACCGGAAGTTTATTTACGACGAAAGTGGCATACATTTTTCGGAAACCAACCGGTCTATTCTCGAGAGCAGGCTAAAAGAGCGATTGCGCGAAAAAAAACTTAATACCGTAGAGGAATACTACGCCCTAATTAAGGCCGATAAAGAAGAGCTAAAGCTTTTCCTCGATTCCATAACAACCAATTTAACACGGTTTTTTCGCAATCAGGCCCATTTCGACGCCCTAGAAAAACATGTTATTCCCGAGCTGTTAAAAGGCAAGGGAGGCAAGGGCGATATGACCCTTAGAATTTGGAGCGCCGGTTGCTCTACTGGCGAAGAGCCCTATACCATTGCCATGCTTATGAAGGAACATCTGCCAGCTCCCTGGAAGGCCGAAATTATCGCCAGCGATTTAAGCTTAAAATCCCTGCTGGTCGCCAAAGAGGGCTACTATCCCGAAAACAAAATTAACGGCATTCCCCCAATGTACCTCACTAAATATTTTGATGCCGTTCAAGGCGGGTTTCGCATTCGCGATGAGCTAAAATCGATGATACGTTTCGATTATCACAACCTGAAAAACGATTCTGGCTTTAGAAATTTAGATATTGTCTTTTGTCGCAATGTGCTCATTTATTTCGACGAGGCGGCCCAAAAAGCCACCGTCGAACGCTTTTACGAGGCGATGTCGCCCCAATCATTTTTATTTATTGGCCATTCAGAGTCACTTTTTGGCATGAATACAAAGTTTGAGTTTTTAAAAACTGACTGGGCCTGTTTTTATCGCAAGTTTATTTAGCATTACATTATTTGGAGGTCTTTGTGCACGGTCCTGTTTCGGTCTTAGTGGTAGACGACTCTGCCTTAATGCGGAATTTAATAAGCAAAATGATAGAGGCAACTCCAGGACTGCGTGTTGCCGACCGGGCAATGAATGGGCTCTTTGCACTTCAAAAAATACCTCGCATTAACCCCGATGTCATTGTACTGGATATCGAAATGCCAGAGATGAATGGTATCGAGTTTTTACGCGAAAGAAAAAAAGCCGGCATAGATATTCCCGTTGTTATTCTCTCTTCTATTGCAAAACGGGGGGCAGCGGTAACGATGGAGGCCCTTGCCCTCGGGGCCAGCGATTTTATAATGAAGCCCTCTGGTTCAATTTCCGAAGACATCCACACCGTTAGAGACAACCTCACCGGCATGTTGCTGGCTTACGGCACCCAGTATCGAATTAAGCGGGGACTGGCACCGAAATCGACGGTGGTCGAGCTTCCCCCAGCCACCACAGCAAGGCCACCAGAACAAATAAGTCCTTCGCGCCCAGTGAGCCCAGTAGTCGCCCCCCCTCGCCCGGGTATCGAGCCAAAAAAAACACCAGAGGAAAGGCCCCAACAGAGTCGCAAACCGGGAAACACCGAAATAATAGCCATTGGTATATCGACCGGTGGTCCTAACGCCCTAAGAGAGGTATTTGCAAAGCTGGATGCCAGCCTGCAGATACCTATTGTGGTGGTACAGCACATGCCCGCAGGTTTTACCTACGAATTTGCAAAGAGCCTGGACCGCATAAGCTCTTTGGAAATTAAAGAGGCCGAGGAAGGCGACATTGTAAAACCTGGTCGCGTCCTTATAGCTCCGGGAAATTATCATCTGACAATAGAAAAAAAACCGCTGGCAACCATTGCCCGCCTCAATCAAAACGAAAACCGAAATGGGCACCGGCCCTCTGTAGACGTTCTATTTGAATCGGTGGCCAGGGAATATGGGCAGCGTGCAATGGGCATTATAATGACCGGTATGGGGCGCGACGGTGCACAGGAATTGGGAAGCATGTACAAGGCCGGGGCCATTACCCTTTCGCAGAGCCCCGAAAGCTGTGTGGTCTATGGTATGCCCAAGGTCGCCTGGGAAATGGGCCATGCCATGGAACAGGTTGCCCTGGCCGATATGGCCACCAGAATAAAAGAACTGGCCAAGGAAGTGCGCGAATAATTCGGTCAATCTTCCAGGCTTGCGGTTATTCGTGGGGCAAAACGCTCATAAAACCGCCGCAAAAATAAGAACAGACTCGCCGACAAAGCAAAAAATATCGCTATACCTATGAGCGCCAACAGATCTGCCCCCAGGCCCAGTCCTGCCGACCATAAAAAAACGGGCACCAAAATACCGCTAAGCATAGGCAATAGGACATATAAAAAAGCCTGAAGAAAGACCAGGGCCCTCGTATTAGCTATGGTAACCCACTGTCCTGGTGCCAGGGCCTTGCCCGTTTTATTGATGGCCCAAAACTCTTTGCGCTTATCGCCACATTCTGCGCTCATACAGCCAAAGCAGGCAGCCAATTGGCCCCCTAGAACAAGGGCCCTGTGTCCATCAATTTTAAGAATTCGTCCTGTCTCCATACCCCGCTGCCTCCTCAATCAATTAAGGCTCCGACGAAAGGGTTCTATCTGCAAAGCCTTCCCCGTATCATCGACCTCTAAAAAAACGCCCTGAAGCTCTTGGCGCTCCCAGGCCTCGCGCGTCCAATCGGGAATGCCCGAAATATATTCGTGAATGCGGCTCTGCGCACTATTGCCCCCCACCGAATCCTGGCTTCCCGTACGCCCAGCATCGCAGATAAAGGCTGTCCCCTGCGCACTTATCTGGGCATCGGCCGTCTGCACCAATGTGTGCGAACCAATAATTGCGGTGCATCGGCCATCGAGCAATCTGAATAGGCTGTATTTTTCGGCGGTGGCCTGGGCATGAAAATCTACCAAAACGATGGGGGTCTCCTTGCGCAAGCGTTCCACCAAGCTTAAGGCAATTTCGCCTGGGCTATCGCCCTGTAATCGAGAAAAGCTGGCCTGGCCCAAAAGCGAGATAATGGCAATTTTTTTTTCTTCTAGCCAAAAAGTTCGATAGCCCCGACCTGGTGCCAGAGTGGTAATATTGGCAGGGCGCAAAATATAGTTTAAACGCTCTAAATTTTCCACTAAATCCTTCCGCAAAAAAGCGGAGTCCCCTAGGCACAGGACATCGACCCCCAATTTGCGCACATAGCCTGCATGCATTCTGCCAAGGCCATTGCCATTGGTCACCGAGTCGGCTCCAGCAAACACGAAATCGGCCTGGTAGTCCGCCTTTAGCTCTTTAAGTCCTTTTTTAAGGCTATCTATGCCAGCCTTGCCCACTATTTCGGCAATGTATAACAATCTCATATCAATAGTAAAAATATAGCTGGTTTTTATTAAAATAGACAGGCCAACATCCTGCTTCTTGCCTATCGGCTCGTCAATACTTATATTTAAACTGCCAATAAAATTGATGCCACAGCATTTGTGGTTAATCGCTCCATTATGGAGGGTTACTTTGTTCGGGTGAATAACCGATAAGGAGAGAAAGATGAAAGATCCAAGGTCCTTTAGCGACTTAGGCATGATACTCGAGGAGGTCTTCGAGGCAGCGCGCAACTTTTCGGGCGAGTTTAAGAAAAACATGCGCCAATACAGCTCAAATTGCGAAGAAAAGCAGGAAGACTCCCATAGCGAACAGCACACCTTTGACAACCGCAATTTTACCTGGCGGTTTTTCGAGGAGGGCACCGATTATTATCCCGCCTACTCCTTTCCCCCTATGAATGTATTTTTAGATAAAGACCGCAATATGAATTTTGAATTCGCCCTTGCCGGCTTTTCGGAAAAAAACATTTCTCTTTCTTTTCAGGGCGATTACATGGTTTTTTCTGCAAAACTCGATAGCCCCGAGACAGAGGCAGAGAATGATGCCCCTGCCGAGGAGGGCCGGCAGTACTTTAAGCGCCGTTTAAAATTTAAAGATATTCAGCGCCAAAAATATTTTGTGCCTGCCAGTAAATTTGACCAAGAACAGGTTAAGGCTGTCTATTCCAATGGCATTTTAAAAGTAACTGTGCCCCCAAAAGCTGAATATGAGGCCAGCGAGGGCATAAAAATAGAAATTCAAAACATCGATTAATAATTGGTCCTCGCCCAGGGGCC
>CAZBJJ010000002.1:13270-19190 GCA_964492245.1 uncultured Spirochaetales bacterium | reverse complement strand
CAGGGGCCTCAAAGCCACGCCTAGGGGCCCCAAAGTATCGGCCAGCAAGAAGCAAGACTTGCTGGCCAATATGTGCTTAATATTTTTCTTTTACCTTTTCTTTTTCCTTTATAATTTTTGCCTCTAGTTTATCTATCAATTTATCTATGGCCGGAAGCAGTTCATAATCTTCTTCGGAGACATGGGTAGACAGCCCCCACCTAAAGTTAACCGTACATACCGCCTTAAACAGCTTTTCTTTGGTAAAGGTAAACAAAAGATCGACTATCATATTCTCTGCATTCGGAATGCGTTTAATTTTTTTATCCAAATACTCTCGCGACTCTTCTCTAATAGAAAAATGTACTGCTTTGACCTCGATGTTCATAATTCCTCCTGTATGCTGCCCTTAATTAAGGTTCCTAATAAAAAGCCCCAAGCCTGCGCTTGAAGAAAAGAAATACTAGCCCCTCAAATTGATATTTCGAAGGCCTACTTCCAAAGCCGCTGCCTTAATACAAGGCCACTACGACCTCTGATACGAGGAGCCCAGGGCCAATTCATTTCTGTACTTGGCCACCGTTCTGCGTGCCAGACTTATTCCCCGCTTTGCCAAAATATCGCTAATGCTCTGGTCCGAATAATTGATGGTTTCATCGGATATAATTTCTTTGATAATTTCTTTTACGCCCTCCTTTGAATATTTTGAACCCGATGAACCCGAACCACTAATTGAATTGGTAAAAAAATGCCTTATTTCGAATATGCCCCACTCAGTCTGTATATATTTACCATTTGCCACCCGCGAAACCGTTGTCTCGTGCACCCCAATTTCGTTGGCAATATCTTTTAGGGTAAGCGGGGCTAAATATTTGGGACCGCGGGCAAAAAAACCGCTCTGAAAATTGACAATTGCCCGAGTAACACGCAAAAGCGTCTGGTTCCGCTGGTTAATGGTGCGAATAAACCAGCGGGCATCTTTTATGTTTTCGCGCACAAAGCTCTGCACATTGGGCCCCTCTTCTGCGCCATGCAAAAGTTTTGAAAAAAAAGGATTAATGCCTAAAACGGGGATTTCTTCGTCATTTAACAGAATTACCAGCTCGTCTTCGCGCTGCACAATTTGTAAATCGGGAACAATATAGCGCGCCTCGCCATGGCCAAACTGCCTCCCAGGAAAGGGCAAAAGAGTTTTTAAAACATTAAGACAGTTATTGACCATCTCTTCGCTATAGGGCGATTTTTTGACAATTTCATAGACCCGCCCAAGTTCCATTAAGTCGAAATAATTGCTTACTAAATCTAAAAGCTCTGCCGGTTTTTCGGGCAAAAGCTCAACCTGCACCCGAATTGATTCGCGGTAGTCCGCCACGCAACAGCCCTGGGGGTCCAGGCCCTGTATAAGGCCAATTATATTGTTTCGCCGCAGATCCGACAGCACTGGCTCTAACAGGGCAGGGTCTTCGATATGAAAACCAGAGGCATCGAGGTTCTGTATAAGGGCTTCCCCTAGAGCGCGGTCTTCTGCCTCAAGGGGCAAAAGCCGGAACTGCCACAAAAGCCGCTCTTGCAAGGTCTCGGGCCGCGTTAAAACACCCTCTACAAACTGGCGGTTTTTGTCGGAGTCGGCCTCGCTGCCAAAGCGCACAATGCCAGAATCGGAGCTGGAATCGAACCAGTCCTCGGTATCGCTCTTTGCCAAAAATTCGTCCAACGAAACAACGGATTTATCCTCTATTACTTCCAAGGCCGGGTTACTCTCTAATTCCTGCCCAATTCTTTCGCGCAGTTCAACCAAGGGCATGGCCATAAGCTGTATAGACTGTAACATCTGGGGGTTCATTTTTAAACGCTGTTCTTGATTAAATGTCTGTCGTTGAACCTGCAAGCTCCTCTCCTTGTCTATAAATATTGTATTTCCCCAGGGATTTGTCAAATTATGTTGACCATCATTTGCGCTTCCCCTATAGTCATTTTTAAGGAGATTTCTGTGAACACCCTAGAAAATAGATTGGCCAAAATTGGCATTGCAATGCCGCACATTCTGCTTCCCCGGCAGGACATCGACCTAAAAACATGGGCTGTTATTGCCTGCGACCAATATACCCAAGACGAGGCATACTGGGAGTCGGTATATCAGAATATCGCAAACAAGGCCTCTACAGGACATTTTATTTTTCCCGAGATACATTTAGAAAAGCCCGGAAAAGCCGAAAGGATACAGAAAATCCACCAGGAAATGCAGAAAGCCTTGGCCAGCGATACCTTCGATAGCGAATTTAAGGGCTTTGTCTATTTAGAAAGACAGACTGCGTATCAAAAAAACCGACGTGGCCTTGTGGTGGCAGTGGACCTAGAAGCCTACGATTGGCAGCCCCAGGCCCGCCCCCTTATTCGAGCCAGCGAGGGCACCGTTACCGATCGCCTCCCACCGCGCATGGATATTCGCCGGAAGGCAGGCTTGGAGTCGCCGCATATAATTCTTTTAATCGATGACGAAGAAGACCTTTTATTTTCCGCCATTTCCTCTCGCTGCACCCAACAACCCCCCGCCTACCAGGGAAAGCTAATGGGCAATGCCGGCTCGCTTGCAGGCTGGAAAATTACCGATGCCCAGGAGCTTCAATCTATTGCCAGCGCCTTCGAAAAGCTAGCCGAAAAGGCAAAAACCCGCTATGGCACTGCAGATCCCAGCCCCTTTTTGTTTGCGGTGGGCGACGGCAACCACTCCCTGGCAACCGCCAAGGCCATCTGGGACGAATTTAAAACGGAAAATAAGGATATGCCCCATTTGCTGGAACATCCGGCCAGATACGCCCTGGTGGAAATAGAAAATATTTACGACCCGGCAATTCAATTCGAGCCCATCCATCGGGCACTTTTCAATATCAATATGGCCGAGCTTATAAAGGCCCTGGCAAGGCTGCCTGTCTTGTCCACTGAACAGATCGAAAGCCCCCAAAAACTGGCCAAACTTTTGGCAGAGGGCGATGGCGGCCCTATTCGCTATGGTGTAGTCGCGGGGCAGACAGCATTTTTACTTAATACCGGTCTTACCGGCCTGGCAACTGAACCCTTGCAACCTATTTTAGATGCCTTTGTCGCAGCCAAAGCCGAACGCACAATAGATTATCTCCATGGCAGCGAGGAAACCATCGAGGTTGCCCAAAGGCCGAACACGGCAGGCATTTTACTGCCCCCTATTGGCAAGTCAGATCTTTTTATGACCGTGGCAAAGACAGGGCCCCTGCCACGCAAAAGTTTTTCTATGGGCGAGGCAATTGAAAAGCGATTCTATCTTGAATGCCGAAAACTTTTCTGATATTATTTAGTCTATTGGAGCCTTGCTCCAATGCTATCGCCGGCGTGGTGAAATGGCAGACACGGTGGACTCAAAATCCACTGCCTTCACGGGCATATGAGTTCGAGTCTCATCGCCGGCATTTCTTAGCCTACAAGTGCACTACGATTTTTTTTACGAGTTTTCTGCTTATCTTTATATCTGTGGCCAGGGAAGAAACTATAAATAGCCCAAGGCCACGATACCTTTCGTCCAGCTCCGAATAATGAATGGCCCGACTTCTTTGGCTGCTAAGCGGAGATGTCTGTCGCAAATCCAATATTTTTTCAAATTCATCAAAATTAGTGGATGTATAAGATATCTGCAGCCTAACCTGTCGATTGCTTTTAATTTTTACATGGACAAGAGGGGGAAAGACCCCCTTGGCGTGCTCAACAATATTGTCGAATAACTCGGAGGCAATAAGCTTTAAAGCCGCAGCTCTGTCGGGGGGAATGCTGCGCAAAGATTTATCTAAAAAGCGTTCAAACCGACAAAATTCTTCTTTTCTCTTCCAAAAATAAGCAAACTTCGAGAACGCTATTCCTTTGTTACATAACTTCACCGACACTTCTAATTACCGGAAAAAGATGCTGAAACCCAGTCGATTCAATAGCCAGACGCACAATGTCACTGGGCGACATAATGTAGAGCTTTGTTCCCGCCTCCTCGCCATCTTCAACTGCCGACATTAAAACGCCAAGGCCAGAAGAGGAGAGGTTGGTAACTCTTCCCATATCCAAAATTAAATTTGTAGTCTTGATAATCGAATAAACTTTTTGCTGAAATTCGGTATAGGTATACGAATTTACCGTCCCCACAATTTCCAAAAGGATATAATTGTCACCCTTTTTTTCGGTAATGTTTAAATGATCCATTGATTCCCCCTTAAATAAATTTAATTGCCATAATAGTAATATCGTCAGCAATTTCCTGCTGAATAAACTCTTCCACAGAATCGTATAAAAACCGCACCATTCGCTCGGCATTTTGTTCACGGTTCTCTAAAATGCTTGCCTGTATTCGCTCTTTTCCAAAGCGGGCCCCCCGAATAGATTCTGCGTCGGTTAGGCCGTCGGTCGTCATCATAACAATGTCCCCTGTTTTAAAGACGGCCTTTCGCACATTTATTAGGGGTTCCATGTTCTTTGCAAAGCCCAAGATTTTCCCATCACCCTGAATTTCCACGGGGTTGTTATACGAGGATGACAGAAGAAACATTGCTGGAATTCCACAGTTTACATAAAAAAATGTACGGGTTTCAAAATCCATAATGCCGATAACTCCCGCAAAAAAAGTTCCGCGGGGCAGATTAACTTTAATAAAGTCGTTAATTTTGATAATTAGCTTTTTAAAATCCTTAGTTTCCCGCAAAAAAGTGCGGATAACCGATTTTAAAATTACCATGGACATACTTGCATTCAGCCCCTTGCCAGAGACATCCCCAATTATAATAATATATCTGTTTTTCGATATGCGAATAAAATCTAAAAAGTCGCCCCCCAGTTTTCGGGCAGAGCGGGTCATAAAAGAAAGATCCACCGTTGGGTGTTCTACCCGATCGATGTTTTCCTGAATAGAAAAAATAATTTGATCCGAGAACTCTAATTCTCTGTCGACCGTTACCACCAAGGACTCTTGCGCTACGTTTTTAAAATAATAGGCCACCACAAAGAGCTTGCCATAGAGCTTAGAGGCCACCGAGAAATCGTAGCTGGTAAACTCTGTGCCGGTTCTTTTCGCACCTAGAGTAATGGCCCCAATTATGGTGCGGCCTTCCCGCAGCAAAATTAAAATATCGGCATCGAAACTGGACATTATTCCCAATAATTCGGTTTTTACCTCGTGGTAGGTATAATTGGTAATAACCTCGGTTTTAATAGCTATAGAGACATCGTTGTTTATTAAAAAATCAATTGCCGGGGTTCGATGATTAAAAGAGGCCTCAAGGTTGTTGGTCGAGCCAATATTTTGCATTCTATCATTAGAATCTACTACAAAGAGGTTTACTGCTGTGCAGTCTACATACTCTTTTAACAGCGAAAGCAAATTATCGATAACCTCGTCGCGGCCCAAAGAAAAATCAATATCGGTCAATTTCTCCTCGAGCTCGTCCCCATAATCACTTCCACTGCGCATAACCGCTTTTAATTTATTGCGTAAAAAATAGGCAAGTAATGCTGCCACAACAAAGACAAGAAAGACCAAGAAGGCGGCAAGCAACGACGAAACCGAGGCAAGAGGGTCCCAAATAAAGGCAATCGTGGCCCCTGTGGCTACCCCCACGACTAGGGCATAGACAATAAAGGTCAGGGTTGTCTTTAAGACTTCCCGCAGTGCAAAAATACGGGTAATACCCATAGCATAGGAAAAAGCCAACACTAGTCCCAGGGGCACGACAGGCAAAAAGTTAAATGTCCATAATAGATCGAATTGACCAGGCAGGACTATGGACAAGAGAAACCAAAGCGCCCCCGCCAATATCAATGCAAAGGACGATACACCCAATTGAAGGCGATAAATTTTACTTTTTATAAAAAAGCGTCGAACGAATATTATTATTGAAATAGCTGACAACGAAAATGCGATGCCTAAATTAAA
>CAZBJJ010000002.1:10189-13170 GCA_964492245.1 uncultured Spirochaetales bacterium | reverse complement strand
CTTGCAAAAAACAGTGCTATTACCGGTGTTCCTACGTTTATGGAGAAAGAAAAGTCGGTCCAATTAGTCCCGGCACTCTCCATCGAGACAAAAGCCGTACCAAAAGCCATAACTGCGAAAATTTCGGTAAACCAAAACAGCAAACGGGAATTTTCACCTTCGGTTGAGCGATGGCGAATATTGTACCCGTATCTAAGAAGAAATACAAACAGGGCGAGGTTAAAAAGCGAAAGAATCATGTGTTCACTCCTGTAATTTAACGGCCAGCATGGTTACGTCGTCGCGCAAGGCAGATTTTTCAGCGTAAGTTAAAACTAAATCGGAAATACCGGTAACAAATTCATCGACAGGTTTTTCCGATTCTGTAAGGATAAAGTCTACCCACTGCTCGGTATCTCCTAACATTTCGCCCGTCTCGTCGGCAACCTCCGAAACTCCGTCCGAGGCCATTAAAATGGTATCGCCGGGAAACAATTTGGTCTTAGATACCTGAATATCCTCTATATCCAGAATGCCTATAAGGCTACAGTTTGAGGTTAAATAGCGAATCTGCCTACCTGCCCGTGTTTCGGAAATAATTAAGGGATCTGCCATAGATGCGTTGACATAGGAAATAGTCATTGCCTTGGTATTTACAATACCAATAAAAATAACGGTGTATTTATCCTGCAATCGCATGCCTTTTATTGCAATATCTATATTGCGAATCATGCCGATTAAATCGGTCTTGTCTTCCAGAATTCTAACCGTGTTTATTATAACACCCATTAAAAGTGCCGCAGCTAAACCCTTGCCCGAGACATCTCCCAAAAGTAGCAGCGTGTTGTCCTCGTCTATGGGCAAGACATCGTAATAATCGCCAGAGACATTGACCAAGGGGCGGAAATAGGCCGCCAGATTGAGCCCTTTAATATCGGGCATTTTTTTAGGCAAAAACGATAACTGGGTTTCTGCTACCATGGCCCACTCCTTGGTAACGGCAGATATCGCATACATTTTTTCGATGGTTTCATTTCGGGATAAAAAAGCCTTAAATTCGGCAAAAAGGTCCTGAAAAACTTCTGGCTCCATAATTCTGGCAAAACGCATAAAGAAATAAAGATGTAAATTTCCGCTTACGACAAAAAAGCCCCGCTGGCGTCGGTGGTCGGAAACAAGGCCCAATTCTTCGTCGAAGAAATAAACACCGTCTTTCCAGTTGTCGTAGTAGCGAACCAGCTCGTTAAAAAGCGTGGTGTCGGTACCTATGGTGGAGGGACTATTATACACAGCATAGTGCCTATCCATATCGACCAAAAGGACAGAGCAATCTGCGGACAGCTCTAAAACATCCCTAAATGCCTTGATAAGATCGTTGGTGGTAAAACAAAAGCGCAAACGATCCACAAAGGCAGACAGAACCCTTGTGTCTCCCAGGACAAAGGCCTTTCGGTTAAGCCGTTCATCTGCCCTTTTAAACAGAAAGGTTAAAAGAAAGACCACTCCCACAAAGAGCAGGCCAGCAAAGGCCAATTGCCCGAAAAAGGGCAGATTGCCAATTAAGAGTGCCACCACAAGAGTGTACAACAGGGCAAGAATGCCTAAGAGAATAATAAATGCAATTCTACGAAGATTACGATACATTCAGTCAAACCTCTTATCTTTTATAAGAGTGAAATCGATTTCTGTCAATTTTATACAGGGATATCATTGAGATTTTTACCAATTTCATGGATTTTTCCATAAAATTGGTAAAAACGGGTGAAAATTCATTTTATATTTGCTTTAAGGGAATTGTAGACAGCTCTTTCCTGTCCCCTTCGAGCTGGGCCAATTCCTCTAAAAGCTCCTTGCTACGCTTTGTAAGTTTTTGAGGAATTTTAACCATCAATTTAATATATAAATCGCCTCGACGGGCCCCCGATGGAACACCCTCTTCGCGCACCCGCACCAATTTTCCACTTTGGGTGCCCGCGGGTACCTTTATTTTTATTTTTTTCGAATCCAAGGTTTTAATAATTACATCGGCGCCCAAGGTGGCCTGGCTTATTGAAACGGGTACTGCACAGTAGAGGTCCAGGCCGTCTCTTTCGAAATATTCGTGGGGCTTAACCCGTATAAACACGATTAAATCGCCAAAGGGCCCGCCGTTAGGTCCAGCATCCCCCTGGTTGTGCAGAACGACCCTTTTGCCATCTTCGATGCCGGGGGGAATCGTTACGGCCAGTTTTTGTTTGGCCTTTCTGGTGCCTGAGCCACCACAGGTGGTGCAGGGGTTTTCGATGATATAGCCTTCGCCACGGCAGGAGGCACAGGGCGTTGCCACCGAGAAAAAGCCCTGGCTTCGGCGCACCTGGCCGGAGCCCGCACAGCTGGGACAGACCTTGCGGCCGGAGCTGCCTGCAGCCCCTGTGCCACTACAGCTGCCACAGGCCTCTTCCCGCTGATACTGTACTTCTACCTTGGTGCCAAAGACAGCATCCTTAAAGGGTATTTCTATATCGTATCTTAGGTTTGCACCCTGTGGTGGCCCGCCAGGGCTGCTATTGCCCCGCCGGGCACCACCTCCAAAGAGGTTGTCGAAAATACCCGAAAAATCACCAAAAATATCTTCAAAGCCATGAAAAGACGAAAAGCCGCCGCCGGAACCTGCGCCCATTCCCTCTAGGCCAGCATGGCCGTATTGGTCGTACAGCGTTTTTTTCTGATCGTCGGCAAGCACCTCGTAGGCCTCGGTGGCCTCTTTAAAGCGCTCCTCGGCCTTTTTGTCGCCCGGGTTTTTATCGGGATGATTTTGCACTGCTAAACGGCGGTATGCCTTCTTTATATCGTCCTTGGAGGCCCCTTTTTGGAGCCCCAGGACATCGTAATAATCGCGTTTTGCCAAGGTTTAGCCCTTTTTACTTGTCGTCATCTACTACTTCGTAGTCGACATCCTGGGCCTCGTCGCCCTTGTCGCTTCCTGTAGCTGCGCCATCTGCTCCGGCCTCAGCTCCAGCCTC
>CAZBJJ010000002.1:0-10089 GCA_964492245.1 uncultured Spirochaetales bacterium | reverse complement strand
GCCTCAGCTCCAGCCTCTGGTCCGGCATTTTTATACATTTCCTCGGCAATTTTATAGGAAGCCTGCTTTAGGGCCTCTGTTTTTTCTTTCATCTGCTCGACATCATTTGCCTCCACAGCCTGCTTTAAGTCCGCCATGGCGGCCTCAATTTTAGACTTATCCTCTTCCTCCAATTTATCGGCCATATCTTTTAGCGTTTTCTCGGTGGAATAAATCATGCTGTCGGCCTCGTTGCGAACCTCGACCTTCTCTTTTTCTTGCCGGTCCTCCTCTGCATGTGCCTCGGCTTCCTGAACCATACGGTTAATCTCGGATTCGTTTAAACCAGAGGAGCTTTCTATGCGGATTTTCTGCTCCTTGCCGGTGCCTAAATCCTTAGCAGAGACATGCACAATGCCGTTGGCATCGATATCGAAGGTAACCTCAATTTGGGGGACACCACGGGGAGCAGGCGGAATGCCCACTAAGTCGAAGCGCCCAAGAGTACGGTTATGGGAGGCCATGTCCCGTTCGCCCTGTAAAACGTGGATCGAAACTGCATTCTGGCCATCTGCAGCGGTGGAGAAAATCTGGCTTTTCCGCGTGGGAATGGTGGTATTTCGGGGAATAAGCTTGGTCATAACCCCGCCCAGGGTTTCAATTCCCAGGGAGAGCGGCGAAACATCCAATAACAGGACATCTTTTACATCGCCACCAAGAATACCGCCCTGGATAGCTGCCCCAATTGCCACCGCCTCGTCGGGGTTCACCCCCTTATTGGGGTCTTTGCCAAACAGCTCTTTTACAATGCGCTGAACCGCAGGAATACGGGTAGAACCGCCAACAAGGAGCACCTCGTCTATCTGGCCAGCACCAATGCCCGCATCGGCAAGGGCTTTTTTACAGGGTTCTTTGGAACGCTCGAAAAGATCGTCCACCATTTGCTCGAACTTGGCGCGGGTAATCGATTTTTGTAAGTGCTTGGGCCCATTCTGATCGGCGGTAATAAAGGGCAGATTTATTTCGGTGGCCTGTACCGCAGAAAGCTCTATCTTTGCCTTTTCGGATGCCTCGCGCAGGCGCTGCAGGGCCATGCGGTCTTTGGAAAGATCTATGCCCGTATCTTTTTTAAACTCGTCGACAAGCCATTCCATTATTCTGTGGTCAAAATCGTCGCCACCAAGGTGGGTGTCGCCATTGGTAGATTTAACCTCGAAAACGCCTTCGCCCAGCTCCAAAATGCTAATATCGAAGGTGCCGCCACCAAGGTCGTAGACGGCAATGACCCGCTCTTTTTTCTGGTCCTTGTTGTAGCCAAAGGCCAGGGCAGCTGCCGTCGGTTCGTTAATAATGCGCTTTACTTCCAAGCCGGCAATTTTTCCGGCGTCCTTTGTAGCTTGGCGCTGGGCATCGTTAAAATAGGCGGGAACAGTAATAACCGCTTCGGTGACCGCCTCGCCCAAATAATCTTCTGCCGTTTTTTTCATTTTCTGCAATACGAAGGCCGAAATTTCCTGTGGCGAATATAGTTTACCCTGAATATCCACCCGAAGCTCGCCGCCCTGTTCTTTAACATGGTAGGGGACAAGCTTCATTTCTTCGTTAATTTCCGAAAATCGTCGTCCCACCACCCTCTTTATTGAAAAAACGGTATTTTCCGGATTTGTTATCATCTGGTTTTTTGCCGGTTGCCCCACAACTCGTTCGCCCTTTCCCGTAAAGCCAACAATTGATGGCGTAGTGCGCCCGCCCTCTGAGTTCTGCAAAACAATGGGTTCCCCCCCATCCAAAACCGTTACACATGAGTTGGTTGTTCCTAGGTCGATACCAATAATTTTTCCCATTCTAGACTCCTTATCTTTGTCCATATACAAAATATACTAAATTTGACCGCATTGAAAAAGCGTTCAATACAATTCCTATTTTAGGCGTTTTCGCCATTATTTTCGGCAGATTCCGCTTTCTCTGCCTCTTGCCCATTCGATTCAACTTCTGGCATAAGCACCTTGACCTTTGCGCTGCGCACCACCCGCCCATTGAGTGTATAGCCCTTAAAAAAGTCTTCGGCAACGGTGGCCTCGCTTACTTCGGCTGTTTTTTCCATCATTATTGCCTCGTGAAAATTCGGATCGAAGGCTTTTCCAGCAGAATCGTAGCGGGCAAGGTTCCACTTGGATTCTAGCTGGGAGACAAGGCGTTTTTCGATAAGCACAATGCCTTCGTGGAAAGATGCAAAGTTTTTAGAATCCTCTGCCGATTTAATTGCGCGCTCAAAGTCGTCCACAATGGGTATAATATCCAATAAGAGGCTTTGGTTGGCAAATTCGATTGCATCATTTTTTTCTTTTGCAAATCTTTTCCGAGTATTTTCGAAATCGGCCGCCCTGCGCAGATATTGGTCCTTTGCCTCTGCCAATTCTGCCTCAAGCTTGGCAACCCTGTTTTTTAATGTGGCAAGCTCGTCCTCTTCGGTCAAGTTTTCCGCGTTTTCCGCGTTTTCCGCGTTTTCGGCAGGCTTTTCGTTAGATTTTTTCTCGTCGCCAGCCGGTACATCTTGGTTTTTTGGCTGTTCGGGCTTTTCACCAGAGACAGCATCTGCGCCCGTCTGTGATCTGTGTTTAGACATTCATACTTCCTGATACAAAATTTCCCCTCTGCATAACTGGACAGATAGGGATTGAATTAAAAGTTTTCAGTACAAAAAATACGAATGCAAGCGCCTTGGCGTCAAGCCCCATTTAGGTTAAGAGCGATAAATCGTAGGGCGTAGACTGATAAACATGATAATTGAGCCAGTTTGAGTACAATAAATGGGCATGGGAACGCCAGCTAAAGGCGGGGTTCCTGCTTGAATCGTTCTGCGGAAAATAATTTTCGGGCAGGCTCGGCTGCATTCCCCGTTGAACATCCCGCTCCCACTCGGCCTTTAAGGTAAGTCGTTCGTACTCCGGATGCCCGGTTACAAAAACCTGGCGCCCATTTTTGCTGGCCACTATGTACACGCCCGCCCGTTCAGAAAGCGATAAAAGCCGTAGTTTGGGATGTTTTTCGATGTCTGTTTTTCTAATTTCGGTGTGGCGGGAATGTGGGGCCAAAAAGGCCTCGTCGAAACCGCGCAAAAGGGGCTCCTGCACCTCAACAATATTGTGCCAAAAAACGCCATGCAATTTTTCCGGCAGGGGGTGTTTTTGAATGCCATAGTGATGCCAAAGGCCGGCCTGGGCCCCCCAGCAAATATGAAAAGTGGACCAGACATTTTTTTTGCTCCAATCCATTATGCGCACAAGCTCGGGCCAATAGTCGACCTCCTCGAAGGCCATGTTTTCCACGGGGGCACCGGTAATAATAAGCCCATCGAAGGCCTCGTGCCAGATATCGTCTATGCCTATATAAAAGGCCTTTAAATGCTCTAATGGCGTGTTTTTCGATTCGTGGCTCAGGGTTCTGATAAAACGCACATCCACCTGTAGGGGCGTGTTTCCCAACAGCCGTAAAATTTGAGTTTCGGTGACAATTTTTGTAGGCATAAGGTTTAAAACCGCAATTTTTAAGGGTCTTATATCCTGATGCACCGCCCGCTCAGCGGTCATTACAAATATATTCTCTGCTTCTAAAGCTTTTCGGGCTGGAAGCTTATTGGGTATTCGTACAGGCATTGGCAGCCTCCGCTTATATATTACTATTTAGCTAAGGATTGTCAAGATTGATAATTCACTTTTACGCAAAGCGGGAATTATCAGTCTGGATATTCCAAATTTGTGGGCCCAATTACCCGTAAAATTTCGGTCAAATATTTTCGGCTTTCCCAAATTGCCATTGGCAAATTGTGCTCCAAATAATTGCCGCATTCCTGCGCAGTGGCCCCCGGAAGTGGCCCCGTATAGGCCGCAATCCATTCGAAGAGATCGCGCACAAAGGGCAGGGCCGAACGGGAATCTATTTTTCCCGCCACAACTAAATACAGGCCGGTTCTGCAACCCATTGGCCCAAAATAAATTATTTTGTCTTTCCAAGCGGAGTGATTGCGCAAATAGGTGGCACCGAGGTGTTCCAAACTGTGCAGGGCCGGCATATCAATTACCGGCTCGCGATTGGGTTCCTTCATGCGAATGTCGAAGGTGGTAAGGCCGATATCGCCAATTTGGTCTGTCCGAGAGACATAAAGGCCGCGTTTCAATTTAGTGTGGTCGATAGTAAAGCTAGCGATCTTCTCCATAGTGGTTTTTTCTCCTCTCCTTATAGGCTGGCAAGCATTTCCATTATAAGTGTTGCCGAATTTTTAGATGCCAGCGGTAAAAATTCGGGAAAGCTCATGGGCGATTCTTTGCCGGCTATGTCCGACAGCGCGCGCACTACCAAAAATGGCAGTTGCATTCGATGAGCTACATGGGCTATTGCCGCCCCCTCCATTTCGACGGCCAAAAGCGTGGGAAAATTGGCTTTAATAGCGGCAATCCGGTCTGGCTCGTGCACGAAGACATCGCCAGAGCCTATTTCGCCAATATGTATGCCAACCTCTTTAGGATACTGCCCCCGTGCCTGTAATTGTCGCACAGAGCTCTGGGCTTTTTCAAGTAATTGGATATCACTTTTAAATGATGGCGGGCAGTGGGGTAACTGGCCAATCTCGTAGCCAAAGGCTGTTACATCTACATCGTGGTAGCGCAGGGCGGTGGCCAACACAATATCGCCAAATGTTTGATTTGCCAGCAGGCCTCCGGCTGAACCGGTATTTATTATCTGTTTTGGCGAAAATGCCTGTATCATAAAGGCCGCCCCTAGGGCGGCATGCACCTTTCCAATGCCACATTGGGCTAAAACAACGGCCTTACCGGCAAGCTTGCCGGTAATATATTCCTGCCCAGCTATTTTCTCGCTGTGTAAACCCTCTACATTACCCTTTAAAAGCTGTAATTCCGCCTCCATTGCCGCAATAATGCCTGTCATAATCTAATCTCCCTCCCCTGCAAATGTCCTACTATAATAATCAGCTATTTTCACTAAAACCCTGTTTTTTAGTTTTAGAAGATGTATAATTACCATTAGAAATCTGTTGAAAAACTTTAGCCTATAGGCCTTATTTTTCATATGGAGAATAGCCCAAAAGGCAAGGAGTGTACAATGAATAGAACTTCTTCGACCACGTACGTGAAAAACATTGCTATGTTTTTCATTGCTAGTGCAATGAGCATTGCTCTTTTTGCTTGTTCTAATTATTCGCTGGTAGATTCGGTGCGTATCAAGGCAAAACCCACCTTATATGCTCCCCTGGGTACCAAGAATATCAACCTAATCGAGGAAAACATCTTTCCCATAGATGACATACTCGAAAACCTCGCCGATGGGAGTGGGGCAGCTGCCTACCGCTACATAAGCGGGGAAGCAGGGGAGAGCCTAAAGCTACTCCTTCATTACCCAATTGCCGAAATCCCCATCAATTTTGCCCAAAGTATCGAAGACTTGGATTTCTTCGATACTCTTTCTCAAAGTCTTGCACCACAGAGCTTTAAGGTGCCCGATTTTCGTTTTGAAGAAACCGTCGGGCCAGAGCAATCCCTAGGCGAAATAATTTTTGAACAAATAAATAACGGCATTTATGGACAGCAAATCGAAATTTTTGAACCAGGTGCTTCAGCTTTAAACGGAACCTTGTCTGTTCCACTGCTTTCCAGCGGTTTTAGCTCGGCGGCATTTGCCTCGGGCTATTTAGATATGCGGCTAATGCTAAGTACAGCCCACAACTCCTTCGAGCTAGAACTTACTGAAATTGAACTACAGATATTCGACGACGCCGATAGTACAATTCCAATTGATACCATATCCAGCGATAGCGCCCCTTTACATTTTTCTGGAACAGATGCTGGCGGACCAGAAAGCGCAAAGATTATTTCCTTTAATTTGGCGGATATAACCCTTACGCCCTATATGGCTATTTCTTATACGATTGCTGCAAGCGGCGGTAATGTTGGAAATACTGCCATTCTACAGACAAGGGATACAAAATTGCGGGAAGGCACTGAATTACAAGATGTAACCGGGATACACTTTACCGAAAACTTGAATTTCTCGAGCAATATTCCCGCCTTTGCCGAGAACGACAGTGGTTTTAAGTATGCGACCGTTGGCACCGGTGGTATAGAAATTCAGGGAGATGAATTTCCAGATGAGTGGTCGGGCATAAGCCGTAACCTTTCTATAGAAATACAGCAAGAAAGTGGCCTGTACACGCCCTATAAGGATTATAATCCGGCTGGAGACAGCATTGATTTTGCCGGGCAAAATATTTCCCAAAATCACATTGCTGCCAATTTTTCAGTTACCTTAGTTGCTAACGATGCCAGATTTTACGGTCTAAATACCAGTAATTTTAGTCTGGATACCAGTATCGAGTTTAAAATTGAAGAATTGGCCAGCGTGAGCTTGGAAATGGCCGAGGATTTTAAAACCGAAATAAATGCAGAAGAAAGCCTAAGCGATCTATCGGAATGGGTAAATTCAATTGATTTCGACCAAATAGGCTTTAAGGTTATCATCGATAACGGTTTTCCTGCCGGTAACAATATTGATGTTAGCGTAAATTCGACACTTTTAAACATTGACAATGAAAGACACAGCTACGTCTTTGGGCAAAATGAGCATTTCTTTAAAGGGCAGAACATCAGGCTTGAGCCAAAACAGAGCCCCAACCTCGATTTTTTAATTGACATTGATATGGGCGATTACGATGCTAACACCAAGCTGCTTACCCTGCACAATATAGAACCCGGCGCTGAACTTGGTTTTAGCGGGAGCGTAGAATTTATTGCCGAATGGAGAAATATAAATATTTCTCCTGGCGAAGAGGGTGTTCTTTCGGGCAGCCTCCCCGAGGACGATTTTTTAGATTTTTCAGAGCTCGACGTCAACCTGCCCCGCGAGCTTAGCTTTGGCGGGGTTCCCCTTTTGCTCTTTGCCAGTGCCTTGCCCGACGGCTTTGTGCCTAAGATTGCAATGAGCAGAAGTTCCGGTGGGAAAACAACAGATATTATAGGCAGCCAGGAAGAAGGCGAAGACATTTCGAATGCCGTACTGCCCGATTTTCCCGACGAGGGCGAGGACCAGGTGATACGCGAGCTTGATACCGATTCCCTGGGGAACACCGTTAAAACAGCCCCCGATTTTTCCTTTATACTCAACGAACGCCCCGATGATCTTAAGCTCAATTACCAAATTATGGCCGATAACTTTGATATATCTCGAAATGACATAGGTGATGAACCAGAAAATATTCGCCTGGACCTTATGCTTATCATTCCCTTCGAGATGCGGGCAAATGGGGATGTTGAAATGATGTCCGAAGCCCTAGTAGAAGAAGATTTATTTGGCCGTGAAAGCTACGACGAAGACGATTCAATGGGCGAAATTTTAGAAATGCTCGTAAGCATCACCCTAAAAATAGACTATGTTAACGACACCGGCCTGGCCCTAAACGCAAGATTAAGTGCCTATCCCGACCAAGACAATAAGCCCCAGTTTAATAAAGACATTTCTATTTTAAGAGGCAAAAACAGCTTAGAGCTTACCCTTGATTCGCAGGATATGGAGCTTATACGAACTGGGGCCTTTGTTCCCCTTTTAGCAATCTCCATACCAGCAAACGATGAAAACGATGCCAGCGATACCTATTCGCTGCATGCAAACCCCCAGCTGTCTATTAAACTGAGCATTAGTGCGGCCACCGATATAGACAAGACAATTTACTTTTAGGAACTAGGGAGAGCTACTATGAAACGTTTTATTTTAGGCGCCAGCCTTTTACTTTTAACTACCAGCGTCTTTGCCCTTGGTTCGCGCATTGTAGAATTAGGGATTGATGTAAATGCTAGTCTTTCGAACAACTATTTTACTCTTGGCGATATATGGAATGACAAGGAAGACAGAACCTTGGTTCTAGATTTTGCCGATATGGCCTCTCGCTTTGCCAAATCGAACTTTGCCCTCTCTGGAGCTGGAGGGGTCGATACCTATTTAAATGTCAACCTTTCGAAAAGCCTTAAACTGGGAGCTTTTTTGGGGCTCGACTTTTGGGCCAATGCCGGCCTTCCGGGAAAGCTTATCAACTTTATAGCCCACGGGAATCCCAATAGCAGCCCTATCGAGGGAAATCTGGATATACGCGCCTGGGCCTTCGGCGAAACTGGCCTTAGCATCTTTGCAAAGATACCTACGCCCATTGGCGCCTTTGGGGTAACATTCAGGCCCAGCTACTATATGCCTATAGCTCTTGTGCAGGGCGCCAAGGCCAATGTTAGCTTTACGACCTCGGAAGAGGCCTCTTCTGAGGGCGCAATTAGAGCTCGGGGTGATATTTCCATTCCCGTCTACAGCGCAATGTCTACGGAAGACCTCGACAATGGCAGCACCAACGATATAATCAATAAAATCATGGCCGAAGGCGGACTAGATTTTTCGGTAAGTGCCGACTACCGCTGGACGAATGAATGGGTTTTTTCGGCAAAGTTTGAAAACATCCCCATTGCTCCGGCCCAAATTAGGTACAAGGCAGAATATAACACTCTTATCGACTACAAGATTGACAACTTACTCGAGCAATTGGAGGGCGATGGGCTACCAGATTTCGACGAGGCCACCACATCTTCCGAAGAGGCCAGCGAAATAAATAAAAGCGGTGTGTTACGCCCCTTTAAATTTGGCATTTCCGCAACCTATAACCCCTTCTGGTTCAGGCCCCTTTATATAAGTCCCAGCCTTGCCCTTGGTGCCATGTCCTCTGTCGTATATATAGACTTTGGGCTTTCGACCAGCATCAATTTAGGCAATTTCTTCTTTGCAAATGCAAGTATGTTACGGCAAGATGAAATTTGGTACCAGCAAATTGGCCTAGCAATTAATAGTCGCGTTGTCGAGCTGGAAATAAATCTAGGTATGTCTTCTCCATCATTTTTAGCTTCATATGCGGCCAATGGGCTGTATGTCATGGTTGGCCTTAGAGTAGGTTACTAAGTTTCGCTGCAGAGGGGAGTTTTTTTCCCCTCTGCATCCACGTTTACAAAGACAACTGCGGTGCTGAACATTAGATATTCTGGTTCGCCCCTGCCTTCGTCGCACCAGACCTCTGTTCTATACTGAATGCTTGTCCGCCCTCGATGTTCCTGTTTTATATGAAAGCGCAAAATAGACCCAACCGGTGCTGTGCGCACAAACTCGATAGAGTTCATTGCCCGCGTTACTAGTTTGCAACCGGGGTTTTCGCGTGCCGCGGCTAACCAGGCAAATTCATCTACCCAAAGGAGCAACTGGCCCCCAAATAAAAAACCGTGTTGATTGAGATGTTCTGGGCGAACCATGGTGTAGGTGTCTATACTCATACAGCTAAAATACTCAGCTATTGGCCGGTTGACCAGCCCCTACCAGTCTATTTCTTCCAGCCCCCAAGCGCGCAGGGCCTCGTTAGTGCGGCTAAAGGGTTTTGAGCCAAGAAATCCGCGATAGGCAGAAAGGGGCGAAGGATGCGGGCTTTTAATAATATGGTGGCGGGACTGCTTTATAAAGGCAGCTTTTTTCTGGGCGAAGGCGCCCCAGAGAATAAACACGAGGCCTTCCTTGCCCGATGCCAAAGCTCGCAAGACCGCATCGGTAAAACGTTCCCAGCCTATATTGGCATGGCTGGCCGCCTGGCCGGCGCGCACCGTTAAGCTGGCGTTTAATAAAAGCACCCCCTGCCGGGCCCAGTGTTCTAAGCTTCGGTCGGCATGGGGGGGCCGGCCCAGATCGGACTGCAGCTCGTTAAATATATTCACCAGGCTGGGCGGCATTTCCACATTGGCAGCCACCGAAAAGGCCAGACCATTTGCCTGGCCGGGGCCATGGTAGGGGTCCTGGCCTACAATGACAACGCGCGTCTGGGTATAGGGGCAGAGGTCGAAGGCCCGAAAAATATCCCGCCCAGCCGGGTAAATGCGCCTTTGCCGATACTCCTCTTTTACAAAGCTGGCCAATTTTTCAAAATAGGGTTCGGAAAATTCGCCTGCCAGCCGCGCCTTCCAGCTGGCCTCTATACGCACATCCATGCTATCAATCTTAGCCCTTGGAGAATTAAAAAGCTATATA
>CAZBJJ010000001.1:153018-154623 GCA_964492245.1 uncultured Spirochaetales bacterium | reverse complement strand
ATTTGGTCCAGATAGACCCTATAGCGAAAAAACTTTGTTCTCGTTCGACTGGTAGGGCCCAAATAGGGGATAAAACTTGCTATGATTGACCTTGCATTAGACAAGGGCTATGATACCTTTATGAGTATGCTGAGCGGGCGACTGCTCTAAACAAGAGGGGTTTTATGGATATCCAAGTACAAGAACTTATCGACAAAATTAAGCAGGATGGCATAGAAAATGCCTCTAAAGCAGCGCAGAGTCTTCGCGACGAGGCCGAAGTTCAGGCACAGAAGATTGTGGAAAAAGCCAAAGCCGAGGCAACAAAACTGGTCGAGGCAGCACAAGCAGAGGTGGCCCGAATAAAAACCACCTCCCAGGCCGCCTTGGAACAGGCTGCTCGCAATGCTATTCTTTCGCTGCAGGCTAAAATTCAGGAAATATTTACCTTGGTTATTCAAAGCGATAGTGCCACTGCACTTAACTCCTCCGCTTTAAATACCTTGGCCCCCGAAATTCTTGGTAAGCTCCTTGCCTCTGGCCAGGAAGTGGGCGAGCTATTGCTCAGCGAGGGCGATTTTTCAAAACTCGAGGCAAGTCTGCGTTCCTCGCTCTCTAAGGAATTATCCAAGGGCATGGAAATTAAACCTATTAAAGATCTCGATGCCGGTCTGCGCATTGTTGCAAAGGATGGCGGGGCCTACTGGGACTTCAGTGCCCAGAGCCTGGCAAATATACTGGCCACCTGGCTGAACCCACGTTTGGCCGAAACCATGCAAAAGGCGATTAGGGATCTTTAGACGTGGATGCCTATTATTATTTAATGGCCCAGATGCCGTCTTTGGCAAAAAATAGTCCAGCACCTATCACATCCAAACGCTTTTTAGAGCTGGCACAGGAGCTCCTGCCCGCCACCGAATACCAGTTTTTAAGGAATGTAGGGCTTTCGCCTAGGGCCCTCGGTACATCCACCCAGAAAGATGGCCCTAAAGTGGCGGCCTTAACGCAGGCTTGGTGGGCGCGCGAGAGTTCCCTGCGCTTAGAACTGGCAAAATTGCGTTCCCAGAATCTAGCCTTTGGCCAAGAAGAATTGCAGGAAATTGAGCAGGAAGAGGATGTCGACACCGATATTCAGGCCGCTGCCCGCCAGGCAATGGGCATTCCCTCGCCCTTAGAGGCCGAAAATTTTCTCTTTGAACACCGCTTTAATGAAATTGAACATTTAAAAACTTCTGCCCCTTTTTCGCGGAACAGCGCAAGTGCCTATCTTTTAGAACTTTTACTTTTAGAGCGCCAGGCCCTTTTTATGGAAGAGCCTGGTTTTAATGAATATAAACGAATATACAGTGCCATAATGAATAGCTCGGGGGCTGCCACAGACCAGGGTGCAGATATGGCTGAAGTGGGAGCACAAGAATGACGGGAACTAAAGGAACTGTTATAGCAGTCAACGGCAATATGGTAGGCGTACGCTTCGAAGGTATTGTCTCGATGAACGAAGTCGGCTATGTCATATTGCCAGAAGCCTCGCTCAAGGCCGAGGTAATACGCATTCAGGGCGATGTCTGCCAATTGCAGATTTTCGAAATGACCAAGGGAATTAAGGTCGGCGACAAGGTCATCTAC
>CAZBJJ010000001.1:148792-153008 GCA_964492245.1 uncultured Spirochaetales bacterium | reverse complement strand
CAAGGTCGAGTTTTCCGGCGAAATGCTTGCGGTTAGCCTGGGCCCAGGGCTATTGGGCAAGGTCTACGATGGCTTGCAAAACCCCCTCCCAGAGTTGGCAGAAAAAGCCGGCTATTTTTTAGAGCGCGGTGTATATTTAGACCCGCTCAACGGCGATTCTCGTTGGCATTTTACGCCCACCGCCAAGCCTGGCCAAAGCCTTACTGCGGGCGACAGCCTCGGCTGGGTGCCCGAAGGCGCTTTTGAACATCAGATTATGGTCCCCTTTAACTTTAAGGGAAGCTGGACGGTAAAGAGCATAAAAGAAACTGGCGAATATGCCCTTAAAGATGATGTTGCAATATTGGAAGATGACCGCGGAACAAGCTTGCCGGTGCAAATGAGCTTTACCTGGCCGGTTAAACGGGCGGTAGACTGTTACCGCCAGCGGCTAAAACCCGACCAGCCCATGGTTACCCAGGTCCGTCTTATCGACACCTTTTTTCCGGTGGCAAAGGGGGGAACCTATTGTATTCCCGGTCCCTTTGGGGCAGGTAAGACCGTTTTGCAACAGGTTACCAGCCGCAATGCCGATGTGGACATTGTTATTATTGCTGCCTGTGGCGAACGCGCAGGCGAGGTAGTAGAAACCCTTAAAGAATTTCCCGAACTCACCGACCCCAAAACAGGGCGTTCTTTAATGGAGCGCACCATCATTATATGTAATACCAGCTCTATGCCAGTAGCTGCGCGCGAGGCCTCGGTATATACCGCCGTCAGTCTTGCCGAGTACTACCGTCAAATGGGCTTAGACGTTCTGCTTTTGGCGGACTCAACAAGCCGTTGGGCCCAGGCAATGCGCGAAATGAGCGGTCGCCTAGAAGAGATTCCCGGCGAGGAGGCCTTTCCCGCCTATTTAGAGTCGGTTATTGCCTCTTTTTACGAGCGCGCCGGTATTGTTCGCCTTTCCAATGGCAAAACTGGCTCGGTAACCATTGGCGGCACCGTGAGCCCCGCCGGTGGCAACTTCGAAGAACCGGTTACCCAGGCCACCTTAAAGGTTGTCGGGGCCTTCCACGGACTTTCGCGCGAACGCTCGGATGCCAGAAAATATCCGGCCATTCAGCCCTTAGATTCCTGGTCTAAATACACCGGAATAATTGATATGCAGGAAGTGGCCTTTGCCCATGCCTTTATGGCAAGGGGTGCAGAAGTAGAACAGATGATGAAGGTCGTCGGCGAGGAGGGGACAAGCCTCGAAGACTTTGTCGTCTATCTAAAAGGCGAACTTTTAGACGATGCCTATTTTCAGCAAAACTCCTTCGACCCAATGGATTCTTCGGTCAGCCCCGAAAGACAGAAATACATTTTCGACTTTATGCTAAGTATTTTGCGCACAAAGCTAGCCTTTGCCTCTAAAGACGAGGCTCGCAGCTGGTTTAATCAATTGCGTCAGCGTTTTTTGGACTGGAACAGCAGTGAATGGCAAAGCCAAGGCTTTATTGATATAGAAAAAGAGCTGCGCAATATTTTTGCAGAAAAAGCAGGGAGCGAAAAATAAGATGAAGAAGGTTTACAATAAAATTGAATCCATCACTGGCAACGTTATAACCGTAAAGGCCCAGGATGTAGAATATGGCGAGCTGGCCGAAATTAAGACCGCCCACGGCAGTTCCCTGGCAGAGGTTATCCGCTTGCAGGATGATACCGTGGCCCTGCAGGTCTTTGCCGGCGGACGCGGTGTCTCTACAGGAGACGAATTGAGCTTTTTAGGCCGCTCTATGCGGGTCTCCTTTTCCGACAACCTCCTCGGTCGCGTCTTTACTGGTTCCGGTAGCCCGCGAGACAAGGGCCCCGAGCTCACCGAAAACCCCATTGCCATTGGCGGTCCATCGGTAAATCCTGCCCAGCGCATTATACCGCGCCGCATGATTCGCACCGGTATTCCCATGATCGACCTCTTCAATACCCTCGTTGTTTCGCAAAAACTTCCCATTTTTTCGGTCTCTGGCGAACCCTATAACGAGCTTTTGGCCCGCATTGCCCTACAGGCAGAGGTAGATGTAATCGTCCTTGGGGGCATGGGACTTAAGTATGATGACTACCTCTTTTTCCGCGAGACCCTGGAAGAAGGGGGCGCCCTCTCCCGCACCGCTATGTTTATTCATACCGCCAGCGACCCCGTAGTTGAATGCCTAATGGTGCCCGATATGGCCCTGGCCGTGGCCGAGCAGTTCGCCCTGCAGGGCAAGGATGTGCTCGTCCTTTTAAGTGATATGACCAACTTCTCCGACGCCATGAAGGAAATTGCCATAACCCAGGAGCAGGTGCCTTCCAACCGCGGTTACCCGGGCGATCTATACAGCCAGCTGGCCAGCCGCTACGAAAAAGCAGTCGACTTCGATACCGCCGGTTCAATTACCATATTGGGTGTTACCACCATGCCCGGCGACGATGTAACCCATCCGGTTCCCGACAATACCGGCTATATAACCGAGGGCCAGTATTATCTTAAAAATGGGCGCATTGAACCCTTTGGCTCCCTCTCTCGCTTAAAACAACAGGTTAACGGAAAAACCCGCCCCGACCATCGCGCACTTATGGATGGTATGATAAAACTCTATGCCTCCTATAAGGACACTTTAGAAAAAAAAGCGATGGGCTTTGTTATGAGCGAATGGGATCAGAAACTGCTTAAATATGGCGAGCTTTTTGAAAAAGAAATGATGGATTTATCAGTTAATATTCCTTTAGAAAAGGCCTTAGATTTGGGCTGGCAAATTTTGGCCTCCTGTTTTACTCCCGAAGAGACCGGTTTTAAAACAGAATTAGTCAACGAATTCTGGCCAAAGGGGAATTAAAATACTATATGGCCAAGATTAAGCTAACAAAGAATGAGCTTAAAAAGCAGAAAGATGAACTGAAGATGTTCGAACGCTATCTGCCGACTCTCATGCTTAAAAAGCAACAGCTTCAGACGGAAATTCGGATAACCGAATTAAAAATACGGGATCTTCTTGCCAAAAAAGAGGCCTTGGACAATCAATTTCGCTCTTGGATTGCCGTTTTTGGCGAAAAGGGCATGTTTTCTTCCGACCTCCTTCGCATACAGGGGCTTGAAACAGCCCTTGGCAATATAGCCGGTGTCGAAATCCCCGTATTTGTTTCGGCCAGCATCAGCCTAAAACCCTATAGCCTTTACGACAGCCCTCTGTGGGTCGACCTTGCCGCTGCTAAGCTGCGCGAAGTAATGCTGGCCGATTTGGAAATTACCGTTCTCGAGCAACAGCGCAAAGCTTTAGAAAAAGAGCTGCGAACCACGAGCCAGCGGGTCAATCTTTTTGAAAAAGTAAAAATTCCCGAGGCAAAGGCGAATATTCGAAAAATTCAGGTCTATTTGGGCGACGAACAGACTGCGGCAGTGGTGCGGGGAAAAATAGCCAAGCGCGGAATGGAGAGGGCAGCACAGTGATTGTACCAATGAAAAAAATTACCCTAGCCATAATGGATAGGGAACGAGATGCCACCTTAGAAAAACTGGGCGAACTTGGCCTTGTGCACTTCGAGCGCAAGAGCATTCAGTCGCCAAGGCTTCAGGCCCTATTAGAGGAAAAAGAACGGCTTTTATCTGCCCTGGCTGTACTTGAACAGAATGCAGAAGAACTGTCTGCGACCGAGCTAAAAGAAAACAAGGGCCCGAAAACCGAAGCACTTGTGCAGGAGGTTCTTCACCTAAAAGACGAACTTAAGGCTCTAGCCGAAAAGGAAAAGGCTATTTATGGGGAGTTAAATCGTCTTACAGGCTGGGGGAATTTTTCTCAGAGCGATTTTGCTGAATTTTTAAAGGCCGGAGTGGAGCTTGTGCCCTACGAAATTTCTCTGCGCGAAATGAAGGCCTTACAAAATGACAAAAAAATTCTGATTGTCTCCAAAAGTAAAACCCAGGTCCGGCTTTTTTCGGTGGGAAACCCCTTCGAAATAGATCCAAAAATTGAGGGTGCAAGCCCCTTTGCCTATGGAGAGAAAAGGCCGGAGGAATTGCAAAAGGAACTCGATGCCCTATTGGCGCGCCAGAGGGAGATTGAGGGCTTACTTGGCGAGCGGGCTGCCTATGTATCCCTTTTACAAAGCCATCTCGGCCGTTTAAATGACGACATTGAATATTTTACCGCCCATGCGAGCTTCGAAAACCTGGAAGCTGCCAACACCAACTCTGTTGGTGCCACCAACTCTGTTG
>CAZBJJ010000001.1:23494-148692 GCA_964492245.1 uncultured Spirochaetales bacterium | reverse complement strand
CACCAACTCTGTTGGTGCCACCAACTCTGTTGATGCCACCAACTTCGTTGGTGAAGTTTCCTGGATTCAGGGCTATGTTCCCGACGAAAGTGTGGGCCATATAAAACGGGCCGCCCTCGAAGAGTCTTGGGCCCTTTTAGTTGCCGAGCCTAGCGAAAGCGATGCCGTCCCCACAAAACTTAAAAACAACCTTTTTGGCCGTCTGAGCAAACCCGTCTTCGCACTCTTGGGCACCGTTCCCGGCTATCGCGAATACGATATCAGCGTATCTTTTTTGGCCTTTTTTGCCCTGTTTTTCGCCATGATTTTTGGAGATGCCGGCTATGGCAGCCTTTTATTGCTAGCAATTGGCTTTATAGTTATTAAAAAACGCCCCAAAAATAAGGAGGCCCGAGAAGGCTTCCTGCTTTTGGCCTTTTTAAGCCTTGCAACGATTATTTGGGGGGCCATTAACGGCAGTTGGTTTGGCCTAGAACTCGAAGCCCTACCTGTCTTTTTGCAAAAACTAGTTATTCCCCCCTTTTTACCAAAGGCGAATATGGACCCCACGATGGCCAATAAACTTGTTCAGCAAAATATTAAATATCTCTGTTTTTTCATAGGGGTAGTACAACTGGTATTTGCCCATCTTAAAAATATAAAGAACCTCTTTCCCTCCTTAAAGATGTTTTCAGAAATTGGCTGGCTCTCCTTGGTCATTGGCCTCTTTTATTTAGTACTCAATTTAGTGCTGGATCGCGAGGCCTTTCCCATACCAGCATTCGCCCTGTATATGATTGTTGGCGGCCTTCTTGTCTATTTTATCTTTGTCGAGCAGGATGGCGGGAACTTTTTTGCCAATGTAGGCAAGGGTTTTGCCGGTTTTCTGCCTAGCTTCCTCTCGGCGGTGAGCAGTTTTTCGGATATTATCAGTTATATTCGTCTATTTGCCGTGGGGCTTGCAGGGCTATCAATTGCCCAAAGTTTTAATGCCATGGCCTTCGCCCTGCCACCTGGACTAGTGCGCATTCTGGCTGGAGGTCTGATATTTATCTTTGGCCATGGTTTAAACATTGCGATGAACGCGCTTTCGGTTATGGTGCATGGGGTAAGATTGAATATGCTCGAGTATTCGGGCCACCTTGGCATGGAGTGGTCGGGGACGGCCTACCGCCCCTTTGGGGAAAAGGCCTCTAAATAAGTACACTGGCTCGCCGGTTCGAGCTTAAAAATTGCGCCCGGAATGAGGGCTATAAAGGTAAGGAGATATATATGGGTATTGGAATGATTGGAATAGCGGCCTGTCTGGGGCTATCGGCTCTTGGCTCTACCTTAGGAGCTGGTCTTGCCGGCCTGTCGGCAATTGGTGCCTGGAAGAAATGCTTTTTGCAAAACAAGGCGGTGCCATTTTTATTAGTGGCCTTTGCCGGTGCACCTCTTACTCAGACTATCTATGGATTTATTCTGATGAACCAGCTGGTCGCCTCGCAGACTGTCGACGGCATTGGCAAACTGGCTATTGGTATTTTTGCCGGTCTTGCAATGGGCCTTTCTGCCCTGTATCAGGGTAAATGTGCCGCTGCAGCATCCGATGCCTTTGCCGAAACCGGGCAGGGCTTTGGCAATTATATTCTTATTGTAGGTCTTATCGAAACCGTTGCGCTCTTCGTAATGGTCTTCTCGATGGGCCTGCTTTAATTTATAGGGAGAGGCAGGTATCTGCCTCTCTTTTTTTTTAAGTAAAAATCCCTCATACTTAGCCTGTTATGAATAATATTCTTCCCACTTCAGCCGTTAAAATTGGCGGATTTGAGCATATCGATGCAGTTCTTATTGGGGGGGAACACCCCATTGCCATTCAGACAATGTATAAAGAGCCCCTTTCCTTAGACGATCTTCAGGGTAGGGCGGGTAAAACCCTTATTGCGCAGATAGAAAAATTACAGTCCATGGGCTGCAATCTCTTGCGCTTTGCCGTACCCGATGCAAAGGGGGCACAGGCGCTCGGAGAGCTCTCTAAATTGGTAAGCCTGCCCCTTGTAGCCGATATACATTTCGATTACCGCCTTGCCTTGCAGTGCCTTGATTATCCGATTGCCAAAATCCGTATAAATCCTGGCAATATCGGGTCTAAAGAAAAAGCTGCGGCGGTGCTCGAGCGGGCAGCAGAGCTCAGTAGGCCCATTCGCATTGGTATTAATGCCGGCAGCCTTCACAAAGATTTGGCCGAGGCAGTCGATAGCCATAGCATTACGCGCAGCCAGGCCCTGGTTGAAGCTGCAGAGAGAGAATTATCCTGGTGCGAAGAAAGGGGCTTTAACAATCTGGTGCTTTCCATAAAGGCTTCGAGTATTCAGGAAACAGTACAGGCAAATGTTATTATCGCTAATCAGCGCAGTATACCCCTGCACCTTGGGGTAACCGAGGCCGGCCCCTTAATTCCCGGTATTGTGCGCAGTAGCCTGGCTATGAGCGAGCTTTTAACTAAAAAAATTGGTTCAACCATACGGGTGTCTTTGTCCGATACTATGGAGAGTGAGGTAATAGCCGCACGCGAAATATTGGCCGCAGTTGCCGAAAAAACCAACACAGAGGCTAGGCGAAAAGGGGTGAGCATTATTTCCTGTCCCCGCTGCGGGCGCAATAGCTTTGACACCCATGCCTTTACTGCGCGCTGGCAGGATCGCCTGTATGCGCTCAATAAGGACATTGTCGTGGCAATTATGGGCTGTGGGGTCAACGGCCCTGGCGAGGCCCGCCACGCCGATATTGGAATAACTGGAGTGGGGAATAAGGTTATCATTTTTAGAAAGGGAAAAATTTGCCGCAGACTGTCTATCGACGAGGCAGATTCAGCCTTTGAACAGGAGCTTGCAAAGCTTTGAAGCAAAAATTACTGGGCATTGTTTTAATTTTTAGTTTTTCGGTCGGCCTTTTGGGTGCCCTGCCAGGCCAGGGCAGTATCGAGGAGCGATGGTGGTTCATGCTCGAACTCGGTAAGCGCAAATTTCGGGAGGGGGAGCTTGGCGATGCCCTGTTGACCTTCGAGGATGCCATTCGCCAGCGCAACGAATATTTCACCTCCCTCTATCAGGCCCTTGTTTCGGCACTTTCACTGCCAGAAATTCGTATTTATGGCGATATTCTTCCCATGGCCGAGAAAGAAATTAAAAAAAGAAATTTAATTGATGCCTTTAAGGCAATCGAAGAAACTAAGCGGGTTGCAGAACCGCATCTTTTAAACGATTCAGTAAACAGCCTTTTGTCCCGCCTTAAGTATCTAGCGGAATATCCGGAGGCCCAGTACTGGGCGGGAAGGGTATTGGCCGCAGAGGGCGAATATGATTTGGCCATTAAGCGCTACAACAGGGCATTGGATGCAGAAAATCCTTTTAGCAGCCAAGAGGAAGGGCGAAATATTCTTTACGCAATGGCCGATTTATACCATCAACAGGGAGCTGCGCATTTAGAAGAGGAGAGTCTTACAAAGATTTTAGAGCAGGACGAGCAGTACCAATCCTGGCAGACTCCTTTTATTCAGGCTTCATTGGCCAAAAACATTTCGGGCAGAGAGGGCCTAGACCATGTCCTACAGTTATATCGCTACCCCGCCTCTGAATATTTTTTGGCACACGAGATGCTATCTACCCTGTACCGCCAAGCCGGCAGGTGGGAGAGAGCTTGGGAACATGCCCTGTATGCCTTTCTTATTTCTAGTACTAGTATCTTGCAAGAAATATCTCTTTCCAATAGCTCATGGACCTTCGAAACCTTGGAGGACGCTCACAATAAAATAAAAAACAATTATGAATTACAACACTATGTCAATTCTCAGGACTGGTACCCCGGTATGTATTGGCTGGCAGTAAGTTCCTGGTATTCTGGAAAACAGATAGCTGCACAGTGGATTTGGCATTTTTTGGCCTCCCTGCCCGAGGCTGGCGAGTGGGCTAAGAGGTCTCAGCTTCAATTACAAGCGCCATTTAACGATTATTAAGGCTGGAAATTATCTTTTATTAATTATATACTTTTATATATCACGATATATTTGGAGGTCGTATGAAGAAAGGTTTGGTATTAGCTATTTTTTTAAGTCTTGCCGCTACTGCGGTCTATGCTGCACCATATAAGGCTGCTGTTGGCGGTGTTTTTGGAGCAAATGTTTTGGGTTCTATGCCGCATTCGGCAATGCTTACCTTTAGACTTGGCAAATATCCGCCTGTTTTTGCCCTTGGCATTAATATTCCCAAAGAGGGCGATGCATCTGCTGCCCTTATAATGGATTGGTGGCTCATTCAAGAATCTTTGACAGGCATGTTGAATTTTTATGTCGGCCCCGGATTGTACACCTCTATAGGAAATAACCTTTTTGTTTTAGGTGGACGAGTCCCTGTTGGCTTAAATATATTTCCTATTAAACCTCTGGAGCTCTTTTTAGAAATTGCCCCTGGTATTACTTTTATTGCCCCCGACGGCGTCCAAATTCCCAATTTTGGTATGCAGGCTGGTTTTGGCTTTCGGTTCTGGTTTTAAAATATGAAGCTTATTAGGGCCCCCTTAGGCTTTAAAAAAGCAATATGGGGAGCCCTAAGTATTTTTATTTTTCTTTGCCTTTCCTGTGCTAGTCGCCCCCGGGGGCTCTCTGCCGAGGAATATTACGACTTGGGAAGGGCCTATCAAAATTTAAAAAAATACGAAGAGGCAAAGAAATGGTATAAATATTCTCTTTCCTACGAAAAGACCATGGCGGCCACGAGGTATCAGCTGGGTTTAATTGCCTGGGAAGAAAAAAAATTCCAAGAGGCCTTGGATTATTTTTTGCTTGTTTTGCCCTTAGATCCAGATAATACCATGGTTTTAAAATCTGCTGCCTTTGTTGCCCTATATTTAAAAAACTACGATTTAGCTGAATCCTTGTACAATCGATACAGAGAACAAGTCCCCGAGACGCCCGAGGAAGCCTATAATCATGCCATTGTGCTTACCCAACTTTCGCGCTTTTACGAGGCCCAAGAGGCATTGGCGGTTTATTTGGAAGATAAAAAAGCAGAGGGCGACAGCCTTCTTTTGCAAGCTAGAATAGAAGCAGGTCTTTCGGATCCCCGCTGTATCGATTCCTATGCTGCGTGGATAGGCGCAAATTCTAATCAGCTTGGCATTAAATACGAGTATATAAAAGCCTTGGAAAAACATGAGTTCTATGCAAAGGCAATAGAAGAGTTAAACAGCCTTATCGCTAGCGACAAGCTTTCCTCGTTCAATCTCGATAAACCAAGTCTCGTATTTAAAAAGGCAGAAATTCTTGCCTTGGCAGAAGACGAGCAGGCCGCCACTGTCCTGGAAGAAGCTATTAAGTTGGGCTACCAAGACATACAGGCCATCGATGAATTAAAGAAAACACTCGGCAAATAGGGCCAGGCTAAAACAATAATTGTCTAGCCTGGTTTGTTATTAGAAGCGTATCCTTGTTTCAAAGGTCAGGCTTGGCTTGGTTTTAGCTCTGCCCTCGGCATTTAATACAACATTGCCCGAACTATCGCGCAGGGCCGCAGTGGTAAATACTGCTGCTAGGTCCATGCCCGTGGTAATTGGATAGATAAGCTCTCCCTTAAATACCGTATTTGCATCGAAAAGGTCTTCTCCCTCTCCCTTATCCATAATTGTAGAGACAAAGCCGTTTCTCTGGTAAGCGAGAGAGCCATGTAAATCGAAGGCGGGTATAAGGCCTTTTGAAAGTACCAGCTTGGCGAGAATATAGTCGTGTTTCATTATCTCTTTGGTAGAGATCGAAGAGTTAAAACTCCATGGGGCCATATAACCTATCAAAAAGCTCAGTTTGTCTTTTAATATATTAAAGCCTGCCTCTCCATAAATACCACTTATATCTATCGCCGCAGGAGCTGGGCTGGAAAGTAATTGTGCTAGATCCCTTGCGTAAACGCCACGCATCCGTTCGTAGCTTGCATCAAAAAAGGCTGGCCTGAATGTGCCCCGGAAAAGCCTGTATTCTAGGCGGTAATCGACAAAGAGAAATTTTCCCAAGACGCCGGTCATAAACCCATAGTTGCGCAGACCTTCAAAAAAGTTTGTGCTATTTGGGTCATATACGGCCTGGGTCTGCCAGCCTGCTTCTGGACCACTGGGAATATCCCTTCTGGTATAGGGAAGCATTGTTGCAATATCTGCAAAGGCCAGTAAATGAAGGGCCTCTGTTTTTACAATGGGTATTTCAAAATCGAGGGCCTCGGCCAAGAAAAGTGGGTAGCCACTTTCCATGCGTAATTCGTATTCTAAATCGCGCCCAGGGTTGATATCGGCAATAGCCGAGATGCCAAACATCTTGGCAAATTTAAACCGCAGACCAAAAATATCTGGTTCGGCCAGGTCGTTGGCCACTAGTTCAAGGCCCCAAGTTTGGCGGTTAAGACCAGTATTAAGACCTATTCGTCTAATGGCGGGAAAGTCCGAGTCGTTGGCAAAATTGCGCATTATAATACCATGCCCAATACTCATCGTAGAAAGGTTGCCAATATTCAGATAAAGAGGATCCAGCCATCGATTGCCATATTCAATGTAGCGTATTTTTAGGGCTAGGTCTTTGGCAAAGTCGATTGCACTAAGGAGCGGGTCGGATCCCCAGTATTCGCTGCCAAAAGACCACTCGTTATTTCCCCCAGGCTGATACCAGGAATCGGGGTCAAAAAGATTGTTTGTGTAAATAACTGGCAGATATAGACTGACCTTGGCCTTGCCCAGATTAAAGGTTGGCTGAATGACCGCCTTGGCATAGGTTTGCCCATGGATAGATATGGCACCTACTTCAAAGCCTAAAATATCGCCGAGCCAAGATAATAGGGCAGGGCGTTCTTTGGCTTGAACCTCCTCTTCCTTTATTTCTTCATCATCAATGTCATCAATGTCTTCCTCCAACTGCGATTCGAGCCCTAGGTTTTCTTCGTCAATCTGGAACGAAAGATCCTGCTCAACCTCTGCGGGATCGAGTTCTTGAAACTCTAAATCCGTAAAGCTTTCTAGGATTTCCTCGGTCACCGGCAGGGGGCGAAAACGAGGGGCTAGGGCATCTGCATATTGGCCTGCAGCCAGATGTATTTCTTCGACGACGTTCTCCACCTTTCGCGAAAAACTGACCAAGCCAGAGCTAACAACGAGAAGGTCCTTTTTCCCTTCAATTACCTCTATGGAAAAATCGGTACCCCTTACCCCACAGATGGCAGTTGGCGTTTTAAAAATATATCCTTCGTTTTCTTTAGTTCGTGTGGCAATTGTGCGGAGCTTGCCCGTAAGTATTTTAAAAATATTGCTCGGTTTATAGCTGTCGTTGGCAAGGGTTTCTACCCTAAAGTTTGTATTGCGGCTTAGCCGAATAATTGTTCCATTGGGGTTAAGACGTAGCTCTGCAGTCGTGTTAGAGGTAAATATGGTTTCGCCCTCGCGCACATTGTCTCCAATATTGGCACTGCGTTTGTTGCCTTGGGCATCTACAATACTTAGGGCCTGTTCGTTGTCCGCATACACAATTTGTGCCGTGGGCTCTTGGGCATAGATGAAGGCACTGGCACATAGGAAAAAAGCTAAAAAGTTGAAAAAAATATTTTTATAGGACATGTTTCGCCTCCAGGTTAAAATTTAATCGAGCTGTAAAGACTCGAGCTTACAACAAAGCCACGGGTGCTGTCGGGGTCCGATGGATCGTATCTAAGATTGTAGGCCATGGTAAGCACAGCTGGTCCGGTCTTATAGTGTAGGCCTATACCAATAACGGCGTTTTCCGGGCTGAATAAATCCGAGAAAAAATCTCCCTTTCCGCCAAATTCTTCTGGGGCACCAAGATAATATTTATCCCAGTAAGCATCAATAGAAAAGCCAGATAGAATGCCCTCTTGCAAGCGGAAAATCATACGAAGATGGGGAAAATCGGTCATACTTGCCTCGATAGCTGGCGGGGCATTAAATAGACCTTCTAAAGTAGCTATAAGGACAATCCCATCGCTAAAGACGTTTGTGCCAAGGCTTGCTAGCCAGCCAGTGCGAATGTTTTCGTTGGTATGGGGATTGGTCAGGGCGAGGTATTTTTCGTGGCGAAAGAGGTCATATTGGGCATCGAAATAATTGGGAACAAAATTGGGACCCATTAAACGCGCTTGAGCAGCATAGGTAATGGCGCTCACTATACGCCCTTCAAAGCCCAACATACTGCCCCAATAGGGCGTTGCGCCCTGTAAGACAAAGTCGCCTAGCAGTGCCATGGATAAAATGGGATTATAGGTAATAGGCATGCGAAAGTCAAAACCATAGATAAGGACCTCTCCCTCTAAATCATTGTCTGGATCATTATCATATATAAATGGGCTGCGGTCGGCTCCAAAGCTTGCGCCAATTTGCAGGGCGGTAAATATGGTTCGCCGAGACGCTACCAGGGGGCGTGCAAACAGGCGGGCACCCAGAACATCGAAGCGGGCCAGATTGCCAATAAATGTCTCCATGCCCAACCAGGGAAAATTGATCATTTGTCCATCGATATTAAGTGCTGCTCCAAATATTCGTTTTCCCGGTAAAAAACTGGTATTCCTATAGTTTCCCATTATAAAACCATTGCCAAGGCTGGCATCGTCGAAGGAGCCAAATTTTACATAAAGGTCTTCTCCCTTGGCTCCCCAACTTAAATATTGAATTTTTGGAAGATAAAGTTCGAGGAAGCTGAGCCCTGCTTTTTCGGGCACCCAGTCTGGTTCATAAAAAACAAAGCCTTCTCCTCCCTCGCCAAAATCAAAATTAAAATGGAAGGACAAATCTAGCCCAATGCCAAATTTAGCAATTTTAAAGTCTGGTTTAAGGGCGAGCATTTGCCATGGCGAAAAATTATTTGTCTCGGATACCGGCAAGGCAGGATTTGTCAATAGCGAGATAGTCCCCAAGCCAAGTTCAAAGCCAAAATTGTCTTTAATGCTTGTCTCTTCTGCTTTAAGAATTGGGCCTGCTATAAAAAGAAAGAAAACTAGAGTAAAAAGCTGTTTACTGCGCATATATGCCTCCCGGTTGGCAAAGACTCACTGATAATATAATACAATTTTAATTTTTTTACCGCTTTTTATGATACGGCAGGGGAAAAGCTCAGAATCGCAGGGTCAGCGATAGATTAATTGAGAGCGTCAATAGATAGCTCTCATTGTCCTCTTTTTTGGCAATTTCCAACATTTCCGATAGAGAAAGGCTGGCTAAATTTCCGCTTGTTGCGCGGTCATCGTGCTGTAAATACAGGGACCACTGCAAAGCCTCTCTGTATTCAATAGTATAACCTAATTTTTCAATTGATGTTCCACGGGTATGCTCGGAAATTAAGCGATTGGTATATTGACTACTCAATATAATGGGGAATTTAGACAGGAGGTACTGCCAGAGCACATACATGGGGTTTTTGCTATTTTCCCGTAAAAGATTTGCCTCAAAGGCATTCCTAAGCCCGGTATCGTTAATAGAAAAAATGTTGCCAATATAGAAACTTCCCCGCCCTCGTTTTATAAATTGTGCACTCTGGCGCAGGTTCAGCTGCCAGGAGCTGTCAATTTCTTCTCCCCAAAGGGGGAGATCCAAGCTCAGGCTCTGGGCATATTCGTCGTGAGAGAATATTTCGGTTATTGGCTTACTGCCAAAACTGCCAAAAAGGTCGATACTCGACCAGTTTAGGGCAGAATTAAGGCGTAAATCATCTTTTATGTTGTCATACCTGCTGCTATTTTCTCGTATTAAGGCGAGTTTCCCACTTTGGGGTATAAAGATAGAGCTTAAGCCCGAAAGCCGCTTCCCCCCAAAAAGGTAGTATATTTCCTCCTGCCAAGCGGCTTGCTCGCTTTTAAGCATGTAGTGGGAAAAAGTATGTAAGGGAGCTTGCCTAAATAGGGGGAATAGTGGCATTGCCAATAAAAAATCTTTGGAATCTAGGCTTAGGTTTTGAAACTCAACAATGTCATCAATAATGCCCCCGTTTTCCGAGGTACGCTCGCGCATAAGCCTTCGCCCAAAGCCCAGCTCAGAATTTTGTGCAAAAAGATAAAAGGGCAGCGATATATTAAAATGAGCTGCCTGATTCAGCGAACCTCTTCCCCAGGAATAGGCAGATTGCCAATCGTTTTCCAAAATAAGGGCCAGTCGGTTAAATTGCAGGCCGGTGCTCATTCCCGCATCAAAAAGGCGTAAGCGTGAAAGTCCCCCTTCTATTGGCAGGAGATCTACATAGCTTTGCCCATATTCTCGGATCCAATTGCCCTCTAGCCATGAATAAGCTTTTGCCTCGCTTTCCCAATTAGTGGCAAATTGTAAGCGGATAAAACTGGATATATGCCCAGGGTTTTGAGAATCGGGTTTTTTTTGCTCGCCCGCCATCAAGCTGAGGCCCCAATTCTGTGCTAAAAGCCAAGAATCTCGCTCTGTTTTAAGATCCAAGGCGACATATATCGGGCTACTCAGGCTTACATTTCGCATAGATAAAGAGTTTTTATTGATGGGGGAGCTGGTAAAATATTCGAATGCAGAAAATGCTCCAAGATTGGTGCCAATGCGATGGTAGAGCTCGTAATTTGGGCCCAGAGAATCGATGCTCGCATTCCCCCCTGCCTGTAAATTACATTGCAAAAGGCTAATTTGAAAATCTCCACTTCCCATAAAGCGGCTTTCAAAAATATTATCAAAGGGAATGCTGCTGTTTATAGTGGTGTTGGCCATGAAATCCGAAACAATAAGCTGTTCGCCCCGCTGTAACATTGCTCCAGGCCTATTGTGGTTCCAGTATAGGCCGCTGAGTCCTAGAAGCTTTGCCGTCGACTCTTCTAGCGAAATTTCATCGATTACCAGAGAATGAAGGCTTATAGCCCCGCTCTCCTTTGGGCCAGAGAGAGAAATACTTAAATTGATGCCCTCCTCGTCGTCTATGCGTCTATCTGTGTAAAATGTCATTTTGCCTTGGTCTACCCCATCAATTTCTACGGTGCCACTGTCCAATGAAATTCTGATAAATTGCCATGCTCCCTCTTCGAGGCTGGATAGGGGGAGGGCGCAATACAGGGCGGCCTGCCCACTGCCCGAAAGTGTATTTTTAATACTTTGGGCAAGAGTCAATTCAAGATCTATGCCCTCAGCCGAGCCATCAATTTTCACTCTTTTTATAAAAAAGGAGAGATATTTATATTTATCTTTGGGGATTGCGGGAAAACGGCGCAAAATGGCATGTCGCTCGAAAGGAAATACTGCTATATTTTCCCAAAATAAAACTTGGTTCACCGATAGCGAATGAGAGACTCGTTCGATTTTTTCTGGATATTTGGCGGCCAGTGAACTGTCGTAATGGGAGTAGAGCCTTTCATTTTTAAACCACTCACGCCCATCCAAAGCAGCGGGAAAGGCCTGCCCATTTAGACCCTGGTGCCAAGAACTCCACAGGCTGCCGTTAATATCGATGGGGCCCAGTACAAAGAGGTTCTCTGTTTCTTCGCTATTGCTATCAGTTTTATGGAATAAAAACCGGATTGTTCTGGCATTGCTCAGATTTTTTTTCTCGTCCTGGTCAATATGAATGCTAAGAATGCGCGGGCTTGTAGTCTTAATTTCCTCGAGCGTATATATCCTGGTTATAAATTGTGTCGGGCTCTCGGCAAGATGGTCTTCCGGCTGCGATAGACAGCCAATTTGGATAATGAGCTCAAAATTAGAGGCCCCGCTAAGGTCTTTAAAATAATAGGGAATATCTATGCGTTCGCCATTGCTAAGAACATCTTCTAATTCCCCTATGTCAAGCTGATAGCCGGCCCAGCTCTGCTCTTCTGGCAGCAAAAACTCTGCCACTAGCGCGGCAGAGGAAAAATGACTATCCATAACGGGGTAGGGCCCCTCTTTGGTATGTACAGGGCTCGAAGTACTCGAAAAACCACCAAGGTACTGGCCACTTATATCGACCTTGCTGTAATCCCTGTATTTTAAGGGCTGGCGCGTCGCCTCTTTGAGCCAGTTTAGGCTTGGTTCTCCACTTTCGCCGGGAATCTTAGCCCGATAAGAGGCGGGGTACAGGCGATAATTTGAGTTTTCAAAGCCCTCAAGACGATATAAATTGCTGGAATCCTCTTCGATATATTTAATACCAAATTGGGCTCCTGCCTTTGTCCTGCTTTTTTCATCATCTTTATTCCAATCTAGCCAGGCAGAAATTCCCGTCTCTCCTGGGTAGGTGCTGCCATATTCCGACCAGGTATTGCCCAAAAGGGGCCAGCGAAAAAAAATGGCGGAGCCCCAATTAAAGGGGCTTTCGGGATTCGCATATATAAAACCCAAACCCATCGAAAGGTTGCCAAAGTCTGTCTGGTCACCGGCTTTTACCCAGGTGGCTTTTACGCTTTCGTCTTCCCTTATAGGGGTAGAGGGAGAGATTATGCCTTCTTCGGCCCTGTATTGTGCCAAGGGGTCTAGGACCCCATTGCGCCAGAGCTGGACTGTCTGGGCTACTGCATCGCTGCCAATATAGAGTTCCTCGGTGCCGGTAAGGGATTCGAAGCGAAGCGATATATCTGGCTCTTGCTGGCTAAGCTGGGGAATGTAGATGTACCAGGCTTTTTCCAGCAGAGGAAAGCGCTCATATACCGATCGTGGATTGTTGCGGGCCAGATTTTGGCGCAGGGACCATGTATTGGCAATGCTGTCCTCATGTTCTAAAAGAATAAAAGCCTCGTCGATAAGCCCATTAGTGTGGTCCACTACCCAGGCCCTGTTTGTGCCACTGGGGGCCCGGTAGTTGTTTTGAACAGCGTAGGGAGAAAAAAGGCCGGGGGAATATAAAACCATGGCCATTTTTCCTTCGATGCTGAGCCTGCTCAATAGAGGTAAACTGGCAATATCGAGCTTGTTTTCGCTGGCCTGGTTAAAGGCCTGCCGGGTCTCCTGTAAAAAGGGGTCGGAATTATAGTCATATTCTCCCATTCCCGCCCAGTAAATGAGTACTCGCGCGCTGGGCAGCTTGTTTAACTCCAATATACCGAGTTCGCGCGAGAGCTTATATTCCAGACTTCCCGCCCGACGAAATTTTCCACCCTCTGGCCCCGGCAAAACAATGTCGCCTGAGCTACTGTCCTCTAACCAAACCTCTGTGTTCTCTGGTAAGTTTTTTTCGGGCAAAATAAAGACCTGTGGCCTTTGTATATTCTGCGGAGCCACATCCGTTCTCTCAAGCTCGGCCCCTCCCCGCCAGTATTTTTCCTGCTGTTGCACACTGTCGTAGCGCAGAAGACTGTGTATATTGGCGGAAGAGCTGCCAAAATGACCCCAGATGCCTATTGAACTGGGAATATCGCCCCCGATAGTGCTAAAAGGAATGGCGGGAAAGGCCAGGCCTGCATTGCCCAGTACTACTGTTTTTAAAAAATCGTTTGAATCACCTCGATAACCCATACTGTAGGCCGAGATATTTTCGCTATCGCTAAAACTTACCGCTAAAAACCAACGCCGATCAACTTCCAAAAGTAAATCTAAATCGACCTCTTGGGCAAAAAGCAGGGGCGAAATGGGTGCCTGCCAACTTAGAAGTTCGGGAGCAAGGGCCAGACCTAGGTTTACGCCAAGGCTTCCCATCCAAAAGCCATTGAGCCTGAGATTTACTTCCGCATCGCCCAATTCAAATTCTAAAAAGCTGGTACTGTCTTCCTGGTCTATCTCCTGTGCGCACAGAGGTGTTGAAGCAGGGAGAAAATATAGGCATACTATACTTAAGAGAGAGGCAATCCCCCTGATTGGAAATGTATCCATTGTTTATTTATAATACATGAGGATGCCTGTTTTGTAAGTCCATCTTAAAGATGGACAGTCCATCTTAAAGATGGACAAGGAGATTCAATTTATGAAAAACAATGTTTTTGCATGTATTGCAAAAAAATCAATTTTAATTATTTTTTTTGTTAGTCTCCTTATGTTTTTTCAAGCCTGTGTGGGTATTGATGCCCGTATAGATATTGCCGCCAATGGCTCGAGTATCGTAAACGTAGAATACCGGGTATCCAAAATGGTTCAAGCAATGGGCCGGTTAAATGACGATAGCGAGGGGCAGTTGCCTCTGCCTGTGGGCAGGGAGGATGTACAGCGCAGTATAGAGAATATGCCTGGCAGCAGGCTTATTAGTTTTTCTTCTAAAGAAGACGAGGAGGATACTCTTTACTCAATGCGCTTGGGCTTTGATTCTTTACAGGCCCTAGCCAATTATCTTTCGGCAAATGGTCAAAGGGCGCATGTGCAAAAAAATAGCGATACCCAGTCTTTATCGATGCAAATTGCCCAAGACAGTCCCCCTTTAGATGGCGAGCTACTGAATTTAATTGAGAACGTCTTCCAGGACTATATTATTCGCCTTCAAATACATACTCCCACTCCGCTTTCTTCTACCGGTGCCGAGGTACACATGTCCGACAGCCGAACAGCTGTATTTACCTCGCCAGTGGCCAGTCTTATGCAGAAAACAAGGGCAGAAACCTGGCTTATTACCTGGTAACTTTGTGTTTAAAGAGTTTTTATGAAATATACAGGGGCGGGAAAACAGGGGGGCTTAGGGCTCTTTGTTCAAAAACCTGGCCCTAGTAACATTCAGGCCCTTGTTTTTTTTAAGACCGTGAATTGTCTGTTCTAATTTTTGAATTCGTCTGTCCTGTGGATTTTCAAAAAGTTCGCCCTGTTGCCGTTCGTTGGCCAGATTAAAGACATTTGTAAGCCCAATCCCCAAAAGACGCAGGGGCCTTCCCGTCTGATATTTTTTTAAGAAAAGTTTTTTTGCCATTGTCCAAATCTCTTCTGAGTCCTTAAAAAATTTCTCCTGGCTTTCCTGAATGCTCACCCGAGTTAAATCGTCGTAGCGCAGTTTTACTTGCAGGGTTCCGCTGGACAGCGCCTCGTCATGAATTCTAAAACTCAGTTCTTGAGCAAGTTCCAAAAATATTCCTTCCAAAACCTCGATGTCGGCTATATCTTTAGAAAAACTGCGTTCAATGCTAATTGAAGCCGATTTTACTTCCTCGTTAAATATCCCAGGATCCTCTGCGCGCACCGCAGTGTATAAAAAGCTACCAAAGGCCTTTCCAAAATGCTCTGCAAGCTGGGCCTTCGTCTTTTCGCGAATACCTTTTAAGGTATATAGGCCCATCCGTCGAAGTTTTTCTAGGCTTTTTTCGCCCACCCCCCAGATTTTTTCAATACCTCTGGCATCTAAAAAATCTATAGCCTGCGCATCGGGCACATACAGAAGCCCATTTGGCTTAGAGGCGGCGCTGGCCATTTTGGCCATATAGCGGTTAGAACTGATACCAATACTTACATTGAGCCCTGTTTTTTTATAGACATCCTCTTTAATTGATTTTGCCAATGGCAAAAAGGGCCCCAAAAGACGTTCAGTGCCCGTCATATCTAAAAAGGCCTCGTCGATGGATATTTGCTGCACTGCCGGGGTATAATCGAGAAATAAATGCATAATCTTCTTGGAAACTTCTGTATAGCGGGCCATGCGAGGGCGCACAAAAACAGCCTCTGGGCAGAGCCTTCTTGCCAGGGCACTTGGTTGCGCCGAATGTACCCCAAAGGCCCTGGCCTCGTAGGAGCAGGCGGCAACCACTCCCCTGGTCTGTTCATTCCCCCCTACAATAACCGGCCTTCCCTTTAATTCTGGCCTATCAATTTGTTCAACCGAGGCATAAAAAGCATCTAAATCGACATGAAAAAACACCGGCTCCCTCATTTGCCAAGTATAGACTGCGATATTGATTTTGTATAAATAACATTTTCTTCTTCCCGATAAAACAAAGATTTTATATATAAAATGGCATTCGTTTTTTCAGGGCAGGTAAAATTAAACTCAAAAAAATGGGGAGGATAATCGCCGGTATAAAAATAGACAGAGGTCTCATCTAAATTGGAAGTCCAGGGAAAATTGCTATCATATATGACAATTGGCTGAAAGCTGGACAGATAAAACTCTATGCGATTGGGCTGTTGGTCAAGGTTAATTTTTACACTGATATTTTTTCTGTCCATAAAAGTATTTACCAAGACTTCGGTTTTAAGGTCTGTGCCCTCCAAAATTGAGGAGGCCTCCTCAATTTCGGAGGAAAGGAGATTTACTATTCCAAGGCTGGATTTTTCAATATGGGGCAGGGCCTGGAGGGTAAAATAGGAGGTCAAAATTGATGCGATAAAAAAAGTAATTCTTGGCGGCAGATGAATACCCAGTGTGTAAAAATCTAGACGTCTCGTTTTTCTGGGCACAGCTTTTTTTAAAATCAACAAAAAAGGAAATAAAAGGGTAATAAGAAAAAGCGCATTTAAGGGCGAACTCGAGGCGAGGGATTCCAATAGATGTGCCCGCTCATTAATTGTCGCAGCATAGATGGTGCCGGCAATGGGAAGCATCGAAGTAATAGCTAATACAAAAGAGAGCATTGAGTTTTTTATAAGGGCAGATGCAAAGGCCAGACAATAGGCCCAGAGGATGAGGGGCAAAAGAGAAAAGTCTATGCTTGCAATTAAAAGGGTATCGATACCAAAAAAAATTACTGTGGCCGTTGCCCAAAAATGACTCCGTACGGGAAGTCGGCGATACAGCAATAAATAGGTGAGCAAGGTATATAGGGTGATAGAGCAAAAAAGATATAAAATACCCTTTATTGCGATATGAATATGAGATGCATCTTCCACATTTGGCTGAATATGGCCATAGAGAAAATTAATCCAAAACGTTGATGCTAAATAACAGCCATATAGCAATACAAATAAAACAGGTAAAAGCCAAAGGCGCTTAAAAAAAACGCGCTGTCGAGCACGCATAATTTTTCTATTGACCATTGAATACCAGAGAATGTAAACGGCTGTTAAAAAAGTGGCTAGCAAGAAGAGAACAATAAGGGTGAATTCGCTCACCAGCCAAAAAACAGGCCCAAAATGTACAATCGAGTAACGTACATCTACAACATTTAAGTTTTGGGGCAGTTTTTCAATTGTTTCCATCAGGATGTCGGCAAGTGCATCTGGGTGTAGGGGAGGAGAACCGGTTTTATGAGTTCTTAAGGCAATTGCATTAAAGCCTGCTTCGTTAAGAATTTCTAAATCCGATGGACCATTGGCCAAATGTAGGCGAAATAATTCATTCCAGGGAGTTTCTATATTCCAAGAAGTGGAAGAGGCCTTAAGCGCCAGGGACAGGGGTTTTAATATTTCTAAGGGTACAATGTGGCCGCTAGAGGCATGTTGAATTTTAAACGAGGAGCTGTTTTTCTGTATATCCACATATAGGACAATAGTCTGTTCGGGATAATCATATCCCTCTTTAAGGGCAAGAAGTCCATGGTGGCTAGTCATATTTAATTTAGACGGAAGGCTGCTTTTTTCATCAGCTAAAAAAACAATATCTATAGATCGAGGTAGCAGGGTATTATTAATTTTTTCAATTAAATATCGGCTGGCTTCAATGCCCAGCTCGTTATTATCTATGGGAATAGCTATAACAAGGGGGCTGTAAAGAGACTCGGATGTATTTTTGTAAAAGGATATAAGGATGTTTTCGCCAAATGCACCGGTGCCTTCCTGTAGCGCCTCGGTAGTAAAGGGAATATGAGTAGCATGTAAAAAATCCTTAATGTATGAATTATCTCTGGTATATGCCGATAATGTTGATGGGACTAATTGGATTATAAAAAAAAAGCTTAAAAGAAATGGAAGTGTTTTTTGTTTTATGTGTCTTGTTAGAATTGCCATGGCTAAATAACCATAGCCTTGGTCAATTGTCCCCGTCAAGGTGGATTTGTCTGGTAAAACGATTTAAAAGTTTAATGACAGATCGTTTTTTAGCGAATATAATAATAGACAAGATCTGGCCTTCGCCAGATATAGCTCATACGTGGAGTAGTGTTCATGTCGGCACCCGAGAAAAAAAACATTTTAGAGCTTCCTCTAAAAATAATTATGAGCGAGGAAGGTACCACCGTATTTTTAAAACAGAATAAAAAACTTACAAAATTTAAACTAGCCGACAATGCCGAAGAGTATGGGCTTTTGTTTGAACGCTTTGTCCCTTCCTCTGTACAGCGAATGCTCCTGCTCGACTATGTCTCTAAAATTGAGGTCTCCCGCCCAGAATTTGTATCGTGTCGACAGGAAATAATGGATCTCTCTAAAATAATTGTGTTTAGTATTTTATACCGACAATTTGATGCCATTTTATTTACTAAAATAATGGCATCGGATATGATAAAACGCTGGAATAGAGCAAATCCATCATCAATACTGGACGAGCGGACACGCTTTAACGAGGGCTTTTTGCAAAATTATTTTCGCGAACGCTCTACGCTCATTGAACAGTTAAAACAAGATATTTTATTGCCAATACGGCGAAAAATTATGAAAACACCCGAATTATTGCCCGATGAATTGAATACTCAGCTTCTTTTAAGTGAAAAATTTATTAATTCAATGCGGGGGGCCACCTGGTTTGTGCTTTCAAAATTTAAAGATATTGAAGGCTTTGACAACGTAATAAAAGACTTGTTGATACTTTTGCAGGGCTTCATGGAAAAGGCAAAAATTGCAGAGTATATCGCCCTCATGTTAATTGAATTGGCTGTCAATGCAGAAAACACCAATTTGCGCCGCGAGGCAGCCTTTTTATATCGCGGAGCCGAAGACCCAAACGCCGTACTTTTTGATCCCAATATTCGCCGCCGCATTGTAGAAGAATTGAGCAAAAAAAATGAGCTTGTCTACATATCCTGGAAAATTGGGAGCTCCAGCTCTTCGGTTGGCACCCAGGGGCGTTTGCAGATAACCGTCTACAATAGAGAAAGTGAGTACCAGGTAATGAAAGAGAGCATCGATGCCAAAAAATCTGCCAATATCCAAAAGAAGACCCTATTGGATTTTTATCGAGATATCGCCCCTGGCGAGGCCGATACCGAGCTTGGCCTGTATTATCTTTCCTATTTGAGCGAGGCCTGCGCCAAGGTGGGGGTTAAATTTGAATCAATTGTAAACCAATTAAAGGCCTCGGATACAACCTTTATTACCCTGTCGTTTAATCTTTAGCCTTTTTGCGTATTTTATTCCCGGTCAGGCCCGGTCGTCCCGGTCGGGAATACTTGTGGCCATTTTTCCAGAGCTAGCAAAGTCCTTAGACCAGAATAATGAGCAAAAACAATGCCCATAGGTTTCAATATCTTCGCGCGCCCAAATGCAGGGACATATTGCCTTGCTGTCTTTTTCTCGCGAGCCATAGCTATCGCGACAGGGGCATAAAAAATAGGAATACCTATTCCAGTTTTCTTTGAGCCCCTGGCAAAGATCGGTGTATAGGTCCCTGTCCAAGCTTGTCTGCCAACCCTGTTTATGGGCAACCATGCTGGCAAAGGTAAAGACATCTTCCAGTTCCTTAGTTTTCATGTGGCACTCCCAATAAACTTTTTCGCCAATCGATCTCTATAAAGCCCACAAGAATAGAAGCATTGTCAATTACCGCATAGGGAAAAGAGACCCGCGTATTAAATTTAGCCTTTAATTCGGCCTTTATGCGTTCTTTAAGGTCAAAAGCGATTTCATCCACATAGATATAATTAAAGGCAAAATCGTTTTCCTGCAAAAAGGACATTGCCCGTTTACAAAAACCGCAGGTAGACAGTGCATATACCACAATATTTTTATCAGTTATTTTTCCCTCAATCTGCTTGTATTCCACATAGTCGAACATGTTCACTCCTTGGTGCTAAATATCATATATATGATAATGAATATAAAGGCCTGGCTCAAGTCTTTTCGATAAATTTTTAGTACTGTTACATTTTCCTAACAAAGGATTGGGCTTTTACGGATCTTAGAGATATGCTATTATGGCCTCATATGTCGTATACGCTTTTACCCAAACGAGCTTGGTTATTTTTAGCCCTTGTGCTTGTAATAGGATGCAGCCAGAGCTCGCCCGAGATACTCTCGTACTCTTTTAAGCTTGTGCGTATACAGGGGACTGAGGGCGAATTTAATGAGTATATTAGCTTTTTCGTCCTTGCCCAGGACGAAGACGGTATTGCCGATTTAGATGAATTATATCTCATTAACGATGATGCTCAGCTATATTGGCATTTAAACAGAGATAATTGGACATGGATACAGAAAAGCGGAGAAAATTGGGTAGGTGCTCATCATCTGCAGTTTTTATCGGATGAACAATTGCCCGAAACTCGTTGGCGTGTAATTTTAATCGACAAAAGTGGGGAGCGCGACGAGCAGGACCTGCGTGTAAGCATAAAACATCCCTCTCAAGATAGGCCTGAAATTCATTTTTATCAGAATGATTACGAAATTTCGAGCTCTTGGGATGGCCATACATTAATTGCCTACGACGAGGCAGGTAAGCAGTTGGGGGTCTTCGAGGTCAAAAAAACTGCGGGTAAAATACGGGAGCTCAAGCTTCCCGAGGATAGTTTTGTCCTTGCCCTCTGGGCCGAAGATGCCGACAAACTCTCTGGCTATTTAACCGCCCCCTTTGCCTATAAAAAAAATGAGCCCTGAGGAAGTCTAAAATGGAAAGTGTAAGCCAGCGAATAAAGAGCTACGTGCTGCGGGGCGGGCGGATGAGCCCGGCTCAGGTTGCAGCTTGGCGAGAATTGTCCGACCAATATGTCATTGCCTATAAAAATGAAATACTCGATATTCAGGAATATTTTGGGAATCAAGGGCCAGTAGTGGTTGAAATTGGCTTTGGTATGGGACAGGCCACCTGGCAAATTGCACAAGAGAATCCCGACATCAATTATCTTTGTTTGGAGGTACATCGTCCGGGAGCGGGACGGCTCTTATGGGAAATACGCGAACATGGCCTTAAAAATATTCGGATAATTTTGCACGATGCAGTCGATGTATTGGAAACCATGCTTGCCCCCCAAAGTATTGCCGGCTTTCATGTGTTTTTTCCCGATCCCTGGCCCAAAAAAAAACACCATAAACGCCGCTTAATTAAAAGGCCCTTTACCGATCTTTTGGCTTCTCGGCTTGCCCCAAAGGGCTATGTCTATTTTGTCAGCGATTGGGAGGACTATGGCAACTCGGCCCTTATGGAATTGAGCGCCACCGCCTCGCTAAAAAATAAGTACTGTACCTGGGCAGACCCGCAAAGCTGGCGCCCCCAGACCAAATTCGAGAAAAAAGGTTTAGATAAACAGCATTCAATTCGCGAGCTTTTTTTTATTAAAACTGATGAGAAAGGTGGATTATATGCCCGGTGAATTCGACTTCGGCCCCGAGTACCGCCAGGCTGTGCCATCTACAACAGAGGCTTCGGTGGGCCAAAAACAGAGAATAGATGAGCTAGCTCGCCTTATTGGCGATTATCAAGCTGCCTATTACAATGGCGAAGCGCTAATAAGCGACAGCGAATTTGATGCCCTCTGGGACGAGCTAAAAGCTCTTTCGCCGGTCCATCCCATTCTAACCGCCATCGGCTCCGATGCAAACGCCACCTTTCCCAAAGCTCGCCACATCATACCTATGGGGAGTCAGGAAAAGGCGGCAAACCCCGAGGAGTTTCGCGCTTGGGCACTGCGCCAAGAGGGCGATGAGTTTTTAGTCCAACACAAATTGGATGGCGCAAGCCTCGAGCTGCAATACGAGGCGGGAAAACTTGTGCGGGCAGTAACCCGTGGGGATGGCATTGTTGGGGACGATATATATTCGAATGCCATTGCCATGCAGGGAGTACTTTTAACCCTACCTGAGCCCTTTACTGGGGGCGTTCGCGCAGAAGTACTTATGAGCCGAAACATTTGGCAGGAAAAATATCGGGACAAGGCAAATTGTCGCAATGCGGCAAATGGCCTTATGCGTCGAAAAGACGGTCTTGGCAGCGAGGACTTAAGTTTGGTCGTCTACGATCTGGCCGACTACAGCGAAACGGGCGGCTTTGCTCGCGAGACAGAAAAACTACATTGGCTGGAAAAACAGGGCTTTTCTGTGGTCCCCCACAAGCTGCTTAAGGGGGTTGAAGAGGTTATAGCCTTTCGCAATGCCCTGGCCCTCCAGCGGGATAATTTAGTCTTCGATGTGGATGGCGTGGTAGTTAAAACCTTAAAAACAAATATTCAAGACCTCAGACGCCAGCGCCCAGAATTTCAAATTGCCTTTAAATTCGAATTAGAGCAGGCCATTAGTATTTTAAAAGAGGTAATCTGGAGCGAGTCGGGGGCCAATTATACCCCCGTGGGCATTGTTGAACCCGTCCGGCTTGCCGGTACCACCGTGCAAAGGGCCAATTTGAACAACCCCGATCAAATTCGTGCATTGGGCCTTAAGCTGGGCCTGCCAGTATTTGTTACAAAGCGGGGAGAAATTATACCAAAAATTGAGGGATTGGCCCCACATGCCGGTATGCAGGGGCAGGCGATAATTTTTCCAGAAACATGTCGCAGCTGCCAAACCCCCCTTCTGGATGTTGGCAGTCGTCTGTACTGTCCAAATCCTGCCTGCCCCAAAAGAATCCACCACCGCCTGGAAAAATGGATTGAGGTAATGGAAATTCGAGAGCTGGGCAGCCAGCTTTTAGACCGCCTTTTTGAGCAAGAGCTCTTGCATTCAGTTGCCGACCTATACACATTGTCCAAGGACGATTTATTGCATATACCGCGGATGGGAGAAAAATCGGCTACCAAGGTAGTGGCCAACATTCAGCGCCGCCGCGAAGTGTCATTGGCCCGCTTTGTCGCCGGTTTCGATATCGAGGGCCTGGGCGAAACCTCGCTGGAAAAAATAAGCCAGGCGGGCATAGACAGCTGGGAAAAATTATTCAATGCTTCGCGCGATGATTTTGCCTCTATTCACGGTATAGGCGAAATTTTAGCTAGCGCCCTGTACGAGGGGCTACGAGAGGTGCAAGGGGACATGGCAGAGGTTCTGGCCATAGGCAGGGTCGTTTTAAAAGGGCCAATAGCGGACCAAAGGCTGCGGGGCCTGTCCTTCTGTTTTACCGGCGAGCTTACCAGTCTGCGCCGCAGCGAGGCCCAAGAGCGGGTAAAGGCCCTAGGGGGCCAGGCTAAAAATACGGTAACAAAGGACCTGTCCTATTTAGTGACCAACGAGGCTTTGGGCAGCTCGGCAAAGGGCCGGAAGGCGAGCGAACTTGGCATAGCCATCTTAACTGAACAGGAATTTTTAGATATTTTAAATAAAAACAGTCGGAGCTAGGTAATGAAGAAAAAAGTATTTAAATGGCTTTTCGGCCTCAGTCTTACCTTCCTTCTTTTTTCCCTTACCGCCTGCTTGTTATATGTTAATTACTTTACGCCTCCAAAACGAATGCTGCGCCTGCAAAGTAATGCGGTAATAACTAAGGCCGCTCAAATTCCCATGCGCTTTATGCTTTTAAGCCGGGGCGAAAGTGGTATTTCGGCCCGTTTTTATTTTTACAATATCGATAACCGCGAAGTTGCCCAGGCCGAGCGGGCCTGGGTTGGGCGCGAGTTGAAAATTGAGTCCGTTCTTGTGCCGATTCAAGATATCTGGCTGGGTTTTCCCTTGAAAATTTATACCGATGCGCTACCCGTCCAAAAGGCAAACAAGCTATGGATTTACTATATCGATAAAGGCCTACCTCTTATACAGAGCTATAATGGGCAGAATAGTAAAGAGCAGCGCTATATTAAAAAAATATTTAGCCTTCTGCGCAGTGGCTATACAGATACCTCTTCATACATTCGGGTGCAAATTGACAACATTGCCAACTACGAAATTGGCGCAGTCTATAGTTTAAGCATTTCGCCCAGGGGCGAGGTAGAAATTATTCGCGAATAAAAAGAATATTAAGAACTGCCCTCCTATTTGCCGATATTGTATCTGGAGGCAATGGTGATACGAGGATGGTACACGGCAGCAAGTGGGATGAACGCCCAACAGGTTCGACTGGATGCGCTTGCCAATAATTTAGCCAATGTAGATACAGATAGCTATAAACGCGATACGGCTATTCATAAATCTTTTCCCGAACTATTGTTACGACGCTTAAACGACGATGGGGTATATCAGCATCCCTTTGGATCTGGCGATGCAGCACCAATAATTGGAAAAATAGGCCTGGGCGTTGAATCGAACGAAGTGTTCACCAGTTTTGAACAGGGACCCCTAAAAGAGACAGAAAGCGACTACGACATTGCCCTCGATGGGCAGGGCTTTTTAGCTGTACATACCGAACGTGGCGAGCGCTATACTAGAAATGGCTCTTTTCAATTGGGAAAAGAGGGTTACCTAGAGACAAAAGAGGGGCTGCCAGTTTTAGGCGAAGAGGGCCCGATTATGATAAAGGCCAATAATTTTTTAATTGATAAGCAGGGCCGCATTTGGGTAAATGCTGAATTTCACGATGGCGATCCCAGCCGTATGGTCTCTCGGGAAAACAACCCCTGGGGCGAGGCAGTGCATTTAGACACTCTTAAAATTGTCGAATTCGAAAACGACCGCTATTTGGCCAAACAGGGCAGCAGCCTATACCGCGATACCGAAATTTCCGGGCCTGCCCAGCTTATGGATATTGAGAATCGGCCTAAGGTGGTACAGGGTTTTGTAGAGGGTTCGAATGTAAATGCGGTCTTAGAAATGGTCCGCATGATAGAAGTTAACCGCGCCTACGAGGCCAATCAAAAAACAATACAGAGTGTAGATGGTATGCTTGGCAAATTGTTAAATGAAGTAATAAAGGTATAAGGAGTTAATATATGGTTCGCAGTCTATGGACCGGCGCTTCCGGTATGATTGGCCAACAGGCCAATATTGATACAATTTCAAACAACCTAGCCAACGTGAATACCACGGGCTTTAAAAAAATGCGTGCAGATTTTGAAGATCTGCTTTATCAAACTATTCGCCTAGCGGGCACACCCGCCACCGAGGACACCGTTGTACCAGTTGGTACCCAAATGGGCCATGGCGTAAAATTAGCAGCTACCCAGCGCATGTTTGGCCAAGGCTCCTTACAGCATACCGAAAATGTTACCGACCTTGCAATAAACGGCGAGGGCTTTTTTAGAATTCAGATGTACGATGGCTCTTATGCCTATTCGCGCGACGGAGCCCTGCAGCTGGATTCCGACGGTCGCTTAGTAACTAATAATGGCTACAAGGTGCTCCCCGATATAGTGATGCCCGAAGGCTTTATGAAAGAAACACTGGCAATTTCTAACGATGGGCGGGTACAGGTAATGTTGCCAGGCCTCGATGACATGGTGGATGTAGGGCAGCTTGAATTATACCGCTTTCCAAACCCGACAGGTTTAACCGCAATTGGCGAAAACTTATTTAAAACCAGCAATGCCTCCGGAGATGCCGTCGGTGGAAGGCCTGGCTTCGATGGTATGGGAACAGTAAAACATAAATTCTTAGAGATGTCGAATGTCTCGGTGGTGCGAGAAATGGTCAATTTAATTGTGGCACAGCGGGCCTATGAATTTAATTCCAAGACCATCCAGACAAGCGACAACATGCTGGGCATTGCCACTGGATTAAAGAGGTAAGATAAAAAATGATTAATGCAGCGTCTATAAATATAAATTACGAGCAGGCTAGGGTGGATTATCTTGTTAAAAAATCGAGCAATGTGCATGAAAATAGAGCAACTTTTTCCGAGGTTTTAGCCCAAGCCGAGGGCGCTGCAAAAAACGATGGGGGCCTTGGCAGTGGACGGGCAGGCAGGGCTCAGATGGTCGATAAATCCAGTGAATTATATGCACAGTGCCAAGAGCTGGAAACATTTTTTATGAAAACCCTGCTTAAAGAAATGCGAAAAACCGTCCCCGAAAGCGATTTATCGGACAATTCCTTTGCCGGCAAAATGTATAAGGATATGCTCGACGATGAATATGCAAAGGACCTAGCCACAAACGCGGGTTTTGGCCTGGCCGATTTAGCCTATTTAGAACTCTCTGGCCAGCGGGGCAAGGTTTCTATCGAAGTATAAGAAACCACATACATAAATTAAAAAAGGCATGGGCCAGAATGGGCAGGTAAAGACTCTCCGTTTTTAGCATGATATAGAACAATACCAGTCCGGCAAAAAAGGCCTGTATCATACCGGCAATTCCCTGGTGCCAATGGGAGAAGGCAAATAAAAAAGCTTGAAAAAACCCCGTTTTAAGACTTGAATTTTCGCCAATCTGAAGCAGTTTTAAGGGAATATATCCGCGGAAAAAACCTTCCTCCTGTATTGCAGATAAAAGAGTAAAAATAATCAATAAACCATGGGTAATTATAGAATTATCGTAGCTTAAAAGAGAATTTCTGCTTGGTTTAAGGGTATCAATAGAAATAAAAATAATTAAGGACAGGCCTAGGCCGGCAAGGCCCTGTAAGATATATACAAAATCTCTGGCTTTTAAAGGTTTAAAAAAGGCAGGGGGCCTGGGAAGATCTTTTTTAAGTACAAAAACGATAAACAGGCACAGGGGCAGCCCTTGTATAAGAATCTGATTGAACAGCAGGGGGGCATTTATTACAATGTCTTGGACTTTTACACCTAAGTAAAGCAAGCGATAGCCGCCAAAACATATAAGCCATATGAGGAATATTTTACTGCCTTCTATCATTTTATGTCGAATAGGCCCTTCCTTTTGACAGAGTATAGACTACTGCTTATAATAATTACAATTATGAGTAATTTATCTGCGGAGCATTATTTTTTTATTATTTCATAAATGTATAAGGAGTAAATAGAGAATGTCTGTCTTTTTGCTGATACTTTTAATAATTTGTATTGTGCTGGTAGTATTGGCGATTACGGGCAAGGTCTCTATTTCCAAATGGGTTAAATTTTACTCCAGGGGCAAGGATGCGGGCTTTTCATTTAGAGAGATAATTCTTTTGCACAATGCTGCTCTTAAAGCCGCAATAGCCGATCCAATAGCCCTTTTTTGGTCCTTAAACCTTCTAAACGAATGTATAAGAATTATCACCGTTAAGACCAAACTTATTGGCCAGGATGAAAATGCCAAAGACGAATTGTTTTTATCAAAATTATATGAATTTCGAAAAAAGTTAGAATTTGAGCAGCCCCGATATAAAAAAGGTATTCAATCGAGCAAGCAAATTAACGAAGGCCAGATTATGCGGCTTCTTTTAGAGGGCGAGGGGACCTTTCGTACAAAGCTTCTTAGAAATACCGAAAGAAATTTAACGCTCAGCCTACCTATTAGCGTAAATGGCCGAATGGGTACTGTCTGGCGCGAAAAAAAAATCAGTCTGTATTTTTGGCGTTTAGACGATGCCGGCTATGTTTTCGATAGCTACGTCATCGACGAGATAAAAAGTACGGGCCAGCCAGCAATTTTAGTGGCGCATACCGATGCCCTCTTTAGAACGCAAAAAAGAAAATCAATTCGAACGAAAACGACAATTTCTGCCTATCTCTACCTATTGGCGCCGGGGGACGATCCCAATGCTTTGGAGACTGAGCCTGGCTACCGCTGCATAATGGAAGACCTCTCCGAAGATGGCTGTGCGGTAACCATTGGGGGCAAGGCCAAAAATGGCCTTGAGGTTCGTATACAGTTCGAACTCGGGGGCGAGGCAATTGCCATTCCGGGTACGGTCAAATCTAGCGAGTACAATGCCGACACTATGCGCTCCCTCCTGCATATCGAGGCCTTTCCTCTGCCTGTCAACGTTAAAAACCGCATTCAAGCCGAGGTCTTTGGCATCCAATTGGACAGTGCTACTGGCGAAGAGCTGCGTTTTATGGAGGAAGATGCAGAAGAATATTTAGAAAATGATGAATATGAAAGGGCAGATTCCTCTGCGAATTCCGAAGCCGATACAGCGGATAATCCCTTTGCCAGCGATACTTCCGAGGGAGAAGAAGACGATTTACCATTAATTGACTCAGTTTCTGAATAAATATTTTAAATAATCGTATTTTATGCTATGGTTAGGGCATACTATATGTGGAGGGCCTATGAATGCCAAGGCAAGAACTTTTTTTATTTTTTTAATGCTCCTTTTTGTTCAGGCGGTTTTTTCCGAAGATGTTACAAACTCCATACTTTCATGGCAAAAAAACTTTGCTCGTTCCAGCCTGGGGGCCAAGGTGGAAATAATTAAGGATGCCGTTACATTGGACCAGGCGCCTTCCTATGGGCCATTATACGACCAGGCCCTCAGCTTTGTCCTAGAACACGAACATTTATTGGGCGAGGACCCCCTTGTTTACAAGCTTATATCCAGTACAGCCGAAGGTCTGGCAAAAACCACCTACAGCCAGGCCCTGCCCAAACTCTGGAGTATTTTTATGACATGGCGAGATACAGGCGTACGGGCCCCAGTCCTTTTAGCCCTTGGCAAACTAGGCCGGGGGGATAGCCAGATTATAAGCAATATCAATCAATTTTTGTCGGTCCAAAACAATGCCTTTGCCTCCGGTGTCGATATCGATATTCTGCTTATTGAATCCAGCATAGACGCCCTTGGCAGTTTAAATAGTGCTTCTTCTTTTCCGGTTCTGTTTTCTGCAATGGTCTCCGATTATCCCGAAAATATTAAGAGCAAGGCCAGCGCCGCTCTGCGCTCTTTAGATGGCGAATACAAAAAAAACTTATTGGAAGTCATTTTAAAAAATCCTGCACATGAAAAACTGGCCGCCCTTAAAGAGGGGCTTCACAATACCAATTTAAAAATTGATGCCACCGGAGAATTGGCCGAGACTGCCTTAGACATTGCGCTTAGCAAGATGGAACCGGGTACCGAGGACTATAAGGTCTATATTGAAATATGCAATTTATCTGTTGGTGAAATTAAAAATCAAAAATGGAATAGGGCCACCCCTCTTTTAATTAGATATTACCATCTTTTACAAAATCCATCGGATGCTTCTAAAATTGATATAAATCGCTTGGTCCAGGTAATACAGGCCCTTGGGGCAATGGGCGATTCGCGCGCAGCGCAGGTGCTCTCTTTATCTTTAGGACTTTTAAATGCCGAAATGGAACGGAGCAAGAGCTACGATCCCCTTCTACTTACCTCTACAATAGAAGCCCTGGGGGAGCTGGGCGATAAAATATCCTTCGATTACCTTTTATATATTGGCTATTTGCCCTATCCAGATGATATAAAGATTTTGGCCAGAACTGCCCTAAATAGGCTTAAATGGTAAATGGGCCCATGTTCAGTAAAGCAGCTGGAAAATATTTATATCTTCTAGTTTTTACTACTGCCGGCCTATTTTATCTGACTAGCTTAAAAACTAATTCACCAATATTAATTGTGGTGGGGGTGTTTTTTCCCGTTTTTTTTATATCAATTTTACAACCTCTGTGCTTCGCCCTTAGGCCATCTACGGCCAGCACGTCTTGGTCGGTATATACCCATGAAAAAATATTTTGCTATGTCTTAGCCCTTGGTTTAAGTAGCGGTGCAATTGCTCAATTATATTCCAAACCCATTATTTCCTTTGGGCAGGATGTGCCCGATAAGCTCAGCTTGTTGGGAACACTGTCCGAAGACCCTCGCAAGACAAGCTCGGGCATTATTATTAGCGGTATTAAACTAAAAGAGAGTATTTCTTCTAACCAATTGCGTACCTCTGCCTGCGGAGACATCCCCTGTCTACTGCCGGCAAGTAGCAGTCAATCCGGCAAGGCCTTTTTAGACCTTCCCCGAGGCTCGGAAATTAAAATTGATGGCGAAATTAAAAGCGGGAATTTAGGCCAATTTATCTTTGTAGAAAACTTTGAAATTTTAAAAAGCCCAACAGGCCTACAAAAATTGCGACAAAATATACGGACTAAAATAATTAACTATTACGAACAGTTCAGCTGGGGCCCAATGGGCTTGGCCCTTTTATTGGGTTGGCGGGATGGTTTAAACGAAGATGTAGAGCTCGCCTTTAGAGCTGCGGGTTCGTCGCACGTACTGGCCCTATCGGGAATGCACCTTGCAATTTTTTCTGGTCTTTTGCTTTTTTTATTAAGACGGCCCTGTGGCCTTGTTATTTCGGGAATATTGAGTATTTTAATCCTTTTGCTGTATCTTTGGATCGTCGGTGCACAGAGCTCCCTAATACGCTCATTTGTCATGTATGCCCTTTCGGTATTTTTAGCAATAGCCGGTTATCGGTATAGGGCATTGGATACCTTGTCAATTAGTCTGTATTTTCATATCTTGCTACTGCCCCAGAGCGCAAAAAGCCCCGCCTTTGTCCTTTCCTATTTTGCTCTTTTGGGAATCTTGCTTCTTTCCAAACCTATAGATGAGCTTTTGCCCAAAAGACTCCCTCTTGCCATGAGAGGGGGTTTTGCCGCTTCTATAGCAGCCTGCATTGCAAGCTTAGTCCCATTGAGTATTTTTTTTGGAGAGATACATCCCATAGGCATTGTACTGAGCATTCCGCTGGCGGCCCTTGCCGGTCTTTTTATGTTAATGGCCTTGTTTTTCCTCCTACTCATACCTCTTCCCCCCTTAATTATAAATTCCATTTCGGCCCTTGTCGCTTTTGTCTATAAAAGTCTCTGCTTTATTGCAAAATTGGGGACTTATTTTTCTGGCATAGCATTGCCATCGCTTTCCCTTAGCATTCTCTTCACGGTTTTAATTGTTTTTGCTATACTTTTTATAAATTATTTTATAGTTCGCTGGAGGAAAAACTTTGCTCCCATTGCCCAATTATAATTCACCGAGCTCTTTACGCATTTTTTTAGAAGAAAATGGCTTGGGAATGCAGAAAAAATTTGGTCAAAACTTTTTAATTCATGAGGCAACAAGACAAAAATTGGTACATGCCCTCGATATCCAGGCCGGAGACTTAGTTTGGGAGCTTGGCCCTGGCCTGGGAGCCCTGACTCAGCTAATTTTGGAAAAGGAAGCGAGGCTTGTGGCCTTCGAAATTGATAGGGGATTTGTAAATATTTTAGAAAAACTCTTTGGCCAGCATCCCCATTTTACTCTTGTTCAGGGTGATGGTTTAAAGACGGTGTCCGAAAGGGCAAAAATCGAAAAACCACATCTTTTTATTGGAAATCTGCCATACAATATTGGCGCAAATCTTGTTGGACAGTTAATAGAAGAAAAAATATATTTTTCGCGACAGGTTATAACTGTTCAAAAAGAAGTGGCCGAACGCATTGCCGGAAAAGCGGGAAGTAAAAATTATTCTTCAATTTCTGTTTTGGTGTCCAGCATATACGATATTCGCAATCTCGGAACTATTGGCCCAAGTTCATTTTGGCCCAGGCCGCATATAAATTCAGCTTCATTGCTTTTAACTTTAAAGCCGCAGGAAGTAATAAAGGCCCTTCCTCGCGATCTCTATTTAATTACTAAAATTCTCTTCGGCCAAAGGCGAAAAATGATATCCAATACCCTAGAGGTATATTTTAGGCGGAATTCCGCATTTACCAGCAAGCTTGTAAAGGATTCAGTTGCACAGGCCTGTTTAGCCTCGGGGCTAACAGGAAAGGAGCGGGTAGAGGTTTTAGGCTTAAATGAGCTAGCCTGTTTGGCTAGGAATGCTCAAAGGCAGATGGAGGAGTTTCAATGAGCATATCGAACCGGTATCGAGATATTCAGGAACGCATTGCCCTTGCAGCTAAAAAATCAGGCCGAGAAGGCGATGCTATTAAAATTGTAGCGGTTTCTAAATTTGTCGAATGGGGAAAAATTCAAGAGGCCTTACAGGCCGGAGTAAAAATATTGGGGGAGTCTCGAGCCCAGGAACTTGTGCAAAAATATAGGAAGCCTCAAGAGGCATTGCCGCCCGATGTCGCAATTCATTTTATTGGCAATCTACAGCGCAATAAGGTGCGCACTGTTTTACGCTATGTCAGCTCAATTCATTCTGTAGATAGGGACGATCTAGTTTTAGAAATTATCAAAGAATGTAAAAAAAACGAAAAGCGTATGAGTGTTTTTTTTGAGCTAAACACAGCAGAAGATACTAAGGCAGGATATCGAAATTTGGACGATCTCTCTAGGGGGGTTGAATTGGCCTTAAAGCATGGCGAACTGGAGGTAACAGGACTTATGACCATGGCGGCCAATGTAAACGATGACGAGCAAAAACGCTTATCCTTTCGCAGCTTAGCAGCCTGTCGCGAACTTTTACAGAGACGCTTTCCCAATTTAAATAATTTAGAGCTTTCCATGGGAATGAGTAACGATTTTGAAATTGCAGTAGAAGAAGGGGCCACAATTGTTAGAATAGGAAGCCTTTTGTTCGAAGGAATACAGACATGAAAAACTGCGTGTTTTTGCTCGTTCTCTTTAGTCTTTCATTTTCGCTCTTTGCAGAAAACCCAGATGCCTCGCTATCGGGTATATTTAACGAAGATGAGCTAAAACAAGAATTTCCCCTTTGGGCAAAAGATCTTCGCCGTTACGAAATTATTTTGTTTGGTTCTTTGCCTTTTACTTTTTTTTTAGCTAGGATGGGCGTCGATACATGGAGATGGTCCGACAATTCATGGGATACCCGCTATGCGCCTTGGCCGATACGCGGTGCCGATGCAATAGAAATGAACGACTCGGAAGCTGGGAAGACTATTGCAATAGCCTTTGGTACTTCGGCCCTTATCGCCTTAACCGATTTCCTCATTGTCAAATATAAAAAACAAAAAACCACTGAATACAAAGAAAAGCGCAAAGGTTCCTATGTAGATATCGAAATACAGCCTGCCCCCGAGGAGATTGATGGCCAACCTTGAACATATCGTGCAAGACCTATCGGCTCCGAAAAGATTGGATGTATATGTCAGCGAAAATTTAAAACTTTTATCCCGCTCTCAATTTAAAAATCGTTTAGCCTTTGCCTTTGTCAATAACAAGGCGGTCAAGGCCTCCTACTTAATTAAGACAGGAGATGTTTTACAGCTCAGCCTGCGAGAACTGCCGGAACTAACACTTACCGCCGAAAATCTCTTTTTTTCTATATTGTATGAAGATGAAAATATTTTAGTTATCGACAAAGAACAGGCAGTGGTGGTACATCCTGGAGCCGGTCAACAAAATGGAACTGTTGTCAATGGCCTTTTACACTATATGCAGGAAAAAAATCTTAAAAATCTTAGCCAGGGAAACGAGAGACCGGGCATTGTGCATCGATTAGACAAAGATACATCTGGCGTCTTAGTCTGTGCCCTAAACGATATAAGCCATGCTTTTTTATCGAATGAATTTAAAGAACGCCGTGTTAAAAAACGCTATCTCGCCCTTGTTCATAACCGACCCAAAGAAAAATCTGGGACAATAGAGACCTATATAGATCGGGATCCAAAAAACAGAAAGCTTTTTACCGTATCGAATACAGGGGGCCGTTGGGCTATTAGTTCCTGGAAACTTTTAATCGATTGGGGGGAATACAGTCTTTTAAGTATGGATTTAAAAACAGGCAGAACGCATCAATTGCGAGTACATTTAAAACATATCGGCTGCCCAATAGTTGGGGATCCTCTGTATGGAAGAAAAACAAAGAGCTTTACCAATACCACCCTTATGCTACATGCAAGGCGTTTAGGCATTCGTATTCCGCAGGGAATTGAACCGGAAGCTAACAGGGTTATTAATTATAACTGGATGGTGTTTACCGCTGCTATTCCCTTTAGAATGAAAAACCTTATCCGTCTTCTCGATCGTTCTCTTGGGCGGAGGTAGAATTATCGCCATTGTCAGTATTGTTTTCCAGCCGTCTGGATAGGCCTTCGATAACATGAATTGAGCTTGTGGGGTCAATGTTTAAGATTCTTAAAAACAAATCTTTAGGTAGGGCCAATACAAGAGAGGGACCATGTGAGCGGGCCTGCCGGGTGCGATATTTTTTAACTAAAAAATCGCTATCACCTAAAAATTCACCCTGGCTTATTGTTATATCTAAAAGATTATTGCCTAGATCTCCTTGGCTGTATATTTCCAAATTGCCATTTAGAACAAAGTACACATGCTCAATTGCATCCCCATAATTAAATAAAATATCATTATTGCCAAGGTAAAGTGAATAGCTCTGTATCAGTTTTTCGGGGAAGGAAAATAAATGGCGTTGTAAATAATTCCCATCTGCCTTGTTTTTAGATAGTCGAAAAAAATGCCTTAGACAGAGTTCGTCAAAATTATCTTCTACAAAGGCAAATTGAGCTCCCCAATAAAATAAAATAAAAAAGAAATAGACGTTGACCAGGAAAACAAGCATTCCTCCCAATGTCCCATAAAAAAGATTGTATTTAGAAAAATTGATTATTTTTTTTAATGAAAAAGAAAGCATAGAATATACACTGATACATATTAAGGTGGCCCTAATACTACTTTTTAAACTAGGTTTGCGATAGGGAATAAAGCGATAGGCAAGAAAACAAAGGCAGGCAAGCCCAAAAAAAGGCAGTATTAAAGGAAGAAGAATAAATAAAATATCGATATATGGAATGCTAATAAAAAACCTAGTCTGTCTAAATAGGTCTATTGTCAATTGTGAACTAATTGCATAGCCTAAAATAAAAATAATTACTGCCAGTTCAATAAAAATAGTTAAAATATATTTTCGTAGAAAATGTTCTCGTTCGTTTATTAAAAAAATAACTCTACTGCCTCTTTGTAAACTAAGAGCAAATACCCTAGATGTCCAAATAAGGTTAATACCAATAATTAAGGCGGGTAAACCAATATTTCTTTTTTCTAGAATGGTACTCAGAGATAATTTAATATTAAAATTTGCTGCTAAAATTTCGACTTCTTTTAAAAGACTTTTAACCCAGTCGGGCCAGGCACTAAAGGCACGTGTTATAAACAGTGCAACAAAAATAAATATTGGCGCAGCAGAAAGTAAAAAACCATAGGCACCTGCGGCGGCATGGTTGGTCAATTCATTTTTGGCATATAATTCCGAAGAAAGACTCAATTTCCTAATAAGTCGTTTAAGCAGTGCAAATGAATAATTAGAATTTTTAGCCGCTAACGAACTGGCCACCTGTATCTCCTTTTAGCATTCTAGTATGCTGCATTATTTTGATAGACACAAGATATGGTTTTGTATTATAAAGGATACAGGACAATGCAAAGAAAAGACCCAGAAATTATTTTTGATAATTCAAATTATTTGGTTAGCTATAAAAAAGCCTGCGTTCACACAGCCCCCCTGATAAAAGGGGAGGACTCAGTTTTAAGTCGCTGTGCCCAAATATATCCATCGATTTTACAGGTAAAAGGGAAAAAACCTATAGAAGGGGGCCTAGTAAACCGTCTGGATTATGAAACAAGCGGTTTGGTATTAATTGCTAAAGACCAAAAAACCTATGAACATTTTATACAGATACAGGAAGAAGGCAGACTGATTAAAAATTATCGTGCTCTCTGTTTAGATCTGCGGCCCTTTAATGAGCATGTCCTGCCAGAGGGCTTCCCAGAAAAAGCTAAATTAACAAATAATCATATCGAAAGTGCTTTTAGACCCTGGGGCCCTGGGCGCACAGCTGTTCGCCCAACAATTGTCCAGACGGGTTTAGACAAAAAAAGAGCGGATATCGCCTATGACCGAGGAAAATATTATAGGACTTTGATACTGGGCGTCGAAATTATCGGCAGCTATAAAGACATTCCTCTTTGCATTGTGCAATGCGAACTTCGCCGAGGATTCAGACATCAATTGCGCGCCCATTTAGCCTGGGCTGGTCTGCCCCTGCTAGACGATACCAAATATAATGTATTAAACACCGATGTTACGAATACAGAAATATTTTTTCTAGAGGCCTATAAATTGACCTGCATGAACAAGGCCTTTAATACCGAAGAATGGTCCTATTCAAAATTGGACAACGAAAGGCTGGAAAGAAAGCTCGCTGCTAAATAAAAAGAACCGCAGACTAATAATTTTGAATGCGCAGATTCTGTTATAACAAGACTTTTCTGTATTGCCAGGTCGGTATTATCTATGCGGTGCAGTTTGTTAGAAATAGGAGCAAAGGCCTCTTCAATTTTACATAAATTACTTTGCTTTTGGCCCCCCGTTTTTGTAATAATAATATCGTTAAAATGCGGGGCTAAATATTCAGCCATGGCCATTACATCTTTGTCTTCTGCACAGGAAAACAAAAGTGTCCCCCCCCCTCCATATATCTCTAGCCAGGTTTCCAATGTCAGCTTTACTGAGTTTTTTGTATGGGCACCGTCGACTACAATAGGAAAAGCAAATTTAGATATAATTTGGAATCGAGCCGGTAAGCTTGTTTTTAAAAGCCCCTGATTTATTGCCCGATAGGTTTCATCCTTATTGCTCAATAAAATAATACTTGCAGCGGCGGCAGTAGCTGCATTCAAGCCCTGTATATTTCCTATAAGGGGACTTTTAATTATAAAATCTTCGTGCGATATAGTATTAATTAAGTTTATCGTATTAAGGCCCTGCCGATAGCTGCAACTTTTAAGTTTAAAAAAATCATCAGTTTTATATACCCTTGCTTTTTTTTGTTCCGCCCGATTTAAAAATACACTATAGGCATCTTGGGTAATATTGGAATGTAAAAGAATGGGAACGCCCGATTTAATTATGCCTGCTTTTTCCTCGGCAATGCTAGCTATGTCCTTACCCAATAACTGTGAATGTTCCAATTCTATGGGCATTAAAATGCAGAGATCGGGTTTTGGAATTATATTGGTAGCATCCAATCTGCCTCCTAGCCCTGTTTCAAGTATAAGGGTGTCGGCCTGCACAGTTTTAACCAAGATAAAAAAGAGTAGGCACATCAATTCAAAGTAAGTCGGGGGAGCTTTGCCAGGCATAACTGCCCTTTGAACAATTGTTTTTAACTCGTTGCCACCTTGAATATATATTTCATCTTTAAAGAATTCGTTGCTCAATGTCATTCTTTCCCTTGGGTCCAAGACATGGGGCGAAGCAAAACGAGCGGTACTATCGCCTTTTTCGGTGAAAATGCTCGCCAGCATTGCACTTATGCTTCCCTTGCCCTTGCTGCCGGCAATATGTATAACACGACATTTTTTCCAGGGATCTCCAGCAAGTTGGGAGAGATATATCATTCTATCTAAACGAAAGGTTGCGGCATTTAAATTGCGTTCGTGGTTAATAAAGGTCTCGCACCAATTAAAAACCTCGCTAACAGTTTTAAACATATTGAGTTATGTTTTTGAGTGTGGATTGTTAGGCTCAGCAGAAGAGCAGTTGATAAGCTGATATACTTCATCAATTTGATTTGAATGCGCTAGCACAAAGAGGATGTCATTTTTTTGAATGTGGGTATCGCCCTTTGGCAAGATAAGTTTTTCTTGCCGCACTATAGAGCTAATTAAAACCTCGTTGCCTAAATTAAGCTCTGCCAATGGTAGTTTTGTGCAGTTTGAATTGTTTTCTACAAGAATTTCAAACATATCAATATCACTTTTTTGAATTGAATGCAGTTCTACTGTATGGGGCGACTCTGGTTTTCGTTTTTCTGTTAGCTTAAAAAGCTTAGATAGGGGGCCCAGGGTGGTACCCTGTAAAACACAGGAAATAAATACCGCAAAGAAGATGCTATCAAAAATAAAACCATTTTCATCCAGCCCTGCGGCCATGGGATAAGTAGCCAATACGATGGGGACGGCTCCTTTTACTCCTCCCCACATTAAAAATATTTTCTCTTTTAAATTATATTTAAAGGGTATTGTAGAGATAAGCAGGGCTAGGGGACGGGCGACGAACATCATTATTGCAACAATGAGTAAGGCCTCTTTCCAAATATAAACAAAACGATGGGGAAAAGATAGCAGACCTAATAAAATAAAAAGCGTCATATTGCAAATGGTGGCAATAGTGTCTAAAAAATTGCTTATACTTCGTTTGGCGGGATATTGTGCATTGCCCAACCAAAAGCCCATAAAAAACACCGTAATTATGCCATTTGCCTTGACGAATTCTGCTGCCCCATAGGCAAAGAGAACATAGCCAAGCATTAGAATGTTATAATTACCTCTGTTTTCAGTATTAAGACGTTTAAACATATAGGTGGCAATTTTTGAACAGAGAAAAGCAATTATTACCCCGCCAGCGAATTGCCATATCAATTGAAGAATAGCCATAATTGGTGAATTAAAGGCATTGCTGGCAATTTGTATAAAGGCGATGGTTAAAATAATTGCCATTGGATCGTTGGCTGCAGATTCTACATTGAGCGTTGTCGCAAGCTTGCCCTTTATTGGGTTTTCCTTCGTTATCATAAAAACTGCCGCTGCATCGGTAGAAGAAATAATAGAGGATATTAAAAAAGAATAGACGATATCGAATTTAAAAATAAAATGAATGAGAAGACCTAAAAATAATGCGGTAAGGGCAACCCCTAAAGTGGCTAGGGTTAGCGAAGGTTTTGCAACACTTAAAAAAGATTTTTTTTTAACTCTAAAGCCACCATCAAAAATAATATAAATTAAAAGGATATCGGCAATTGTCTTTGTTAAATCGGCATTGTCAAAATAAAATAAATTTAAGACATCGCTTCCAACGATAATTCCTATTAAGATAAAACCAATAAGTAAGGGTAGTCCAAATTTGTTACTAATCTTACTGGAAAAAATTGCCAAGATAATTAAAAGGGCAATAAAAAGCAACATCTATAGCAAACTCCATTAAGCAATTAAAAAAAGAATATCACTAATAAAAGATATCAATATTAGGGACATTATAATAATTGTGCCAAACAATTGGTAGTAGCTAAGGAATTTTGGTTTTATTGGCTTTCTAATAAAAGCCTCCAGGATAAAAATTAAAATCATTCCCCCATCTAAGGCGGGAATGGGCAATAAATTCATAAGGGATAAAACAATGGAAATATAGGCCAAAAATCGAAGGACAGTAATAAAGCCACTGCGCGCATCCTTAGAAAAGCTCTGAATTGCTGTTTCGCCGACCATATGGCTTATACGAAGAGGACCGGAAACAGCCTTGGTAATATTAATCCCACGAACCAAAAGGCTCAGTCCTTTTAAGGATTCATAAAAGGTGGTATTTACCTCGGTAAAACTTTTCCCACAGGCTGCTAATATGTTTTTCTCTTTAACCTGCCAGGAGTCAACAGCAAAATTCAGGCCAAGGATGTTAAAATCTGGCTCTTCGGTATGCCAAGAGAGAACTATTTCGCTGTTCAAAATTAAATTTTCCCGCTCCCAGCTGATATTCAGTTTAGGAGGTCTGTTTTTAAGAAAGGAGAGGATTTCCATTTGATGAGAAATATTTTGACTGTCGATGCTTAAAATTCGGTCTCCTGGCATTAAACCAGCAATGGCTGCTGGGGAGTGTGGAAGAACCGATTCAATAACTGGGTCAATCCAAAAATAAATACCAATTTTTCCAGCCCCCGTGTCCTTATCTAGTTCGGGTCTAAGCGTCTTTGTTAAATGCTCTGAATTTCTTTCTATTATTAATTCCAGCTCTTTTCCAGGGTTTTCGGATATAATTTGAGATATATCGAAACTATGTGTTGTGGTTTTTCCATTTATAGATAAAATACGGTCGCCTGTCATAAGGCCTGCATTGTCTGCCGCACTAAAACTAGAATTGTTCACGTCGCTGGCTAAAACAATTTTATTAAAAGGTGAATACATCGTATACCCAATTAAAAAAATAAAAATAAACGAGAGAAAGGCGAAAATCCAGTTAAAAAGCGGGCCAGCAAGGGCTACAAGAATTCGTTTAAAGGGGTTTGCTGCCCAAAAGGTGCCCAGGCGCATTTCGATTGAATCTTTTTTTTGTAAAATAGCCTCTTGGTATTCTTCTTCGCCATCCATTTTACAGTATCCGCCAATTGGCAATATGCCAATGCGGTAATCGGTGCCCTTATAGCTTTTTTGAAAAATTGGCTGGCCCCATCCCACAGAAAAGGCCAATACTTTAATGCCTAGCATACGGGCAAAAATAAAATGTCCTAGCTCGTGAATAAAAACGACGATACCTAGGCCGAATAGGCCTGCTAAAATCTTAATCATAATCTAAATTCCTTAGAGACTGTGTAGCTCAATTCTTTATATTCGGTGTTCAGTTGCATTAATTCTTCAAATTCATTAGCCGGGCCATGGGGATTATTATTGCTTAAAACTTTTTCTACTAGCTGTGAAATATTTAAAAAAGAAATAGCCCCTTTTAAAAATAAATCGACTGCAACTTCGTTGGCGGCATTGTAAATAAGGGGGAAGATACCTTTTTTTTGGGCGCACTCTCGGGCAAGATTGAGCATGGGAAAGGTTTCGTTATCGACTTGCTCAAAGCTCAAGGTTTTGCCCGCCAGGTCCAAATAACTGTAATTCGATTGAGGTATCTGCGGGAAACAAAGTGCTTCGTGAATGGATTGCCTCATATCTGGCTTAGAAATTTGTGCATACATCGTTGCATTGCAAAGACGGATAAGAGAATGGACCTGGCTTTCCGGGTGGACAAGCACCTTAATAAGAGATTCATCAAAATTAAAGAGATACATTGCCTCTATAAGTTCTAGGCCCTTATTTGCCAGGGTCGCGGAATCTATCGATATTTTACCTCCCATCTTCCATGTGGGGTGGGCTAGGGCCTGGTCTGCGGTAACTCCCATTAATTCTAGGCGGCTCTTTTTAAAAAAAGGCCCACCGGATGCAGTTAATATTAGCTCTGCTACATTTTTTTTATCCATATAGCGCAGGAGTTGGAATAGGGCAGCGTGTTCTGAATCGACAGGGATAATTGAAAGATTCTTTTTTTTGGCCAAATTAAAAAGAAGATTACCTGCCATAACAATACTTTCTTTGTTAGCAAGTGCTAAAGAGATTCCATTTCTAAGGGCAATGACCGAGGGCATGAGCCCAGCCGAACCGGAAATGCCATTTACTATAATGTTCGGCTTGGTTTTTTCGATAAGCTGTTCAATTGCATGTATACCATAAAAATCAATGCCATCGTCAATATTATTGGCCATAATCGTTGTGGCAGTTTTAATTTTAGGGAAAACCTGTTTTAATTTAATTAAAAAATCTATGCTTTTATGGGCCTGGGCCCCGACCAAGGAAAAATAATCTGGGTAGTCTTTAATAATTTGAATTGCATTTGCCCCAATAGAGCCAGAGGCGCCTAAAACAAGGATCCTTTTCATAGAAAAAACAGAATATAACAGAGGTAAAATACTGGGGCTCCAAATATAATAGAATCAATTGAATCTAAAATACCGCCTCGCCCCTGCATCAAGGTGCCAGAGTCTTTTACTTCGCAACTTCTTTTTATGGTAGATTCAACCAAATCGCCCAGAATACTGGCTAGCCCCGTAAAAAAACCTAGAATAGTAGTTAAAACAAAGCTCTTTGTATCGAAGGAACCAAAGACGGGAATGGCCAAATAGTCAAAAACGAGATAGCTCAGTATAAAAACGGCAGTAGAGGCAAAGATTCCCCCGCCAAATCCTGCTAGACTTTTATTGGGGCTTACTGCAATTAAACCTCTGTTGTTTTTTCCAAATAGCATACCCAAAAGCCAGGCCAAAGAATCATTGGCAAATACGCTTAAAAGAAAAACTAGGACAAGGGGGGCAGCATATTTGAGTGTGAGTATTTTGATAATCCACAATGAAAAAAAAGTGGGGTATACGAGCAGCAAAAAAGCCGAACTGGTAATGACAATATAATCACTAATAATATTAAAATTAAATATTCCACGGATTAAAAAATAAATAAAAATTAAAAGCAGAGAAAAATAAAACAAATTCACCGTAACATTGAAGGAAACATTTAAAATGATTGAAATTAAAATAATATTTGAAACAATGAGGGTTTCAATAATAGAGGGAACTACAAATTTTTTTGCCAAAATGGTGTGCATTTCCAAAATGGCCAACATATTGATAAACAATAGGGCCAAGCTTACCGGAAGATGATTTTTATATGTTCCCAAGAGAACCAAGAGGCTGACGATGGGTATGCCAATAAAGAAGATTAATAGTCGGCTAGTAATTTTTTTTCTAGTTTCCGCCATAGCGTCGATTCCTTTTGGTAAATTCGTTCAGGGCGAGGTCAAAATCGGCCGCCTTCCAATCGGGCCATAGCTTGTCATTAAAATAGAGCTCGGCATAAGCCGATTGCCATATAAAAAAATTACTTGTCCTCATGTCCCCTGCGGTGCGTATTAAAAAATCTATATCGGGAATATCTGGATTGTCTAAAAAATTTTTAAAATCTTCTTCAGTCATTGATGCTAAATTCTCGGCCTTGGATAGCCTGCGTATGGCCCGAATAATTTCGTTTTTTCCACCATAGTTAATGGCCATATTTAAAACTAAACCCGAGTGGCCCTTGGTCTTTGTCTGGGCCTCATGCAATTTGTTTTGCAGGTTTTTTGAAAGTGCGGTTAAGTCGCCGGAAAACCGCAGCTGTATATTATTATCCCTGTAGAAAGGCATTTCGGCCAAGACGTAGATGTCAATAAGATTCATGAGGTAGCCAACTTCCTCGACAGATCTTTTCCAGTTTTCAGTGGAAAATACAAAGAGAGAAAGATAGGGAATGTTTTTTTCGCAGGCCCGATGCACAATTGTTTTTGCGTTTTCAAGCCCCTGTTTATGCCCAAAGCTCCTTGGCTTGGATTGTCGGCTGGCCCAACGCCCATTGCCGTCCATAATAATACCAATATGTCGGGGTAAATGTATGGAGGCATTCTCAGTGTTGGCGACAGTAGCACAATTCATTAAACTTCTAAAATTTCCTTTTCCTTGGCTTCTAAAATGGTAGTAATTTCAGCTATAAAGGAATCGGTAAGTTTTTGTAGAGATTCGGCAGTCTTTTTTTCCTCGTCTTCGCTAATCAATGAATCTTTCAACTGTTTTTTTAGCTCGTCGTTGCCATCTCGTCGAATATTTCTAATAGCCACCTTCGAGTTTTCGGCAATGTTTTTGCAGAGTTTTACCAGTTCTTTTCTGCGCTCTTCGGTAAGGGAGGGAATGCTAATTCGAATTACCTTGCCATCATTGCTGGGATTGAGTGATAGCTCTGAACTGCGGATTGCCTTTTCGATTTCTGAAATTAAGTTTTTTTCCCAAGGATTTACCACTATTAATTGAGCTTCTGGTACAGAGATGTTTGCCACTGAAGAAATGGGCGTTTTATCACCATAGTAATCGACACGAATTTTATCCAAAAGGCTAGCCGAAGCACGGCCCGTTCGAACCCCCGCGAGTTCGTCTTTTAATGAACTGACACTCTTTTTCATCCTGTCTTCACAAGAAGAAATGACAGAATCCATATTTAACTCCTTTGCATTTGTAAGGCCAGCAAAAAATTACTGGCCCCACAAAAATTAAATTATCAGGTTCCCACTTTAAAATAGACATAATTACTTATAGATAATTTTGTGCCTATTTCCTTACTCAAAGATTGAAGAACATCCGAGACCTTTTGCTTGTCGTCTTTGACAAAACCCTGGTCCAATAGACAAATTTCTCCAAGGTGTTTATTGAGCTTGCCTTTTAAGATGCCATCAATTATTTTTGCATCCTTGCCTTTTAATTTTTCGTCCTGTTCCATTTGATGGCGATAAATATCTTCCTGTTCTTTTATATACTCACTATCAATTCCCTCTCGGTTTAGAGCAACAGGATTAAAGGCGGCAATATGGAGAGCTAGGTCAAATGCCAAAGCCTTGACCTTTTCGTTTTGCAGGGCCTCTGCAGATTCTGCGGCAAGCTGTACAATAACGCCAATTGTGCCATCGCCATGGCTATAGCTGGTAAAGCTTTCGTTCTCTTTTGCATTGAGCAGAAGTACGCGTTTGACCGACATGTTTTCGCGAATCTTTGTCGCTAAATCTGCTAAGAGTCCCGAAAGTTCATCGGTAACACTGTCTATATTTTTAGCTGTCATTCTAGAGACAATTTCATTGCCCACCTGAATAAACTCGTCATTGCGTGCAACAAAGTCGGTTTCACTGGCCAATTCGGCAATAGCTGCCTTATTGCCCTGTATTTTAATAAAAATTTTGCCCTCATTAGTTGCCCTATCGGCTCTTTTTTCCAATGCAGCCAGCCCTTTTTCTTTAAGAAGTTTCTCGGCCTTGGAAAAATCGCCACCACACTCTATTAGAGCCTTCTTACAATCCATCATACCTGCGCCAGTTTTTTCGCGCAGAGCTTTAACATCAGCTGCTTTTATTTCCACATTATTCTCCTAAAATTAATCCTCGTAAACTTTGTCTACATCGACTTCTAAGGTATCCTCTGCCACAGTTTCATCGGCAGAGTCTGCTTCACTGCTGGACTGAGCTGGATCAGTTGCCACGTACTCGTCTATATTGACCTCTCTGTCCTCTTCCTTGCTGGATATATCATTTTCGTCTTCGCTGTATTCATCATCGTCCTGCAAGGTCTCGATTATTTTTAAGCCGGCCTCGTTGTCCGCTTCGATTACCGCATTGGCAATTATTTGCGTAAATAAGGTAATTGCTCGAATTGCATCGTCGTTTCCGGGAATGGGGTAGGTGATGCCATCTGGGTTACAGTTGGTATCGACAACAGCTATAAGGGGTATGCCACAGCGGGTGGCCTCGGCCACGGCGATTGCTTCTTTTCGAGTGTCAATAATAAAAATGATACCGGGAAGCTCCTTCATTTCCTTAATGCCGCCCAGGTTTTTTTGAAGCTTTGCCCGCTCTTTGTTGAGAGATGCCACTTCTTTTTTTGTTAAGTTTTCGAAGCTCCCATCGACTTCCATTTTTTCTAGTTTTTTTAATCTTAGGAGCGATTTTTTAATAGTGGAAAAGTTTGTCAGCATACCGCCGAGCCAGCGGTTGTTAATATAAAACATGCCACAGCGTTCAGCTTCTTTTTGAACTGCCTGCTGTGCCTGTTTTTTTGTACCAACAAAGAGAACCGTTTTGCCCGAACTTACCGTTCGGCGCACTGCTTCATAGGCATCTTTAATCGATTGAATAGTTTTTTGTAAATCGATGATGTGGATACCATTGCGCTCCGCAAAAATATATTTTTTCATGCGGGGATCCCAGCGTTTAACTTGGTGCCCAAAATGCACACCAGATTCTAATAGGCTTTTCATTGTTACTACAGCCACAAGTTTCCTCCTGCGTCTCGAACCCATTGTCTACAATGCAGTCGACGCGTTTCTTTATATCTCATTCATAAAAATGAATGGAAATTTTTGTAGTTTTAACAAATAGTTAAAAAACATGCTAAAACTGTGCACCATGAACTATGGTGAATGGTTTTCCCAAAATGGGTAGCCATTGGAAATTAAGATGCCATATAACGAATGTATTGGCAAGCCCACAATAGAAGAGAATGAGCCCTCTATACGCTGTATAAAACATGCTGCCAGACCCTGTATCCGGTAGCCACCGGCAACCCCCAGCCATTCATTTGTGTCTAAGTAGGCCTTTATTTCTTTATTAGTCAGGCTTTTAAAATATACTTTGTTGTTATGAACAATGCTGTCGCAAATCGATTTTTTTCTGTCAATTAAATGAAGGGCAGAAATAACCATGTGGCTGCGTCCAGAAATAAGTTTTAAAAATTTGCCTGCCTCTTGGCGGGTTTTAGGCTTGCCAATTGCCCTTCCATCGACTTCTAAAAGGGTATCGGCGCCCAATACAAAGCGATACTCGACCGGTAAAACTGATTCTGCCACCGATTCGGCCTTAATCCGTGCCAAATATTCTGCATTTTCCTGCACCGATAAATGTTTCTGAATGGTCTCCTTGCACAGAGGTCTATGTACAACAAAGGGCAAGCCGAGCAAAGACAGAAGATCCTGTCTTCGTATCGATGAGGAGGCAAGTATAATTGGTTCAATATGTTGCATTGGGTGCTCTGGTGGTCTTTCCATCATATCAAAAAAGGGACCTAAATGGTCCCTTTTATGTGTAAAATAGTGGGCAATATCTGCTCTAGCGAGAGATACAGGGCTCGAACCTGCCACCTTCAGCTCCGGAGGCTGACGCTCTATCCAGATGAGCTAATCTCTCTTTTTTAAGAGTCTAGCTATAAGGCCGTACCACTGTCAAGCAAGGGGCAAGAGGGCAAAAGCTATCTGCCATTATTTGAATTGCCACCAGTGCCCCTAAGGCTCTTTAACACATTGAGGGCACGCAGCTGTACTGGGCGGATATAATTGCCCTCTGCAATGCGCATAACTGTCCGTATTACTACAGGATCTCTAAGGCCATCGTTGCTTTGTGCCATTTTTTCGAAGGTGTCCAGGGCAGCAAGGGCGAGGGCGTTATCTGGGTTGAGCACATCGAAGCGGGTTACAATCCAGGAGATGGCGGCAACTGCTTCGCCATTGTCTTCCGCAGGCAATACAGCCAGTGCCTTAACTGCCTCGGTGAGCACCATTGGCTCATTGTCGGCCATAAGGACCCGCACCACGGCGGTTTTTGCCTCTGCCGTACCAACCTCACCTAAATAGGCAACTGCCTTTGCCCGGATATCGGGGAAATTATTGATAATACGGCCCAGACCTCCATCGCGGCTTCGGTTAAAAGTACCTTCGAGGGCTAAAAACTCCAGGGTCCGTGTAGTTTCTTCGTTTGCGCGCCCGGAATCGATGGCATCTTTAATAAAATCCAGGGCCACAAGCTTCATATCGCGGCTATTTGCTCGGGATTGTTCGCGAATAACCATGGTTTCCATAGATTCCTGAAGATAGGATTCCTCGACCGAAAGTTCAGCATTGTCGGCCTGGGCAAATAAAAAGCCGATTGGCAGTATCGCTAAAAACAGGATAGCCAAAATTTTATTCATTTTAAACAGCATGTAATCCTCCTTGCATATATAAGCAAAATAGTAATATTTGGATTGGCATAAGGCAATCCGTTTTTAGTTGGAAATTATCCAAAGTCCATTCTGTTTTTCTAAATTATACAGGCGCAAGCGTACCCCCTTCTGGGAAAGTGTATAGGCTTTTACTCTGTTTTGTCCAATAAATTCGATATCATCGACTCTATCGTTGGCTCGAGAGGGCACAACCACATTGATGAAATAATCTTCGACAGAGGCAAGTATAATTTTTTGTTTTTTCAAAACAGGCGATTCGGAGGTTTCCAATAAAAATTCTGAGCTGCTAATGTGGTCCCGATACTCTGGGGATAAAAATAAAACCCACTCCTCAAAATTTTTATTGCGGATAATATTGTTTAAATTTTCAATAAGGGCCTGAACCTCGGTTTTGGTAATATCATACACTTCTTTGGAAATGCTTGTCGGATCGAAAAAAGCATCTTCGACCTCGGGAAGGCTTTCATCAGTTTCTAGAGGTAAGGATTCACCGGTCTCTGCGGTTTCAAGGGGCAAAACAGGTACTTTTTCCTGGCTTGTGCAGGCTAAAAGCAAGAGGCATATAAGGCTAAAAGCAATCTTTTGTATCATAATTATATGATACACTAAGAGAGAAAAATCGTCAAAGGATTTGGCAAGGCACTTATAAGTTTAAAATCTATTGACCCCAGCTATATTAGAGGTATATCATTATTTAATGAAAATTGCAGCCTTCCCGGGGTCCTTCGATCCGCCAACCTTTGGCCATCTTAATATAATAGAAAGAGCTTCTAAGCTCTTCGATACATTAGTTATTGTCATTGCGGCGAATACCGAAAAAAAATATCTTTTTAGTGTTCAGGAGCGAATTCGCCTTCTTAAAGAGCTAACCGCGCCCTATAAAGGAGTGAGCGTCGAGCTCTGCGAGACCCTCGTTGTTGAATTTTTAAGAGAAAAAAAAATCCCCTTACTTATACGGGGAGTAAGAGGCCAGAACGATTTTTCTTATGAATTTGACCTAGCTATGATAAATCGAGGTCTTAATCCCGATATCGAGACCATTTTTTTACCCACCGACCCCCAGTATTTTGTCTTGCGCTCATCGGTTATTAAAAACTTAGCCTCGTTAAACGGCGATGTCAGTTCAATGGTCCCCCAAAATGTGGCCGAAGCATTGAAAATTAAGTTTGACAAAACTCAATCCTGATTCTTGACATAATGTGTCATTGTGTCGTATAAAGATGATGGAACGGGAATTGCTGTGGCTAAAAGGATAGAAATACCCTCTTTGCCTTGACAGCAATTAAGTGCTTCGGCTAAAGTAAACACTATTCTACCGTAAATTTGAGAATTGAGAGGTTCATAAAATGGCAGTTCCAAGAGCTAAGACATCCAAAGCACGTACCCGTAGACGACAGTCTATGAATATGAAACTCGTTGCACCCAATCTAATTGAATGCAGCAGCTGCGGCAACAAGATTCTATTGCATAGAGTCTGTCCTAAATGTGGTTTTTATCGTGGCCGGCAGGTAATGGCCCCTATTTCCAAAGGATAGTTGGGGCAAAACTAGTTGGCGTGCGAAATCTGGTATTCGTAGAGAATGCCAGTAATACACTGCTCAGTGGGGCAGTGGGCTGTTTTTTTGAAATTATCATAAATAGCCAATTGATTAATAGGAGAGGTTTGATATGGACGAACTTTTCGAAAAGATTAAGAAGCTTATCGCAGAAAAGCTAGAGATTGATGCAGACAAGGTTACCCTTGAAGCTTCTTTTCGTCAGGATTTAGGTGCAGACAGTCTTGATACCTATGAACTCGTATACGCTATCGAAGAGGAGCTTGGTATCTCTATTCCCGATGACGAAGCTAATGAGTTCGAGACCGTGGGCGATGCTTATAACTTTATAAAAGCTAACCAAGAATAAGCAATTCAGCCTATGTTGCAGGATAAATCTGCAAACAGTTCTTTTTTGGCGGGGACCAATATTGGGCATCACCGCCGAAAAGAGCTGATTCATTTTGCCAAATTACATCATTTAAAAATTAAAGACATCATACTTTTTCATACCGCGTTTATTCATCGATCGGCTACTAACGAAAGCTCTAACAAGACAAATAATGAAAGACTTGAATTTTTAGGCGATGCAGTACTGGGCTCGGTGGTGGCTTCGCTGTTGTATACAACCTTGGGCGATAAAAACGAGGGCGAAATGGCCAAGATTAAATCCTTTCTTGTTTCCGAAGACAACCTTTCGGCCTTGGCCCTTCAGCTCAATATTGACCGTCTTTTAGTTTTAAGCAAGGGCGAAGAAAATTCGGGGGGGCGTCAAAAAAAAGCCATATTGGCCGATGCCTTCGAGGCCATGGTCGCGGCTATTTATCTGGATGCCGGCCATGGGGCGGTGTACGAGTTTTTAAGCACTTTTATGAAGGACGAAATTTTTCGCGTATTGGAAAACCGCCATAAAAGAGACTATAAAACGCTTTTGCAGGAATTTTGCCAAGGGCAGTTCCGCGAATATCCCCAATACCGCTTGGTAAATAAAACTGGCCCCCAGCATTCCCGTATTTTTTGGATGGAAGTCTCGGTAAATAAAAAGACTTATGGGCCCTTTACCGGGCGTTCTAAAAAAAGTGCTGAACAACTGGCCGCAAAAGCTGCCTGGGATGCCCTTAACCAAGAGCTTTAATTTGTTTCTGCTTTTTTTCGTCTATCCAGTTCTTTAGCTACTTTAATTAACGCTTTCTCTGTATTCATTTCTGGGCTATCGATTACTGTTTCCAAAAGTAGTTGTAATACTCGCCCCATCCAGGGCCCTTTTTCAATGCCGACCTTGGCTAAATCCTCGCCATTGACCGCTAGATCTTTAAGGGAGAGTGCATTGTTGTTTTTTAATTCATTTAAAATTCTCGCTTTTAAATCTTTTAGGGGGTCGGTTTTTAAAGGGAGGGCCCGTATTGCATAGGCATCGGCATATCTAAGGGCAAAGAGATCTTCGAGGTGTTCAAGCCCAACTCGTTGAATAAATCTGCGCAGGGCGGCATCGCTCCAAGATTCTTCATAGAAAAACATGTGCTCGCGTATAAGGTGCACAACCTTGTCGATAATTGCATTCGAATACCGCAGTCGAATAAGGATGTCCTTTGCCATTCGGGCCGATACTTCGTCGTGCTTATAAAAGGTCCAGCTTCCCGAACTGCTTTTTGCCCTACAGGCTGGCTTGCCAATATCGTGCAAAAGAGCCGCTAATCGCAGGTCTAGACGGATAGGTTGTATGGCCTCGGTTGCCAATACCGTATGAGTAAATACATCGAATCGATGTCTATTCCTTTGCTCAACTCCACGACACTGCTCCAATTCTGGCAAAAACGTGTTCAGCAATCCAAATGTTGCAAGTCCTTCTAGGGTCTTTCCTGGGCTTTTTGCCAGGAGTATTTTAGAAAACTCTTGCTGTATTCTTTCGATAGAGACGTATTTTAAATTGGTGGCTAAGGCGGGGATGGCCTTTAGGGTCTGCCTTTCTATTTGAAAATCGAGCTGGGCGGAAAAGCGGAAGGCGCGCAAAAGACGCAGGGCATCTTCGTTAAAGCGCTCTGTAGGCCTGCCCACCGCCCGTATAAGACCCAGAGCTAAATCTTTTTGGCCCATAAATGGGTCTAGCAAGTTTTTGTCGGGTAGACTTATTGCCATAGCATTAATGGTAAAATCTCTGCGAGCTAAATCCTGCTGGATATCCGAGGTCCACAGTACAGAATTTGGCCGCCGATGGTCGGTATAATCGCCATCAATTCGCAAGGTCGTTATTTCGTAAGAATTCCCCTTAAATAAAACGGTCACTGTACCATGTTGCAGACCAGTGGGAATACAGCGGGGAAATATGGCCATAATTTTTTCGGGGCTTGCATCGCTAGCTAGGTCCCAGTCCTCATTTTTTCGTCCTAAAAGCATGTCGCGTACCGCGCCACCGACGAGCCAGAGGTTAAATCCTTTTTCTTTAAACACTTTAGCAAGCTCTAATATTTTGGGGGAAACAGATATTCTATTTTGCCGTATTCGCTTGCTCATATCAGAGGAACTATACTATTATTGGGAAATTCGGGGAAGGGATATTGAAGGGTATATTATTTGCTGGAGGCCTAGGCCCCCTTTTGCAGGACATAGAGCATATTGATTTTTCCAACGCGGTGCTTGTAGCTGCCGACTCTGGTTTTAAAATTGCCACAGAAATGCAGATTGAATGCGATTACCTAGTCGGCGATATCGATTCTATTTCTCCCGATATAATTTCGCGTATCCCGGAAGAAAAGATAATGCGGGCCAACAGGGATAAAGATGAGACAGATACTGAATTAGGCTATACACTTTTAAGAAAGCTTGGCTGCAGGGATATCACCATTATTGGGGGTGGGGCGGGGCGATTCGACCACGAGTTGGCAATTCTAGCCCTATTTGAACGCAGGTCCATTCCAGCTCGTTGGATTACACACGAATACGATATGTTTTGTCTGGATGCAGCAGGCCTTGGCTGGGGCAGGTCCTTGGGGCTAACATTAAAAAAGGATCTCCTGATATCGGTACTCCCCTTAGGCGAGGGCCCTTGGCACATACAGTCTTCCGGCCTGTTCTGGGAATTGGATGCGGTCAATTGGCATCGGGGCTATGTGGGTATTAGCAATAGGCTGAGGGAAGATTCTTTAACGCTCAGTGTAAATAGGGGCAGGTTTTTAATTATGACCGCTTTAGGGAATACGAGTGAGTAATTATACCTCGGAAAATAAACCGCTACTGGCCCTTCTCCTTAAACGCTCGGGAATTTTATTATTCGCGTGGGTGATGAGCCTTTTTTTTCTCTATGTCGTGGGGAGTTTTCAGGGCTTTTTAGAGGCCAATATAGTTTTTTTATACCGGGCAATTGGCATGTTTGCCCCCATTTTAGGAGGCCTATCGCTGGCAGGATTTTTGAGCAATGTTTTTTTTGCCCTTTATTTTTTTAATTTCCGCTACCTCACTGGGGCTTTAATATATCTTTTATCGATAATAATATCAATTTTGTTTATTATTCTCTCCAATGGCCTTTTTATTATTGGCTTGGGAGTTTCTTAAGAAAGAGGAATATATGGAAAAACGATTATTTGCCCTACGGGCAGCCACCGGGGTGAGCAATACGCCAGAGGACATTGCCGAAAAAATAGCAGCCCTGTACGAAGAAATTCTTGCTAAAAACAATATTTCCGAAGAGGATATTGTCTCTATTTTTTTTACCAATACCCAGGATATTGACAGTATAAATCCTGCTGCAGCTTTAAGACGCTCTGGCAAGGCTGCGTCCCTGCCCCTGTTTTGCAGTGCCGAACCTCATATTGTAGGGGCGCCAATGGGGTTAATACGTATATTACTTCACTACTATGCCCCGGTAACTCATAGCCCTGTTTTTATTTATCGAAATGGTGCTCAGATGCTCCGCCCCGATTTATGTAAATAAAATCGGGGAAATATGATTTTTAATCGCCTTCTTCAGTTGACCAAATAATTTTTATTTTGTATAGTCTCCCTTGTAAACGCCATCTTAGCTCAGCTGGCCAGAGCGCGTGACTTGTAATCTCGAGGTCCTCGGTTCGACTCCGAGAGATGGCTGTACGCTTATGGCGTGTTTTTCCTGGGGAGGTTCCCGAGCGGTCAAAGGGGGCAGACTGTAAATCTGTTGGCTACGCCTTCGAAGGTTCAAATCCTTCTCTCCCCAATGGGCTGTTTATGGTCAATGTAGGCCATAGACAGCTTTTTTTTTGATAAGGAGACATAAATGCATCGCGACGAGAATGTTTTTTATCGGGAAGGCCTGCATTTTGAATGTCAACGCTGTTCTGCCTGCTGTCGCCACGAACCCGGCTATGCTTTTTTATCAGAAAGCGATGTACAAAGTCTCTGTGCGCTATTAAAGTTACCGGAAGAGGAGTTTTTCCAAATATATTGCCGATGGATACCCTGGTCGGGAAATCTGGAGGTTTTGGCGCTCAAAGAAAAATCGAATAATGACTGTATTTTTTGGGCAGATGGCGGTTGCCAAGTATATACTGCCAGACCTTTTCAGTGTCGCTCCTTTCCGTTTTGGCATACTATTCTCGATTGCGAAAAAAACTGGAAGGATGCCGCTCAAGATTGTCCGGGTATCGGGAAGGGGCCTGTTATTACACGACAGCACATCGAGGCCTTCCTTGACCAGCGGCTTGAACATCCCTATCTTACAAAGGATAGAGAAAAACCTTAAATCGATGGATTGGGAGGTTTTATGAAGGTTCGTTTTTGGGGAGTCAGGGGCTCTCTTCCCGCACCACTTGCTGCTGAGCAGGTTAAAAGCAAGATATCTGCCATTTTACAGCGCGCAAAGCCGAGCGATTTAGAATCTGCCAGCACCCGCGAAAAGTTTTTGGCCCATCTCCCCCCCTGGCTGTTCGGCACCGTTGGAGGAAATACTCCCTGTATCGAAATTACCACAAATTCCAAGGATACCCTTGTCTTTGATGCGGGCTCGGGCCTGCGCGAGTTGGGCATACAGGCTGTCAAGCGCCAACATCCACCTAAGACATATAATATTTTCTTTTCACATTTGCATTGGGATCATATTCAGGGCCTGCCGTTTTTTAATCCAGGCTATGATCCAAATATAAGCCTTAATTTTTATAGCCCAGATCCTTGGCTGGAAGAGACCTTGACAAAACAGATGTTGACCCCCACCTTTCCCATTCCCATTGGGGCCATGGGGGCAGCCAAAACCTACACCAAGCTCGAAAAAAAAATAAGTATAGGTACTGTGCAAATTGACTGGCGAAAAATGAACCATCCTGGCGGATCTTGGGCCTATTCAATTACCGAGGGCCTAAAGCGAATAGTTTATGCAACCGACAGTGAATTAGTCGCCGACGATTTTGTCCGAGACGATGAGCACGCCGCCATTTTTGGCGGGGCAGATGCCATAATTATTGATGCCCAATACACCCTAGGTGAGGCCATAGAAAAATACAATTGGGGACACAGTGCCTTTAGCATGGCCTTGGAATTTGCCTCTAACTGGGGCATTGGCAAGGTTATTCTATTCCATCATGACCCCACTTCCAGCGATAAGAAATTATACAATATGTTACAATCGGCCCGTTGGTTTACCGAGCATATGTCCATTAAAGGGGTCGAAATTATCTTAGCCTATGAAGGATTGGAAATAGATCTGTGAATGAAGAAACAATTACACTGAATGCCGATGAAATTGTAGAGGTATTCCTCATGTTCAAACGCTTCGAAACGCAATTGAACTTTGAGCAGAGCAAGATTTTAGAGCGTTTGCGTAAATATCTGTATTTGCACAATTCCATCGAGGAGATTGAGAAACTTGAAAACCTCCATTTTTCGCAAAAATCAGAAAACTGAGGCTATATTGGCATGAAAAAACAGCGGCGTCGACAAGGATTTTTACCCCTTTTTATTGTTTTTTTACTTAGCCTGGCTCTGGGGGGGCTTGGCCTTTTATATTACGAAAATCAGCCTACCCATACTCTTTTTCCCGACTCTCCCAGCGAGGGCATTGCATTCGAAGACGCAGGTGTATCAATTCTCATTGAGCCGGGCTTAGACCATACCAGTGTTGGCAAGAGGTTGAAAAAAAGCGGACTTATTCGATCTGAACTTTTGTGGAAGCTTTTACCAAGAGTATTTAAAAAAAATATTAAAACAGGTGAATACTTGGTCGAAATCCCCATTAGCACGGTCGACCTCTATCTTTTGCTCTGTTCGGGAAGGGTGATTTTAAAAAAAATAACCATTCCAGAGGGGATGACTGCGCATAAAATTGCCCAAAGGCTGGCTGCCACTGGCATATGCACCGCCGAAGATTTTATACAAAGTCTAAAGGCAGATGCCCTATTGGAAAAATATAAAATACCTGCCCCAAGTGTAGAGGGCTATCTCTTTCCCGAGACCTATTATTTTCCGAAAAATTATCCCAGCGACAAACTTGTGGATGAAATGTTAGCTCAATTTTTTAAGGTCCTAGACCACATTGCACCCGAAAACAGGGAGGAGACCCCAGAAACTCGACACGAAAAAATAATTCTTGCCTCGATTGTAGAAAGAGAGGCGGCCCTGGCCGTCGAGGCCCCCCTTATTGCCGGGGTTTTTTATAATAGGCTCAATATTTCGATGCCTTTGCAGTCCTGTGCCACCGTTGAATATATAATTACCGAAATTCAAAATCGGCCACATCCTAAAAAATTGTTCGATGTGGATATTGCCATAGACCATCCCTATAACACCTATCTCTACCGAGGTTTGCCCCCAGGGCCAATTGCAAATCCTGGGCGAACCGCCCTAAAGGCCGTATATGCGCCCCAGAGCAGCGATTATCTCTATTTTAGATTGGTAGATGCGCAGGAGGGGAAACACGCCTTTAGCAAAACCTACAACCAGCACCTAGAATATGGTCTGCTTCTGCAGAATAGGGGCTATTAATTTGGCAAAACGAATTTCTGCACAGTCAATTCAGGAGGTCACCACTGCTGCCGATGCCATCACTATTATTGGTGAATATGTGCGCCTCGAAAAAAAAAGTGGGCGCTATTGGGGGCTTTGCCCTTTTCACGATGAAAAAACCCCTTCCTTTTCGGTAGATTCCTCCCAGAATTTATTTTATTGCTTTGGCTGCGGAAAGGGGGGGAGTATTCTTACTTTTTTAATGGAGATTGAAAAGCTTAATTTCGTCGAAGCTGTTCAAAAGCTTGCCCAAAAATATAATATTCAATTGATATATGAGGGGGGCTATGACCAAGAAAAAGAAAATACTGTCCTGGAAGAAAAAGCTTCTTTGCGCCATCTGTATACACGAGTTGCCGGCTCTTTTGCCTATTGGCTATTGGAAAAACCAGAGGGAAAAGAATGTAGGGCCTACCTGGAGTCCAGGGGAATAGATGCAGAATCTATTCAAAAATTTGGTTTGGGCTATGCGCCCAAAAACAGGCGATGGCTATTTAATTTTTTATCACATAAATCCTTTTCTAAAGACTTTTTGGCAAAGACTGGTCTGTTTTCCTCCAAATATCCCGAATACGCTTTTTTTTCCAATAGACTTATGTTTCCCATACAGGATAGGGATGGCAATGTTATCGCCTTTGGGGGCAGATTATTAGAGGGAGAGGGACCGAAATATTTAAATTCCTCAGATTCGGCAATTTTTCATAAAAGCCAAAACTTATATGCGCTCAATTTAGCCATGGCCGAAATGCGCAAGACCTCGATGGTGTATATTTGCGAAGGCTATTTCGATGTTATTGCACTGCATCGCGCCCAGGTTACCAATTCAGTAGCACCCCTGGGGACTGCCTTGACCGTGGATCAGGTTAAGCTTTTAAAAAGATGGTGTTCGCATATTGTGCTCGTATTCGATGCCGATGCCGCTGGGGTAAAGGCCAGCTTACATGCAATTCAGCTTTGCAAAAGCCAGGGTCTAAGCTGTAGTTTAGTAAAAATTGCCGAAGGTAAGGACCCAGCCGATATTTTGCAGGAATATGGCAGTGAATATTTGCAAAAAGCTTTAAAAGAGACTATACATGATTTTGACTTTTTATTAGAATACGCTAGTGGAAGTTTTGATATTTCTGTAGCCGAAGGTAAAGCACAGGTAGCCAATTTTATGTATCCCTATCTCTATTTAATTGATTCCGAAGTTGTAAAATCTGGGTTCTTAGATAGAATTTCTGAAGAATTACAACTGGACAGACTTGCGCTGACAAAAGATTTTTCTTCATATTCTTTACAATTAAAAAAGAACCCCAGAAATGCCGATATATTACCAATGTATAAAAAAAATCTTCCAAAAAAATCAGCGCAGACCATCAAGGTTAACGATGAATTGTTTTTGATGATTTTATTGATTGTCAACCGAGCTTATTTTAAGGAGTTTCGCTCCCTTTTTTCTGTTGAAGATCTAGATAGCCAATTGGCTAGGGAGCTGTATATTGTGTTGGAGGAGGCTTTTCGTGCCGAAAGAGAAGATATTGATTATGTTCTAGAAAGGCTCGAAGATGAATCCCTTCGAAATTTTGTTGTTTTCCAAAGCGTTTTAGATGTCTATAAATGGGCAAGCGAAAAAAGCATACAGGACAGTATGCGCCTGCTTAAAGCAAAGAAACTAAATAACCGCAGGAGCGAAATCGTAAAGAAAATCAGACTAGCCCTGCAAGAAAATTATGCCGAGGAGCTGATCAACGAATTGATCTACGAAAAAAAAATGCTCGACGATGAGTTATTACAAATTGACGAATAGTTTTCTAAAGGTAACTATTTTTGGGTGTGGTTTTTAAATACAGGTAAAGGAATTTTTGAATGGCAGAAGAACAAATGGATCCATCAGTTGTCAAACTTATTGAATATGCAAAAAAGAAGTCGGCTATATCTTATGATGAGCTGACTGATTTTTTACCAGACCATGTTACCGAGGGAGACAATATAGAAAAAGTTCTTGCAATTCTCGAAGCACATAATATTCAACTTATTCAGGAAGAAGATGGTGAAGATTCCCGAGAAAAAGTTATAAAACAAAAGAAAATAGAAACTGCTAAGAAAAAACTTGTATATAGCGATAAAGAATCTTCGGTCGATGATCCAATTCGCCTTTATCTGCGAGAAATTGGCAAAGAAAATTTGCTTACCGCTGAACAGGAAGTAGAGCTTTCCAAGCAAATGGAAGATGGAGAAATTATAATTAAAGGAGTTATAAAACGCTCAACAATGATAATTCCCGAATTCTATGGAATTGCATTAAAGACATTTTCCAAAAAAGACCCCCGCGAGATGAATTTATCTAAAAAAGAGCTTACCGAGTATCTGGCTGAGCGGCGACGATTAAATAATGCATATAAAGAAATGCTTAAAACTTATAGTAGCGAATTAAAGGGCTATATCGATTTTAAGCGACGGGTTGTGGCAAAGGGCGGCGATATTCATGAGGATGAGGGCTTAAAAAAACTTAGGCTCGCCATCTATAAACCACTTTCCGATATTGATATTTTACCCGAAGAGATATTGCATTTTTCCGAGAAATTCATTCAGGCCTCGCGAAAGATTAAAAAATATAGAAGGGATCAGGAAAAAATTGAAAAGCGTCTTAGGGTGAGTTCGGTGCGCGAGTTGCGGGCCTTGGGGAGAAATCTTACCATAAAAGATGAACGAGAAAAAATTGAGGCAGATCTTGGATTGATGGCCGATGAAATTAAAGAAAAAATTAGAAATATTCAAATTACCGAGAAAAAACTTATTCAGATGGAAATTGAATTTGAGGAATCCATTGACAATATAATTTCCATGGCCAAAGAAATTCAGCGTGGCCAAATTATGATGAAAAGTGCTAAAGATCGACTTATAAAGGCAAATCTGCGTTTAGTGGTTTCAATCGCTAAAAAATATACCAACCGCGGTCTGCATTTTTTCGATTTAGTGCAAGAGGGAAATATAGGCCTTATAAAAGCTGTTGAAAAATTTGAGTACCGAAAAGGGTATAAGTTTTCTACCTATGCCACATGGTGGATTCGACAGGCAATAACCAGATCTATTTCCGATCAGGCCCGCACTATACGGGTACCTGTTCATATGATCGAGCAAATAAACAAGGTTATCCGAGAATCGCGCCAGCTTATGCAGGTAATGGGTCGAGAGCCCACCGATGAAGAGGTTGCTCAGAGGCTGGGATGGACCAGTGCTCGGGTTAAGTCGGTAAAAAGTGTTGCCCGAGAGCCCATCTCTTTGGAAACACCGGTTGGAGAAGAGGAAGATTCACTTTTGGGCGATTTTATCGAAGACAAAGATGTAGAGAATCCCGCCAATCGCACGGCTTTTACGCTTTTACAAGAGCAACTGCGCGGTGTTTTATCTACACTTCCACCTCGCGAGCAAGAGGTCTTAAAAATGCGCTTCGGACTTGACGATGGCTATTCCTTAACCCTCGAAGAGGTTGGACTGTATTTTAATGTTACCAGGGAGCGTATTCGACAAATCGAGGCGAAGGCCCTGCGGCGTTTGCGCCATCCAAAGCGCAGTAGAAAACTAAAAGATTTTTTAGATCATTGACACAAACGAGTGGCAACTATACATATTATATGTAATTATATTGGTGCATACATGTAGGGGGATAAAATGGTAAATCAGGATATTTTTGATAAACTACAAGAGCTTCAAGAGGTCCTACTGGAAAAAATTGATTTAGAGAAGGAGCTTATAGAGGCGCCTAAGCTTTTGGAGAATCAGGAAGAACTGCTAACACGCTTAAAACGATCTTTTATCGATAAAAACACCGAACTGGAAACGGTGATGGAAAAAGCGACACAGTGCAAAATGCTTTTAGCTGACACCGAATTGGCCCGCGAAAAAGCAGAAGCAAACATGGACAATATTAGTACGCAGCGAGAGTATGAGCTCTTGGATAAAGAGATTCGAGATGCGATAGAGGCAGAACAAAAATATAGAAAGGATTTGCAACAACTTGAAAAAGATATAGAGCAGTTGGAAGAAGACCAAAAACGCGATGCCGGTCTTATTGCAAATCAAGAGGCAGAACTCGCCGAAAAAAAACAAGAAATTGAAAACAATCGATCCGAAAAAGCATCAGAAATAAAAACCTTAATCTCTAAGGAAAAGGCAATTTCTAAGGGAGTAGACGAAGAAATTCTGTTTAAATTTGAACGCATTATTCGCAGCAAACTAGGATTTGGTATTATTCCCATTAAAAATGGAGTCTGCACCGGCTGCCATATGATTTTGCCGGTAGAATTTGCCAATCAGGTTCGCGCAATGCAAACGGTTATTTTTTGCCCTTATTGCTCACGAATCCTTTTTTACGAAGAGGCAGAAGAGGAGTTAGGGGAAACCTTTGGCGACGATTCCGATCATTACGGAGCACTGAGTTTTTCCAGCGACGAGGATGATGAAGATATCGAATTCGATGAAGAAGAGGACGATGCGAGCGAAGGCGATGGCGATTTTGATAATTAAATAAAAAATAGCTATATTAAAATGAGTGATGGGTCGCTGTGTCGCTGGTACATGTATCAGAGGAAAGTCCGGACTCCACCAGGAACGATGCCGGGTAACACCCGGGCATGGGCAACCATGACAGACAGTGCAACAGAAAATATACCGCCAAGGCCTGGCCTTGGTAAGGGTGAAATGGCGAGGTAAGAGCTCACCACACTGGCTGTAAAGGCAGTGGTATGGCAAACCTCATCGGGAGCAAGGTCAAGCAGTGGCGCAGGTCCTGGCCTATTAAGTCACGGGTAGACTGCATAGAATTATATGGCAACATATAATCCAGATAGATGGCACAGGTAGCTTCGGCTATACAGAATCCGGCTTATAGACCCATCACTTTTTTTTCTTCCGAAATTTGCGCGATTAGAGGGGAACGGTGAAACAGAAAAAAGGTATTTACATAGAAAATCTTAAAAAAAAATTATTTTTAAGAAAAATTTTATACATTGTCTTGGTAATAATTTTCCTTAGTGCAACAATTTTTTCAACTGTATTATTAAATTCATTTTTTAAAGATAATAAAAAAATTGCACTACAGGCTTGGAAAGACGCAGATTATAACAGGGTGTATTCAATTGCCAGCGAGGCCCTGGTTAAACAGCCACTTTCCACTTTTTGGCATAGCCTGCTAGGGTACTCCTCATATCAGCTAGCTACTGCTCAGACCAATTCTGCCCAAACCAGCGACTATGTGGATACATCTATTGGCTCGCTTAGAATTGCCCTACTAAAAGCCTCAAATTCAGAGTTGCCCAGGCTCCACTACATATTGGGCAAGGCATATTTTTTAAAAGGTGAATATTATTCGGATCTAACGATAAAGCATTTAAATCTGGCCCAGGAATTGGGCTATACGGGCAATGATCTGTATGAGTACCTTGGCCTTTCCTATGCCCAAATTAAAGACTACTCAAAAAGTATAGAGGTACTGACACAATCCTTGGGTGATTATCCTTCGGACCTTTTGCTATTGAGCATTGCAAAAAATTATTCGTTTTTACAGGATATTCCCAATTCAAATGCCTATTTTATTCGCTGTATTGAACAGACAAAGGATGTATATATTAAGAACCAAGCCCGACTTTTATTAAGTGAAAACTATATTGCCTTAAATAATTGGGAACTTGCACAAAAAACTATAGAGCAGGTTTTACACGAAGAAGAACAAAATGCTCAGGCCCACTACCTTTTAGGAGTGGTCTATGCTGGCTTGGAGGATTCAATAAAATCCAGAGCTGAGTGGCGCAAGGCCCTTCGAATAGATCCCTCGCACACCGCCTCCAGAGATAAACTAAGTCTTTAGTGGTTGCTTTTTAATGCACTTCTGTATATTCTTTATCCAACCTTTTATGGAGGAATAAATGTCTATCCTTGACTTTTTCAGCGGGTCTTCATCTGATATTGGAATTGATTTAGGTACCTGCAATACATTGATATATGTAAGAAATAGCGGCATTGTGGTAAATGAACCCTCTGTTGTGGCAGTGGAAAGAGGCACTAAACGTGTCCTTGCCGTGGGCAGTGAAGCAAAACGCATGCTTTGGAAGACGCACGATGGCATTATTGCAATTCGACCCCTTAGGGATGGGGTTATTGCGGATTTAGAAAGTACCGAAAAAATGATTCGCTATTTTATTTTAAAGGTTTTGCCCAAACATCGATTTATTCGTCCCCGAATGGTTATTGGCATTCCATCCTGCATTACCGAGGTAGAAAAACGAGCGGTAGAGGAGAGCGCCTATAAGGCCGGTGCCAAAGATGTAAAGGTAATCGAAGAGAGCCTAGCCGCAGCAATTGGAGCGGACATACCTATTTTTGAACCCGCTGGCCATATGATCTGCGATATTGGCGGTGGGACAACCGAGATATCTGTTATTTCTCTTGGAGGTATGGTTGTAACCAAGGCAATTCGTCTGGGGGGCGATGAATTTAACGAGGCTATTATTAAGCATGTTCGAGGTGTTCACAATTTAATAATTGGCGAACACACTGCCGAACGACTTAAAATGGATATTGGGAATGCAGCCCCCGATAAAATTATTGAAAAAGTTGAAATTAAGGGAAATGATGCCATTACCGATTTACCTCGACGTTTAGAAATTGATTCTGTTGAGGTGCGTGAGGCCTTAAAAGACCCTATCTCTCAAATAATAGATGAAATAAAGCGAACCCTCGGTCAGACTCCTCCAGAACTTGCATCCGATATTATTGAAAGAGGCATTGTCATGACCGGTGGCGGATCCCTGTTAAAGGGTCTGCCACAGCTCATTGCAAAGGAGACAGGAGTACCTGTTATTTTAGCAGAGAGACCTATGGACTGCGTTGCCCTCGGGGCTGGTAAATATTTTGAATACGCCAAAGGTTTTAACTCTACTAGAAGTATCTATGACAATATAAATTAAAACCATGCTGCAATTTTGGAAGAAAAGGGTTTCAATTAAAAAAACAAATATAAATATTATTGTATTTGTTCTTTTATTTTCTCTCTCTTTTTTTCTATTGGTTTTTTCAACAAGACCATTTTTAACAGACTTTAAAGAGTTTGGCTTTGCCGTTTTGTCCAGTTCTCAGTCTTTAATTTCTGGCGTTGAATATTATTTTAACAATACGGTAAATTCAATTAAAGAGCTTAAAAATCTAAAAACAGAGTACGAAGAGCTTTCGGAACAACTTAAAAAATATACCCATCTTGAACGCGATTTTGCCAATATTAAAAGAGAAAATCTCTATTTAAAAGAGATATTTGGTCTGTCGCAGGATATTGATTTAAATCACTATCCTGCAAAAATAATTGGAAAAAATCCCGATAATTATTTTTCTGCTTTTATTATCAATAGGGGTTCGGTTCATGGCCTTAAAAAAAACATGCCGGTCATAGCCTATCAGGATGGTATGAGGGGCCTTGTGGGGAAGGTTGTTCTTGTAGGTCGATATAATAGCCTTATAATGCCCATATTCGACTACAATGCCCATGTTGCCGCGCGACTTTCTCTTTCTCGGTACGAGGGCATGGTAAGCGGCTTGGGTAGCCAGGATTTGCCCCTGCAAATGAAATACATTAAAAAAAGGGCAAAGGACGATATTAGCCGTGGAGATGTTGTGGTAACCAGTGGCCTAGGGGGAATTTATCCACCAGAAATTCCCATTGGGCGCATTAAAAACATCAATTTACATGAATTTGAATCCTCTTTAATTTTAGAGCTTGAATCTATTATTGACTATTCAAAACTTGAATATCTTTTTGTAGTCGATTATACAAATCCGCTAGAAGAGGAGGGCGAGGATGATTAAAAAAATTCTTTGGGCCCTGCTTTTTATTTTTATAACCATCCTCCTGCAGTCTTCGCTGGCCCGATATATGCATAATATTTCTCCCGATATTGTTATGTGTATAATTCTCTATGTGGCAATACTTAACGGTACCTTAACAGGGGAGATTTTAGGTTTTTTTGCGGGCTTGCTTTTAGACCTAATGACGGCATCGCCCCTGGGCACCAATGCCCTTATTTTTACGGTAATCGGAGCGCTAACCGGCCAGTTAAAAGGGCTTTTCTTTAGCGAAGGAATTTTATTTCCGGTTGTTTCAATGGCCATTGCTTCGCTTATAAAATCTTTGTTGCTTTTTTTAATTTCTATTGTTTTTTCGCAGGCCTTTAATATTATACCTCTTATAGAATTAAAGACAGTCTGGCAATTGTTGATCAATATGCTCATTGCGCCCTTTATTTTTGCTTTTCTCGGTTTATTTAAAACGCTGTTTTCTACAGAGGCTAGGGTAAGTGAAAGACACTGATTATTTGAATATTCATAAAAGTCCAGAATATAAAATTAAGATATTCAAGATTTTATATCTTTCTGTATTTATTCTATTTCTTTTTAGACTGTTTAGTGTTCAAATTTTAAAAGGAGATGTCTACCGATCTAAGGCAGAGAATATTGCCAAACGAACTACAAAAATTTTAGCCCAGCGTGGGGAGATTTTTGATAGAAGTAATACAGTGCCAATGGTCCTTAATATCGATTCATTCGCGGTGTTTATTACCCCTGCCGAAATGCCTTCGGATATAAGGGACACTGTTTTTATCCGATTGGCAGATTTACTTCAAATATCAAAGGCTCAGGTGGAAAGACAAATTCCACCTAGATTATATAAAAGCTACCAGCCAATTGAAATTTTATCCAATGTCTCCTACCAGACTGTTACCACTTTGGGAGAGCGGTTGGACGAATTGCCAGGAGTAAGTTGGCAACTTAAACCTTTAAGATATTTCGTAGACTCGGGGAGCATTTCGCACATCGTGGGCTATGTAGGAGATATTACTAAAGAGGAATTAAAAATATTATATAACAAAGGGTATTCAGCAAATTCAATTATCGGAAAAACAGGTATAGAAAAACAGTACGATCAGATACTTCGAGGCAAGGATGGTTTAGAAACGAAGGTCGTAGATGTGCGTGGACAAAACATGCTTTCGCCAGTGGGCAATTACCTCGTGCCACCAGAACCAGGTAAAAACATAGTACTGAGCCTAGACCGCGATATGCAATTTTTAGCCGAAAAGGCCCTGGGCGAAAGATCGGGATCGGTAATTATTTTAAAACCGGCCACTGGAGAAATCCTTTCCATGGTCTCCTGGCCCTGGTATGACCCCAATATATTTAATAAATCTACAAATAGCGAGAGCGTAAATATACAGGATATTTTGAAAAATCCTCGTAAACCCTTTCTAAACAGGGCCATCCAAACTCACTATCCTCCTGCTTCTACCTTTAAAATATTGATATCCACCGCTCTATTGGAAGAAAAAACATTTTTACCCGATAAAACAATTACCTGCGACGGGGAAATATTTTATGGCGATAGGCTGTTCAGATGCTGGATACGCAGGCCCGGACACGGTCCCCAGACAATGCTCAATGCCCTGACAAACTCATGCAATATATATTACATGATCGCTGGCAGGGATTATTTGGGAATAGAACGTATAAACAGCTATGCAAAAATATTTGGCTTTGGAGAATTGACCAATATCGATTTACCCGGAGAGATACCAGGATTTATTCCCACACCCAAGTGGAAGGAAAGAAGATACCACGAAAAATGGCTTTTAGGCGATACAATGAACACTGCCATTGGGCAGGGTTTTACCCTAACGACACCTTTACAATTAGTAAACATGGTTGCCATGGTTGTAAATGAAGGCATTATTTATCAGCCCCATTTATTAAAAAGCGTTGTAGACCCCTCGTCCAACCGAGAAGTTTCTGTAATAAAACCAGTGGTTTTAAAAAAGAGCAATATTTCTAAAGAGACATTTAAAGAAGTAAAAACTCAGATGCGCAGTGTAGTTACCGATGGCACTGCACGCTTTCCCTTAAATATGAAATCTGTACAAATTGCTGCAAAAACGGGGACGGCAGAAATTGGGTATAACGACCGCTGGCACTCTTGGCTTGTGTCGTATGCACCCTTCGATGCGCCGGTGGAAGACCAAATTGCCATTGTAGTCTTGGTCGAGGCGGATAACGACTGGGAGTGGTGGTCTACCTATGCCACTGCTATTATTTATCAGGCTATATATGCCAACCAAAGCTATGACGAAGCGGTCGATAGCCTTGGTCTGCGCTATATTTCAACTCCTCAGGGGCGCCGAGAATGAAAATTAAAAGATTGCTGGAAATAGATTTTGCCATTTTATTGAGTGTAATTTCCTTAATTGTTATCGGTATTTTATTTATATATTCGTCGGGGATATCCAGCGACGGCACCTTGGTTTCCAACGAATATATTAAACAAATTTTTTGGGCCGGTACTGGAATTGTTTTTACGCTTTTTATTAGTATAATTGATTATCGACGTTTATATAATATTTCAATTTACCTCTACCTAATTTTATTAATAATTGTTCTTTACACTCTTTTTATGGGAAGATCGGTAAGCAACACCAGGGCCTGGGTAGGCTTTGGTGGTTTTGGCATTCAGCCATCAGAATTTTTAAAAATATTTACCATTTTAGTGCTGGCAAAACATTTAGAGCAAACTCGACACGATAATTCTTTTAAACGAATGTCAATAGCGCTTATCATTGTATTTATTCCTGTTGGGCTTATTTTATTGCAGCCCGATTTAGGGACGGCCCTTGTCTATGTGCCCATGTTTATTGCAATGTGCTATATTGCAGATATACGAAAACAATATCTTTGGTTTTTTATAGTAAATTTAATTTTTATAAGTGTTTTTACTGTCTTTCCCTATTGGAATGAGCATTTTATTAAGAATAAATATGCAATTTTAAACATACTGTTTAACAATAAAACCCTTCTTTATATTTCAATTTTTTCTGCAATTATATTTCTGATTGCTATGTTTGGGTTTAAAAAATATTCTAAACGATATTTTTATTTTTTAAGTTTTTTCTCTTCTTCTCTTAGTGTTTCTCTTCTTTTTTCAATGGCAGCCAGAAAAATATTAAAAGAATATCAAATTATGCGCTTAATTGTATTTATCGATCCAAATATAGATCCAAAGGGCTCCGGCTGGCATATTATTCAATCGATGACAGCCATTGGCTCTGGGGGGGCTATTGGAAAGGGCTTTTTAAAAGGCACACAGAGTCATTATAGATTTTTACCAGAGCAGAGCACCGATTTTATTTTTTCAATATTGTCGGAAGAAATGGGCTTTATTGGTGGCCTAATTATATTTTCACTTTTTTTTGTCATTTTAATGCGAAGCTTAAATCTGGTTAAAATTACCGACGACTACTATGGCAAATATATTGTCATTGGTATTTCGGCTGTAATTTTCTTTCATTTTTTAATCAATGTAGGCATGACTATTGGCATAATGCCAATTACTGGCATTCCCCTTATTTTTGTCTCCTATGGAGGTTCTTCATTGTGGTCCTCGCTCATTGGCATAGGATTGATATTATCTGTTTATGTAAGAAGATATGATAGATGAAAATTTTAGATAATACCCAAGAATTTTTGGCTCGATATGCTAAGGTTTTAAAAAGTATTCAAAACCCTGGTCGCTATTTAGGGGGTGAATTTGGCGAATGCATAAAAAATAGGGCCCATATTCGTTTTTGCATTGCCTTTCCCGATCTCTATGAAATTGGTATGTCCAATTTGGCCATTAAAATTTTATATAATAAACTAAACAATATTGACAATGTGTACTGCGAAAGAGTTTTTGCACCGGCACATGATTTTGAATCTTTTTTATTGGAACAATCACTGCCATTATTTTCTTTGGAAACAAAAACTAATTTATTTGATTTTGATATTATTGGCTTTACCTTTGGCTATGAACTTGGCATAAACTCTGTGTTGAGCATTCTTAAAAGTGCCGGTATACCCCTACTTGTCAAGGACAGAGATGAATCGCATCCAATTATTATAATGGGGGGGCCTGCTGCCTCTAATCCGCACCCATATGCCGATTTTATCGATTACTTTTGGATAGGCGAGGCGGAAGATGAATTTTTTTCTATTATTGAAAATGCAGCGGAGATTAAACGCCTGGGTGGATCGAAATTAGGAATAGCTGATTTGTTTTCTAAGAATAAATATGTTTGGAAACCGGGTAAAAGAGCAGAGCGGGCTATATATAAGGGCTTTCATACTGATACGACCCCAACATTTTTCCCTATTCCCAATATTAGAATAATTCAGGATCATGGATCGGTAGAAATTATGCGCGGCTGCCCCAATGGCTGTCGTTTTTGCCATGCGGGGACTTGGTACCGTCCTATGCGACAAAAAAATATTCAGGATATTGAAAAATATATTGAACATGTAATATATGAGGGTGGGTATCGAAAAATATCACTTAGCTCACTATCATCTGGGGATTATAATCAAATTACCGATTTAATTTCCAAGCTTTCAAATAAATATCGCGATGATAAAATTTCTTTTCAGCTGCCCTCCTTAAAAATTTCTAGTTTTTCTTTGGGTATTTTAGAGCAACTTTCTTCGGTGCGAAAGAGTGGACTGACTTTTGCGGTAGAAACACCCTTAGATATGGCACAGCTATCAATTAATAAATTAGTAAGCCTGGAACAGACCCTGTCAATTATTAAAGAGGCCCAGGGTAGGGGATGGGGTTTGGCCAAGTTTTATTTTATGATAGGCCTACCAGTTATTTTTCCAAATGATACTTCCGAGGAAGAAGAAATTGTAAATTTTGTTTTTAAAATATATAAAGAGACAAAAATAAAGCTGAATGTAAATATTGGTATTTTTATTCCTAAGCCACATACTCCTTTTCAATGGGCAAAACAAATCGATCCCCTCGAGGCAGAAAAAAAAATTAATCATATTAGGAATAAGCTTAAGTCGCCCAATATTAAGCTAAGTTTTTCCAACCCATTAGTGGCACAAATAGAGGGCCTGCTTTCGCGGGGCGATGAGAGGGTGGGCCCCATTATCTTAAAGGCATTTAATTTGGGCTGTCGGCTCGATGCCTGGGACGAACATATAAAACTAGATATTTGGAAAAATATCTTGCAGGAAAATAAAAATATTGTCGAAGATGTTCTTGGAGAAAAATCTTTGAAAAAAGATTTAATCTGGCAGGATGTTCATAGTGGTGCCAGTGTACATTTTTTAAAAAATGAATATAAAAAATCTTTAAATCATGTTTTTACCTCTATTTGCACTGATGCCTGTTCGCACAACTGTGGTATTTGTAATAATGAAAATAAAATAATTGAGAACCCAGAAAAAATATTTGAAAAAGCAGAGCTTGCTCATAATGTGGAATTGCCAAGTAATGCGATGCGTATTTCGTATAAAATACTTTTTTCTTTTAGCAAAACCTCGGCCCAAATGTTTACTCCCCATTTGGCCATTATCGAAATATTTTCAAAGGCATTTATACGGACCGGTATAAAAATTCGATATACAGAAGGTTTCAACCCAATTCCCAAATTGGAATTTGCCAGCCCATTGGCCATTGGTATCGAAGCCTTTGCGGAAATTGCTCAGGTAGAGACCGAGGTATTAATTGACAAAGATATTTTTATAGCCCAAATGAATAAAAAATTGCCAAGTGGTATTAAAATACAAGAGGCCTTTAGCTATACCATAGATATTGGCGAGAAAAAAATCTCGGCAGCTTCCTGTTTAAAAACCTTTGTATACCGAACAGAAGACAATATCCAGATTCAGCTTCCCTTTAAAGAGGATAAACAATTTCGCACTGAACATGCCAGTTTACAAAGACTTGGTTTAAAAGCAGGGGATAGCAATGGCAATGAAATCGATTATTTTGATTATTATAAAACCCTGTATAGCAAGTAATAAATGGTGGCATAAACATTATAATACAAATAAAACAAAACTTCCCAGGCTTTGGTAGACAGAATATACATTAACGGAAGTTGTTTAGGTTTGGAATTATTCTAATTTAAAAATTCCCAAACGTCTAGGGGCGCTGTATATAGGCGAAAAATTGTCATCAAAGCCCTCGCCAACAATAACCAGTAGCACCCAAGCGCTTTTATATGTTTCATTTTCTAGAATATCATAATCTTTATTGGATTCTGTAAACCCACTGTTATAAAGAAATGGCAAGTCTTCTTTGTCTACAGTAACACCTCGATGTAAAGTGTATGTAGTTTCGCCGTAACTAATCGTAGGAGGATCATTGAGAAAATCAATAACTAATTCTGCTCCTTTAAAGTTGGAACCTAAAAAATCTTTAGTTAATAAATTTACATATGGTTCCTCATTATTATTTTCATTAAAATACATGACATCCTTAAAATATAATAATAGATAATTGACAGCAGATGTAATTAAAGATTCTTCCTCTGAATAGACATGAGTTTTATTTGAATCATTTGAAAGTTTATCACTAATTTCCCAAAGGCCATCCTCATCTATATTTAAATTATCGCTTTTGCTTAAATAAATTTTATAAAAAATTTTATAGTTCAGGCAATGATCATCCTGGCTATTGGGTAGCCTAAAAGTGGTTCGAGTGTTAGTCGATTCAAATGTTATATATTCAACGGGCGATAAAAAAACATAAGAATCGATGCCACAGGAGGTAATAAAAATGAGCAACAGGAAAATTAAGCGAAACATAGGATAAACAATTAAAGGCTGTCAATTAACTCGTAAATTAAGACAGGCTTATTTTTTCCTTTTACTCGTATATTGTCCAATTCACGTACCACAAAATAATCCTTTACTAAGGCATAGGTGTATTCGCTTATTAGAATTTTAGTCCCATATTGTTTATTTGTTCCTTCCAAACGAGCTCCTAGATTTACATTGTCCCCCATTAAGGTGTAATTCATCCTGCCTGGAGATCCCATATTCCCCACGGTCATTATACCAGAATTAATCCCAATGCCAATGTTAATGCGTTTGTGTGCCGGCCAAGAGGCATTTAACTTAGCTAGAGCTTTTATCTGCTTTAAGGCACAGTGGCAGGATAGCACTGCATGGTCCACTTGTGGAAGAGGTGCTCCCCAAAAACACATTATTTCATCGCCAACATATTTATCCAATGTGCCATTGAACTCGTGAATAATATCGGTCATAACGGTAAAATATTCATTTAAATGGTTTACCAGTTCTTGAGGCGTCATGTTTTCGCTTAAGGTGGTAAATCCACGTATATCCGAAAAAAGAACGGAAATCTCTTTATCAACGCCCCCCAGTTCGGGTGGGAATTCAACTAATTGATCTACAACCTGTGGGCTGACATATTTTCCAAATGTTTCCCGTATCTGTTTTTTATCTTTCTCTTCGGTCATTGCCCTATAGGCTAAAATACTTATTAGGGTTAAGAGCATTGCGAACAAAGTTTTAGAAAAATCGTAAATCCAATTGTAGTGCTCAAACACAATGGTAGAAGTTAAAAAGATTACCATGGAGAGAATAATGAAATATATGAAGGAGCCAATTGTAGAGAATCTGGAAGTAAAAAAAGCTAATAGGAAAACAAGTACAGTAAATAATAAGTAGTCCAGCCAAAGGGGAACAAGGCATAAAAAATTTTGCATAAGTAGGGTGTTTAAGGCATTTGCATGTATTTCTATGCCGTACATAAGACCATAGGGAGTTGGTTTTTCGTCCTGGGCCATACCCTCTGCAAAGGCTCCAACTAAGACAAGCTTGTCTTTAAGGGCCTTTGTTTTAGGCCAGTTTTCAGGGTTTTCATCGGGAACCTTTTCGGCGTAGGTGGCATAAGAGCGCACGGGAAATGTGTGGTAGCCATCCATCGATGCAGAAGAACGTGCGCCCATATAATTGATAAACATTTGCCCCTGCTTATCTATGGGAATTACGATATCTGTCTGCTTGCCGGTATTGTCATAGATATGGGTAAGCGTAATTGCTTTTCCAAAATTGACATGCACATCTTCAAAGGTAATATTATAATATCTTAAAGCCATTGACAGTGTTACTGAGGGTATAAAACTATCCCTATAAAGACGTACAATATTCGAATACTGAATATTTCCATCTTCGGCTACCCTAGCAACAGGCGGAGAGTGTTGCTCAATTTCTTTTTTTAAGCGTCGAAGATATTTTTCGGTCAGTGGATACTTAATTTGGTGCTCAAAACCTTGGCTATCGGTCCAAGAAAGGCGTTCGAATTCGCGTTCCTCAATTTGATAATCGACAGTGAGGCGGTCTAAAGGAATTTCTTTTAATTCTTCAGAGTACTTAAGGAGGAGAGGTTGTTTCCGGATAATATCGTCTGGGTCGTTATAATAATTTGCATGCCCATATCCAGCAATAACCCTATTTAAACTTTCTAGGGGCACCAATAAATCGGCTTGGGCTTGAACTTCTTGCCAATTACCACTGATATTTGTAATTTGGCCAAATCGTTGAATTAAAATTTTATTTTTTTCCTTCATTTGTAAGCTTGAAATCTCGTCGCTTATAAATGTGTCGTAAATTGTCTCTAAAAAAACATTGCCCGCATTGGCAATACTATGGGATAATTGTAAATCATTTTGAGGATTTGCATCTGGCTCTAGGAAAAAAATATCAAAAAGAATAAATTTTTCTCTTTCGGAGGCATCGCTAATACGGCTTAGGGAATTGATAAAATCGGCATGGACACTTCTATCGAATGGCCAGCGTCCATAGCTCGAAAGGGTTTTGTTATCTATACCCAGAATAACAATGTCTTCTGAGAGGTTTGGGTTGGCCTTTGTTGCCTTTACCCCATCCTGTGTATAGCGCGCATTGGAAAAGTTTTTTAAATAAAAGCTTATATTAATTGAAGAAAGCTGAATAATCTTAAAAAAATGCGTCGAGGAGTCTATGGCAAGGAAGAGGAGAATAATGCCTGCAGCAATAATTAACCCAAACCACTTTGTTTTGAATATTTCTCGCCTTTTGGAAGCCATATTTACTCCATAAAGTAGATTATATGTGCCCTACCCTCTTATTTTTCAGACATTGCCAATAATCGAGTCTGTGCTAATAAACTATAGTTGTCCTGGGGCCATAAATCAATAATGCGTTGAAATTCTTGTTTTGCCAGCTCCGTATTTCCCTGTTCTTCTTCTAATCTGGCAATAGCAAAAACAACCCTTGCTGCCTCGGGAAAGGATTTTTCGTAAGCTTCGTCGCATGTACGGAAAGTATTTAAAGCTAAGCTTTTATCGCCAGACTCTTCGGCCATCACGGCCAAATTGTAAAGAATCGATGGGGCCATATAACTTGCTTTTTTAAGGTGTAAGTTGCTAAGTACTTCAATGCCCATTGAAAAATCGCCGGTATTTCTATAGAGGCTCGAAAGTAAGAGCCCTGCCTTAGCACTGGCCCAGCGAATATTCTTTTTAGAAATATTTTCGAGCTTGGCCAAGGTGGCCTCGTAATCGCTACCAAGGGTATTGAATGAATCTGAGAGTATATCCTCTTCGATTTCAATTACCTGTGCAATTGCTTTTTTTATTTTTCCTTCATTGTATATAACAAAGGCGGTTGTAGCCGCTAAAAATACTGCAAGGGTCCCGAAAACAATTGGCCAAATCTTGCGGGATTCGTATAAGAAACTATGTATTCTTTCGGAAATAGGTTTTCTTTCTTGGGAAGAATTTAAATGTGCCATATAGATATTACTCCTTATTGGTGCAGTTCCAGTTCTTTAATAAGTCTGGATAAATATGTTCGCTGAATATCTAAAATATTAGCGGTCTCTGTTTGATTCCCATTGCAGTCAGCTAATACTTTTTTAATATATTTCTTTTTAAAAGTATTAACTGCATCCTTAAGAGTATCATGTTTAATAATAAAATTGGAAGACTCTATGTCGATAGTGGAAATCATCAATTCCCCAGAATTAATAAGACCCCCATCCGAAATAACACAGGCTCTTTCTATAACATTTTGAAGTTCTCTAACATTTCCGGGCCAAGAATAATTATTTAAAATTTGAATAGCCTGTTCGGAAAAACCAGAAAATTTCTTCTTTGTCTCTTTTGCATATATCTCTAAAAAATGCTCTGCAAGCTCAATTATATCATCCTGTCGCTGCCTTAAAGGAGGAATTGTCAGGGGTAACACATTGAGCCTGTAGAAAAGATCGCTACGAAATTGTTTTTGTTCTACCAAATCTTCCAGATTTTTATTTGTAGCCGCAAGGATTCTTATATTGACCGTGATTGTTTCACTTGAGCCCACCGGTTCAAAACTTTTGTATTGAATAACTCTTAAAAGTTTTGCCTGCATACTCAAGGGCAGTTCTGCCACCTCGTCTAAAAAGATAGTGCCTTCGTGGGCCATTTCGAAACGACCTTTGCGGGCCCTTATTGCATCGGTAAAGGCCCCTTTAACATGGCCGAATAGCTCGCTTTCAATGAGGCTTTCGGGTATGGCTGCACAGTTCACTTTTACAAAGTTATTATTTTTTCGTTTGCTCTCGAAGTGAATGAGGTCTGCGACAAGCTCCTTGCCTGTTCCGCTTTCGCCATAAATAAGGACAGAAGAGTCTGTCGTTGCAATTTTTTTTGAAAAATCAATAATATCCAGCATGTGCCTGTTTTTAGTTATTATTGGATTAAAGGCGAGTTTTTCTTCGACCTGCTCCTGCAATTGGGAGAGCCTATTGCTGAGCGATTCGAAGCGTTTGGCATTTTGAATAGCAATTGCCGCTTGGTTGGCAAATATTTCTAACCACTTTAGATCTTCATTATTAAAATAATTGCCATCTATTTTATTGAGAATTTCAATAACTCCGACACATTTGTTTTTTATCGACATGGGAACAGCTAACATAGTCTTTGTGGGATAATCCACATTTTTAGAAATTAAAGAAAAAAACCGGTCGTCCTTTTGAACATCGTCAATAATTAATGATTTTTTATGCTCGAATACCCAGCCGGCAATGCCCTCATTTTTATCTAAAGAAAAACGAGAAACCTCAGCTCCCTTGGAGCCAAGGGCGACTTCAAAATAAAGGCGGTCGCTTATTTCATCGTATAATATAATGCTCGAGGCTTCTCCACCACATAGTGCAGCAGCAGTTTCTAAAATATAAACCAACAATGAGTTGACATCAGAAAACTCTGAATTAATCAACTCATTGTTTTTGATTAATTGTTCTATTTTGTCGACATCGAGGGATGGCAACATCATACTAAAATAAAATTATTGATCACCTTTGGATTTGTAAATATCTCCAAAGGTAAAAGTCCCATTGTCGGTTTCATCCTCGGCCATATAGCGAGAAATTTCTTCTCGTTGCAGTTTTTTGCTATAATCTCGAATTGAAAAAGCGACCTTCTGCTTGTCTGCCTGGATATCCAGCACGACAGCCTTAATTTTATCGCCAACAGAGAACTTTGCTAAAGCCTCATCCGCCGTCTCCTCTCGACTTTCTGCGAGATTAGATTTGTGAATGAGCCCCTCAATACCACCTGGCACACGGATAAATATACCGAAATCTGTTATAGAAGAGACCTCGCCTTCGATGGTGTTTCCCACCTTATAAGTCTCGGCAAAAGAAAGCCAGGGATCGTCGGTCAACTGTTTTACTCCCAATCGCAGGCTTCTGTTTTCGGGCTCTATCGAAATAACGATACATTCAATTTCTTGCCCAACCTGCAACTCGCTGCCAGGATATTTTACTTTCTTAGTCCAAGACAGATCGTCGACATGGAGGAATCCGTCTATTCCCTCCTCAATTTGTATAAAGGCACCGGCGTTGGTCAATTTAACCACGGGGCGAGTTAAACGAGTTCCAACAGGATATTTTTCGGCAACCTCGGTCCAGGGATTGGCGGTAACCTGTTTTAAGCCCAAAGATACTCTACCAGCCTGTAAGTCGTAGCCCAATATCATACATTCGACTTCGTCGCCTATGGAAAGAACCTCTTCTGGTTTTTGAATTTTCTTTACCCAAGAGAATTCACTTATATGGGCAAGGCCCTCGATGCCCTCTTCCAGCTCGATAAAGGCTCCAAAATCGGTAAGCTTGGTAACCTGGCCCTTGGCAATGTCGTTAACATGGTATTTATCTTCGAAATGTACCCAGGGGTCATTCGTAAAATGTTTTAGTGAAAGGTTAATTCGTTTTTCTTCTTGGTCGATGCGAATTACCTTAAGTTTAATCTCCTGTCCTTTTTTGACGAAGTCTTTGGGTCTTGTAACATGGCCCCAGCTCATATCATTTATATGCAAGAGGCCATCGAAGCCCCCTAAATCGATAAAGGCACCAAAGGAGGTAAAGCTTTTAACCGTACCAGTTATTTCATCGCCAATTTGAGTATCTGCGTAAAAACTCTCTCGAATTTTTTCCACTTCTTCTTCCAGCCACCGCCGCCTGTTTACCACAACATTTACCTTGTTGTCGGAATACAGCCGTTCAATATAAAATTTGCTTTTTACATTGACCAGTTTTTCTGGCTTTTCAATTTTTTGTGAGTCGGACTGGCTGGCAGGTAAAAAGGCCCTGATACCCGAGCCGAGATTTACTTCGTAGCCACCTTTTATAGCCTTTTCAATGATGCCCTCTACGGATTGGTGATCTTGAAAGGCCTGACGCAACAATTTCCAAAATGCCTTGATATCTGCTTTTTGCTTAGAAATAGTAATCTGTCCGTTTCTACCTTCTTTTTGTACAACGACGACAGACACCTTTTCGCCAATTTCAGGTGTTTCTTTAAATTCGGTTAAGGGGAGTTTTCCCTCTGATTTTAAACCAACATCGATAAATACCTGGTCCTGATTGACCTGTATAACTACGCCTTCGACAACCTGGCCTTCTTCTACCTGGCCATATGATTTCAAAGATTCTTCCTGTAATTGTGTAAGAATGTTGTCGTCCATTACTTTGACATCGTTCTTTTCCACTTCCATCTGATCCATGATTGATCCTTCTGTCTGAATTTTCTGTACTAATTTCTCATAAACTGCCTCGATGGTCAAGTGTGAAGTATCTAAATATACCGCTTGCTCTGAAATTTTTAAACTTCCCTCTACTTTGTTCCGGTCTATCTCGTCTCTTTCGAGAATTGTCTGTAAAATTTCTTCGTACGAGAGCCCAGAAACCCCCTGGCTGTACCTTCTTTTGGCCCTCGATTCGGGACTGGCATCCAGATAAAATAAAAATTTGGCATCGGGAAAGACAACCGTGGTCATATCTCTGCCTTCAACGACAAGATCCTGAGTCTGTGCCAATTCTCGAAAAATTTTATTTACCTTATGCCTTAGACTGACAATTTTGGAAAGTTTTGCTACCTCAGCATCAATTTCGTCGGTCTGAAGGAGCTTGTCCACATTTTCGCCCTCTAAAAATATTTCTCCGTCTAGCCATTGAATCTTGGCTTGCCCAGCTTTTTTTTCTACTTCGGCAATATTGGAGAAATTGATAGCATTACGGAGGCAAAACAGGGTAAGGGCTCTATAGAATTTCCCGGAATTTATATAGGCAAAGCCCAGCCTCTCGGCTAAAATTTTAGAAATTGTGCTTTTTCCACTGCCAGCTGGCCCATCTATGGCTATTACCATTTACAAATTCCCCCTTGCATTTTTTCCAAGTGTCGTAATTTCGCTGTTGCTAAGGCTGCGGTAAGCCCCACTTTCCAGGGTGCCTAAAAGAACAGGTCCAATGCGGACCCGATGCAAAACCCTTGGATGAAGCCTGAAATGTGAAAAAACACGGCGAATCTCTCGGTTTTTCCCTTCGATAAGCACTATGCGTATGGCCTTTTGGCCCATTTTTTCTATAGATTTACATTGATACCGCACATTTTCTATGTTTATGCCCTGTAAAAAGCTATCAATAAAAATTTGAGGGATAATTCCGGTCGATTCCACAAGGTATTCTTTTTCTATCTGGCTGGAAGGATGAGAAACGCTACGAGTAAAGTTGCCATCGTTAGAAAAGAGAATTAATCCCGAAGAGCGGTAATCTAGGCGCCCCACATTGTACAGCCGTTCAGAAAAATCGTTTTGCAAAAGCGAGAGGGCAAGCCTCCGTCCTTGGGGGTCCTTAGAAGCGCATATGTAGTTAACCGGTTTGTTCAGAGCAATGTAGCGCATTTGTTGTTCCAAACTGATTCGCTGGCCATCAAAAAGTACTATATCTCCCCTACCCACCCTGCTGCCCAGCTCTCGCACAATATGGCCGTTCACCTGTACCCTGCCATCTAAAATAATGGCCTCGCTTGCGCGGCGGGAAGCTATGCCAGCCCGGGCTAAATAGAGCTGAAGGCGCATTTCGTCGGTATTACTCCCCATTGAGTTCAAAACGCTCCACTTCACTTTCGTCGAGTTTTGGCAGATCGGCCAGGCTTTCCAGCCGAAAGTTTTTAAGAAATTCCTTGGTAGTTCCATATTGAATGGGTTTGCCGGGGATATCTTTTTTCCCCACTTCTTTAATGAGCTCCCTATCTAAAAGGAGACGCATCATATTGTCGGCCGAAACCCCCCTAATTGCCTCGATTTCGCCACGGGTAATCGGCTGGGAATAGGCAATAATTGACAAGGTCTCCATTGCAGCTTTAGAGAGCTTTGCCTCGTTTTTTTTCCCATATCTTTCACGCAAAATATCCCAGTACTCGGTTTTGGGACTCAGCATAAGTCCGCCCCCAATGCGGGAAAGGCAGATGCCAGAGCTCTCTTGGGCATAGCGCTCTTCCAAGGCTTCCAGGGCCAAACCAACTAAGTCGCGCGAAAGCCCAGAAATGCGTGCAAGAGCAGCTTCGTCGATAGAATCAGATTCTAAATATAAAATAGCCTCAATTAGGGCTGCTTCCCTCTCCAATTTCAACTCCATAATGTACAGCCTTTTCCGGAGACCGAATGACAATGTCTCCAAACATTCTATTTTGGTAAATTGATACCAACTTAAATTTGACCGCTTCTAAAATAGCCAAAAAGGCACAGACAATATCAAGGATTGAGCCCCGTCGCACCACTAAGTCGGTAAAAGAGCATTCCCCATGCTTTTCTATCAATTCATTCATCAGACTTATTTTTTCGTTTATGGTTACCTCTTCATAGAGATCTACAATTCTCTCGCTGGTAATATTGGTCATCAAGCTGGAAAAGGTCTTTAAAAGATCCCAGACATCCACCTTTTCCCAGAGCCCTTCATCGGCAAAGGGCAGGGCTTTTTGAATTTTCTTTCGTTCCATTACCCATTCCGATTCGCGCTCTTTCTCTTCCATTAGATTGCTAAGTTTTTTGAATTTTTGATACTCGATAAGTTTCTCGACGAGATCCTGGCGCGGATCCTCGATATCGCTCATTAAATCGACTTCTACAGGCAAAAGCATTCTCGATTTTATATACAAAAGATTGGCCGCCATTGCATGGAACTCGCTCAATTCGTCTAAATCGAGTTCAGTTTCCCAGGCCAAGAATTCTAAAAACTGTTCGGTTATTTGAGATATAGGTATGTCGTATATGTTTACTTCATTTTTTTTAATGAGAAATAATAGAAGATCCAAGGGACCTTCAAATTCCTTTAACCGAAAACGATGCCCGGCTTCAATTTTCTGTTCTTCCATTTTACCGAACTCCTTGGGTATCATACGAAATTTCTTGCAGACAGTAAATGCCTTCGGTCTTTAGTTTCGCCAGAGCAAGAGAAAGGGGGCTGCCATCGAGGGGATAGCGTATATCCGGATCTATGGCCAAAAGGGGTACAAGCACGAAGGCCCGTTCTAAAAGCCCTATGTGGGGAATAAGCAAGTGCTTTTTTGCAATGTGTGTATCCCCTAAAAGCACAATATCTATGTCCAGACTCCTTGGCCCCTTTGCTTCCTCGAGCAGGCGGTTGCGCCCTAGATTTGCCTCTATCCCCTGGCAGAGTTGCAAAAGCTCCTCTGCGCTTCCTCGCCAAAATCCCTGGCAGACCATATTGTAAAAATCTGGCTGGTCCTCTTTGTACATTGCCTTTGTCTTATACACGGCAGAGCAACGAAAATCGTTAAAATGCGGTTCGAGCTGCCCAAGGGCAGCCCGTAATGTGGCAATGCTGTCGCCAGTATTGCTCCCTAAGCTAAGACTCGCCTTATTCAAAGAGGGCATTTGACCCCTTTGTTCCCGCGGGCTCTTCTTTTTTTGTATCTGTTTTTTCTAGCTTAGTCTCGCTTTTTTTGTTTTTCTGTAAATTGGGAAACATGATAAGGCGCAATTTTTCTTCGATGGCAAGCTTAATATCGGGGTTGGAGTCCAAAAAGGTTTTAGCATTGTCCCTGCCCTGCCCTATTTTTTCCTCGCCATAGGCATACCAGGCCCCTTTTTTATCTATAACCTCATATTTAACGGCGGCATCTAAAATACTTGCCGTAGCCGATATGCCACTGCCAAAAATAATTTCCAGCTCGACCTTCCTAAATGGCGGGGCTACCTTGTTTTTAACTACCTTAACCCGAACCCGGTTACCTATTGCGTCGGCATCGCCTTTTTCGATTGTTTCAATTCGCCTAACTTCCAAGCGCACCGAAGAATAAAATTTTAAAGCATTGCCTCCGGTAGTTGTCTCGGGATTGCCAAACATAACGCCAATTTTCATACGTATCTGGTTTATAAAAATAAGGGTGGTCTTGCTCTTGCCTATAATTGCCGTAAGTTTTCTTAAGGCCTGGCTCATAAGGCGGGCCTGTAGACCCATGTGGGAATCGCCCATGTCCCCTTCAATTTCGGCCTGGGGCGTTAAGGCCGCAACCGAGTCAACCACGATAATATCGACCGCACCGGAGCGGACAAGGCTTTCGGTAATTTCCAGGGCCTGCTCCCCAGTATCTGGCTGAGAGACCCAGAGATCGTCGATATTGACCCCTAAGTTTTTTGCATAAATAGGGTCCAGAGCATGTTCGGCATCGACAAAGGCGGCGATACCCCCTGTCTTCTGTGCCTCGGCAATTGCGTGTAGGGCCAGAGTGGTCTTCCCCGAAGACTCTGGGCCGTAGACCTCGATAATTCGCCCCCGTGGGTAGCCTCCAATTCCCAGGGCCTCGTCCAATAAAATCGAGCCAGAAGGTATAAAGTCTATACCAGCAATTTCGTCTGGGCCCCCAAGCTTCATAAGAGAACCAACCCCGAACTGCTTTTCTATTTGGAGTCTAGCCACCTCCAACGCCTTGGATTTTTCTTCCAATGTGTTTTTTGTGCTTATCGCATCTATCTTTGCCATGTAATCCCCCTATAGGAAGTATGCCGAAAACTACTGTATAAATTTGATTATATCAATAAAAATATAAAAATAATACCACAATTCCTGGTATTGGTCGATTTTCATGCCACTTTTGATAAATCTCTCGACCTTCTACCAGAGAACGGGTATGATACTTGTATGGACAGTCGATTTTTAATTTGTGCAACGCGCTCAATGCGAGAATATGCTTCTTCGGTTGTGGACATCCTGTCGCATTTTCCTTCGCTCGCTCACTTTGTACAGGGTTTCGACGCAGTCCAGGCTCTTCAGATTTTACGTTTTGCCGATGGCGAAATTGAAGTGGAGCTGGGCACTTCTATACGGGGCAAGACTATTTTCTTGTTTACCTCCTGTGCCCGCAATGGGGCGGGTATTCCCAATGACGAAGCTAAATTAGAGCTTTACCACGCAGTGGACGCCCTAAAACGGGCCCAGCCCAAACGCATTGTGGTCTTTGAACCCTATGTCTCTTCTTCGCGCAGCGACAGGACGACTCGCCGAAATTCCGTTGGTTTATGGGTGCATTTTAAGACTCTGGCAAGTCTGGGGGCCAGCCATATTATTACCTTTCAGCTACATTCAGATAAATCTAAAATTATGTTAGACCCGCTGTCCTGTGCAATTGACGATATCCCTGCCCTACCCCTTTTAAAACGACATATTTGCGACAGATACATTGCAGACCTTGAAACCTTAAATACGAAGGTGCGCGACAGCTGGGCTTTTTGTTCGGTGGATGCCGGTGGGGAAAAACTGGCACGGGGCTTTGCAAATGCCTTTGGCACCCCCTTAGTAATTGCCCATAAACAGCGCAATTATGGCAGGGCCAATACCATCGAATCGGTGTATATTTTAAGTGCTGAGCCCTTGGAAGGAAAAATACTTTGGATTGTAGATGATATGATCGACACAGGGGGCTCTGTGCAGACCTTGGTCGAGGCCCTAGTACTACATAGGCCAAAAGAAATAAATCTAGCCGTAGTGCACCCTGTTCTCTCCCACCCGGCCACAGAGCGGCTTACCGCACTTTACAATTCGGGCAATTTATCTAAGATTATTACCACAGATACCGTATGTTGCCAAAGAGGAATAGATCTATCTTCTCTTTCGGTAGAACAGGTGAGCTCAAGGGAATTAGCTGCAAAAATTATCTACGGCCTGATAAGTGGCAGATCCCTTTCGACTTATTTTGAAAGCTTTAGCGCAGAGAAATATTTAACTTCCAGCAGTTTATTTAATTTAGCTGATTAGCCAAAAACTTAATCCTCTTGCAATTTTTTAGATTGATAGATCGAAATTCCCTGTAATTGTATTGTAATTTTTGGCTCCGCAAGAATTACTAAGCGCGCTAAAATTTCAATTGGCAATCCAAGTTCGATATTGGCCACAAAAGGCAGATTGACGCTCACAATGCCCCGTAAAACAGTTTTTTCGTCGTAGCCAACTAATAGGTCGAACTGCATATCTGCAAGACCTTCCTGCAGATTTGTCGCCATTCCCCGCCAAATAACATGGCAATCTTGATACAACAAGGGGTCTTTAAACACATCTTCAAAGGCTATCTTATCTTTTAAGTTCGTAAAATTTGGAATAGTAGTATGGGATTTTAATATTTCAGCCTTAGTTTTAATGGACGTCGCAGCATTTGATTGCAATATTTTATTCAGCTCTATTTTTGCCATTTCATCTCGATAATCTCTAAAATATTTTCTGGCAAGATTAAAACTGGTCTTGATTTCCCTGGCAGTTAAAATGCGGGAAAAACTTCCCCCCATATCCAGCCATTCGGTTTTTCCCGGGTATTCAAGTGCAGACTGCTCCAGGCCCAAACGGCTACTTTCTGGGGCATGTAAGGTTTTTATTTTCCTATAGCCATAAAACAGGCCAAATCCAAGAAATAGGGCAAAAATAAAGATATAAATTAACTGGCGGAAAGAAAAACGTCTGGGCAATGGGGGGTACAGAGTTTTTATGGCCTTTGAATTGATAAAGCTGTCGAGATTATCATTTTTAATTACCTTTCGCAGCATTTTTAAGGCCTTGCTGGGAAGCTTGTTTTTGGGCTCAAGGTCCTGTATTTCCAGATAGCACTCGATGGCCTTTGCGCTATTGCCCCGACGCAGATAAATAATTGCCATACCCGCCAATACATCGGTGGAGCGCATTTTAATTTCTCGAGCTTTTTTTAAATAGGTATTGGCCCCACTGTAATCCTCGGCATATAGACAGGCAGTAAAAAGATAGTGGTAATAGGTGTAAGAGTCGTGATAGCGAATAACCTCTGGTTCCAGAAGGCGAATTAATTCGCGCATTTTTCGCCTAGCTAAGAGACGTTTTGCTTTATAAAGAATATAGTCCTGGGATGCCCTTTGCATGTATTTATTCTGCTTGATCAGAAATTCTATTAAGCAAATCCTCCATGCGTAATAGCTCTTTTTCTTCGGGCACAAAGCCGTCGCGCTCTGCCCGCTGTAGATAGTCAATGGTAACCTGAAGTTCCTGTAGTTCACGCAGGAGTTTTTCGTCGGCACTGCCGGGTACCTTGGGCAAAAATTTGCCAGCATAGGGTCCCATTGTTGAAATATCGGGAAAGCCGCTGGTATAGGCCGGACCCATCAATATATTAAAAGTAATTACCTGGCCGCGCATAAGGTTTCGATTGTTAAAATAATAGGTTACCGCAGAATCTCCCACGGAGTACGGCAGATTGTTAAAATTTCTGTTCTCTTTAAAGATCAATTTCCACGGATAATCGGAAAGTCTTTTCCAGTTTGCAATATGTATCGAATCGGGGTTAATTCTGCCCTTGTTTTTAATCGATAGCATAAGGCCGGTCGATTCATTTGCTGAATATATTATCCTGTCTTCGTCGATGGCGGGAAAAATAAGGGTTTCGGCGGCAACTTCTCGGCGAGTATCGGTAGTAAAATGCGTCCTGGTCTTTTCCCCTAAATAGGTATCCAGTAAGTAGCGATAGGCAATATCGATGCTTCCATTGCCCACATTGTAAAATGATAGCTCCATGTTAAGAAAAATGCGCGAAGAATGGAGGGGATCCTGGATAAAGCTAAATTTTTGCTCCATGTGCAACACCGGGGATTCCCAATATAAAGATGCAGAATTTTCCCCCTGCGTGGTAAACAACTTAAAATAGGAAGTCTGTCCAAGTTTAAATTCCCGGTTATTGATAAGAATGGTGGAAAACGAACTGCGAGGATCCTGATCGGCAAAAAGGGGAATAAGCTTATTGCCTGCTTGCGTCTGGCGTTCATACAGGGAAAAATAACCGGTGGATTCGTATATGCGCAGTACCAAATTGCCCTGTTCAATATCGAAGGCGTGTAATCTGGTTAATAAAGAGATTAAAAATAAAAAGGAAGCTAGCGAACGATAATTAATCACCATATCCCTCCAATTCAATTTTTTTCATAAGTGCTTCCTGTACTTTTATCGCCTGAAGTCTAAGGGCTTCTAACCGGGACAGAATATCATCACCATTAGATGGTGCGCCATCTGTAGAAGCTAGCGGCAACGAAGACTGAACAATCTCGGTGTCATCGATATCCACCTGTGGGGAATAATCGTTGTATCTATTTTGAATTTCGGCAAGTTGCTGTTCCAGCAGGGAGGCCCGCTGTTTTAATTTTTTATTTTCGTTTTCAAGATCTGCCAAACGCGTATCTTTTAACATCTCGGCAATGCGCTTTTGATACACAATAAGGGCCTGTTCATACGATCTTTCGCGACGCTGATAATCTTCGAAGGTCTTTAACGATTCCTCATGCGTCCATTTTAGCAAGGTTAAAAGTTCCTGCTCAATTGTCTTCTGGTCGATAAGTGCAATGCGATAGGCAGCAGCCTCGTATTTTGCACTGGAGGGCCATTTGTCATTAATGAGCGAAAACATACTGCGGGCTTCGGAAAAACGTCCAAGAGAAAAAAGACTTTCGGCAATCCAGTAGCTTCCCGCCGCCTGGCTCGATGTCTCTCCCGCTATGTCCACATAAGATTTTAATACGGTAATAGCTTGTTCGTAATTGCCCTGGTAATAATAAATGCGGCCACGTTGGTACATGGCCTCGTTACTGTATTTTCCCACCGGGTCAATGTCGGTGAGTGTTTTTAAGTCTTTAAGAGCGCCCTCGTAATCGCGCAGGGCAATTTCGGAGAGCGAAATCCAGTAGAGCGTTTCAGCCTGTTTTACAGCATCTTTTTCTAAGCTGAGTGAGCGGCGCAGGTATAAAACGGCATTCTGCCATTGCCCCTTAGAATAGGCATCCAGACCTTCTTGGCGAAAGTTCTGCCCAGACTGTGCAAAAAGCATGGCCGCAGAGAGCAAGAAGACTGCTAAAATTGTAAAAGCCCTTTTATTCATAAAATACACTCCCGATTTAATATCGGCATATTCCTTTTCTAGCTTAATGCCCTGGCGCCTTTCGCAAATGCTTAACGTAGGCCTGTTTTTGTTTTGATTCAAAAAAAGCGGAGCCAGACACCAAAATATCAGCCCCAGCCTCCCTCAATTGTACTGCATTTTCCAAAGAAACTCCGCCATCAACAGCTATCTTGTATGAAAGCTCCCTTTCTTGGCGTATTTCGGCCAATTCAATTATTTTTTGCATACAGGATTTTATAAATGATTGGCCCCCAAAACCAGGGTCCACCGTCATTACCAGCACTAAATCGACATGCCAGAGTATCTGCGAAAGAAGCTGCACCGGACTCGATGGCACAAGGCTAATTCCCGGATGAGCTCCAAGCTCCCGAACAAGCATGGCAAGGCGGTGCGAGTGGGTACAGGCCTCGATATGCCAGGTGAGCCAGTTAGCCCCAGCAGCTACAAAATCTGGCGCAAGTCTTTCGGGCGTCTTGGTCATAAGGTGTACATCGAAGGGCAAGGCAGTGAGTGGGCGTAAATCGCCCACCATCTTGGGGCCAAAGGTCAGGTTGGGCACAAACTGTCCGTCCATTATATCCAGATGAATCCAGTCGGCACCAGAGTCTTCTATTACCTCTATTCCCGCAGCCAAATTCGCAAAGTTTGCAGATAAAAGAGAGGGGGCAACTATTGTTGTAGGTCCTTGTTCAATACTCATTTATATAAGGATAGCTATGAAAAGAAGTTTTGTAAACTATTGTCAATTTGCCCTTAGACGGCTATCCTAAGTCTGTAACATTAATTTAGGGAGACAAAATGAATTTTATTCAGAAGATGAAGGAAAAAGCTAAGGCAAAGGCCCGAGCCCTAGTTTTCCCCGAGGGCAGCGAGGCGCGCACCCAGCGAGCGGCCTGTATTATTAGAGATGAAAACCTTGCCTCGAAGGTATTTTTAATTGGCTCTAAGGCTGATATTTTACAAACAGCTCAAAAAGAGGGCTTAGATTTAGAGAATATCGACATTGTCGAGCCAGAACAATCGACCCAATTGATGGATTTTGCCCAAGAATTGTATGAATTGCGCAAGCACCGTGGTATGACTTTAGAGCAGGCCAAAATTGATATTCTCCAACCTCTGCGCTGGGGAGCCATGATGGTACATCGGGGACAGGCCCATGCCCTCGTTGCCGGTGCCGAGTCTACAACAGCCGATGTTCTGCGTGCCGGCCTTATGATTATAGGCACTGTCCCCGGTTCGAAGACAGCATCTTCCTGCTTTGTTATGCAGATGGAAGATACTGCCATGATTTTTTCCGACTGCGCCGTAGTGCCACGGCCCGACAGCGCCCAGCTGGCAGAAATTGCCATTGCCGCCGCAAAATCCTGTAAAGACTTTTTAGACCAAGAGCCAGCAGTGGCCCTGCTCTCTTTTTCCACAAAGGGTTCGGGGGGCGAACATCCCGATGTGGTAAAAGTGCGCGAAGCCTTGGCCATTGTTAAGGAGCGGGAGCCGCAACTTTTAATTGATGGCGAACTGCAACTCGATACCGCCCTGGTAACCAGTGTCTGCGACAAAAAAGCCCCGGGAAGTCCTGTTCGCGGATTGGTGAACACCCTTGTCTTCCCCGATTTAGGGGCGGGCAATATTGGCTATAAATTGGTGCAGCGCTTGGCCAAGGCCGAAGCCTATGGCCCATTCCTGCAGGGCTTTGCCAAGCCAATTAGCGACCTTTCGCGGGGCTGTTCGGTCCAGGACATTGTGGTTAGCTCTGCGGTAAGTTTGGCCCAGGATTGATATGGCCATAGAGGCGGAGGGTCTACTACAAGAGGCAATTACTGCCGGTTCAACGGGCAATTATCGCCAGGCCGTCCGCCTTTTGCAGGAGGCAATTGGAAGGGGCAATGCCCCGAATATCAGCCTTCTTTATTTGGGAAGGGCCTGGCATCGCCTAGGTGATCACACTAAGGCCCTTATTTGCTACCGCGACTACCGGAAACTCGAAAGCGAGGAATGGGCGGGCTGGTTTTTTGCCGGCAGAACCTACCTCGCTTTGGGCATGAATAAGCGGGCCATCAAATATTTAAAAGCAGCCAATAAACGAGAGCCAGATCATCCAGAGATTTTGGCCATGTTGGGCATGGCTGCCCTGCGGGGACGACGCCTGAATCTTGCCCAAAAATATTTAGAAAAAGCCACAGTCGCCGATCCAGAAAACACAAGGATATATCGTGCCTATTTAAATACACTTTTAACTCGTGGCCTGCGATTGGCACGGCGGGGCAGAAACGATGACAAAGAACTGGCCCGCCAAATGCTGTATTTTGTAATCGACAATGGGCTCGATGGCCCCCTGCCCCGCTTGGAGCTCGGTCGTCTGTTTCGCAGCGAGGGGGAATATCTTGCAGCCCTTGTCGAATACATTAAAGCTGCCGAATTTTCTCCGCAAGATGTAACGATTCGTTGGTGCATTGCATCGCTGTATTCGCTTCTGGGCGATAGCGATTCGGTGAGCGGGGAATTAAATAATATACGCCTTTTAGGGGTAGATATTCCCGAACTCTCTTGGTCCAGCCAATTGGTCGACCAGCAATTAATTCGCTCACATATGGAGGCTGGCCGCTATCGCGAGGCCCAAGCCCTCTGCCGGACCTGGCTTAAAACCTGGGTCCACAGCGACATACCAAAAGATAGCATAGAGGCCAAATCTCTGCAGGGCAGTATTCATTTGATGCTCGCTGAATGCCTTAGAATGCTTAAAGAGTATGAAATGGCAGAAAAACATGTCCGTCGCGCTATTCATCTTACCAACAAAGAGAGCATTGCAATTGCTCTTTTTTTCCAAATACTCTGGGACAGCGAAAATTTAAAGGAGCTCGAGACCCAGCTAAGTATTTATGGAGCCCAAAGCAATTTGAACGAGGAGCTTGTGCGCTTTAGGGCCCTTTTATCTTGGAAATTGGCCGCCGACACCAAAATTACCATTGGCCTTTTGCAGGACGCTTTGCGGCTCTGTGGTCCGGAAATTGAGCTCTGCTATGCCTTGGCTAGTTCGTATTTGGCGGTGGGCCTTGTAGACCTAGCAGAAACCTGGTTTAAACGGGGACGAAGTTTGAACACTGCCGATGAAAAATCCTGGCTGGGAGAAATTAAGGCACTGGAAGTCCAAATTGAAGACCAGGAAGAGGGTGCGCTGACACGCTTAATCGAAGTCTGTACGGCCTACCTGGAACTTTGGCCAGAAAACATCGCTATTCGCAGAGATTTCGCTATGCTCTTAGTAAACTCGCAGCGCTACGAGCTGGCCCTTCCCGAGCTAAAAACCCTTCTGGCCTGGAATAGCGAAAATGCCAGCCTGCGACGCCTGGTTGCCCGGGTCTACTTTAAATGTGGCGACTACCAAGGAGCAGCCCTTTTGTTTAAAGGGCTATTGAGGGAAAACCCGAGGAATTTTAAGGATTTATTGGAATTTATACATGCCCTGCAACATGCTGGAGCCACAAATTATGCGAAGCTGGTACTTGAAAAAGCAAGGCCCATCTTCTTAAAACGAGAAAAGGTTTTGGACGAATTGGAAGCAAAATTAAATTGATGGCTGTAGCCAACCTTATTATCGATATTTTTATAATGATTAAATTTTGAATTGTAATTTACTTAAACATCAAGTATACTAAAGATATTGGAGGTATAAATGGCTAGCAAAGCAATGGACTTATTCGAGGCATATACACAGGACAAATTGCCAAAGGACGAAGGCTATATTGTTTCATCATTTTTTAGTACAAATTCAACATATTCACGGTATGAAGTAGTCTCCTATTCTGGGGTAAAGTCCATTTATTTGACCGAAGAGGGCCTGACCTTTCAAACAAATGGCAGGCGTCTGTATCTTTTAATAGAGCCCCCTTCGTACCCAAATAAGGCCGTCGAGCCCTATTTGCGCACAAAAGAGGACCAAATTCCCATGCGCTTTAGCGAATTGGATATTTTAACTGCCAAAAATCAAACTCGAATGATGGTGGCTAAACAGGCAGTGGATTCCTATTCCTCTTTTACCATTCTCCGCCCCACCGGTATAAATTTTTCGCTTGTATTTTATCGACGCCCCGATCTTTTCGAAACACTGGGAATTTTCTTCGAAAAGACATTTAATAAAGAGGCAGCGGTCCCCATGGCCGATGCCAAAAAAGCCGCTAAACTCCTTATTCAGACCGTACAGGAAAATTTACTTATTCGTCACGAATAGGGCCTGTTAAAAACTCATCTATCTGGCCCAGTAGCTCGTTATAGCTACTTAGGGCTGGTAGATCGGGAAAGGCCTGGACAATGCTTTCGGGTGCCCTAAAAAGGGCCCCAGCGTGCGCATTTTGAATCATACTTAAATCGTTGTAGGAATCGCCGGCAGCAAAGACCTTCATATTGATGGATTTAAAGGCTTGCACCGCATGGCGTTTGCCATCGCTCTGGCGCAACTTCCAACCGGTAATATGGCCCTGCCCGTCTACGATTAAAGAATTGCAGAACAGTGTTGGGTAGCCCAGTTTTTTCATAAGAGGTTGGGCAAATTGCAAAAAGGTATCACTTAAAATGATGAGCTGAGTTTTTTCTTTAAGGCGGTCGACACATTCTCGCGCCCCTTCTAGTACATCCATTTTGGCAATTACCTTTTGAATATCGACTAACTTTAAGTTTTCACGGTTCAAAATGTCCAGGCGATAGGCCATCAATTTGTCGTAGTCGCTCTCTTCGCGCGTGGTGCGCATTAATTCGGGAATACCGGTGGCCTTAGAAAAGGCAATCCAGATTTCGGGAATCAGGACGCCTTCTAAATCTAAACAGACTAAATGCATACTATCTCCAAGCCTTAATAATTGGCGTCGGCATATGCGACCCAACCGCCAGCCTTTACCAGTTCTAGATCGAAGGGGGATATTTTGAAGGCGTATTCCGCACTGTCGGTATTGTTAAAAACTTCCAATGTTTTTTTGGCAAGGTCGAGCTTGACACCCGCCTCGGTATTGGCGAACTTTGCAAATAGTGCATCAATTTGTTCTGGACTCAGTTCGATGGCCAAAAGGCCGCAGTTAAACATATTCTGCCGGAATATTCGGGCATAACTTTCGGCAATGACCATGCGGATGCCGTTCACTTCTAAGGACCAGGGGGCATGCTCGCGACTTGAGCCACAGCCAAAATTACTACGCGTAACAATGGCGGCCTTTCCGGGCACGTCGGTTTTGGGGTCGAAGCCTTCCAGCTTTAAGTCTTCCAAGCAATAGGGCTTTAAAGCCAGTTTGGTGGATTCGGTTAAATATTTTGCCGGAATAATTTCGTCGGTATTTATATCGCTTCTGTCTAAAAAAAGCAGTTTCCCATTAAAGCTTATCATACATTGCTCCTGTTAAAAATCTGTTTGTCATAGGGTAAACAAGTGGCTATTGCTAATGCTGCCAGTAAGGGCTGTGGCGGCGGCCGATGCGGGGCTCATTAAATGCACCGTGCCCCCCTTGCCCATACGCCCAAAGAAATTGCGATTAGTGGTCGAGGCACAGACCTCCCCCGAGGCCAAAATGCCATTGGACATACCTAAACAGGCCCCGCAGGTGGGATTGGTAACACAGAAGCCGGCATCCATAAATATTTGAATAATGCCTTCGGCAAGGGCCTTTTGAAACACGCCAGGGGTTGCAGGCGCCAGAATACCGCGCAGGCTATCGGCTATTTTTTTGCCCTTGAGCACCGCCGCCGCCTCGCGCAGGTCTTCGATGCGACCATTGGTGCAGGAACCTATATAGACCTGGTCGACCTTGGTGCCCGCCATTTCCCGTATCGTTTTTACCTGATCTGGTTTATAGCCCCAGGTGGTAAGGGGTTCGAGATCGGACATATCCATCTCGTATACTTTTTCATATTCGGCATCGCTATCGCTGCACCACTGGGAATATTCCTTTAAAGCGGCTTCTGGGCTGTCAAAATCGCCCTTAATAAAGGGCCACAGATATTCAACGGTAACTGCATCGGGATTACAGACCCCCGAGGTCCCCCCTGCTTCGATGGCCATATTACAAAGAGTCATGCGGCTTTCCATGCTCATCGCATCAACTAAGGGGCCGGTAAACTCCATAATGCAATTTGTGGCGCCATTTACGCCTATTTCGCGAATAACCGCCAAAATCACGTCTTTGGCATAGACCCCGGGCTTTAAGCTACCCTTGAGTACAAATTTGATGGTCCGAGGTTTCTTAAAAGCGCAGACGCCTTTTAAAATGCCCACTTCTAAATCGGTGGTGCCTACACCAGCGGCAAAGGCCCCGAAGGCACCATGGGTACAGGTATGGCTATCGCCCATAATAATAGTAAAACCAGGGCGCACAAAGCCCTTTTCGGGAAAGAGGGCATGGCAAACACCATTGCGGCCTATATCAAAAAAATCCTTAATATTGTGGCGGCGAGCCCATTCACGCATTATTTTCCCCTGCTCGGCAGTTTTAGAATCCTTTGCGGGGGTTACGTGGTCGATAACGGCCTTAATTTTATCGGGATCAAATACACGGTCCATTCCCCGCTCTACCAGGTCGTTAATAGCAATTGGGGTGGTAATTTCGTGACAAAACACTCGGTCGAGTTTTAAAACGAAGGCTCCTTCGAAGGGCTCGTTTACCAATTTAGCATCAAATATCTTTTCGGCTATGGTCTTTCCCACAGGCTTCTCCTCATCGTTCTGAATATGCTTTGAGCAGTTTCATTCTATTTTCTTATTTCCTTCAATTTTAGTCAAGATTACGCTCTTCCTCGAATGTACTATTAGAAAAGCCTTATAGCGTTTAAGGCGGCGCTGTGCGCGCAACAATTCTAAGGAATTAGCTTTCTGTAGGAGAATTTCCTGCTCAGTACATGCAATGGCAATCTGGATATTATTCAATTTAAAGGCGAGGATGGATAGGGCACGCAAGCTGATAGCGCGCAAACTTTTAGGTAGGCTTAAAAAATCGGTATCCTCATATAGCCAGATAAGCATCTCGTAGGCCCTTTTTAGCTTTTTGTGTTGCCGGTAGTGGCGGGCAAGTAAAAGTCGCGAAGGCAGGTGGTATGCGCTGCCAAGTACTAAAAGAGAAAGCTGATTTTTGGTATATTGCTCTTTTTTTTCTGACCCCATGGTTTTACCCCCCTGTTTTTCCAGTTCGCGATAGACAGAGGCTAAGCGGTGGGCGGTCTTGGGCCAGGGCCCTAAAAGGTTTTGGTGGTCGATAAAAAAACTATTCAGCTTAAAGAGCAGGAGGGACATGCCGAGAAGGTCTAATGCATTGTGGGTGGCCACCTCCAACAGAAGCTGGGCATTGCCCGTTTTAACATAATTGAGCCAAGCGTCGGGGGCAAAGGAGCCCGGTAGATCGTCTTTGCGCTGTAGATTTAACAGGGACCTTTCTAGGCTAATTTGGCTACAGCTGGCCAAGCTGTCCGAGAAAAGCCGCCGTGCAGGGTATATAAGATCCAGCTCGCGATACATAGGGGGGCGCAGGCCCTGCATGATACAGCGAGAACGCAACAGAGGCGTGTCGAAGCGCCTGCCATTAAAAGAAACTAAGGCGGATGAATCCAATGCAAGCTTGTTCAAAATACAATTTAAAAAATCTTCTTCGCCATAATAATCGCCAAGCAGTATTTGGCTGATATGTATTTTAGAAATGCCCTGGTGAATTTCCAGCCTTGCAAGGCCAGCCAAAAATGCAATATCCCCTGCCCCGGTGGAAAGACCCGTTGTCTCCAGATCGAAAAACAAAAGGGAGTCGGTTTGGATATCCGAAGGGTCTGGAGCACAGTCCGTATTTCGCCATACCCAGCTTAGGAAATCGGGGTCCAGTTTTGATGGTGTTTTTTGGGAGGGCAAAAATTGGACGGGAAGAATTATATCCTCCCTTTTTTCGAATACCGCATCGCCCACTTCCTGCCATTCTGGGCCGGGCTTCGATGCTTTAGATTTTTCCGGCTCAGTAATTTTTTGCGGTTCAATAGATGGTACAGAAATAGATGTTTGCACTTTCGAGTCTTTAATGCGGGCAAGGCGAGCTTTTAGGCTATTGTCCCCTGTTTTTATCAATGTAATATATCCACCGTGGATTGTGCCATTGCCAGTAGCTGTAAAAGCTCTTTGCAAAGTTTTTTAGGAAGAAGAGCTGTTTCGGGCAGAAAGTCGTCTTCGATACCAATACAGGAAGGGCAACCCTGGGAACAGTTACAGGCAAGAATCAGTTCCAGCGAGGCCCTAAAAACCGAGGGCAAAAGAGGTAAAAGTGCTTCGACCAGGCCCGTCCCTCCTGGGTAGCGATCCCAAATAAAGAGGGCCGGAGCTAAAAAATGCCCATCCTTCGCGCGCTCGCTATGGCCTAGGTCTCGGGGATCGCAGAGAAGCCAAAGAGGCGCAATGTGGGAAATAAGATTTGCCAGGCCCCGCAGACAGCGGGCAACGGTAAGGGGAGGCAGAGAGGAAAAAAAGGTACCTGCAATAGAAGATTCGTCGAAAATTAAAAAAAGGGCCCGCGTGTGCAGTTCCTCTTCTTCCACATATATATCGCCATAGCCAATATTCTCGTGGGTATGAAAGCGGATTTTTTTGAATTTAGAAATTTCTGATCGCACGAGGGCATCGCCCAAAGTCGCCTGGAGTATGGCGGTCCCATTTTCTGCCTCCGTTAAGCTCTGACTTATGTCTATGCTTAAAGGCTTTATATCGCGTTTTACAATGGCATCGGTGTAGTAATTCAGTTTTTCTTCGCGTACGACGGCCCTGCGGTTCTGTATGTCGAGTTTTTCGACAAGATATTGCCGTCCGCCGTGGATATAGACAGCATTTTTAAAAAGCAGCTCTTTGGCACTTGGCCTATCCATCTCGCCAATTACTGTATCCCGCCCCGCAGTGGTATCGATAATAACGACATTCTCTTCGCTGGCAGAGCGCAGGCTAATACCTTCGGCAGGATAGCCCCTATCTGCCCAGTGCCAACATCTGCGCACATGGCGTAGGACTCCCTGTTCCTGTAAATAGGCCAGCATTGTTTGGAGCTCTTGCCCAAATTCATCCCCATCTTTAAAGGGTATTTCGAAGGCAGCGCATTTTACATGATCGCTTAAAACATAGGGATTGTCTGGATTTATATGGGCGGCCTCATTTGGCGAATTAAAAAACCAATCGCTGTGGGCAATTAAATATTGATCTAAAGGAGAGGCACTGGCAATAAACACCACAAGGGCAGTATCGCCCCGCCGCCCGGAGCGGCCAGCCTGTTGCCAAAAAGAGCTAAACGAGCCGGGGAAGCCTGCAATTACTGCGGCATCGAGATTGCCAATATCGATACCCAGCTCAAGGGCATTTGTAGATACCACGCCCATAATATCGCCATTGCGCAGCCCTTTTTCTATTGCCCGCCGCTCATTGGGCAGGAGGCCTCCTCTATAGGCAAAGACCTTTATGCCATCATTGTCTGTATACATATTGTGCAGGGCCTCGTTAATATAGCTGGCAATGAGCTCGGTACTTGTGCGAGAGCGGGCAAATAAAATAGTTTTTACACCCTGTTTAAGAAGATGTACCGCCCAGCGCCGCCCCTCGTTGCTGAGCCCTCGGCGTATGCCCTGCACCGCATCGATTAGTTTCGGGTTGTAAAGCACAATATCCTTTGGGCCCTGTGGGGCGCCATTTTTATCCACAAGGGACAGCCTTTGTCCAATGAGTGCCTGGCCGTGCTCGCGCGGATTGGCAATAGTGGCCGAACAGAGTATGAACAATGGCTTACTGCCATAAAACTGACAGATACGCTGTAGCCGACGGATAACATTTGCCACATGGCTCCCAAAAATACCACGATAGCTATGTACTTCATCAATAACAATATATTTAAGCGAGCTAAAAAAACGTATCCATTTTGTATGATTGGGCAAAACACCACTGTGCAACATATCTGGGTTTGAAATAATAATTTGCCCCTTATCCCGCGCCGAAACACGTAGCGATGTAGGCGTATCGCCATCGTAAGTGGCCACCTTTATTGGCAGTTCACCCTGAACGATAAGTTCGTTTAACTCTGCCTGTTGATCCTGGGACAATGCCTTGGTGGGAAATAAATACAGAGCCCGAGATTCTGGGTTTTTTATAAGCTCATCGAGCACAGGCAGGTTATAGCAAACTGTCTTACCCGAGGCAGTGGGTGTTACAACAATGGTAGAATTTCCCTTTTGCACCTCCTGCCACACTTCATTTTGATGGCTATAGAGCTGGAAAACCCCCTTTTTATTGAAAGCGCTTAAAACTTGAGCTTGCACATCCTGGGGAAAGGGAGCGAAAACACCTTTTTGAGCTGGTATATGTCGATGTACTTCAATATTTTTAAAAAACTCCTGAGATGCAAGGATGTTTTCTAGAGTTTTTTTGTGCATTGCTCAATAATAATAAAGAAAAATGAAAAATTCAACAAAAAAATTAGACAGTAATTGAGAGAAGCCTTATACTGATTTAAAGATTCAAGCCAATATTCAATTGAATCTTCGGCAACAGGAGGAGCAGCATGTCTAAAGTATTATCAATTGTCTTAGGTGGAGGTAAGGGTACCCGTTTGTACCCCTTAACAAAGGATAGGGCCAAACCCGCAGTTCCCTTTGGTGGAAAGCATCGCTTGGTCGATATTCCTATTTCAAATTGTATCAATTCCAATTTACGTCAAATTTATATTTTAACTCAGTTTAATTCTGCTTCTCTCCATATGCATTTAGCCCACACCTATATGTTTGATACTTTTTCTAAGGGCTTTGTCGAAATTTTAGCTGCCGAACAGACCTTTGAACACTCTGGCTGGTACGAGGGCACGGCCGATGCGGTAAGAAAAAACATGACTCATTTTCGCACTCAACACCCCAGCCACTATATAGTTCTCTCTGGGGATCAATTATACCGCATGGATTTAAAAGATCTGCTCCAAAAACACATAGACTCCGGAGCAGAGCTAACTATTGCCAGCACCGCGGTCTTGCGCGAAGACGCAAGTGCCCTTGGTATTTTAAAATCAAATAAGAAAAATGAAATAACTGAATTTATGGAAAAACCTGGTCCCGATAGAGATATTAGCGATTTTAAAATACCCGAAGAAATCAATGTAAATGCTAAAAGCCCTGGAAAAGATTATCTGGCCTCGATGGGCATTTACGTTTTCAATGCCCAGGCAATGGAAGACTGCCTCGACAACGAATACACCGATTTTGGCAAAGAAATAATTCCCGCTGCAATTGGCCATATGAAGGTCAATTCCTATATTTTCAACGATTATTGGGAGGATATTGGTACAATAAAAAATTTTTACGAGGCCAATTTAGATTTAACCAGTGTGCGGCCCAAATTTGATTTTTACGACGAGGCGGCACCTATTTACACCCATATGCGCAATTTACCCCCCTCTAAAATGAATTTTTCCAATATGAATCAATCAATTGCTGGCGAAGGCTGTATAATAACCAATGCTTCAATTTCTAATTCGCTGGTGGGTATTAGAACCATTATTGAATCTGGAGCCAGTTTAAATGGCGTTGTCTGTATGGGGGCCGACTACTACGAAAGCGATGCACAGAAGGCAACTAACTATGACAAAAGAATACCGGATATTGGAATAGGAAAGGGCTCTATAATAAAAAGGGCCATTATAGACAAAAATGCCCGCGTGGGCGAAGGCTGTCGAATAGGCATAGATAACCTAGAGCGGCACGAGGGCGATTTTGGCAATTACCACATTATCGATGGTATAATTGTTATTCCCAAAAATTCTATTTTATATCCAGGAACGGTAATTTAAAGTACAGGGGCAGTGGCTGGTTTTTATTTTCAGACTGCCCCTTATTTTTAATGATTCACCAATACAGTAGCTTCCTGTACTTGGGTAGCCTCTGTCTGTTTTCCCACGATGTTCAATTTTCCTCGTTTAATTTCCACATGAAAGATTGTATTTTCTGGGGAGTTGTGCTCAAGAACATATAGCGAAATGGGATCCTCCAGTTCTCGCTGGATAGTGCGTCGAATTGGCCGGGCCCCATATTTAATATCCCAGGATTTTTCAAACAGGTAGTTGCGAGCCCTAGATGTAATATTGAGTTCCCAGTGTTTTTCGCGCAACCTTTTGGCCAGTTCTTCAATTTCTATATCTAAAATTTTAAGAATTTCCTCTCGACCCAGAGGTTTGAAGACTACGATATCGTCGACCCTGTTTATAAATTCTGGACGGAACAGGCGTTTAAGTTCGTTCATTGCAGAACTGCGTATTTCATTGGCCTTGAGTATTTCGCTCGAATTATTAAAGCCCAATTTGTTTGAGGGATCAAATTCGCGAGCCCCGACATTGCTGGTCATTATAATAACCGTACTTTTAAAACTGACGGTGTGGCCCAAATTGTCTTTTAATTCGCCTTCTTCCAGGACCTGCAACAAAAGATTAAAGACGTCGCTATGTGCTTTTTCAATTTCATCGAAGAGCACAACCCGATAGGGGTTTCTGCGAATTTGTTCGGTAAGCACCCCACCCTCCTCGTAGCCAACATAGCCAGGTGGTGAACCTACAAGACGAGAGGCGTTGTGCTTTTCCATATAGTCGGACATGTCAATGCGCACAAGTGCCTCCTCTTTGCCAAAAAGATTTTCGGCAAGTTTACGGGCTAAAAGTGTTTTGCCTACTCCGGTTGGGCCTAAAAATATAAATGAGCCCTGGGGGCGTTTTGGCGATGAAATACCGGCGCGGGAACGTCTAATAGAAGAGGCAATTAATGCAACTGCCTCGTTCTGCCCAATAACCGATTTTTGAAGATCCTTTTCTAAAGAGATAAGCTTTTTGGACTCGGCCTCTTCGAGTCTAAAGAGGGGAATGCTAGTAATTTCGGATATTACCGTCCGTATATCCTGTTCGTCCACTATTGGTCGGTCTAAGTCGAGCCCTAGTTCCCATTCCTGTCGCAGTAAGTCTAAGCGCCTGCGAGCTAAACCAACCTTGTCGCGAATTTCGGCGGCCTTTTCATATTCTTGCTCCAAGACCATTTGGGATTTGTCCTCGTTCAGTTTAATTATTTCCTGTTCAACATCCTGTAGTACCTCTGGTCTTTTATCGGTGGCCATTTTTTTCATTGCACCGGCCTCATCAATTAAATCGATGGCCTTGTCGGGCATAAATTTGCCGTTTATATATCTTTGCGACAGATTGACTGCAGCAATAATTGCCTCTTTGCTATATATAACACCGTGGTGATCTTCGTAGGCCTGCTGAATTCCCTGTAAAATTTGAACCGTCTCCGCTGTATTGGGCTCTTCTATAAGTACCATTTGGAATCTTCTGTCCAGGGCGGCATCTTTTTCAAAATATTTGCGGTATTCATTTAGGCTGGTCGCCCCAATGCACTGTAATTCTCCCCTGGCCAGGGCTGGTTTGAGCATATTGGAAGCATCGATAGAGCCCTCTGCCCCACCAGCTCCAATTATTGTGTGAATTTCGTCGATAAAAAGAATAATATTTTTGTTTGAAAGAATTTCCTTCATTATTTTCTTTAAACGATCTTCGAACTCACCCCGATATTTTGTACCTGCGACGACGGCGGCTAAATCGAGGGTTAAGATGCTTTTTTCGCAAAGGCTGTCGGGCGCTTTGTCGCTGGTCAATAATTGGGCAAGTCCTTCTACTATCGCTGTTTTACCTACTCCTGGTTCACCAACAAGCACCGGATTATTTTTACTTCGGCGGGTTAAAATGCGGATTAATCGTGTAATTTCTACTTCTCGGCCAATAACCTGGTCCAATTTCCCCGATTTAGCGAGCAGGGTTAAATTGCGCGCAAATTCGTCCAACAATGGCGTCTTACTGCTTGCGCTACCCGTTCCCTGCCTTTTATTGGCAGATTCATTGTTAGAGGTAATTGATTGAAAGGGGGGCTTTATATTTCTATTGACATTTGTCTCGTTTGTGGAAAGAGCATGATAACTTGCACGCAAAAGATCTATATCTAAATTATATTTAGACATAATCTTTGATAAAATAGCATTTTTTTCCAATAGAGCAGCCAAAAAAATATGCTCGGTGCCAATAAAACTATTGACCATGTCCTGTGCTTCTTTGGCGGCAAGGTCCATAAGCTGGCGTGTCCGGCGCGATGGCGGTAAATCCCCATATACGTAGTTTTCGCTGCGTCGAGGTACCTCGGCTTCCAGCTCGGCGTGCAGGGTAAGACAGTTAATATTAAAAGATTTAAGGCCCCTACAGGCAAGCCCTTCCCCATCTTTTAAAATAGCCAGAATGATATGCTCTGGTAAAAGCATGTCTGCAAAGCTTTGTCGGGCCTCTTCCTGAGACAGTACAGTTAATATTTTTTGTGCTCGCTGGGTTAAGCCCTTGAACATCGTAAAACCTCCTTAAATAGCAGGGAATTATTCCTACTATTTATTATACAAGTTTGAAAAAGCATGTCGCAAATTATTTGCCCGTATCTCCTCTTCTAGTATATCCTCTATAGAGGATAATGTCGAAGGAGCTAATAATCGTATCGAGTGTTTTTCATTTAATGTCAATAGTTTATCAATTTTTTGTAATATTTCAGATTCTCCACCATTATTAATAATTTTTAAAAGCAGGCCATAGCGCAGCCAAGACAATAGTTCTTTTGCCTCATTGGCCTGTATAAAATATACTGCGGGTACAGTGGCTTTTGCACGCTGGGCTCTATCAATAATACGGATATCAATGTCTTCACTGCTTCTTTCCCTAGCCTTTCGCTCGCTTTCTATAAGAGTGTCTAGAGATTTAGCAAAATGCAGAAAGTTTTCTTTCTCTGTTTTTCCACGCTCACTGCGATACTTTAGGTCTACCCATGCACTGCCAAGGGCGTAATTATTTGGCTTTGTCTCGCCATTGTTAGAAACATCCTCATAATTCACATGAATTCCCGCAGAGATTAAGCCATGGGCAACGCGGTCCCAAATACCGGCAGTAAAAATTGCCGGCAGAAAAACCTTGGCGCTAAACATTAACATTGAACCATGTCTATCTTTATGAGTGCTAATATAGCCATCATCCTCGGTAAAGGCCCAGTGAACCTCCTCTTCGAATTTCCTATCTAATTCCAGTAAATAATTTAAATCTTCAGATGTAAAACTCCCTATTCTATGTAATTTAATATGCAAATGTTCCTGAGCATGGATGAGCGCACTTATATTGCCCGGCACCTGAAGCCCAATAGCCCCATAGACATTTAATGGGCGCTCCTCCGATACAATGCCGATATCCGAAGCTATAGGAAATTGTTCATTGCGGATATCCTCGAAATCATAAAAAATCATATCGGAAACGAACTGTTTAACTAGCTCTTTAAGGAAATCTCTGTCTGTCTTTAATTCGGGCAGACCGCAACGCCAGACAAAGGGGCTATCTTTTAAATTGCGCGCATACTCGATGGCGGATGAGGCAATTATATCCAAATTCTGTATGTCTGCATGTGCAGTGGGAAAATTGAGCAGCTTATTGTTCAATGTGCCCATCTCCCTGGGAATAATGGCGCAACTGATCTCGATATTTAGCTGCTTTTTCGTATTCCTCTTTTTCAATAGCTATGTGTAATTTATTTTCTATAATGCTAATCATTTTTTTTCTATTAGTTTTCATCTCTTTGCGAGGCATTTTTCCCCTATACAATGGCTGTTTTGGAACTTGCGCATAGTCTTTCCAAATATCCCAGCAGTGTACACAGCCTAAAAAGCCACTTTCTTTAATGGTCTTCATCTGTGTCAGACAAAATCTACAGGTTGTATTTTCATCAATTCTGGATTTAGCGGCTTCAGTATTTAGAAGTTCACCTTTTATGCGTGGAGAGGAAATAATTTTAGACAAGATTCTAGCTGCTTGTCGGTGAACATTCGAAAGTCCGGTTTCTTTAGCACAGGCAAGACAGAGATGATGCTCCTTGCTTTCATTTTTTCTTACCTCTTGAATTATTATTTGTGCTTTGTTTTTACCACATATCTCACAGATCATTATGTCTCCCTGAAAAATTTGGTTAGAATTTAATACTTCCTAAGTATATCCAATGGCAAAAGTCTGGCTGCCCGCCGTGCAGGGGCCCAAGCCGAAAGGACAGAACACAGAACAGTTGCAAGAGCAATACAACCAATTAAAAACCAGTCTATAACAATTGGTATAGTATCAAGATAATAATTTGGGTCGAGAAAGTCGATGTTTTCCCAGCCCTGTTTAAAAATAGCCGCAAAAAAAGCAGCGACGCAGTTAAAAACCTTCTCTGCAGTATTTATAATATTGTTAATTTGGCTTGAAATAAGGAGGCCCGATCCAATGCCAATTATTGTACCTATGGCACCAGCTAAAAAAGCAGCCCAAATAAAAATGTGTTCAATTTCCGATGCCGAAGCACCAAAGCTTTTTAATATGGCAATATCTCGCCTGCGTTCGAGGCTGAGCATTGCGGTGGAAGAGGAGACATTGACAGCTGCAATAAGAACAATTAAAGACATAATAAAGAGGAGCAATTGCCTTGTCGAGGCATAGGATTCATACTGATTTGTCTGAAGCTCATACCAGGTCATTGCTGTCCAAGATTTAGGCAGTTTGCTAAGAAGGATATTTGCGACTTCTTCAGCCTCGCTAAGGGGTTTTTCGATTCTCAATCTAATAAAACTGCGGCTGGTGTTTTCTGAAAGTTTTTGCAAGCCTGTTTCCCAGTTTATAAAAAACCAGAGTTCATCAAGTTCTCTGTAGCCCGACGAGACAATTGCGCAAACGACATAGCTGCTTAGCGTTGGACTTAAACGCCCCCCCTGCCAAGATTTGGTGGTCATAAGACGCACGCGATCGCCAACCGATATGCCCAGTTTTTCTGCCAGCCCCTGTCCAATTACGGCCGAGTCGGGACTAAATGTATCGAGATCTCCATCTATAAGCACAAGCCAGCTGGCATTTCGCGGGTTAGCCAGCCAGTCCTTTTGAACAGCACGGACATTGGCGCCCGACTTGCCTTTTTTCCCCACGAGAATTCCCAGGCTTGTGCGTTCGAGCCAGGCATCTAAGACCTTATCCACCTGTTTACATATTTCTAAGGTCTCTAGAATGTCTTCCCCAGTTTTGCGCGGAAAGACCTGTATATGTCCTGTCCCCAATTCTAAAAAGCGCCAAGTAATACCTTGAATCATGCCATCGGCTACAACCAGGGTTATCACAATGGGAATAAGGCTCAGCGCAATGCCAATGGCAGCACCGCGCAGATATCGCCCGCCTTCGCGACCTCGGCCCAGGAGATAGCGCAGCGCTATAAACCGACCTGCCTTGCTTTTCATAGTACCTCTGTAGCCTCTTGCGAAAAACGCCCTGCTTCTAAATGTAAGATTCTCGAAGCTCGTTCTGCAATGCTCGAATCGTGGGTAACAATAACCAGGCTTTTTTTGTGTTTTTCGCAGAGTTCAAAAAGAATATCGGCTACAAGTTGGCTATTGGCAGGATCTAAATTGCCAGTGGGCTCATCGGCCAAAATAAGTTTGGGACTATTGATAAGAGACCTTGCCAAGGCGATGCGCTGGCGTTCACCACCAGAGAGCTGGGAGGGAAAATGTCTTGCTCGCGACGAGAGTTTTACCTCGTCAATTAGTTTTTCAGCCTTTTCAAAGGCAGCTTTTTTACTGAGTCCCGCAATATGGGCCGGCAACATGATGTTTTCCAATGCAGTAAAATCTTTGAGCAAATAGTGAAACTGAAAGACAAAGCCAATATACTGGCTTCTAAAAGAATTAAGCCTTGCCGGCGAGAGGTCTTCTAAATGCCAGTCATCAATTTTAACACTGCCCGAAGTAGGCCTATCCAAGCCCCCAATTATATTCAGAAGGGTGCTTTTGCCACAACCACTTTTACCACAGATGGCAGTTGAACTACTCGATGAAATATCTAAATTTAAATCATCGAGAACTCTCAATGTCTCGTGCCCGCTGGCATATGTTTTTACTAAGGATCTAATAGAAACTTGAATATTATTCATAGCGCAAAACCTCCGCCGGTGTTATCTGAGTGCTTTTTTTTGAAGCCAGCCAACCGGCGGTGGCTGCACTGCCAATGGCAAAGAGACAAATAAATACCACTTCCAGCACTTCAATATGAGATGGAATTTCTTTTACATAAAAAATTGATGGCGAAAAAATGGCAAAATCAGCATTGCTGTTATTTACCCGTCCGAATAGCATAAAAATAATATTTATTATTTTTATGCCAGCATTGACTATTGATTCAATAAGATTAAAAAAACCCTGTATATTAGAAGCAATGGCAATTCCCGGAATTAGGCCTGCAATGGCCCCTGAAATGCCAATGGCAAGGCCATTTAACATAAAAATAAAACGAACTGCTATATTGCTAGCCCCTAGGGCTTTTAATAGGCCAATTTCCTCATAGTTTTCCATGACCTTCCTTCTCTGGCCCTGAAAAATATTGAGCGCAACCACAATAAAAATAAGGCATAAAAGGGAAAACATAAGAATTTTTTCTGTTTTTAATGCGGAAAAAAAACCGCGGTTAAAATTCCGCCAAGATTCAGATCTGTATTTTGCTCCGGTATGTATTGTTGCATTTTCTAGAATACGGGCAATGCTCTGCATTGCTCGGTTATCTTGCAAATGATTGTTTAATTTTACCCCATAGGTAATGGGGGCTCCCTGTCCATACAATTCTAGGGCCCTGTCTATCGAAATAAAGGCCCAACTTAAATCGTATTCATAATAACCGGAGCGAAATATTCCCCCAACGGTAAACATAGTGCTTTCGGCTTCTAAATTCTCTAAGGCTGTGCCCGAAAGTGAAACCAAAGACAGGCTATCTCCAAGGCTTAAACCCAAAAAATAGGCCAATTCTGCCCCCACTACAATATTATTGGCAGAGCTAACATCGAAGCTTCCCTCTTCGATTGTCAGATGTGTTTGTAGCCCCTTGTCTAGAGTAAAACTGTTTTCTGGAATGCCTCGGACAAGGGCGCCCTGCTGTCCCTTCCTTCCTGCACGCATAATGGTTTGCAGTTCTACAAAGGGTAGGACAGATTTTATATAGGGCTGCTTGCCTAGCTCTTCTACCAGTTCAAGATTTACCCCCTGTTCTACCTCCAGCCCCTGTCCCAATTGCTCAGCTTCTTCGGTTTCGATGCGAATATGATAAGAAGATATCTCTAAAATACTATCTATAAAACTGGACTGAAATCCTTCGATTACCGAAAGTACAATGAGAATGGCCATGACCCCAACGGCTATTCCCAAAAAGGATAAAATAGATGCAGAGCGTTTGCGGGCCTTGGAAGGGCCTAAGATATAGCGACTGGCAAGAAACCACAGCCAGGCCTTAGAGGTCTTTGTGTTCAATGCCGAAGAGCTGTTATCGCTTTTTATCATCGATATAATTCCTTTTCATGATATCGTTTTTCTAAGATTTTTTCTCCATTCTGATAATACACTTCTAAAAGCAAATCCCCCTTATTATATAATTTTTCTCGGGAATTGCCCCCCTCCTGTATAAAAATACGCTGAATAATTCCATTGAGCTTGTTTGTCTCTTGAGCAATTACCCCGGGCTCTGTGTATTCAAACTCCTGTTCATATACGTCTTCACCTACTTCCTTAGATGCATATACCAGACCATTGCTATCCCAAATATTTTTATAGCGCTCCAAAACCTCGCCTTCTTTATCGAAGACATTTTTTTCGACAAGTCGCCCTTCTCGGTCATATAGGTGAACTGTCTCTGTTCTGTCCAGTAAATTGATATTTTTCTCGCTATGATAGCCATCTTCTTCGGGCAAAAATGCTAGCCAATTGAGGCTCTGCGATAATTCGCGATTTTTATCTATACTCGGCCGATAATAGCGAGATAATTCTCGCGAATCCTCATCGTAGGCAATGGTGGTAGAAGAGCCATCCTTATTAAACAATTCCAGCTCTTTGGGCTTTGCTGGGCGGTTAAACATACGTATAAGAGTATGTGTGCTCTCTCCCTCCTGCCGCTGGATTTCGCGTAAACTGCCATCGCGTAAATAATAATAAGTATCTGTCCAATCTAGGGAATCGGTCCCGTCTTCCTCCACCGTAAAATGGGACATCGCAGCTAAATTATCTCCCTGCCAGATGTAAAGAGTTTTGGTAATGTGAGCATTTTCGGTCTTCTGGATTTCTTCTGCCTTTTTTCCGTCGGGGGAATAATATTCAATGCTTTCTCTATTGCTTTCCCATTGCTGTTGGCAAACAATCTCGTTATTTTCGGATAAATACAGTGCAATGGTCTTTGTTTTCTCGCCATTATTATAGAGGTTCTGTATTTCCAGATTTTTAAAATCCAGCTCACTCGATAAAAGAGAACCTGATGGTATGTCATAAGGCATAGCCTCGAGGTCGGTATAATTGATAACCTCTAGGGCCCATTCATTTCGGCGAACTGCCAGGCCAGATAATTTATTAAAGGCCATTCCCCCACTATTGCTTTTATACCATTGTACTTCCTGTGCAGTAAGCGAGAGGTTAAAGAACATTAAAGCTGTGGCGATAGATTTACTCAATGTGGAGAAATTCATTGATATACCTTTCTGCTTCGAAGGCGTGCAAATCCTTGTAGTCTTCGCCATCTCCAATCCACAGAATGGGTAGTTTTAGCTCTTTAGCCAAGGACCAAGCCACTCCCCCCTTTGCACTGGAATCGTATTTTGTAAGTATAACTCCATCCACTTCCAATGCCTCGTTAAAAACCATCGCCTGCTCCAGGGCATTTCGTCCGCTAGTGGCATCCAAAACTAAATATTTTAAATAATTTTCAGGCATAATTTTTGAGCTGGCAATTCTATCAATTTTTTTTATTTCTTCGACCAAGGATTTTTTTGTATGCATTCTACCTGCAGTATCGGCAATTACCAGTGCGCCTGTCTTTGTATTTGCCGCCTCTAGGGCATCGTAAATAACTGCGGCAGGGTCGCCCCCATGCTTATGGGCAATTACCCGCATCTGTAATCTTTCGCCATGAATTTTTAGCTGCTCAATTGCTGCTGCCCTAAAAGTATCGGCCGCGGCCAAAATGGGAGTGTATCCCTCAGCCTTAAATGCACTGGCCAATTTAGCACAGCTCGTTGTCTTGCCCACCCCATTTACGCCCAAAATTAATAGCAAATTACTCTGGTTAAAAGATAGATTTTTTACCTTTTTGGGAATATCGATTTCTGCAAAAACCTTGAGCATTATCTCTTTTAATAAAAGCCGAATGGCGTCCGTTGTTTCAAGGCCTCTTTTTTTTGCCTCGTTTTTTAATTCATCAATTAAGGCAAAGGCCTGCATGGCCCCAAGGTCTCCTTCCACGAGTTGGTCGCCTAGCTCTTCGAAAAATTCCTCATTGAAATTTCGATTGATAGAAAAAAGTTTTTTTAGTTTATCGAAAAAATCATTTTTTGCCATTTTTGTTTACTCCTCTTTGAGATTTGATGAGGCCTGTATTATTACTGGCCGCAAGATAGCGATAGAGCTGGAAAACAGTATTTGCAAACAGAAGTCCGGTACCAGTCCAGGCAGCATAGCTAATACTAAGGCTGGTTACCGCTGGATCGTAAAAAATGGGGTTCCCCGTTCGAAACAATGCCTCGCTATAGGAAGAGCTTGCCGCATTTGCAAAAAAAGAAACGGGCAGGCTTATAAAAAAAATTCCAAAAGCCATGTAAAAACGCTTTCTACTGTATTCGACCTGTTTATTTTTAGGAAGAATTTCTGGCATACTAAAGGCTAAATGTCCATCAATATCTTCCTCGAGTAGATAGCTTTTGTCGGCAAAGCCATCCTTGTGAAGGCTTAGGACAGTTGGCTCAACCTCTGGAATTTCAAGGCTCAATGGAGTTTGGCCAATATACATGCCGTTGAGCCTAATATCGATATTGCTGGAGTCATCTGCCTGTGGATCCTGCATATTTAAAAAAACAGTTTTAGTTTTTTGGACTTGTAAATGCGGTCTTAATATTAATTGTTCCCCACCTTTAATAAAAATTGTCTGGGAGATTGGCAAATACCCCTCTTTGTTTATATCGAACTTATGGTAGCCCCCCTCGATAAACAGTGAATCTAAAGCTGTATTCATAGGGCGGCCATCTATAAAAAGCTCAAAATCTTCCTCATCTGCCATAGCACATTGTATTTGTGCAAGGGGCCTTCCCTGCAGTAAACTTAAAATATACAAAATTGATTCATACAGGGCATCCTCTTGGACATCGGGCGAAAACATTAGAGAATCGCGGGCAATTGCCTCCTGCTGCCAGGGAATATATAATTCCCAAGAAAATAAAATATAGTCGTAACGGGCTAAAAAATCGAGGACTAAAAGGCCGTCCAGCCTTTGTTCCAGGCAATATTTTTTATGTGGTTCGCTGGAGGAAAAATTTAAAAAACCACCCTCTTTGTTGGTCTTATGTACATCTAGTTTCCCCCGTGGCCCTACTAGGTATTCCTTGTTTTTTTCCAGCTCCAATTTTTTTTTGGTGTCTTTAATTGTCTGAATAGATTTCGCCAACTCGCTGCGATATTTCCATTCCTGCATGCCCTTAAATATAAGTTGGTCTCGGGTTTTAATTTGATCAAATAAATTTTTATGTAGTTTTTGTACTTCGGTATTTGAACGGTGTTCGCTCAGTCCGCTAAGCTCAATTTCCTTGCGTTCTAGCAATATGTTTTTATCTATAATACTGGCCAAAAGCTCTTGTGCAAAAGCGTATGCTTGTAGGCGATTTGTGCTCTGCATGGCTGGATCAATATGCGGTTCAGCAATGCCTAAAACCCATTGCGCATCGCTTTCTGGGCTGGGTACTGCTTCAATGGCGTCTTCAGTTTTTTTAGAAAAGCCAAAACTAAAGGCAAAAACGGGGATTAAAATAAATATCAAAAAAAATATTTTATTTTTCATCCTGTACCATTTCTGTCTGTCTACTCTCTTGCCAGGCAAAGCGCAAATATTCCTCTATAAAGACATTAATTTCACCATCCATAACAGCCTGAATATTGCCAACTTCCAGCTTAGTGCGGGCATCTTTGACCATTGTGTATGGCTGGAAAACATAATTGCGTATTTGATGCCCCCAGGATATATCTTTTTTTTCGCTGGCAAATTTTTCGTTGTCTTTTTCTTTTTCTTCCCGGTAGTACTCGTATAGGCGTGCCTTTAACATGCTCATTGCCGTTGCCCGATTTTTAATCTGGCTCCGCTCCGACTGGCAGGCAACGACAATGCCCGTTGGCAGATGGGTAAAGCGAATAGCGCTATCAGTTTTATTTACATGCTGTCCACCGGCACCACCGGCACGGTAGGTGTCGACCCTAAGGTCTTCGGGTCTGATATCCACTTCTATCGAATCGTCTAAAACAGGAAATACATAGATGGAAGAAAACGAGGTGTGCCGACGGGCATTCGAGTCGAAGGGGGATATGCGCACTAGTCGATGTATACCCGACTCCCCTTTAAGATAGCCAAAGGCATAGGGGCCGTCGATTTCGATGGTAACCGATTTAATTCCCCCCTCTGCCTCCAATATGTCCACGAGGCTCACCGAAAAGCCCTGTTTTTCGGCCCAACGAGTGTACATCCTATAGAGCATACTCGCCCAATCGCAGGCCTCGGTGCCGCCTGCCCCCGCATGTACCGTTAAAAAAGCTGAATGCGAATCGACCTCGCCGCCCATCATTTCGGTTATAGTGAGTTTGTCGTATACAGATTCAAGTTTAATCAGCTCTTCTTCAATTTCTTCTGCCTGGCCTTCGTCTTTTTCTTCTAAGGCCAACTCGATCAAGGTTGCAAGGTCTTCTATCCGGTTAAAAAGTTCCTGCCAGGGTTCTAGGCGAGTGCGCAGAGTTTTTAATTTTTTTTGGGTCTGTTCTGCCTTAGAGACATCCTCCCAAAAGCCTTCCTGCATCGAGACGTTTTCCAGTTCCTGAATTTTAGATTTTAAAGTTTCGGGGTCAAAGACGCCTCCAGGTGTCGTTAATTTTTTTATCTAAATCCTTAATTCTGGGGTTTAATTCTGCCAAAAACATATCTGCTCCTATGAAAATGATAGCTATTGTGGTCTTCTCTTTTGAGGAGGCCGTGCAACTAATTTACGCCATTTTTTGTCTTTTAGGCTACTTATAACCAGGTTTCCTTCGACAGGATACTGATATACTCTTATTCTATCGTATGCATCGGTGGCACGGTCTAAATCGCGTTTTAATCGGTCTAAAGAAGGTGGGCTTACGATGCCCGATTCCCAGAGCCCACGCTGAATTGGCTCAAAACCATAGCGACGCAAAAGATCGGTTAAAACTTTAGCCCGGTCCTCGGATCCAGGGTCCAAAGCGACAGAGACAAACATAAAAATAGAGTACGTCATTGTCCAAAATCTGTCAAACCATCAAATATTAAACTCAGTTGTTTTGTTCTGGAACCAGCTTTTTAACGCATTCGTATTAAATATATAGACTAAAAGACCTAAAAGACCGACAATTAAGGGTATGAGGATTAAACCATTTAGTATTATAGCTTTATTGTATGTCAGCTGTCTGGTAAATCTATTTGCTAGCGAATTGGGGACGGGTATCTACGATATAAGGACAGAGGTGAAGAATAACGACAGGGTTGTTATTTCTTGGAAAGAATCTATAGGTTTTTCTGCTTCGCTCACCATTTATCGCAGTCCTCGAGAAATTACCGACAGTCTTCCTGCATCTGCCCAGCTTATTGCCTATGTACCTGCTGGTATTTTCACCTGCATCGACGAGCCAGATGGGCCTGGCCCCTGGTATTATCTGGTAATTCCCGAATCCAGGCTTCCAAGCGCACAGGCTAAGCTACCCCTTGCCACTAATATAACCCAGACGCCGGTGTATTTACAAAAGTCTTCCAAAAGCTTGGAATTAGAAATCGAAGATCCCTTAGACCGGCCTATGACAATACGCTCTTTGCACACAAAGGTAGAGGCAGACAGCGTCCATATTTTCTTTCAATCTACCAAGGACAGTGGCAAGGCTATTTTATATCGCAGCACCAAGCCAGTGCGTTCTATCGACGACTTGGTTCATGCGGTTATTGTGCAAATTGCAAATATTGATAGTCCCTTCGTAGATTATCCAGTACCGGGAATTGAATGTTGGTACACGGTAATTATGGAAGACGACCTAAGAATGGGTCAGGCGGGAATTTTTATAGGCGAAAACTCAAGTGCCTATTCGGTAGAAGTAGATGCCGGAAGCTACAGAACCGGCCTATATTTAAGTCCTGCTTGGATACGGTCTATGCCCCTGCCTCTTATTTCTCAAGATAGCTTTGCCAATATCCTTCACGCTTGGCCAAAACCAGCTTCCCATATGCAAGACATTGGCCCTGGAACTAAAAAAGCAGTCTCGGAATTATTGGCCATGTGGAAGGGCCCTAAAAAACGTCCCATCCTCTTTCCCCAAGTGTTCGGTATCGATTCTTCGCCTAGCACTGGTGGAGAGGCCTTTGCTCTTTATTCGATAGTTAAAGAAAGTTTTTTACAGTCGAAATGGACCGAAACAGCAGATTCTCTTCAGGCATTTTTATCGCTTCCACACAGCTTAGAGGTAGAAAATCGGGCTCGGTTCTATTTGGCACAGACCTGGTACTATAGAAGCGATTTCCGCCTTGCCCTGTTTGAATTTTTACTTGCACAGCGAAGTTATCCTTCGGAAGGGACGAGCTGGGTACAGGACTGCCTCTATCGATTGGCCTTAAAAGACGAGGTCTTAACGCGCGCTGCGAATTAAGGATCTAATTTCTGCAGGAATAAAAGGAATGTCGGTATTGCCCTGTTTCTTAGCGGGGTTTTGTTCGACATCGGCTAAAAAAACGGGGTCCTTGTTGATTAATCTATCGAAAAAGCCATTTCTCTGGACCCTTACTAGGCTTACATAGTCGTCCAATTCTTCGACCACTAAAAAGGCAACAAGATCCTTCTCGTCGTATTTTATTGCCAATGAGTGGATATCAGTTTCTACCCGGCCCTGAGAAATAGCAATTAATTTGTCTCCTTTTTTTAAACCTCTAATGCGACCAGCGGAGACAATGGCCTCGTTTCCCTGGCGCTGTAAGACAGAGGCTCTAAATGGTATACTTTGCACAATGTTTTCCAATATTTTTCGATTCGAGTTGCGAAGCTTATCCATCCCCGTCTGATAACTCTGAAAAGTTCTTATAAGCTCCCCACTGCGAGCGCTATATAAATCTGTCTGGAGCGAAAAATCTAAATCGGATTCACTTGAATTATATATAATAAAATAATCGGCACCGGATTCCCTAGCTAAACGCCAGGCCCGACTAAAGCTTTCCTGTGTATGGGGCAGTTCGAGGATCTCGTAGCCAGGACTTTGGCGCAATAAATCCTTTAACAAAATTAAACCCAACTGTGGGGCATCCACATGTACTGAATTATAGACGCTGTCGATAACAAAAAGAGCTATTTTCCAGTTTTCCTGGGGAATGTGAATGGGTTCTACCCCCCATTGGCGGTGGAGCGAGTCGCTTAAAAGGGAATTATAGGATTCTACGGTGTCATTGATATACGTATTGGAAATTTCGATGTCCTGCATAAATATCAATTCTTCCAATTGTAAACTCGGATAGCCCATACTGCCTAAAAGTTCGGCATAATGTGCCCTTTGGGGTGAATAGGGATCTAAATGAAGGCCTCGCTGGTATTCATAGCGGGCCTGATCTATTAAGTTTTTTTGCCTAAAATTTTGCGCCCTTTCGAAATGCCAATTGGCATATTCTTTGCGCTCGGGCAGTTCCAGCTTGCTATGTTCCAATAGAGAGTTCTCTATTGCCAAACGCAAGAATTCGTCTTCTGGGCTCATTGCAAGAGCTGTTTTTAAAACGCGCCGAGCTTCTTCATATTTTTTTAGTTGATTTAAAGCCATTGCCTTAATATACCATGCGTTGGTGCCAGATCTATTTAAGGCGATTAGCTCATCGGCAAGGGCAATGCTCTCTGCCCAAAGCCCATTTTTATACAGGCTTGTGGCTAAAAGCTGTTTGGCCTTTATGTAGTCTGGCTTTATACTCAATGCCTGTTTTAATCGGAGTATACTCCGGTTAAAATTTCCATTTTGGCTGTCCAGCCAGGCGGCATAATAATAAACGCTGGCATCGTCGGGATGCTGAATAAGGGCCCTTTGGATATAATCTAGGGCCATATCAATATTGCCCATTGGCAGAGAAATAAGCGCCAAAGAAATCAATGCCCTTTTGTCGTCTGGATAGCGTTCGGTTAAATCGCGATAGATAAAACTTGCCTGGGAGGGCCTTCCCTCTAAAATATCCAGCTCGGCCTTTGCAAACATTGCGTCGCGGTTATAGGGCTCGCGTTTTAATAATGCATCCAGCAGGACATGGGCAGATTTTTTGTCCCCTAGAGCAATGTGGGAAAATACTTCTAGGCTGATAATCTCGCTATCTGTAGGTGCAAGCTTTCTTGCCAAAAAACTGTGATGCAGGGACTGTTCGTATTCGCCTAATTCATAGGAGACCCGAGCCATGCCCTTTCTTGCTGTTAAAAAAGAAGAATTTATACGCAGGGCCTCGGTAAAATAGGTACTTGCCTCGTACCAGTCTTCCAGAAGCATTGCACGCTCTCCCCGAGAAGCTAAAACTAAGGCATCTTCCTGAGCGCCAAGAAACATGGGAAAAAACAGAGCAATTAAAAAAAATCGCAGAGTTTTGGACATAGCCTATTCAGTCTCCCGGGATAAAATAATTTTAACCGTATTAATTTTATGGCCTTCCATATCCTGAATGATAAAATCATGGCCCTCCCAGCTAGCTTTTTCAAACTTTAAGGGTATTTTTCCAAAGAGATCGAAGACAAAGCCCCCTAAGGTATCGAAATCCTCATAGGGAAGTTGGATATTTAGCTCTTCTGCAAGATCTTCGAGGTTAATACGGGTATCGCAGAGATAGACCGATTCGCCAATTTGCAAAAGGTCTTCGCGCTCATTGTCGAACTCGTCTTGGATGTCTCCAACAATTTCTTCGATAATGTCTTCCATGCATACAATGCCAGAAACACCGCCATATTCATCTACGATTACCGCTATATGCACGTGTTTGCGCTGTAGCTCTCGCAAAAGCTGATCTATGCGCTTGGATTCGGGCACAAAATAGGGTTTGCGCAGAATACTTAGGGTATCGAAATCTTCGTCCTTAAAAAGATATCGCAGTAGATCTTTTACGTATAAAATGCCAATGACATTGTCTATCGTATCCTTGTATACCGGAAATCGAGAGTGTCCACTTTCATATATGCGCGCTAAAAGCTCGTCTTTGGGCAAATCGACCGATAAAAAAACGGTGTCGATGCGGGGAACCATAACCTCTTTTACACTGGTATCCGAAAGCTCTACAATGCCCCGGATCATATCCTGTTTTTCGATATTTAAATTTTGAAAATCTGAGTTTTTTAACTGTCCCTTTGCTAATAATTTTTTTATAGAGTGAATGAGGTTCATATAGTTATAGTTTCTCCTATAAGCTTAGAAAGAAGTTGTTCCTGATAAATGAGCATGGGCTCCTCTGCATCGTTTGTACTGTGGTCCCGGCCATCTAAATGCAGTATACCATGTATAATCAGTCTGCGTAGTTCTTCGTCCATGGGAACCGAAAAATATTTGGCATTAGTTGCCAGGCTATCCAGTGAAATAATAATATCCCCCGCCAGATAACGCAAACCAATAGCGGGGTCCTCATACGTATATTTCGATTCAAAAGATAGGATGTCGGTTGGCTCATTTTTTTTCCGAAATTCGCGGTTATATTCTGTAATGGTGGCATCGTTGCAGAGGGCAATTGAAATATCCCAGTTTTTTTTCTCCAATATATCGAGTACTTTGAGGGAAAATTTTTCTAATCGGGGAAGCCAATTGATATTATTCCCATTTAATACAGTGCAGACTACCCTATTCATTTTTAAGTACCTCTTTGGGATATTCAATACGGGAGTGGTAGTGACCGGCTAAAACCCTAGAAAATGCGCTGGCCACCATCTCCAGTTCTCTTATTGTCAATTCCGAGTTGGCAAGCTGTCCTAGTTTAATTTTTTTATCAATATAGTCCTTAATTTGCTTTTCCAAACGGGGGACAGTGGGGTGTTTAATCGAACGCACCGAGGCCTCGATACCGTCGGCTAACATGACAATGGTGGATTCCCTACTGCGGGGAAGAGTGCCGGGATAGGAATAATCTTCGGCATTCACCTGGCTGTCTTTTTTTAAGGCCTCCTGGTAAAAATAGGCAATAACTGAATTGCCATGGTGTTCTGCAATAATATCGATAACACTTTCTGGCAGCCTTGCCTGCCGAGCTTTTTCCACCCCAGTTTTTAAATGGCTGCGAATAACTGCCACAGATAGACGAGGAGAAATATCATCGTGTTTATTGTAAAAAACTTGATTTTCTGAAAACCATTCTGGCTGGTCCGCCTTCCCAATATCATGATAATAGGCCCCTACCCTAGCTAAAAGTGAATTCGCCCCAACCTCCTTGGCTGCAGCATCGGCCAAATTTGCTACGGTAACAGAATGACTATAGGTGCCGGGGGCTGTGGCCAAAAGTTTCTTTAAAAGGGGGGAATTGAGGTCGGCCAGTTCCATCAGTCTAAAATCGGTGTTGGCGTTAAAAAGAAATTCGAAGAGGGGTAAGACACCAAGAAGTAAAAAACCGTAAACAAGGCCATTTGCAGAAGCGCTGGCTAAAAACAGGGGATAATTACCTAAAGATGTCTGGTTGACCAAGAGAATGGGGAGCATTAATAGTGGGCCTACCAGCGAGAGAATAATTGCAGCTCGCACAAATTCAATGCGCCGAGTAATATTCTTTATGCTAATAATAGAAATAAAAGAAGTTAAGAAGGCAAAAAAACAGGAGGAAAAATCCAAAGAAAAGACAATAAAGCCTAAAATTGGCAGAATTAAGGCCATAAAAAAGGCCATATTATTTCCCAGAAAAATGGCAATAAGCATGATAAAAAGATTTTGGGGCAGTAAAATTGCAGAGACAAAGCCTTCAATTGGCAACCTATATACCGAGGTAAGACGGGCTAAAAAAAGATAGATTAAAAAAAACAAGGCCAAAAAAGAGGCTTTTTTTATCTCCGATTCTTTGAAAACCTGACTCTTTAGTCCAACATCTCGGTGAAATAAAAAAACATAGCTAATAGACATAAAAACAAGCGTAATTGCAATTCGTCCAATTGAGTCGGCAGGTATTCGGCGTTTTTCTGCCTGTATAAGGGCCTGCACCCGAAGCATTTCTTCCTCGCCAATTGGGAAGCCCTTTTTAATAATGTGTTCATCGCGGTCAATATGCTTTAAGATGGGAGTAAGTTTTGTCTTTGCTTCGTTCTGCCGTTCTAGGCTTTTTTCCGGCGAAAATAAAATATTGTCAATTAAAAAGGGTTTTATCACGGGGTGTGCAAGCTCTTTAAAGCTCGCAGGATAGCTGGCATTTGATATTTCCTCCGCAATATATTGGCTTACTCGATCGCTGGAAATTAATGCCGACTTGGCTAGGAAGCGACCTTTCTGGCCTTCGCTCTGTATTTCGATGGTATCGCCGGTATAATTGCCCTGCTGTAGGGCCTCCTTGCCAATTATTCCAATATTTAAAATACGGTCCAAAAGTTTTTCGGTCTCTTCCACAAAATAATCGGGGGTTTGCAGGGTAAATAGCAAATTTAAAATATTTTCGGTAAAAAGCTGAGGATAGCGTATTTCGAAATTCTTTTTAAACGAGGAAAAATCATTCTTTGTCCTAAGTTCTTGTCTATAAAAACGAATGAAATCTAAAAATCCAGAATGAATTTCGGCATCGATAGAGGTAGAGCGCCGGTATACCGGGGGAATGCTTGCAATAAGGTCTTTTTGTTGTTGAAAACTTGCCTCTTCGTCGATATAGCTAATCGTCCTATTCGAATATAGGGTTTTGGGGGCAATGCTTCCCAATTTCAAGTCTTGTAAATTCGCTATTTGCTTTTTTTTAGGATTTAATAGACAGATTATTAAGCTCAGCGATAAAAGACAGATAGAAAAAAGGAGAATACGAGCAGAATTTTTTCGTATACTTCGCAGGAATGAGAAAAAATAAATGTTCAATTGTTTATTGTTCAACATCATAGGCTTCAATAATTTTTTTTACCAAAGGATTTCTGACAACATCCAGGGTGTTTAACCAGGTAAAAGAAAGACCTGGTACTCCGGCCAATAGGTTTATTGCATGCATAAGGCCACAGTCCTTTTTTCTTGGTAAATCGATCTGTGTGCTGTCCCCGGTTATAATTGCCTTAGAGCCTTCGCCAATACGCGTTAAAAACATCTTCATCTGCTCTTTTGTCGTGTTTTGCGCCTCATCTAAAATTATTATTGCATTGTTCAAGCTTCGACCGCGCATATATGCCAAGGGAGCAATTTCCATAATGCGGCTCTGCTCTAGGTTTTGTATTATCTCGAAGGGCATAAGGCTTTCCATGGCATCATACAGAGGGCGCAAATAGGGATGTACTTTCTGAGCTAAATCGCCCGGTAAAAAGCCCAAATTCTCTCCTGCCTCTACAATTGGCCGGGTAAGGACAAGTTTTCGATGATGTTGAGAAAGCACCTCTTTTAAGGCCTCTGCCACTGCCAAATACGATTTTCCTGTACCTGCCGGCCCCACGCAAAAGGTTATATCGTGTTCTCTAATGGCCTTTACATATCGCGCCTGATTGACCGTCCTGGGATATACCCGATTATACGCACGGGGAATATTGATAACAAAGTCTTCAAGAATATTTGAATCCGAGAAATTCGATTCATCATTCTGGATGCTAGCATCGTTTTGAATGCTATGTAAAAGTGCCTTAAAATAATCTGGCGAAATATTGCCAAAGCGCTGCACAGACTCTATCATTCGCTCGAGCACCAACTGCATATTGGCAATTTGCTGAGAATCTTTGGACTCCAACAAAAGCTCGTTTCCTCGGGGGATAATACGCCCTCCGGTTACCTGCTCAATCTCTTTGAGATTCACATCGTTTGCCCCACAGACAGCCCTTAATATATTGTTGTCCGCAAGTACTATTGTTATTACAGTATTCAAAATACTCCTAAAATGCTCAAATTACGAGCCAACCTAAAACAGTTTTTAAAGTCTATCGTTACCTTTCTCTCCAGTCAAGGCATAAAAACATAGCTTTACATCAGTTTATTTAAAAATTAAGCCGTCTTTATCGCGATAAGTCTCCACTTTAAATTCATTAAAGGGTATCCATTGAACTAAAAATGAAATCTCGTTTTCAAATTCATACATTTTTTTTTCTCGATATAAGACAGGAACGACAGTATAGCTAAGGCTGGCCGTCCAGTCTCCCATAAAATGTTTTAAGGTAGTGCTCAAACTTTTCAACTTAAAACCAGAGTTTATCCGAGCAGGTTTATCCCAAAAATAAAAGGATTGAAGCAAATCGAGGGCAATATTTGGCTCACCAGAAATGCGAAATGGCAGATCCACAAATGGCAGATCCTGCAAATATCTAAAGAGCACTGAGTTCTGGGAGACAGAAGAAAAAGACCATTCCAGGAAATCGTTTATTTTGAGCGAGGTGGTAAGGTTAAATCTAAAAAAAGACTGCGTATAGCGCAATAAATCGAAGGAAAGAGTGGAATCGGCACGTATACCTGCATGAAGACGTTTGTGCCATAGATTATTGAACTCTTTATTTAAACCATAGATTACAGAAAGCGATTTGGGGCGCAATTCTTCACTTTCCCGATCTAAAACCCAGCCCGCAGCTTCGTTAAAAAAATAGGTGTTTGTCTTCTCTGCCGAAAAATTAAAGCTTAAATTGTTAATATGTATAGCGGTATTGGCCCGTAAAAACTCACTATTTTCTACATCAATAATAAGAGACTGGCTTAAATATTTTTTTGTATCGATATTAATTTTTTGTTCGAGGGTCAAAGGCTTAAAAATTCTGTTCTCTGTCTCGAAGTCTTCGATATCCATCGATGCAGCTGTCGATGCCTTCCAATAATTAAAATTAAGCTTGCCAGAGGCCTTGCTATCTAAGGGAGGAAGAGTGAAAAAAAGGGAAAAATTTTGATTTTTTTCATATAAAAGGGCATACAAATTTAAACAAATTGAATGCGTCTGTATTGATTCCTTGTCCCACTCTGCAGTGATAATGTCCCAATTTGGTTCCTGCGGCGTTCCCGAAAATTCAGATTTGGCAAGAAGGGTTTTAAAGCTGTAATTTAAAGAGCTTGCAGAAAAAATGGGATTTAAAACGAGGGGCTTCCCCGCAAAACTGATATCCGCAGTGGTGTTAAAGCCGGTAGCCTTATAATTGCGTATTGCCTCATTTTCTCGTTTTGTTTGGGTATCAAATTTACTTGCTGTTTCATCAAAAAAAAGGTAGTCCTGCCATGTGCCAGACCCGGCAAGTAAAAAACTTCCCGAAAACGTGCTTTGGGGAAGGCTGAATTTTGCACTCAAACTTGGATTGATTTTTGCCACATTTAAAAAAGAGGCAATGTCATTCCAGTCGATGTCGGTATTGGATTTCCAAATTTCGCTATTAAAAAGCAAATCGCTCACCCAAGAGGCAGACAGAGAATAGGATACTTCGGCAGTGCTGCCCGAGGCGGCATCAATGGCAAAACCTTGCTCTAAACTTGGGGGGCTTAGCTCCAATGGTTTTTTTATTATACTTTCTTTGGCTTCATCGACATCGGGTTTAAAAGGGCTTTTTAAAGAGCTTTCGATTTCGTAAATCTCTTTTTTTTGTTCGGGTAAGACTTCTGTTTTATTTGCTTCTGTTTTCTTAAAAGGTAGGCTCAAAGGCTTGCCCTGTGTCGATACATTCAAGGTTAGAAGATTTAAACTTGAGGGATAGAAAAAAGTGCGCATTGGAGAATAGGAAGAGGAGAGCGTGGGATCGGTTTTTGAGTTAAAGCTGAGGGTCGAGGAAAGGGTACTAAAATTGATGCCCTGCACATAGGGAGACAAGATTTTTGTATCTGAGCGCAGACCACTTGCCGATACCCGCCAATTGTAGTTTCCTAAGACCCCAATGTCCTCGCTTTCCTGTAAAGAGGCTGCGCCAGATTTCATCATATTAAACCAGTCCATTTTTTCGCTGCGGTTCATAAAATCTTTGTCTATATACACATCGCTATAAAAGGGTAAGTTCCAGTTAATGCTAGCCCGCTTAAAGACAAATGAGCCCTGTGCTTTAAGCCGGTATCGAAAGGGAATATCGAATGAAAAAAAATTGCCCTGGTTCCATTCACTTTCCATCGAGTCACTATGCATAAAAGTCGTCCACTGGCCATTGCCTAAGGGCCTTACCGTCCGCGACAGCGCAAAACCGCCATCGATAGTAGTTGCTCCAAAGATACCTGTTTTAGGTTGAGAAAAATCAAGGCCGATATAGGCCCCTAAATTAGAATACATATCAAAAAGCAAGGCAAGTTTTTTCCCTTCAGTTTTTTTAGGTCTGTTTGTCGCTACCAGAAAAAGGCCCTCGCGCTTAAGCTCTTTGTCGTCGTTACTGTCCAGTATTTGCATTATTGAGCTTTCTTCGCTGGATTTTGCCGTAGACTGGCCTATTAAATAAGTACTTGTCTGTAAAAAGGTGCCTTCTCGCTGACGAATGCCAAAAACTGGATTAAAGAAAATTTTGTTCCCCGGATAAAAGAAAAATGGAAAATACAAAACAGGAATATGGCCTACTTTTAGGGTGGCGTTTCGGATTGCCCAATCATTTCCAGGGAGGAGCCAAATTTTTTTGGCAGCCAAAGACCAATAAGCTTCCTCGGTCTTTGCATTTTCAATTATCGCATTCTCTAGAAGGCTAACGCCATCCTCACTTCGAGTAATTGAATCGGCAGTAAATCGATAAACTTTGTCATCGCTTTTTTTCCCTTTTTCGCTGGTGCCCCCCACAAAGACGCCATTCCAGGTATCAATATTTACCTCTAGGGCCTGCCCTCTAAAGGTTTCAGTATTTGTCTCTCCCTCCCGCAAATACAGAACATTTCCCCGAGCGTGAATAATATTTTTTGTCTTGTTATACAGCATTTCATCTGCCTGTATCCGGTGGGTCTCCTTTCCATCGGTAAAGAGGATAACAACATCGCCATTTAAACGGGCATATTCCTCGTTTACCACCTCGATGTTTATATATTCCGTGCTGCGTGCACTGAGTATCTGGACTGTTTTAGCATCTTCCGACGAGGTATCCTTTTTAGAATCTATTTTGTAGTGAGCTAAAAGTCGTTTTCGCAAATCGGTAAGGGTTCCCGCCTGCGAAAGCCCCAGTTCGGTACACATTGTGGCCAAATCTTGCAATGAGGCTGTGTTTATATCCAGCGACAATATTTTAATTTCTTCTGTATCGAGGACATCATCTTCCTGGGCAAAAATAAAAGGGGCACTAGTACATATAAGCAAAACTGCAATTATGCAATAAGCCAATTGGCGCATTAAGCCTTCCTTAAAAGCTCTTCTTTAAGATATTTGCCGGTCCAGGAGCGGGGAGAGTTTGCTATTTCCTCTGGGCTGCCTGTTGCAACCACCTCCCCTCCGTGTTCACCGCCCTCGGGACCTAAATCGATAACATAATCGGCCTGAAGAATGACATCTAAATTGTGTTCAATCATTACAATTGTATTGCCACTTTCCATTAGTTGATGAATAACTGCCATCAATTGTTTTACGTCGGCAAAATGAAGGCCCGTAGTCGGCTCATCTAGGATGTAAAGCGTCTTGCCTGTCGGCCGCTTCGAAAGTTCTAAGGCAATTTTTACCCGCTGTGCCTCGCCGCCAGAGAGCGTCAACGCCGATTGCCCAAGTTTAATATAGCCCAGCCCCACCGAGTAGAGGGTTTGCAATCTGCGCGCAATGTGGGGAATATATTCAAAAAAACTTAGAGCTTCCTCGATGGTCATATTCAATACATCGGCAATAGATTTCCCCTTGTATTTTACCTCTAATGTCTCTCGGTTAAAGCGTTTCCCCTGACAGACATCGCATAGAATATAGACATCGGGAAGAAAATTCATTTCAATTTTGATGGTACCATCGCCCTGACAGTGCTCACAGCGCCCTCCTTTTACATTAAAGGAGAAACGCCCGCTTTTATAGCCCCGGGCCTTGGAATCGGGCAGGCTGGCATAGAGGTCCCTTATTGGCGTAAAAACCCCCACATAGGTGGCAGGGTTCGACCGCGGCGTGCGGCCAATGGGGTCCTGGCTTATATCTATGAGCTTATCTAAATGCTGTATTCCCTTAATTTCGGAATACTCGCCCTCTGTTTTATTGCTTTTGTACAGGGCATTGCTCACCGCTGGACAGAGGATATCCGCTAAAAGTGTCGACTTCCCCGAACCAGAGACTCCGGTAATACAGGTAAATAGACCTAGTGGAATTTTAATATCGATGTCTTTTAAATTGTGCTGTTTTGCTCCATAAATTTCTAAATATTTTCCATTTCCCTTGCGTCGCTCTTGGGGAATATGCATAAACAAGCTACCTGCCAAATACTGGCCAGTTAGGCTTGCCTTGTTTTTAATAATTTCTGCAGGGCTTCCCTGCGCCACCACAGTGCCGCCGTGGACCCCTGCACCTGGGCCTAAATCGACAATATGGTCTGCTGTTCGCAATGTCTGCTCATCGTGCTCCACAACAATAAGGGTATTGCCAATATCCCTAAGATACAAAAGGGTATCAATTAAGCGCTGGTTGTCCCGCTGGTGCAAACCAATGGATGGTTCATCTAAAATATACAGGACTCCAACTAAACTCGATCCAATCTGTGTTGCCAACCTTATTCGCTGTGCTTCGCCCCCGGAAAGTGTACCGGCGGTGCGTTCTAAGGTTAAATAATCCAATCCCACATTGCGCATAAAGCCCAGGCGGGAGACAATCTCTTTTAATATTTGAGCGGCGATTTGTCTTTCGGATTCACTAAAGTTTATTTTTTCGAAGAAAACCAGGCTATCTGCAACCGACAGCGCAGAGAGTTCAAAGATATTTTTATCGCCGACGGTAACCGCAAGGGCCTCCGGACGCAATCTTTTTCCACTGCAACTTTCACAGATGCTTTCCTTCATAAATTTTTCCAACCAATCCCTAATTCCAGGCGACTGGGTTTCTCGATAGCGTTTTTTAAGATCCTCTATAAGCCCGGGGAATTTTGTATGATACATAAACTTCCCCGTGCCCTGCCGGTTCTCGTATTCAATGTCAATTTCTTCTTCACTTCCATATAAAATTGCCTTCATCACTTTTTTGGGCAATTTTTCAAAGGGGCTGTCTAAAGAAAAATTATAATGGCGGGCTAGGGATTCAAAGCGGCTGCGATGCCAGGCCGAATCGGGATTATAGGGCACTGCCCCTCCCTCGTTAAAGGAGAGCGACCAATCGGGGATGATTAAATCGGGCGAAAACTCTCTTCTGTAGCCCAGGCCGGTGCATTCGGGGCAGGCCCCAAAGGGGTTATTAAAGGAAAAAAGGCGGGGCTGGAGTTCGGGTATAGAAATACCGCAGTCCGGACAGGCATTGTTTTGACTAAAAAACTCTTCAGTTTCGGTTTTGGAATCTGGCCCCTGCCGTAAAACCAGCATAATGCCATTGGCAGCCTCTAGGGCCGCCTCTATCGATTCGGCCAGACGTTTGCGAATTTCCAGTTTAACCGGCAGCCTGTCGACAACAATATCTATACTGTGTTTTTTTTGTTTTTCCAGCTTAATTTGGTCGTCCAAACTGACCAGTAATCCATCGACCCGTAGGCGTGCATAGCCAGCCTTCCGGGCATCCTCGATTATTTTTACGTGCTCCCCTTTTTTGCCCCGTATTATTGGAGCTAAAACCTGAATTCTTGTGTTTTCTGGCCACCCCAAAATAGCATCGACAATTTGGTCGACTGTCTGTTCCCGAATTATTTTTCCGCATTCAGGACAGTGGGGAACTCCCACACGTGCAAAAAGCAGGCGGTAATAATCGAAAATTTCGGTAACCGTTCCCACTGTCGAACGCGGATTTCTATGCGTTGTCTTTTGCTCAATTGAAATTGCAGGGGAGAGCCCTTCAATATAGTCGATATCTGGTTTGTCCATGCGGCCCAAAAATTGGCGGGCATAGGCCGAAAGACTTTCGACATAGCGGCGCTGTCCCTCGGCAAAAATAGTGTCGAAGGCCAAAGAACTCTTTCCAGAGCCCGAAAGCCCCGAGACAACAATGAGCCTGTCTCGGGGAAGCTCTAAATCTATATTTTTAAGGTTGTGCTCGCGCGCACCTCGTATAATGATGTTACCCATACACCGTTGAGAATACCGTCTATGGCGAAGTAGGACAAGGGGAGGAAAAAGCTTTAGCATTTCTATTGACCCTTTGTTTATTTTTATGATAGCTTTTTGGCCTAGGGTGCTTAGCTCAGCTGGTCAGAGCGCCTCGTTTACACCGAGGATGTCGGGGGTTCGAATCCCTCAGCGCCCAATATCTTTCTTTTTTTCCAATCCCCTGATATAATATATATCATGCCAGAAGGGAAAAATTGCGAAAATATTCTCGCCTTCAAAAATCGCCAACTCGTCTTGAAGAACACTAAAACAAATAAAACACTGGCTGTTCAAACAAGCTGTTCTTCCGACGGTGTTTTTACCATTGCCGATGCCGCATCTGGCTATCCAGAATTTATTAAACAAATTCGCCTGCCCTTTTCCTTGGACAACCGCTATGTTTTAGACTGTATAGGCAAAAAAATTGGAGCACATTTAGACTTAATTTCCTGCCAAAGCGACGGAGTGGAATTAGATAGCTCGGCTCTTGAGGGACTAAAAAAAATGCCGGTAGATATTTTTGACAATATCTATTTGGACGAGGTAAAAAATAACGCCCTTGTCCTCTGTGTCGACATAAGGAATTTTAGCAATTTCCTCTGTGCACACAAAGAAGATGAGGTATTCAGATTAATTAAAGAATTTACCTCGAACCTTCTCTCCTGCGTCAACCAATTTGGCTATGGTTGCAATTATTATAAATTGATGGGAGACGGCGCAATTATTATTTGGGACTATACCAATCCAGAAACGGTGGCTTCTGCCTTGGGCGTTTTCGACTCCTATATCGACTTTGTAAACGAGGAACTCTTTGCGCCCTACCCCGAATTGGGCATGGCAGGGGCCCTGGTAAGCGACAGGGTCTATAAATACGAAATTTCTGCCGAGGCATCCCAATTAAAATACCGCGACTATGTCGGCTATGGAATAAATTTATCCTGTAGAATACAGGCGTTGGCCCGCAAGGATGAGTTAGTAATTAATCGTTATTTAGCAGATTCGGGCCTTGTTCCCCATTACAGCTCCAAAAGCAGAGGTCTTATAAAAGAATTACATCGCCTTAAAGGCCTAAAACAAGAAGATCAGGGCATTGTTTTTTATTATAAACATTAATCGCCCAATTGCTGGAGCTTTTCTTTTATAATTGCATGTGTTTTATCGCTTATTTCTCGGCGTGCCCCATTGTCTAAATCCTTTGTCGAAATGGGCAGCCCAAAACTCACTTTTACTTTGCAGCCCTTAATTTGTCTGTGCTCTTCCCAGACCCTCCAAGACCCCTGTATAGCCATGGGCACAATATCTGCCCTGGCCTCTGTAGCCAATTTAAAGGCACCAGGGCGGAATGGCAGTAGGCCCCTGCCCTTGCTGCGGGTACCTTCGGGAAAAATAAGCATAGCACCCCCTTTAGAAATATCCTGCACACCTTTTTTAATGGTCTTCATTGCACGGCGGGGACTATTTCTATTTAGCAAAAGGCCACCGAGGACCCAGACCCAAAGACCTATAAAAGGCAAATATAGGGTCTCTTTTTTTGCAATAAAGCCAAAGGGGCGTTTAATAAGTGCCAAGGCAATAACAATATCAAAATCTCCCTGATGGTTTCCCACAAAACAAACAGGGCCTTTTAGGGCTATGTTTTCCAAGCCTTCTACCAGTAGTTTACTGCCCGTTAGCACAACGACAAAGCGGGCCCACAGTCGGGCAAAAGCGACAAAAAAACCCTGTGTCAGGCGACCTAAACCGACAATGCGCAAAAAGCCTGCAATAATAACAAAGGGGGTGGAGAGCACAAGGGTAAGACTTAAAACAAAGAAAAAACCGAGGGTCTTAATCATTTAAAAATAATAACAGAAAAAAAACGGGCCGTCTATAAACAGGCGCCGCCTAAAAATAGGCGCCGCCTAAAAATAGGCGCACTATCGGACAAGGG
>CAZBJJ010000001.1:0-23394 GCA_964492245.1 uncultured Spirochaetales bacterium | reverse complement strand
AGGCGCCGCCTAAAAATAGGCGCCGCCTAAAAATAGGCGCACTATCGGACAAGGGCGGCCAATTTTTCACGAATAAACTCACTTTTTTCTTTTAGACCTATTGCCCCGGTCTGTAAAATTAAGACATTGGGAGCCTTGGGGTCTAATTTAACCCTTCCTGCGCTTTCCTGCATTAAGCGTATAAGTCTGTCTACATTAATTTTTGCAAGCTTATTAAATTCAATTCTAACGAGCCCCGCCCGTTCTTTTAAATTTAAGACGGAGAGGTTTTTACAAATAATTCTTATTTCCGCCAAAGCTAAGAGACTTTGTACCTCCTCTGGCAGGGGGCCAAAACGATTGGCAAGCTCGAAAAACATTCTTTCCAGTTCATCGTTGCTCTGAATGCCAGCAATTTTTTTATATACTTCCATTTTAGTCTGAGCAGAATCGATATACGTATTGGGAATAAAGCCTGTATATTCCAATTCTAGGTAGGACTCTGCTTCCACTTGATATTCCTCATCCTGAAGGCGTTTAACCGCCTCTTCTAAGAGCCGCACATATAAATCGAAGCCCACTGAATAAATATCGCCAGACTGCTCTTTTCCAAGAAGGTTTCCCGCCCCCCGAATTTCCATATCCTTAAGGGCAATTTTAAAGCCACTGCCAAGTTCAGTAAAATCGGAAATAACTTGTAAGCGCTTCATTGCGAGCTCCGAAAGTGCCTTGCCCCTTGGATAAAAAAGCCAGGCCCAGGCCTTCCGATCGGACCGCCCTACCCGCCCCCTCAATTGATACAGTTGCGAGACACCATACATATCGGCTCGGTCAATGATAATTGTATTTACATTGGGAATATCAATCCCATTTTCAATAATTGTCGTAGAAATAAGGACATGAAAACCGCCATGGACAAAACGCCGCATGACCCCCTCTAGTTCCTGGGAATTCATCTGTCCATGGGCCACTTCTACCGACATTTCTGGTACAATGCGCTCAATCATCCGCCTCGTCTGATCCAAGCTCTCAATTCTATTGTGCAGGAAAAAAACCTGTCCTCCTCTCTCGGTCTCCTGCCTAATTGCGATTGCAATTTTTTCCTCGTTAAACTCATCGATATTTGTCTCAATTGGCTGTCTTATCGAAGGAGGAGTTGCCAAAAGACTCATATCTCTAATTTTTACAAGGCTCATGTGAAGGGTGCGCGGAATGGGCGTTGCAGAAAGGCTTAGACAGTCTATATTGGCCTTTAGCTCTTTAAATCTCTCCTTATCTTTAACGCCAAAGCGCTGTTCTTCATCAATTACTAAAAGTCCCAGGTCCTTAAATGCGACATCCTTTTGAATAATCCGATGGGTTCCCACTAAAATATCAACCTGTCCCTTTTGCAAATCTACCAGCAGTTTTTTAATTTTGGATTTTTCGACAAAGCGAGATATCAGGGCAATTTTTACCGGAAAGTTTTCGAAGCGTTCTAAAAAATTCTGATAGTGCTGCTCGGCCAATATCGTGGTGGGAGCTAAAAAAGCCACCTGTTTCCCGCCCATTACCGCCTTAAAGCAAGCGCGCAAGGCCACCTCCGTCTTGCCATAGCCAACATCCCCGCACACCAGCCTATCCATGGGACGTGGCTCTTCCATATCGTTTTTAATTTCTTCTACGCAACGCAGTTGATCCTCGGTTTCCTCCCAGGGAAAGGCTGCTTCAAAATTAAGTTGCCACTCGCTGTCCAAAGGAAAGGCAAAGCCCTGAGCAGCCTTCCGTTTTGAATAGAGATCGATGAGCTTTTCGGCAATGTCCTCCACCGATTTAGAAACTCGCTTTTTCCTATTTTCCCAGTTTTTGGAGCCTAGTTTATCCAGGCGTGGGGCATTGCCCTCGCTGCCTACATAGCGTTGCACCAGATTTACCTGTTCTATAGGGACAAAGACAAACTCTTCGTCGGCATACTCAATTTTTATATAGTCTCTCTCATTTCCCAGGCTTTTAATGCGCTCAATACCCTTAAAAAGACCAATGCCGTAATTGACATGCACGACAAAGTCGCCAGGATTTAATTCGATAAAACTGTCTATTACCGAACTGTGGCTTGTTTTAAGGGAGCGCAGTGTTTTTTCTCGGCGGCCAAATATTTCTTTTTCGTGTATAAGAAGATATTTTATTTCCGGAAGGCCAAAACCAGAGGACACCGGCAGGCTTGCCACCCGCAGATTAAATTCTTTTAAGAGCTCAGCAATGCGTAGGGCCTGGGGTTCACTTTCGGCACAGATATCAATCTGCCATTTCCCCTTGATAAGCACTTCAAGTTCTTCTTTTAAATATTTTATATTGCCAAAAAAAGAGCGAGGCGGGTCGATATTCAGCTTTATACGCGATTCGTTTTTACTTGTAGAACTTAAAGAAAACAGGGAAAGCTTATGCGGATACGAGTTTACCAAGGTGTTAAAGTCCAGCAGTAATTTTTCGGGGGCGGGCACCGCCATTTCACGCCGTGTTTTTCTATACAGGCTGTCGTATTCTCTTTTTATTATATCAACGGCATTGTCCAAGCGTTCTTTTTCATAAAAAATAATAAGGCCATCTTCGCCTAAATAATCCAATACACTTGAATTTTTATCCCAGCTCAGGCAGTAATATAGCTCCTCGCCAACAAAGCCATCGCTTAGGTTTAATTTTTCGATAAGCTGTTCTACACCAATGGGATAGAGCTCTGAGTTCTTTACTTCATGCTTTACACGCTTTATAGCCTCTTCGTTCCATATTTTTTCCCGCGAGGGATATATGTCCACCGCATCAATTTTTTCTAATATATTTTGATCGTTTGGATCGAAATATCGAATCGATTCAATTGTATCGAAATCAAAAATAATCCTACAGGGATATTCATTGCCAGGTAAAAAAATATCGAATACTTCGCCTCTAAGCACAAACTCGCCCTTCATTTGCACCCGTGGCACCCGATAATATCCCCACTGAACAAGTTGTTCGCTCAATGTATCTAGATCAATACGTCCTGCTCGCTTTAACCGGATAAGCTTGGCAAGGAACTCTTCGGGCCTAGGGACAGGCGTTAAAAAAGCTCGCTGAGTAAGAATGCTTATCGACGGGTAATCCGCACCTAAAACCGAAAGCCCTGCTGCCCTCTGTCCAAAAACGCGGGCCCCCCGAGAAACTGGCCGATAGGGCACACTGTCCCACCAGGGAATTTTATTTACCGGAATACCAGAAAGCAGAAAATCGTTTTCAAGCGTATCTACATCCATTTCCGAAGGGGCTATTATTAAAATTTTTTTACCCGTTTTTTTATATAACTCAGAAACGAAAAGGGCGGTGTTTATTCCCCCTTGGAGACCTTCAATACCAATAGCTTCAGTGCTATTAAAGATATTGCCAACTTCATTTAAAGCCTTAGAAATTTCTGGAGCACGCAAAAAAATTCGACGTAGTTCATTAAAGGATAAGGTATTCATCAAAATTGTCCGATTTGTATAGTGTGGAATATATAATAATGCACAGCTTTTACTTTAGCAGTATGATATACTTGAAAGATAGATTCAATATACAGGAAGTTACTATTGGAGAGCTATTGATATGAAACAAATTACTGGTTTTTGCCTCCTCGCTTTATTTGCCCTTGCCCCCCTTTTAGCCGAGGACTTACAAGTTGACATTCGTTTTTGGGACCGGGCAGTGTATTACGCTGGCTTGGACAATCAAAATATAGACGTTTTAATTACTATAACCAATAATACTGCCGAAATAAAAAGATTTAAACTGGCCGAGGAACGCAGCTTTTCCTTAGATTTCGATGTGCGAAGCATGAATAACCGCAAATTGCCAGAAAATCCCGATTTGTTAAAAAAAAGAATATCGTATAAGCCCCTTTATTTTCGAGAGATATCTTTAGAAAGCGGGGAGTCCTTTTCTTTTAAAGAAAACATACGTGACTTTGTAAAACTCCAAGAGGCTGGTAGCTTTGTATTGAGCCTCTCGCTGTACCCCGATCTTTTTAGAAACGAGAATACCGAGGGTTTTGCCGGATTTTCGCGAAGCAGCGATGTATCGACCCTTGTTTCCAATAGAATACATCTGGTTTTAAAACGAAGGCCCATGAAGGATGGTGAAAGCAAGGAGTTTTTACTTCCTTTTGATGAAAAAACAATGGCTGTTTTAGAACGCATTCCCCTTGCGCCCGACGAGGTTGTCGCATATATGCTCAATGGGCGAATTGATGGGCAATGGGAAAAGTTTTTCCTGTATATCGATTTAGAGTCGATGCTTTTACGCGACAGCAAACGCAGACGCTCTTGGCAGGCGGAATCCGAAGAGGGTCGGCAGAAAATGCTCATTCAATATAAAAACAATTTAATGAATGCCCAAGTCGACGGGGATATTTCTACCATTCCAATCGAATATACTATTATAAATACACGCTATAGCCCAAGCGAAGGCGAGGTTAAGGTTGTTGAAAAATTCAGAGATGGTGTCTATGTTTCTAAAAAAGAGTATATATACAGCTTAAAAAAGACAGACAATCTTTGGTTGGTAACTGGCTATAGTGTAAGTAATTTGGGGGTTGAATGATTGCACTTTTGCTTGCTGCCAGCGACCATATCGAAGACATTGTAAAGACCCATATTAATCCCCTGGGTTTTAGCTATGTTAGATATCGCCAGGCTCTTAAGGCAATGGACAATATCGACGAAGTAAATCCAGATGCGGTTATAATTAGTGCCGAAGATTTTCCTCGGCATTGGAAGATATTGGCACAGTTTATACGAAACGAGCGCAGTAAAAATAAAACCACTATTGTTATTTTAAAGGGAAAAAATTTCGCCTACGACGAGGCTGCTAAGGCCGCACATATTGGAATAAATGGTATAATTGATGATAGCCTGGACAGTGAAAGCGAGCGGGAACGCTTAAAGAGTATTTTAGGCCGCCATATTGCTATCGATGAAAAACGCGCATCCTCTCGCTTTACCCCATCGGAAAAAGACAAATTACATTTTATGTTTACCCACCCACATACTCAGAAGTTAATTCTGGGAAGCATCCTATCTTTCTCATCCACAGGCTTTACTTTTTCTCCCCAAAATATTGCCGATACATCAGATTTAAAATCTGGGGAAGAAATAAATCGCAGTACCCTGAGAGTGGGAGAGAATTTTTTAAACCCAGTTTGCAAAATAATACGAAATGAACATATGATTATATTTGAATTTTCTACTTTTTCGGCCACCGAGGAGGGTATGTTAAATACATATCTGGAAAATCGGACAAAACCCAATTAAAACCTTTTACCTTAAGGAGAGGACATGAGCATTCAAGTGTATTTGGAATCGAGCCCCTTGTATGAAATATCTGTGTATAAAAAAGCGGTGCCCCAAGATGCCGTACCCTTTATAGGCAGCCCACGCAAGCATCCCTACGAAAAGGAAAAATGCATCCTTGTACACATGCGCAAAAACGAAAGCCCATTGATAATCGAGTTTAAATTAGCCGATATAATTAACGTGGAGGAGACAAAGACAGAGGTAGACGACACAGGCAAAAGTCTGTATTTGGTAAGGCTCTGGATACGGCGCGGGGCCCATGCTACTGTTCACACTCCCTTTAAAGTTGGCGATCCACAATTTCTGTTTTAAAAGGCCTGATATCTCATCAGGCCTCAAAAAAAAAAGGCCTGATGCTAGGCCTCAAAAAAAAAAGGCCTGATGCCAGGCCTTTTTTTTTAATTCTTTGCCATCTCAAGTTCTATTTGAGCAACAGCCAAAATAGCAATTGGCACTGAGTAAGAGGAACAGGAGACATAATTTAATCCAGTTTCAATACAAAAACGTATATTATCCGGATTTGCTCCATGCTCTCCACAGAGTCCACAGACCAAATCGGGTCGGGTTAAGCGGCCTCTTTCTACAGCTATACCAATAAGCTCCTTAACTCGTGGATCTAAGGTGGAAAAAGGATTCCCATCGATTAAATCGTAGAGGGTATAATCGGGCATAAAAGCGGTAAAATCGTCGCGGGAAATACCCAAGGTTGTCTGTGTTAGATCGTTGGTGCCAAAGCTAAAGAAACGGCCATATTTGGCAATTTCGCTGGCTCCAAGGGCCGCAGCTGGTAGCTCAATCATAGTTCCAACACTGTAATCGAGTCTCCTTCTAATTTGAGCATCCTTTCTAAAGGCCTCTTCTTCTTCTACCACGCCCTTATAGCTGCTACCTTCAATTTTTTTTCCATAGACAATGAGCTTAAGTTCATTCGCGTTCATAATTATAGGAATCATAATTTCTGGCATTGCATCAATTTTTTCTTTTTTAAGCTCATAGGCAGCCTCGAAAATAGCTCGAATCTGCATTTTATATATCTCGGGGTACGAGACAGCAATGCGACAGCCCCTATGCCCGAGCATGGGGTTAAATTCTGCCATAGATTCAATTTTGGCCAGGATTTCACCCTTGTTAATTTTTTTCCCACTACTTGTCTCCAGATGTTTTAAAAAGTTCTGAAGCTCTTCATCGTTATGCGGTAAAAACTCGTGCAATGGCGCATCTAAAAGCCTTATTGTCACTTCTTTTCCGGCCATTGTCTTTAAAATGCCCATAAAATCTTTTTTCTGAAATGGCAAAAGCTTATTTAATGCAACACTGCGATCTTCGGCAGTCTCTGCTAGGACCATTTCTCTAAAAATGTTTATGCGGTCATCGCCGAAGAACATATGCTCCGTACGACAAAGCCCAATACCATCGGCTCCAAAGGAAAGGGCCAATTCGGCCGACTGTGGGCTATCGGCATTTGCACGGACCTCAAAGCCATTCATATATTTTTTGGCCATTTGTATAAGCTCTAAAAGGCCAGAATTTCCAGGATCTGCCTCGATTAAGGCAGCCTTTCCCAGGAAAATTTGGGATTCACCATAATAAGGCACATTCATGGTAATATAGTCGCCTTCGGCTATGGAAAGCTCACCAAGGCTGGCCTTCTTGCCCCGTATTTTTAGTTCGCTCGAAACTAAGGATACCTTTCCGTATTGGCGGGCTACCACCGAAGCATGGGCAGAATATCCCCCCTCGCAGGAGAAGACCCCATTTGCCACTTCAATTGCCTTGACATCTTCTGCAAAGGTGGAGGGCATAACTAGGATGAAATTGGAATCTTCACCTTTTTGACGCGCAGCCTTCCTGGCTTCTAAAAGGGCATCGGTAGAAAAATAGACCTTGCCAATTGCCGCCCCTGGAGCACCGGCAATACCTCCCTTCCAGGTGGGGAGATTTTTAACACTGGTATTATCAATAATACGGTGTAAAATTTCATTGAGACGCGTTGGTTGAATGGAAGAAATAACATGTTTTTCATCCACGATTTTACGAGAGGCCAGATCTAATAGAAGTTTAATATCTGCCTGTGTCGATTTAGAATCGACTGAGCGCTGTTCAATAAGCCAGAGCTTACCATTTTCTACCGTAAAGCGAACCTGCCGAATTTCTTTTAACCTGTCCTCTAAGGTCCATCCAATTCGCTGAAGCTCTTTTAAATGCGAGTCCCCGATTTTTTCAATTTTTTGACCGCTTGCCCCTATCTCGTTAAATTTTTCGCGGTAAAATTCACCCTGTAAAACTTTTTCTCCACTAACTACATTTCTGGTATAAAACCATCCAGAACAGGAGTCTTTGCCGTAATTGCCATAGACCATGGGTTGAATGAGAATTGCAGTGTCGTTGTCGTTCTGCTCATCTAGCGATAATAATTTAGAAATGGCAATAAGGGCGAGCTCAATTTGTTTTTCTGCAGAGTCGAAAAAGCCCTCGGGCAAATAGGGGGCATACTCTTCCATTAGCCCCAGACCGTCTTTAGATGGTTTATCGGAGGCTATTTCTTTTTGCAGTTGCTTCAACTGTTTTTCGCCACAGGCTTTAATATCTTGGGAAGGATCTAATTCTAAAAGGCGCGATTGAATTACCAGCATACCGCGGACGAGGAAAAGAACCTCATGGGCTGCAAAGGTATTGCCGACCCCCTTGGCAAACCCGTTAATCGTATTTTTAACCAAGCCAAAGTTATGCAGGGTGGGATAATCGGTTATGGCCAGATTAGAAGAAATAACAATTTTTATAAGCATTGGATTTTCTTCGTCGCCATAGGATTTACCTACAATTTCTGAAGCATGGGATAGGTTTTTTATTACATGTTTTAAAAATTGATATTCTGCTAGCTTAGAGGCAACGCGGGAATCGAGAATAAATCCCGGCAATATGGGAAAGCCCAATTCTGCAAATTCATTTGCCTGACGCCCCCGTATTCCTAAAAGTTCATCCGAAATTTTACTGGCAATTTTATCTTTTTGGCTAAAAAAATGTACATTCGACTTCATCAACTACTCCTTACTTAGGCATTAGATTTGCAAAGCTGCCTCTAAAAACACATAGAGCTATTAGAGGTACTCTAAAACAACTTAAGCGTATTGTTCACCGGGCCCTGTAAAAAGACTTCGAACATTGGGCTGGCCCCTTGGCTTAGATATCTTTTTAGTTTTGCCACGTCCTGAATTTCTAAACCCGCCACGGCAAATTGAATGCTGGAACCATGCTTTACTTTTCCCCATTTAAAAAGAGAGTTAATATCTATGATTCTTTCGCCATCATAATAAATATAGACTTCTAAATCGGGATATTTGACCTTATAACTGGCAACAATTCTTTTCCAAGCCTCGACATTTCCATTATGGAAAAGTTCATTGGACACAACAACCGACTGTAAGGGAGTCATTCGAATTCTAGAGGAGGTGGCAGCAAGGCTCGGGGATGTTTTTTGCACTGGTTCAGCTGCCTGCTTTGTAGCGGTACCCGTCTTCGATTTTGCAGTCTTAGCAGCCGGCTTCCTACCCTTTGCAGGGGCTCTTGTCGTTTTTTTCTCTTCTGTCTTTTTTTCCGGGACAGGCTTTTTATATTCGTGTAAGCCCTTATATAGGGATTCGTTAACCTTAACCTTTTTGCCTTCTGTAATATTTAGAAAGGTGTTTGCAGCCATTTTACAAAGGTCGTCCGCTGGTTTGTCTGCATAGCCCACATATACCAAAAGTAATTCACGTTTTTTTAATAAATTTACCGCCATAAGTTGTTCATCGTTTTTTGGATTTACCACAATTAATCCTAAATCGGGATGATGATAGGCAAAGACAAGATCTACCGCATTCCATTTGATAATTTCAGCGGCTATATCTACAGGATTTTCGTTGCTCACATCTAAATTTTTAGAAATAACATAATAGCCCAACCGGTCCACTAAAAGCATATTTATAAATGCAGAAATTTGTTCATTAGAAAAACTTTCTTGTGCAGAAATTTCTAAAATAAGGTCCGCAATATTGGTTTTTGGTGAAAGTGAATCTGCCAAAGCAATAGTTGTTTTAATATGCCTTACAAAAGCATTAAAAGCATCTCGTTTCCCTAAAATACCATAATTATTACTTGCCTGCATCATTCCTCCTTTATAAAAAACGCCCCCTTAAGGGGGGGCGTTTAATAATACCATCAATTATAATTCGCGTATCCCGCTCTTATCGCTGCTGGCACGACCTCGCTTCGTTTTCTTTGCACCGTCTACAACGCCCGTCTTTGCTTTGGCGCGCTTTGTAGTGGTTTTTTTAGCCGGAGCTTTGGCTGTGCTATCAGCAATTAAATTGACCCCGTCATCTGCATTGAGCATATCTAAATACCCGCTGCTGGGATCGTTTTTCTTGCTAAATTCTGCGACATCCGAGAAGGATTGGGTAATATCCTGGCGAACCGTAGAACGGCGTCGACTAAAGGAGGCAAAGGCTGCATCTTGGAAGCCCTTGGATACTCCATGCAGGAATTCGTTCAGCACGTTGGCCATACCATCTAATGTGGCTTTTTTTCGTTTAATAGAAGTAATATCCACATCGAGAAGGAGTCCAGGCTGTATGTGGTAGGGATTGATCATATAATCGAACCTGAAGAACTCTCTTTCCAGGAATGCCAATCGATCTTCCATTACACGCCTTTGTATGGGGTATCGGTACCCGTACATCGAGCTCATTTTGTCGCGCATTACAATGAGCCGGTGGCGCAATTTATCTTTTTCGAAGATGTAGGTGCGGTTCATGCGCTCCACCTCTGTCTCTGCAGGCTGAATAAAGGCAAGTTCGTCCCAGACCTTTGCAATATCCTCATACTGTGGATCGCCCGTTTTTTCCTTAATGTTCTTGCCAATTTTTCGTTTGTAAGCCTTGGCCAGATCATTAAAATCGGTTACACGGGTCATGCCCTTGGAATCCTCGTAGATCATCTGCAATACATCCCAGAGATGTTCTACTTCGGTTTCAAAGCTCTTTACCTGAATATCGTAGGCCTTGCGGTCCTCGATAAGCTGGGCATTGTCGAAATACCGCATCCGAATTTGGTAGCGCTCATCGGGCAGCACATCGGTATTGGTATCTTCGTATTCGCGAATAAGAAGCTCGCGGGCATTTTTAAGGTTTTCGATATACTGATAACCCATTTTAGAGGTGTCTAAAATAGCAGTGATTGAGTTAATGGCGGTGTTAAAACCCCGATTGCGAATATTTTCCATATCCACAATTTTTTTAAGATTTTCACGCACATTGAGCTGATCGAAGCTTGCAGGATCGATTTCTGCTCGCAGGTCGTTAATTCTTTCCATAAGGCTTTTGGCGACATACGTGTACCGCTTTGCTTTTGGATCCTCTGCCTTATCGTCGGTGTGGTTTTCTACGCGATTTATTTTCTGGAAGACAATTTCGCCGTCGCTCAACTCTTCGAGCCCTTGATCGGTGCGATCGTCTTTAAGAGCCTCAATTTCTTTATCGATCATGTCGGTAATATGCTTGCCAATGAGGTCTTTAATAAGATATTCGACCGTTACCTGGTAATGGAAAATGGGGCTTATAAGCTCTGAATCTAAAATATTTACCGATAGCTTTACGTCGCAGACCGATTTTGGCTTTAGAATATTGTCCTTGAATGCACATTTGACAATCGAATAGGCGTTCTCGCCACGGACAAAGGCACCGACGTCTGTTTTTTGGCGAAGCAGACTATTGGTAAGGGTTTCTAGGTCGTTAACCCCTCGTTGAATATGTCCCTGCAAGTGACCATACATATTGACGATGGATTTTTCAATTTCGCCCGTGTTAAACTTATCGGCACCTCCAACAGAATCCAAAAGATCGGAAATTTCCTTCGGGGTGTAGCGTGCCAAAACCTTTGTCTCTTCTTTATCGATATAGTTACGTACTTTTTTGACCATTTCGTCTTCGGCCGTAACCATATAGCGATTAAACATGTTCTGATAGTTTTGGTTGAAGTAGTTGTAAAGTTTTTCTTTTACTCCCCCCATTACATCAAGGCGTTCTAGAACTTCTTTTGGAAGTTTAGAATTGAGATGATGAAGAACCTTATTGGTTTCTTCCTCGAGAAGTTGGTTAACTTCTTTTTGTTGGTCGCGGTACTCCTGAGCAAGTGAGTTCCGGGAACCCACGGCACTCGGTTTCTCTGGATGAAATACGTTTGGACTCTTGGGTAGGTCAATAATTCCCATATCCTTACTCCTTTAATGAGTTGATTACGTAGCAGGTTTAAATTACCTATAACTACATTATCTATACATGTGCACAAATGTAAAGCGTTTTTTATTTTTTTAGCTCGACTAAATGCCCATTTATGGTAGATAATACCATGTATGAAGATATCTACGCAAGTTATTTATTTTTTTGTCTTAGGCCTCCTGCTTTTAATAGTGCCATCTCCCCAAATAATGGCCCAAGACCAACGCAAAGGTGGACTCGATATCTATATAGTTATCGACAATGATTCATCATTTGTCCAATCTTATCAGAGCTCTATCAATTGGATTTGCAATAATCTTATTAAAAATCAAATTGTAGATGGAGATAGACTGAGCTTGTTTTTAACAGGGAGCAACTCATTTTTATTTGAATCCGAGTTAATTGATGCCAACACCGACAGAGAAGGCATCTGCTCTAAAATTAAACAAATCGAATTAAAACCTAAAGCAGGTGCAATATCTACTGCTTTATCCCAGGTGCATGCGGCATCCCGAAAGAACGGTGCAATGCCTGCTGGCAGCTATATTTTAGTAGTTAGCCCGTATATGCAAAGGAGCTTCGATTCTGGTTTGGCAAAGGCCTTAATCTACTCGCGTGTAGAGGACTACACTGGATGGAAGCTTATTACCGTGGCAAGTGAAAGCATAGTACGCTCGATAGTGAATATTGCACAAAGCTTTAATTAAATTGTACGATTGCGTATGAAGCGAATTGTCCCCGCAGTTTTTATAGCAATTACTGCACTTTGTGTTTGGCTCATTATGTCCCATGATGGCGAGAATAATGATAAAATCAATATAATTCCCCAGACAAAGATAATTGCCCCCTTAACCAGTGGCATAAAAGATGATATTGAACCCTTGGAAGAACAGGAAAACCTGCTTGTCGACGAGCTTTTATCGCCTAAGGTGAGCCTGGAAAGTGATGAGCAGATTGTCTCTATTATCACCCAGGACTTATATGGCGATCAGATGGACGAACAGGTCCTTTCGGTGCGAAATCCGGATCAGCTGGATGGTCAAATTTACATTATCCTAGTCGAATATGATGAGTATTCCAATGGATACCGTCGTTTGGACAAGGTAGCGACAGGCATAACTCGTCCAAGAACCTACAGTGTATTTACCCGCGACCTCTTGGGCGATCGATCTAACTGTCTTATAGCGACCGGGATGAATTCTACTGGGGAGCAGGTTATGACCGCATTTCTTATGCGCAAATCCATTGTATCGGGCAGCCAAAATTTATCAAATTTGCACAAAATTCTTTCGCTGACAACCGATGGCTCGATAGCCATTCAGGAAAAAGAGAGAAACTACGCCTATTTGCAGGGCATGTCGCGCGGGGATAGTTTTAATGTGTCCACATTTTCTAGGGATACAGAATCGGCAAATGTTTTAGATCAAATAGAAACAATGTACTCTTGGGAGCCTGCCACAAATCGCTATGAGCGCAGTGGGACCGCTAGAATTGCGGGTGTTCAAATTGAACAGAAGATGCTCAACGAAATTCTCGATGGCACCGTCGAGCGCTTCGAAGATTTTCTAAGTGGCATGTGGACTAAAATAGAACATGATGGGCCAACAACAGACCTGGCCAGCGACAATCTATATTTTGATAAACATCGGCAGGAGCTTGTATTTTTAACCGAAGAGAGCCAAGAGGTGTACGAGTGGATAAATGTTACCCCTCTGCGCTACGGCCTATATTTATCGACCAAAAACCTGTCTATTCCCACCCTGCGCCGGCTTATAAGCATAGAATTGCACTCGATGGACAGTATTCGTATTCGAGTGCGCGAAGACGTGCGTATAAAACTGGGTTTTGGCGGGCAGTGGGAAGCTCTCTATAAAAAAATGGTAACAGGTAGCCTAACTGCCAAGGATGGGGAAGAAAAACGACAGACGGAAATATTGGGGAGCTTTAAAAATGAAATAAACAAGCTCACCCTAACGGGCGATAAGCAATATGTCTTTTTTAACAAAGACTCTAAAAAGGAGGGGGTCTTTAGTACCTTTACTCTAGGCTCCCTTTTTATTGTGGAATTTAGACCGGCTTTGGAAGAAAACGAACAGCGGATGGCATATTCAGTGGAATATGCAAAAGAAGATGACGAGATGGCCTTAGTTTTACATCCGGTAAAATTGGGAATAAATGGAACAGAAAGACTCTATGAGCGCCCCCTGAAATTTATTAAGGATGATGAATTTCATCGGTAAAATCTAATAGCCAAAGGGGATGGGGCATTAAATAAACCGTATTCGACTGCTCTAAAATTTTTTGTTCGGGGCTCCCCTTTCGCGGATCGAATATTTCTGGCCATTTTTTTTCTTTTAATGCTAAAATTTGTTGGGATAGCTCGCTGGCCTCATGTCTAGTATAAAAATCCTGTCCACGGTTTATAATCCTATCCAAATGCGCCAGGGTGGCATTGAATTCACCAGTCAACAAAAGAGAGCGTGCTGCATCCAATAGATAGCTGTCGTCTGCGGTAAGGGAATGGGCCTGTATCCATAGCTCGGCAGCCGTTCTCGGATTCCCTGCTAAAAACTCTAAAGAGGCCTGGATGGCCAAGACCCTTCCCTTGCTCGAGTTTTCGGGAAATGAATCGATAGAGGCCTTGGCTAATTTTCGCAATTCATCGGCACTATCGGTAGTGAGTATTTTTTGTAATATAGTCTGTGGCTCTTGCTCGCCCTCGGCATTGCCAGAAGCTTCCTGCCCAAAACTGAGGCCAGAGATAAAGACAAACAGGAGTAGGCAAAGGCACTTTAAGGGCATTACTTTCTTTTTTTTGATTTTTTTATTGAACCTGCTACATCTTCAACGGAAGAAGATGCATCATTATTAGGAAAAGATGCATCATTATTAGGAAAAGATGCATCATCGAGTGATGCATTCTGATGTACATCCTGCGACCTTGACCCATGCCCTTCTTTTTTTTTCTTTTTAAGAAAAAAAGGAAAGGAAAATAGCATGCCTGCAACAAAGGCTATCAACAGGGGAAAAAAAACGGGGATGTTCTCCTTTGTATAAAAGAAAAACGAAATGCTGCTAGTATTTCCAAGGTTAAACCCAATAAAGGACAGCACAATGACAAAAAGCCCAATTATAGAAACCAATCTCCACGGCATTAGTCTATCTCCTTTGCTATAAATGTCTTTCCTCGCAGTTTCTCTATATGTAAATCGATAAAACTGCCAATATCTTGTACACTTCCCGGATATACTAACATCTCATCTCGGGCAGTGCGAGCTAATAAATCATTTTTGTTTTTTTTCGAGGGTCCCTCTACCAGAACCCGCAGGTTTTTTCCTAAAGATTCTGCCATACGCTCCTTTGAATGCCTTAGTTGCAGGTCTATAACCCGCTGGAGGCGTTCAGTTTTTACTTCGTAGGGAATACGCCCGGGCAAATCAAATGCTGCAGTTCCCTGGCGAGGGTTATAATGATACATAAAAGCATTGGAAAACATCACCTCTTCCATCAATTCTAAGGTCTCCTGCAAATCTTTTTCGGTTTCTCCGGGAAAGCCTATTAAAATATCGGTAGAAAAGTGCATTTCCGGTAGAATGGATAAAATATTTCTAATTTTACCTACATATTCCTCTCGGGTGTATTTGCGATTCATTGCTTTTAACATAGTGTTCGAACCGTGCTGTACGCAGAGGTGCAAATATCGCGGTATATTTTGATGGCGGGCAATAACTTCGGTTAAACGGCTATCGTAATCCTTGGGGTGGCTAGAGAGGAAGCGCAACCAGCTATCCTGGGGCATCTCGCCCGCTACTAGGTCCAAAAGCTGGGGAAAATCGAAGTTGGTGGAATTGCTTTTATACGTATAGGAATTTACATTCTGCCCCAGCAAAGTGATTTCTTTTACCCCGGAATCTAGAAGTTGATGTATTTCGACCAGGATGCTTTTAGGGTCTCGAGAAACCTCTCTTCCCCGCACATAGGGCACAATGCAATAGGAGCAAAAATTATTACAGCCATGCATTACCGGCACAAAGGCCGAGGCTATTTTTTCGTGGTGATGGCTGGGAGAAAAGGTATATTGCAGGGGCTCATCGCTGGCAAGCCAACTTTTGCCCTCTTCCAGGGCCTGTAAAATTTCTGGAAATACCGACCGGGCCATTGTGCCAATGGCGTAGTCTACCCCCCTTTCGAGAAGCTCCTCTCCTATGCGCTCTGCCATACAGCCACAGACAATAATGGTAAGTAATCGGTGTTTTTTTTGGGCTACATAGTGATCTATTCTACCTAGAGCCCTAGTCTCTGCAGTTTCGCGCACCGAACAGGTATTTATAATTATTAAATCGGCCTTCTCCCCATTGCTAGGAGAATCCCCGGTGTGGGGCAAGAGTTTCCAGTTTCGCTCGGCAAGAACAAGGGCAAGGGCATTGGACTCGGCTTGGTTCATCTGGCAGCCATAGGTTTCTATATACGCTGTCTTCATAATATAGATTTAGCCCCCTGCGAACGCGAACCATATTCTACATAGGCAAATGCACTGTGATTGTGTATGCTCTCCATGTTTTCGGCCTCTACCGAAAACCAGGGGAAATGCCCTAGGGCCTCGATGCCAATGTACACATCGCGCACAAGATCTTCAACAAACTTTGGGTTTTCCCAGGCCTGCTCGGTAACATATTTTTCATCTTCCCGTTTTAATAAGCTATACAGTGGGCTGGAAGCCGCTTTTTCGGCAATGTCTATAATATCTTCTATCCAAAAGAAAGGCCCTAATTCCAGGCGAATAATAAGCAGGCCGCGCTGATTATGGGCTCCGTGTTTACTAATTGCCTTTGAACAGGGACAGAGCGTATGGACGGGAACGCCTACCTGCACGATAAAATCGCTATTAAAGGCGTCCTTGTCATTTTTATGAACAGAGCCCTCGTAGCGGCATTCATAGGACATAACGCTTTCCAATCCGGAGACAGGGGCCTTTTTGTTTAAAAAATAGGGGAAATCAATTGAGCCATAGGCCGATTCTGCATCTAAGTCCTGGCAAATCTCTTGCAACATATGTAAAAAATAGGGCATGCCCAATTTATTTCTATGCCGCTGAAAATTTTCTATAAAACGACTCATATGAGTGCCCTTAAATTCTTTGGGTAAATTTACAAAGAGATCGGCCCGGGCAACGGTACTCTGACTGCCTTTAAGCTTGTCCAAAACTTCGATGGGGTAGCGCAGCCCCTTTACCCCAACCTTTTGCAATGGAATGTCGCGAGAATCGGACATGCCCTGAATATCCAGCATTACACCGCCTCGGCAGCATCGACAACATTTTGCAAGAGCATTGCAATAGTCATTGGCCCTACTCCGCCGGGGACTGGGGTTATCATACTGGCAATTTCCTTAACGCCATTAAAATCGACATCCCCCACAAGGCGGTAACCCCGCTTGGCAGTTGCATCTTCCACCCTATTCACCCCCACATCTATAACCACCGCCCCAGGTTTGACCATCTGCGCGGTAACTAAGCCTGGGCTTCCGGCTGCTGCAATTAAAATATCGGCCTGTCGGGTATATTCTGCTACATTTTTGGTACCCGTATGGCAGACGGTAAGGGTAGCATTTACCTCTTTTCGGGTGAGTAGGTTTGCCAGGGGCTTGCCCACAATATTTGAGCGACCTATTACTACGGCATGGGCCCCCTGCGTCCTTACCTGCATGGTCTTGAGCATTACCAAAACCCCATGGGGCGTACAGGGCAAAAACCCCAGGATGAAAGCCATCGACGTCCTTAGAAGGATCAATGGCCCTAATAAGTTTAGACTCGTCAATGTGTTTGGGTACAGGAAGTTGAACTAAAATTCCGTGGATGTCTGTATTCTTATTTAAAGAGTCAATAATTGCCAAAAGTTCTGTCTCGGAGGTGTCGATTGGTAGCCTAATATCTTGGCTGGCCATGCCCGCCTGCTCTAAGGCCCTTTCTTTTGCAGTAACGTAGGAGACGCTGGCGGGATCTTCGCCCACTAAAACAACTGCAAGAGCGGGGACAAGACCCCTTGCCCGCAATTTTTCTACTCTTTTTGCGACATCCGTGCGAACCTGTAAGGCAATTTCTTTTCCATCGATAATTATTGCAGACATGCATCCCCTCCTCTGTTACATTCTCTAAAAGTATTTGTTAGAATATAGACAGTCATCTAATTAGTAGCATGTTAAGGGGTAAATTTACAAGCCAAGCCTGAATTCTTCGCAGTTGAAAGAATTTTTGATAATAGGATATAGTATTTTAACTGATGCAATGTTCAGATTAAATATGGAGGAATAATGCATACAAAAACAAGGGCAATACTATGGGGGATAATCAGCTCATTATTGTTATTCTGCCTTGTGCCCAACAAGCTCTGGGCACAAGAGGACGAACACTGGGCCGATGACGACTACTACGAGGACTCGGAGGGCGATCCCTGGGAATATTCAGTACACACCCGTACCGTTGCCGGCGACAATATGTTTAACATAAATATAGGTCTTTTCTTTGGGCTCAGTTTTATCGATGGCACAGGCCAAAACCTAAATACCAATTTAGGCATTGGCGGAGCAGGAGCTCTTTCTTACGATAAAATGATTACAAACAACTTTTTAATTGGCGCAGAACTGAGCGGCAGTTTTTCGAGCACACTCGGTGCCAACATCCTATATACTGTGCCCTTTGGCCTTAGGTTAGGTTATCAATTTGAGTTTTCGCGATTCCAGCTCCCCATTATTCTTTTTGCCGGCTGTGCCATTCAAAGCGAAATAGAAGACAATTACTTCGGGCTGGCACTTAAATTGCAACCCGGGTTTTTTTGGCGTTTTAACGACAGCTGGTCCTTTGGTAGCTTTGTCGCTTGGTGGCTCATGCCCGAATTTGCCAACAGTCCGCAGGAAACGGTATGGGCTAGCTTTCTCTTTACCAGCCTCTGTGCTCGCTATCATTTTTAAAGGAGGGCTACAGGCATGAAAAAACATTTGCTACTTAGCTTTTTGGTTTGTACATTATTTTTCCCTTTCTCCTGCGCTCAGGACCCTATTTTCTACAATATTTCCAACGAGACCAAGCCAGACGTGAGCATGATACTCGGTGAACCAAGTTCATTTGCAGAAGTCGATGGCAAGCTTTACACGGCAAACGGCTATCTTTGGATTTTCGAAGGTGGCGATTGGTCAAGGAAAAGCATTTCTGGCCTTGAGAAGCTTTTTATAAAGGAAGTTGTCGGCAAGGATGGCCACCTCTTTGTCCGTGGCGAGCAGGACTCCGGCGATATTACTCAGTATCAAATTAAAACCTCTATTTATAAAATTGATACTTCTAATGATACTGCGAAAGAAATTACCTATGCAAATAATGACGATTATTCCGTTTTCCATACCCTATCCATTGCCGAAGACCGCCTCTTTACCAGTGTAAGTAAATACAGTTTAACCGATGGCCTGCGCTATTTGAGCATGGAATTAGGCGCGGAGACATTTACCGCATTTGGGCCCGATTCGGTAGGCACTATTTCCGACGGAAAGGCTATTTCGGCTGCCATTAAACTTGGCGAAAGCTATTTGTTTTCAAGAAGCGATGGCGTTTTTAAAACCGATCTAAGCGAAAATGAGCCGACTCCAATAAAAAAAATAAAAAACTGCTCGGGGATTGTAAAAATAGGCGACAACTTTCTTGCCTATTCCCGAAGTGGAAATATTTTAAGTGGCACGGAAGCAGGGGTGTTAAAAAACAATACCATTTCTAGTGCCGGGTTTGAAGGCAAACCGGCAGTATACGACGATGGGAATTGCAGTCTTTTATTACTGCCCTTTACCTACAGTACCATCTACGGATACCGAGAGATTGTGCTGGACAGTGTAGATAAACTAGCAGAAAACCTAGGTACCAATATTCCTGGAGACTATGCCCCTAAATCCTCTTCAAAAAGTATGACCCAATATAAATCTTCGATTGGCCGTCTTAAAGTTTCTGCGATGTACCATTGGAAATTGCCCAACGGAACTTATCTGCTTTTCGCAGGGACAAGCAGGGGCCTATATTACAGCGCAGACCGAGGAGATTGGAAGGCCTGGAGCACTGATTCTGCAGGCCTTTTTAACTAGCCAATGGAAAACCTTTTCGAGAGTGCTGCAAAGACGGGAAAGAACTCCCAGGCTCCTTTGGCCGAGAGAATGCGCCCCCGCAGCCTTGAAGAGGTCTACGGCCAGGAACACATAGTCGGTCCTGGCCGGCTGTTGTGGCGCGCAATTAAGGCCGACAAGCTCTCCAGCTTATTGCTCTATGGGCCACCGGGAACTGGCAAGACCAGCTTAGCTCACGTTATAGCACATTCCACAAAGGGCAGTTTCGAAAGTTTAAATGCCGTTTTAGGGGGCGTTAAGGATATTCGAGAGGCAATTGCCCGGGCAAAAGAGCGAAAAAATCTCTATGGAAAAAAGACAATTTTGTTTGTAGACGAGGTACATCGCTGGAACAAGGCACAGCAAGATGCCCTGTTGCCCTGGGTCGAAAATGGGAGCATTATTTTAATAGGCGCCACCACCGAAAATCCCTATTTCGAAGTCAATCCCGCCCTCGTAAGTCGCAGTCGCGTTTTCCAGCTTTTACCTTTAAACAGAGAAGATCTTAGCCTTGCAGCCGTCAGGGCAATACAGGACACAGAACGAGGCTACGGTAAATTTAAAATAGATTTCGAAACCGGCGCCCTAGAACATTTGATCAATATTGCCAATGGAGATGTGCGCAGTTTATTAAATGCTCTTGAACTAGCTGTTGAAACAAGTGTAGATATTTGGCCACCCAAAGAGGGCCAGGTGATATACATCGACCTGCAGACTGCCGAAGAGAGTATTCAGAAAAAAGTAGTTCTATACGACAAAGAGGGCGATTATCATTTTGACACTATCAGTGCATTCATAAAAAGCATTCGTGGTAGCGATGTCGATGCTGCCCTGTACTGGCTGGCAAAAATGTTGCGGGCTGGTGAGGATGCAGACTTTATTTTTAGGCGCCTTTTAATAAGTGCTTGCGAGGACATCGGCTTGGCAGATCCTCAGGCTATTGTGCATACCCAGGCCTGTGCTCAGGCATTTAAACAGGTAGGACTTCCAGAGGGAAACTTCCACCTGGCTCAGGCGAGTATTTATTTAGCATCGGCGCCAAAGTCCAACAGTAATCTTGCCTTTTTTGATGCCTTAAAAGAAATAGAAAAAGCCGATGCCAGTGTTCCCAGCCATCTGCGCGATGCAAGCCGGGACGGCAAGGCCTTCGGACATGGGCAGGGCTACCTATATCCCCATGCTTTTAAAGACCACTGGGTGGCCCAACAATATTTGCCCGCGAATTTAACTGGCAGAATTTTTTGGATCCCTGGCGACCTGGGCTACGAGGGAAAATTGAAAACCGACTACTTAAAAAGACGTGAGCTACAAATTGCCCAGATACTGACAATGGACAAAGAGGGACAAGAGGATGTTCTGTCTTGGAAGGAGGAAAACAAGGCAGCGGCGCATTGGTATCGACGCATGGATGCGGATATAAGCGGGGGGCTGTTAAAAATCCGAGAGGCCATTTTTGCCAAAGCAAAAACTAAACGCCACCATTCCTGCCTGGTCCTGGGGGCAGAAGACGGGCTCCTTGTATTCCAGGCCCAGCGCAGCGTCCCCGAGGGTATTTGCATAGGACAGTGTAGCACCAAGGAGGGTCTGGAAAACCTTGCTGGCATTCAACAAAATTTATTGCAATACAGCAAAGAAGAAGAGCTGGCCCATTTACTTTTCCACCCCGATGGTCCAATTGGCCTGCAAGACGCCCTCGATTCTTTTGGCTTTAAAACATTTGATATAATTTTGGCCCACGAGCCCCTGCCCCATCGTTTGGAACATACCGATGCTTGGCAAAGCTATTTAAACGAATATTTTCTCCCTATTTGTAAGCTCTTAGAAAAGGGGGCCAGCTTTGTTTTTTCGCAGAGCCTTCCTCTTTTAGGGCAGCGCCTTTCAAAGCTCAGCGAACTGCAAAATTTCTTAGATAAAGAGATGCTTACTGCCTTTAAAATTGCCGAACAGGAATATTTCGACTCTGCTGATTATTTTTTAAAGGTATCAGACCTCGAAAACATCAGCTCTTTATTATCCATAAAATTAGAAATTGAATATATTGATAATACAGTAAAACGCCTAGCGAAAAACGTCGATATCGAAAACTGGTTTTCACTGGAAAGCTCTGTCTGGGCCCAAGGCCTTATGGCAGGTCTTGAAAAAAACGTAGCAAATAAAAAAAGAGCCTCTGATTATTTTACCAATATTAAAAAGGCAGTTTCCGATATGGCTTTAAAGGGTCCCCTACATTGGGAACGAAAAATCTTAATAGTAAAGGCTGTTAAATCATGATATTATTGGCGAGCAACAATCGACACAAGCAAAATGAATTAAAAAATATTTTAAAGACAGATATACACATACCCGCCGACATTCAGCTGGTTTTTAATCCTATAGAAGATGGCAAGAGTTTTTTAGAAAACGCACTTATTAAGGCCCGGGAGCTCTACAGACTTAGCCAAAGGCCCATACTTGCCGACGATTCAGGGCTCTGCGTGCCCGCCCTCGATGGAGAGCCGGGCATTTATTCTTCTCGTTATGGCTATGACGAGGGTCTTGCCAGCGATGATATGGGGCGAAACAATCTTTTGCTCGAAAGGATGAAAGGCAACCAAGACAGAAGGGCCTTTTTCGTCTGCTGCATGGTATTGTACCTCGATGAAAACCGATTTTTTATAGCCCAAGAACATTTCGCCGGCCAGATAGCCACAGAGGTAGCTGGTGCTGGAGGCTTTGGCTATGACCCCCTTTTTTACCTGCCCGAATTTGGAAAAACCGTGGCAGAGCTCCCCGACTCAATAAAAAACCAGCTCAGCCATAGGGCAAAGGCTACAATGGCCATAAAAAAAATTATGGACGAAATAGCGCCTATTTAAAAATTGCCTCAAGTTCATAGCCCACTTCCCTTGTTTTTCGGTGGCCTAGGCCCAGCCTCTGCAACGCCGCCATATCTTCTAGGAGCTGAAAACAGGTAATAAGCCCCTGGTCGATAAGCCTGTTCTTAATACCCGAGCTAATTGTGGATAAAACAGTAACAGGATACAGCCGGTGGGCATCTACTAAATCGCGCAGGGCGGCCCCATGGGGATAATCCCAGGACAAGAGCCACAGACCATAGTATTCCGCATATTTAGTAGAATCGCTGGAAAAACGCGTATTGGTAGCAATGCCACCGATGAACTGGATATTGGAAAATGCTACATCCTTTTGGCGAATTGCGACAATATCGTTAAAACGGGAATGAAAATATAGGGGCACCTGAATGCTCACATGTCCGTCTTCTTTCTGGGTATATTTGCATTCAAGTAAATACTGTCTGTCCTTGCCATTGGCTATGACATCAATTTCGTGGGTAATTACCAGACCATTGACCACCTGCCCAACTTGGACCGCGTAGCCAAGTTTTTTAAATAGCTGGCCAATAAAAATTTCAAATGGGTAACCAGTATTACCCAACTCCATGAGCGCATCTTTTATACGATATCTAGCCCGTGAAGCTCGACGGTATCGCCCCAAAAGAGACAGGGCCCGGGCATAAATTTTTTTTGTCGTAATGCCATCAATTAAATTTTCTGCAATATTTGCCAAAATATGGTCTACTAATTCCTCATCTGCTCCAGCAGAGCGCAAAGAGATCGCCAGTTTATTTGGATCATAGGCCTCCAATTCGCCCGATGCTTTTCGCACTAAAACAGTCTTACTCATAT